>JBKKHI010000019.1:0-46470 GCA_046614585.1 Natrialbaceae archaeon A-arb3/5 | reverse complement strand
TCTGTCGAACGACTTCCCACGGCACCGCACCGCTGGTTTGGGATATTTGCTGGTTTAGGACCCGTCGGCATGACGGGGCCACACCGCCGTTACTCCTATCCCAGTAGAGGACTCGGAGTTATCTTGTTGGCCGAGACACCACAGCGGTTCGAGAAGGTGTCTCGAACGTCCTGGTTCTCGGAGTCTCGATATTGTGCATTTGAGTGGGCGGTGTGACCGCCTCGATGTATGTCATGCTACGATACGCTGTCAGTTAAATAACCGTATTGCTGCTGAACGAGGTTTGTAGAGGTATTGTCGGGTTCACGCCCGTTGAGCAAACCGAAGGTTTGCGATGCCCATCAGAACGCGAAGCGTTCTGAGGACGTCGTAAACGACGGAATTCTCTCCTTGAAGAAAGATAGTCACGGTAGTCAGCGAACGCCACTGTCGCCTGCGTACACACCACGTGGCTCCTTACGGGCCACGACACACCCATCGCAACAGCCTCGAGAAGGACTACAACAGTCGATCAGTGCGTCGCCGTCCGAACGTCGTCGACGTGGTACAGGTCCTCTTGGAGTCCGTTGCCATCACACTCGTCGTTCGGACATTCGTAGTGCCACCCATCCTGGGTCGCCTCGCCCTCTACGAATCGGTCGCCACATTCCTGGCAAAAGAGCTGTCCTTTCTGACATGTATCCCGGTGTAATTCGAGTGCAAGTTCGGTCTGGAACGACTGGTTGCAGTTGCGACAGGTGTGCATATTTCATCTGACGCGAGCATTCCCCAAAACTGCTTGGGTTCTTTTATTCCGCACGATTCGCCGGTGATTTGGGTTCACTGTGCCGATTTAGCGACGGCAGTTCGGGAAGAAACATAATCAGGCAACTATGGTTGTCAGTTTTGAATTGTTATCGTCTTAGTATGTGTATCCGTAGTGGTCCGCTACTCGCCCGCAGTTTGTTGCGATCAGAAAAGTGATTTTTGTTCGATAGGAGTTGGTCTTAGCCCGCACGAGCACTCCGTGCGTAAGCGGACGAGCGGTGATTAGTTGTCCTGTCCCAGAATGCCGCGCTGGGCCATCTTCCGTGGGTCAAGCACTTCGTCGGCTTCGTCTTCGTCGAGGTAGCCCTTCTCGAGGACGACTTCACGAACCGTTTTGTCCTCTTTGAGCGCCGTTTTGGCGACTTCGCTGGCCTTGTCGTAGCCGATGTGGACGTTCAGCGATGTCGCCATTGCCATCGACTGTTCGACCTGATTCGCACAGAACTCCTCGTTGGCCTCGAGCGGGTCGACGAAGCGCTCGGCGAAGACCTGACTCGAGTTCGAGATGAGTTCAGCGGACTCGAGGAAGTTGTGTGCGAGGACGGGTTTGTAGAGGTTGAGGTCGATCTGACCCTCCGCTGCTCCCGCTGAAACGGCGGCGTCGTTGCCGACGACCTGCTTGTGGACCTGGTTGACGGCTTCGGCGACGACGGGGTTGATCTTGCCGGGCATGATCGACGAGCCGGGCTGATTCTCGGGCTGTTCGATCTCGCCGAGGCCGTTTCGCGGGCCGGAGGCGAGCAGTCGGAGGTCGTTGGCGATCTTGTTCAGCGAGCCCGCAACCACGCGCAGCGCGCCGTGGGCTTCGGACATTGCGTCGTGGGCAGCCTGTGCCTCGAAGTGGTTGTCGGCCTCGCGGAACTGGACGCCGGTCTCTTTGGTGATGTACTCGGCAGCGCGGCCGGGGAACTCCTCGTGGGTGTTTAGACCCGTGCCGGTCGCAGTCCCGCCCAGCGCGAGTTCGGCGAGGTGCTCGCGAACCTTATCCACGCGCGAGAGGCCTTTTTCGACCTGCGTGCGGTAGCCGCCGAACTCCTGTCCCAGGGTTACGGGCGTCGCATCCTGCAGGTGCGTCCGACCGGTTTTGACGACGTCGTCGAACTCCTCTTCTTTCGCCTCGAGCGCTTCACGAAGCGTATCGAGTGCTGGAATGACGTCTTTTTCGACGGCCTCGAGCGAGGCGACGTGCATCGCGGTCGGGATGACGTCGTTGCTCGACTGGCCGTAGTTGACGTGGTCGTTGGGGTGGACGACGCGGTCGCCGATTTCCGCGCCCATGATCTCGGCGGCGCGGTTGGCGATTACCTCGTTTGCGTTCATGTTCGACGAGGTGCCGGACCCGGTCTGAAAGACGTCGACGGGGAACTGGTCGTCGTGCTCGCCGGCGATAACCTCGTCTGCGGCCTCGATGATCGCGTCGGCGACGTCGTCCTCGACGAGTCCGAGGTCGCGATTGGCCTGGGCGGCGGCCTTCTTGACGACGCCGAGTCCGCGGACGAACCGGCGGCTGAACGAGATTCCCGAGATCGGGAAGTTCTGAATCGCTCGCTGGGTTTGTGCACCCCAGTAGGCGTCTTCGGGTACCTGCATCTCGCCGAGGCTGTCCTCCTCGATTCGGTAGTCTTCGTCGGCCATACGCGAACCGTCGCGGCGGGTCGGGTAAAACCCACCGAAACAGCAGAACTCAGGTGAAATCGACCGACAGTCCGAGGTCGTTCGCCGCCGCGCGTTCGCGTAATGCAGACTGGAGGTGCGTTCGACTCGCCGAATGTGCATCGCGGGCGTCTTCGAGGTCGACGTCGTAGATGGTCGGCGTCGCCCAGAAGAAGGTTCGGGAGCTCGCGGTGTCGACGACGAGCGACGCGAGTCCGAGACGGCGCTGGAAGATCGATCGACGCGTTGAGACCGTCTGGATCCGGTAGTACGGTATCACGGTCGTGCGCCGCCGCCAGAAGCCGCGTCTGATGACGATGTGGTCGTCGCCGACGAAATAGCCCAGATTGACGTACCGCAGGTGGGCTGCTGGGGGGACCGCTGCAAAGACGATTGCGGCGAGATACCAGTGCTCGAGTCCAGTGAACCAAGTGACGACGAACGCGAGCGCGACGATCACCGTCGCGATGATCGAGTATCGAGCGAGATATCGGCGGCGGGCGATCGGCGGCGGACTACGGAACGACGGCGGCGACGAACCTGTGAGGTTTTCGGTGAACGTGTAGACGCGTCCGCGCTCGGCAAGCGGCACGGCGGACTGACTGCCAGCGCTGCTATCGGGTCCGTAGCCAGCGGTCTCGACCCAAAGGCCGGCATAACCGATCAATCGCTGGGCAGGGTTGTCGGTGACGGTCACCGACTGGACCTTCTCGACGGGTATCGAGCCGCTGTAGCGCTGGAGCAGGCCGCGCTCGTAGACGAAATCCTCGTCGACCCGTCCGAGCCGGAAGTCGTAGTAGGTCGCAAACGTGTAGGCGACGCTGAGAAGGTACGTAATGACGATACCGTTGATGAGCGAAACCGCCGTCAAAATACCGTAGCTGCCGGTCGTCCCCGTGTCGAGATCCGCCGGACCGCCGACGGGTTCTGCGACCGTGAGGAAGTACTCGAGAACGAGATCCGTCGCGAGGAAGAAGACGAAAAGCACCGCAGCGACGGCGGCGGGTCGAAACGACGTAAACGAGTACAGCAGCAGCTCTTTCGAGTTGAGATCGAACAGTCGCTGGCGGAGCGGGCGGTCGTGCTCGTCCGGAGTCGGCTCAGACTGGAGGGCAGATTCGTCTCTGTTCGAAGTAGCACGGGACGCAGATACGGGTTCGTCCGGTGCTGTCGGGTCGGCGGGCTGTGGACCGATCTGGTCGTGCTCATCGAGGGCCGATTCGTCGACGGTATCAGATTGATCGACAGCGTTCGGTTGATCGGCCGATTCAGTCGAGCGGCGCTCGCGCTGTCGGCTTTTGACCTCGGCAGTTCGTCGCCGGATCTGGTCTTGGAGCCGGTTCGCCTCGTCCTCGCTGACGAACCGAAGCGTCGCCTCGGTGTCGCCGCCGCCGGCGGTTTCGATCGAGACGACCGCGAGCCCGAGGAGGCGCTGGAAGACACTGCGTGCGATGTCGACGTTCTGGATCCGTCCGTACGGAATCTCCCGTGAGCGTCGCGAGAAGACGCCGGACTGGACGTCGAACGTCTCCGACGTGATAGCGTACTCGAATCGGTAGTAGTACGCGAGGCCGTAGGCGATTCCGAGAACGAATCCGAGCGGCCCCGCCACGAACGCCCACGAGCCGTCGACGAATTCGAAGATACCGGAGAGAAAGATTACGAGGAAAAACGGAATAAAGAGACCACTGACCGCGTTCTGGAGGGCAGCCGTCGCCGCGGTGAATGGGTGAAGTCGATTCATATCAGACGGCGTCGTCGGCCTCGCTTTCGACCGCAAGCTCGCGGAGCGTATCCTGTAACTCGCGCGCACGATTCGGCGGCAGGCCGGGGATTCGAACGTCGGCGTTTCTCGAGCCGGCCGTGTAGACGACGACGCTCGAGAGGCCGAGCGCGCGTTCGATGGGGCCGAACTGCGTGTCGACGTGCTGGACGCGAACGAACGGAACCGCCGTTTCGACGAACGTGATCACGCCGCGTTCGAGGTACAGCGCGTCGGGCTGGAGTTCGAACTGCCAGACCTGGTAGAGACGGATCGCATAGAGGATACTGAGGAGGAGGCCGAACGCGATCACGCCGCCCTGAAGGCTCATCGGAAGGGTGACGACCCACTGGTCGACGGCCGCCAGGGCGACACCGACGACGAGCACCGCGATCGCCCACTGTGCGATCCAGAGGAGTCGAATTCGAGGATGAAGCGATTCCATACGGATATCCTATCAGCAGTGAAGGATAAACCTGCGGTTCCCCTCCGTTTGTGAGACGGTCCGAACCAGGTCGGCGGCTCCGGACGTTTTCCGCCGGTCTCGAACGGTACGTCTCATATCACGCCGCGTCTTCGTACTCTTCGGGTGTGTACGTCGAGAGCTCGAGGGCGTGGATGTCGGTCGTCATGTGGTCGTCGAGCGCGTCGTAGACCTGCTGGTGTTGCTGGACGAGCGGGAGGCCCTCGAACGCGGGCGAAACGACCGTCGCCGCGAGGTGATCGTCGTCGTGCTTATCTCGCGCGTGCGTCACGGTTGCGTCGGCGTCCTCGATTTCGGATTCGATGAGCGCTTCGATGTCTGTGAGGTTCATACCGAATCGGTGGGACGCTCGGGGCAAAAGCACCGCGGTTGGGTCGCGGACGAGGTGCCGTCGCTTGACGTTGATCTTCGAGGAACGAGAGCGAGATTACGCCGTGGTCACGGAGCGTGACCGTCGTGATTTCTGAGAGACAGATTTAAGCAGGTGTGTAAAGTACGCTTTACTGTAAAGGGCACTTTCCGGAAAGCGTCCTTGACAAGACCATGACCGAAACGAGCACTGCGGGAAGACGGAAAACGGAACGGAAAAAGCACTACCGGCAGTTGATGGGGCGGTCGGTCGGCGCCGGAGTAGTAGGCTTTTTCGCTGCGACTGGAATCTGGCTGTTCCTCTACCAGGAGGATATCGTCCTACTGGCGGGACTCGGGGTCTACTACCTCGGGTTCGCCGGGCATCTCCTCGTCTGGCAGTTGACTTCGGTCACGCTGTTCGACGAGCGCGAACAACAGATCGAAAACGACGCTGGCGGGATGGTGATGAATGCCGTGATGGTCGTCACGATCATCGGCATTCCGGCCCAGGTCGTTCTCGAAGCGACTGAAACGCTGACGATCCCGGCCGCCGTTCAGGGCGCTATCTGGGGGTATCTCTTCCTGGTGATCGGGTACTTACTAGTCTACGGCTACATCAGTCGCAAATACTCATGAAAAACGAGCTTCGGCAGTACCGCGAGGACGCAGGCCTCAGTCAAGCGGATCTCGCGGCCGCCGTCGACGTCTCGCGGCAGACGATCAACGCTATCGAACGGGAGCGATACGACCCCTCGCTCGAACTCGCGTTCAAACTGGCCGCACACTTCGAGTGCGATATCGAGGACCTGTTCGAGCCGAAACTGAACGGAACTGAGCAGTGATTTCGCCCGCGCCGGTCTCGCCGCCGGGGTCAGCGCGTTTATATCCGTTCGAGTTAGTGGCACGTACATGTCACTGGCTGCCGAAACGCGCCGCGCCGCGAGAGACCAGCCGTTTCTCGTCGCGGCGCTGCGAGCGGGCGTCGTCAACTACACCGCGGCCGCTCGCTTTCTCGACGTCGACGGCGAGACCGACGCGGTCGCGACGGCGCTGCGACGCTACGCGGAGGAGTTGTCGGACTACGAGACCGAGTCTCGAGACGTCCGGGTCAGAATGGAAAGCGGAATCGGGCCGGTATCGGACGATGACGCGCCTCCGATTCTTTCGGTCGGCGGTACCGAGTTGGGAGCCGGATCCGGCGAGCAGACTGCGATCATCGCAACAGGTGCGGTCGACGCGACGGCGCTTGCAGCGACGATTCGGACGCTTTCAGTCGCGGGAATCGAACCGACCACGGCGGGCGTCGCAGACAGTACGATGGTTATCGTCGTCGATCGACTCGACGGCGCGAACGCGCTTCGGGCGGTCGAGCGCGCGCTCGGGCGGGTTCCTCGTCGACAGTAAGTGGCCGTCGAGATCGTGGCGTGGCGACCACGATGGAACGGTGCCGGACTGAGTCAGTCCATACCAGTACTGATAGACTGATACCGTGGATATAGCCGTCCGAATCGCACCAGTATGGTGAGTAAAGCCGGCTATAACAGCGTTTAACTGGCGTCCGGGGATAGACAGTGGTAATGACCCTACACGTGACGAACACGTTGACGGGCGAGACGGAGCCGTTCGAGCCACAGGACCCCGAAAACGTTCTACTTTACTACTGTGGCCTGACGGTCTCGGACCCGCCCCACCTGGGCCACGCCAGATCGTGGGTCCACGTCGACGTCATGCACCGCTGGCTCGAGTATCTCGGCTACGACGTCCGCCACGTGGAGAACTTTACCGATATCAACGAGAAGATCGTCGCCCGCGTCGGCGAGGACGACCTCGGCGAGGATGAACAGAGCGTCGCCGAAACGTACATCGAGCGCACCCTCTCCGACATGCGCTCGCTCAACCTCCTGCGGGCGGAGGTGTATCCGCGCGTCTCCGAGCACGTCCCCGAGATCATCGACCTCGTCGAGACCTTAGTCGAGAAGGGCTACGCCTACGAGTCCAACGGCTCGGTCTACTTCGACGTGGCCGCCTTCGAGGAGTACGGCAAACTCTCGAACCAGGAACTCGAGGAGATCGAATCGCAGGGCGACCCGGATGAACGCACGGAAAAGCGCAACCCGGCCGACTTCGCGCTCTGGAAAGCCGGCAGCGTCGACGCGGGTGCGATCGAGGAGCACCGCCACGAGGGCGCTGGCGACGTCGAACACGCTTGCGGGACGGCCCAGACCTGGGACTCCCCCTGGGGGGAGGGCCGACCCGGCTGGCACATCGAGTGCTCGGCGATGAGCATGACCCACCTCGGGGAGACGCTCGATATCCACGTCGGCGGACGGGATCTGGTCTTTCCCCACCACGAAAACGAGATCGCCCAGTCCGAGGCGGCGACGGGCGAGCGGTTCGCGAACTACTGGCTGCACTGTGAACTGTTCCAGATGGACGACGAGAAGATGTCCTCGAGTCTGGGCAACTTCGTCACCGTCGACGAGGCCGTCGAGCAGTGGGGAACGAACGTGCTGCGAACGTTCCTCACCGCGGGTTCGTACAACAGCAAACAGCTCTACTCCGACGAGACGATCGACGAGGCCGAGGAGCGCTGGGACCGACTCGAACGCGCCTACGAGGCGGCCGTCGAGGCGCTCGACTCGCCCGGCGCTCGGACGAAGATCGAGGACGAGTCGCTGCGGGCGGCAGTTTCCGACGCTCGCGACTCGTTCGCCGCGGCGATGAACGACGATTTCAACACGCGCGAGGCACAGTCGGCGCTGTTGTCGATCGCGACGGCGGTGAACTCCCACGTCGACGCCGACGAGGCCGACGACTACCGCGGACTCCGACGGGCGGTCAAGACGCTCGAGGAACTCGGCGACGTGCTCGGGCTTTCCTTCGTCGGGGAGACGACCGGAACGGCCGATCTCGCGGGCGATGTCGTCGAACTCGTCCTCGACGTGCGCGAGCAGGAACGCGAGGCCGGGAACTACGAGCGAGCCGACGAGTTGCGCGACGAACTCGCCGCACTCGGTATCGAGATCCAGGATACGGACGACGGGTCGACGTATCGGCTGCCGTCGACGGAGTAAGAACCCCGATCGATTTCTCAGCGAACGGTATATCCGGCGGTCTGATCGATTTTCCGAACACGTTCGTTCCAGCGAGCCAGACGTTCATCTAAATGTAATGGAAGATGGAAAGGTTTACACACATATCCGCGCTAACAATAGCAGAATGGTCCCCGCTCCCGAGGTGAACGCGGACCGGCAGCAACGACTGCAACGGCAAGCGTCGATTGCCGAACTCGGGCGACGAGCACTCGCCGCCGACGAGTTCGAGCGCGTACTGCAGGACGCTTCGGAGATCGTCACAGAGGCGCTCGAAACCGAGTACACGGGCTTATTCGAGGGGTGTTCCGGTAGCGACGAGGTCGTTCTCAGTCACGGTTCCGGTTGGGGTGATGACGTCATCGGATCGACGATCTCGCTCGAACAGAACGAACAGATAGACGAGGCACTGCACGCCGACGGCGTTGTTTTCTTCGATGAGCATTACGACGGAACCCATAGATCCGGCGACGGATTGCTGGCCAGTCACGGGATTGAAAACGGTCTCTGCATCAGTATCGGTGCGAGCGAGCGAACGTGGGGCGTACTGGGGGCGTACGCGACCACGCCGCGAACGTTCACGCAGGCAGACGCTACCTTCGTGCGAAACGTCGCAACCGTGCTCGAGGGGGTCGTCGGAGACACACCGGATCAGGGACGTTCCACGACCGAAACCGAAACCGAGACGCAGTATCGGTCGCTCGTCGAATCGTTTCCAAACGGAATCGTGACGCTGTTCGACGCCGATCTGACGTGTCGACTCCCTGCGGGTCGGGGGTTCGATCGGTTTCCGATCGAGGCGGACGACCTCGACGGACGGTCGATCCGGGACGTCTGTGACGAGGACATCGCCGCTACGCTCGAACCGGTTTGTCGATCCGCGCTCGATGGCGAGACAGCGTCGGTCGAGTTCGAGGACGCCGACCGACACTGGCAGGTTCATACGGCACCCGTTCCGGGCGAGGATGGATCGATCACGACAGGGGTGATGGTGGCGCAGGAGATCACCAAGCGAAAGAGGCAGGAACAGTATCTACGGGACGCAAAATCACAGCTCGAGGCAGCGACCGAAGCCGGCGCGGTCGGCACGTGGGAGTGGCAAATTCCAGAGGATCGGTGGGTGACCCACTCGTTTGCACGACAGGTCGGAATCGAGCCCGAAGCGGCTCGTTCGGGTGTCTCTCACGATCAATTCCTGTCGTCGATCCACGAGGAGGATCGCGAGCGAGTCGAACGGCGGGTCGAGGAGGCACTCGAAAGCTGTGGCGAGTACGAGGCCGAGTATCGCGTTCGAAACGCCGACGACGAGATTCGGTGGATCGTCGCCCGCGGTACCGTCGAGTGTGACGAGACAGGAGAGCCGCTCAGGTTCCGCGGTGCGCTCATCGATATCACGGAGCGAAAGCGAACCGAAAAGCGCCTCGAAGCGCACAGAAACCAGCTCGAGACGTTGTTCGAGGTGCTCCCGATCGGCGTTCTGGTCGCCGACGCGGACGGCCAGCTCGTCAAAGCGAACGACACCGCCAGAACAGTCTGGAGCGGGGACGTAGATCGCGTTACTGACGTGGTCGGCACCGACGGCTACGAGTGGCGCTGGGCCGAGACGGGCGAGCCGGTCGATCCCGGAGAGTGGACGATGGCCCGCGTCCTCGACGGTGACGTCGTTTCGAACCCGGACGTCTTCGAGATCGAAGACGAGTGCGGCGAACAGCGGGTCGTCATGGTCCACGGAATGCCGGTTCGGAACGAGTGCGGTGCGGTCAGTCGAGGCGTCATTACGCAGACGGACGTCACCGAACGCAGGGAGTACCGACGCCGACTCGAGGAGTCGAACGAGCGGTTAGAACAGTTTGCGTACGTCGCTTCTCACGATCTCCAGGAGCCGCTTCGAATGATCACGAGCTATCTTCGGCTGATCGAGCGCCGCTACGGCGACGAACTCGACGACGACGGCCAGGAGTTCATCGACTACGCCGTCGACGGGGCCGAGCGGATGCGCGAAATGATCGACGGGCTGCTCGAGTACTCCCGCGTCGAAACGCGCGGTGACCCGTTCGACGCGGTCGATCTGAACGGCGTCATCGACTGCGTTCTCGTGGATATTAGATTACAGATCGAGGAGAGCGACGCCGAGATTACGGTAGACGACCTCCCCCGCGTCGAGGGCGACGCCGGCCAACTCCGACAGGTGTTTCAGAACCTGCTCTCGAACGCGATCGAGTACAGCGGCGAGGGATCGCCGGAGATCCACGTCTCCGCCGAACGAACCGGACCGATGTGGACCATCTCGGTTCGCGACGACGGAATCGGCATCGATCCGACGGATCAAGACCGCGTGTTCGAAGTGTTTCAGCGACTCCACAGCCACGAGGAGTGCGTCGGGACTGGGATCGGCCTGGCGCTCTGTCGGCGGATCGTCGAACGCCACGACGGCGAGATCTGGGTCGAGTCCGAACCGGGCGACGGTGCGACGTTTTCGTTCACCCTCCCGGCCGCGTCGTAGCTCGCCCGAACCGCTAACACGCCGGGTACCGTCGGCGTGCGCCGATTACGCGAACAGCCGATTGCGGATCCGGCCGAGCACGCCGGTGGCTTCGCTTTCGGTGTCGCCAGTCCGTTCTCGCTCGTCGTCGGTCGAAGAGAGATCGGACTCATCGCTCGTCTCTGTCGTGCCGTACGCCCATCCCGCTTTATCGGCTACCTCGCGGTACTCGACGAACTCCCAGCCGACCGCGTCGGCGAGGCGCCGATCGGCATCGGTCACGCCGACATAGACGTACCGGTCAGCGTCGATATCGTCGGCTAGCCCCGAAAGGACCGTTCGCCTGTCGTACGCGCCGAGTTCGAAGTCCTGCTGAATCCCGTGACGATCCACGTACGAACGGGCGTCGTCAGGTGCCTCGGCGACGACGCCGACGAAGCGACTCCACTCGCGGGCCTCGGCGAAGACCGTCTGCGGATTCTTGAATCGCGTTACTGCCGACAGATCGACGGCCAGAACCATCGTGCCGGCCGTCGTCTCGTCGGACGATGCGTCAGGCATATGCCGCCCGTTAGCGCCGAAAGAGAAAACGATTCGGATGCGTTACTGTCGCCGTTTCAGAAGCCGAGCGCAGTGACGATCGAAACGC
This sequence comes from Natrialbaceae archaeon A-arb3/5, assembly GCA_046614585.1. GTDB lineage: Archaea > Halobacteriota > Halobacteria > Halobacteriales > Natrialbaceae > JBKKHI01. The sequence continues at coordinate 35,190 of JBKKHI010000019.1, read as the reverse complement.
CGCTTGCGACCGCGCCGAGGAGGTAGCCGCCGATCGCCCCGCCGTTGAGCAGCGGTAGCCCCGCGTGCGCGCGGCCTTTGATCACCATGTACAGCAATACGAGCAGCCCTACAAGCGTTCCGACGAGCGCGCCGAGCGCCGGCACGTTGAGTGCGAGTCCTGGGACGTCGATCTCGCCGGCATCGAGGAAGAACGCGGCGCTGACGACGAGGATGGTCGGGATGACGGCGTCGCCGAGGCCGATGTAGAGCGCGTCGCGATCGAGTGGATCCTCGGCTGGTTCCGCGTCGGCATCTCCACCGTCAGTCGCTTCGGAGGCCCCGCCGTCGCTTTCGTCGTCGAGTGCGTCGTCGGTGCTGCCGGCCGCGAGGTAGGTGTACGAAAGCGACGTGGGTGCGATCAGGATGACGGGAATCTTGAGATCCATGACCCCCTCGGCGAGGTCGAGCATGTGCTCGGTGCCGTAGACGCTAATCGCGTCGTAGATCGCAAGCGCCGAGAGCAACAGTATCGCCGGCAAGAGCCCGAAGCTGATGCCGAAGAGGGCCGCGGCGCCAGCGCCGATCAATACCCCGGACGCGTCGATGACGTACCACTCCGGATACAGGAGAAGGGCAGCCCCGACGCCGGCAGCGGCGAGCGCGGCGGGCAGGTTGACCGGGCCGGCGGTCGCGACCGGCGGGATGAACTCGGTGAAGACGAACCACGCGAGCATCACGCTGACGCCGACGATGAGTGCGCGGATGACCCACTGGAGGTCGTACTTGAACGCCGCGAGCATGAACGCGGTTGCGACGAGGATAATCCCGACGTAGATTGCGCTATTGGTCGGATCGTCGGGGTTCTCGACAGCCTGGCGTTCGGATTCGTGGAACGGCTCGATCAGCGCCAGTGATCCAAATTGGACGCCGAGAAAGAGCGCTACCGTTATCCCGACCGCCATGAGGAGTCGCGTCCGCTCGTTCATAGCCCGCGGTTCGAACCGCGTTCGTATGGGTGTTTTCTTCTTTGCGCGTCTCGCGTCACCGCGAATGGCGGCGTGCGAGAGCGCAGATCGTTACCGGGGATTGTCACCGAGGATCGTTACCGAGCGTACAGCGTCGAACTGACGAGCGACGGCAGGTGAACGTCGTCGTCCGGCGTCACCGCGAGGTACGGCCGGGAGACGGGTCCGAAGACGTCGACCACGCGACCGACCTCCTCGAGCGAGTCGTCGAGGACGATCGTGCCGATCTCGTCCTGGTGCTGGCTGCGTTTGTCGCCACTATGGTCGTCGTCGCTCTCGTCCGCCCGAAGCACGGCGAGCCCCTGGGCCGTTCGGACGACCGAGCCAACCCGGCGCATCACTCACGCATCGCCGCGACGTACGCCGCGACGGCTTGGACGAGGTCGTTTTTCGTCGAGTCGTCGGCTCCGCGGACGACGACGCGGCCGCGGTCGGCCCACGGCTCGCGCGAGTAGGCCTTGTCCCGCTCGATCGTGGCGTCGTACCCGATCTGCTGGACCGCCTTCGCGATCTCGTCGACCGTCGGTTCGTCGACCGCCAGATCCTCCGATACTCGTCGACCGTCGGCCCGGGACAGCGCCGAATCCAGATAGGCGGGCCAGATAACGTTCTCGACCATGCGTCCACCTGCGAAGGCCGACGAGTAAACCCTTTTCAAAACGAGATGATCGATCGCTGTCGAGTGCGACTCATCGAACGCGGCGGGTCGCGGCCACGACGAGGAGTGCGACGATCGCACCGACGACGCCGAATCCGGGGATCGCGAACGCACCGTCATCGCCAGCCCCGTCGTCGTCCGCTCCGGCCTCGTCGGTCGAGTCCGACTCGCCGTCGTCATCGTCGGACGCGTCTGCACCGACGCCGCCGTCGACGCCGTGTTCCTCGTCGACCGCTTCGAGGTCGTCCTCGATCTCGTCGTAGACGTCGGGGTGGACCGTTTCGACGAGGTGCTCGACGACGTGGACGATGCCCGGCGCGGGCTGGCTCACCGCGTTGTCGTCGACCGCGACGACGTTGTCCTCCTGCATCGCGGTCGTCTCCTCGATGCTCTCGGCGACCGGCGGCTCGTCGGTCCAGTCCGGGTAGACGATCCAGTCGGGATCCTCCGCGACGACGACCTCGGCGCTGATCTCCTGCCAGCCCTCGATTCCGGCCCGCTCGGCGACGTTCTCGAGTCCGGCAGCCGTCAGGATTTCGTGCTGGAACGTCTCGGTGCCGGGCGTGGTTCCCTCGTCGTCGCTGACGTAGTACGCGAGCGGTTCATCCGCGTCTTCGAGAGCCGTCTCGACGACGTCGAGCCGTTCGTCCATCCACGCGACGGCGTCCTCGGCCCCGTCGCACTCGCCGGTAAGTTCGCCCGTCGCTTCGACGTTTTCGCGGACGTCATCGATCGAGGTTGCCGTTTCGTGGACGTAGACCGTGATTCCGGCGTCCTCGAGCTGGGAAACAAGGTCCTCGTCCGCGATGTTCGCCGCGATGACCACGTCGGGATCGAGTGCGACGATTTCCTCGGCGACGGGCGTCACGCCGTCGTCCTCGGTGATGTCGGTTCGGTCGCCGGCGTCGAGCGAGTCGGTGAAGGGGCCGATCGGCATCCCGACGACGCGGTCTTCGGCTCCGATCTCGAACGCCAGTTGCGCGTCGCCGGGGTAGAGCGCGACGACCTCGTCGGGTTCGTCTTCAATTGTGACCTGCTCGCCGCGGGCGTCAGTCCGCTCGAGCGGGTACTCACAGTTGGCGTCGATCGCCTGCGTGCTCGCGCTCGTACTCAGCGGTGCATCAGTCGTGATGTGTCCTGGGCTGTGGCTCAGAGGCGCATCAGTCGTGGTGTCCTGGGCTGTGACGACTCCGCCCGGAGCGAGTGCGCTCGCCGCGACGAGGAGTATCACACCGATCAAGATCGTGCGTCGTGGTCGCATCGATGTTCACGACCACCCACTTCAACAAATATTTGGCTACTCCAACCGAGATTGCGTCTATGACATCGCCAGCCCGAACGCTCTCGTGGACGATCGGTCTGGCGATCGTGTTGTGCGCCGTGACGATCGTCAGCGCCGCACTCGGGCCCGTCACGATCGAGCCCCTGACGGTCGCGATGGCGATCCTGAACGCCGTCGTCGTCCCGACGCGAGTCGTCGCGGAGGCGATAACGGTGCCGGGACTCGGTTGGGCCGTTCCGGTCCCCGGGTTCGAGTACGCCCCCGTGTTCGCGTTCGACGTGCCCGAGACCCACCAGACGATCGTCGGATCGATACGGCTCCCGCGGATCGTCCTCGCGGCGATCGTGGGCTTCGCGCTCGCCGCCGCGGGGACGGTAATGCAGGGCTTTTTCAGGAATCCGCTCGCTGATCCCTCGATCATCGGCGTCTCCTCGGGCGCGGCGGCCGGCGCTGTCGCCGCCATCGCATTTCCGGCGCTCGTTCCCCTCGCCAGCCTGCACCTCTCGGCGTTCGTCGGCGCGCTCGGCGCCGCGTTTCTCGTCTACGCGATCGCGACAGAAGGCGGGCGGACCCCGGTCGCAACGTTGCTGCTCGCCGGCGTGGCGATCCAGGCCTTTCTCGGCGCGATGATCTCCTACATGCTCGTCCACAGCGGCGACGACCTGCGACAGGCCGTCATCTGGATGATGGGCCATCTCCACAACAGCACCTGGGGCGACGTCGGCTTCGCGCTGCCGTTCGCGCTGGTCGGCGTCGGCATCCTCTGTGCCTACACCCGCGAGTTGAACGTCCTCCTGCTGGGTGAGGAGGACGCCCACCACCTCGGCGTCGACGTCGAGCGAACCAAGATACTCCTGCTCGCGCTGGCGAGCATCGTCACCGCGGCGGGCGTCGCCGTCGCTGGCGTGATCGGCTTCGTCGGCCTCGTCGTTCCCCACATCATGCGCCTGCTCGTCGGCCCCGATCACCGCATTCTGCTGCCGACGAGCGCGCTCGCCGGCGCGTCGTTTCTCGTCGCGACGGATACGATCGCCCGCGCCGGCCCGGCAGAGGTCCCCGTCGGAATCGTCACGGCGGCCCTCGGCGCGCCGTTTTTCCTCTTTTTGCTCGTTCGACGCGAGGTGCATTCAGTATGATCTTCGATCCGAGAGACCGAACTGACGGCGAATCGGTCGAGAGTCAGCCGGAGCCGGCCACGATCAGCGTGACGGACGTCTCGCTCTCGTTCGGCGACCTCTCGGTGCTCGAGGAGGTTTCGCTGACGATCGAGACCGGCGAGTTCGTCGGCCTCGTCGGCCCGAACGGGGCCGGAAAGACGACGCTCTTGCGCGCGATCAGCGGCGCGCTCGAACCAGACTCGGGGGCGGTCGAGATCGACAAAACCGACGTTCACGGCGTCTCCTCGCGGGAGTCGAGCCGACTCGTCGCCGTCGTCCCGCAGGATACGAGCCTCTCGTTTTCGTTTCCCGTCCGCGACGTCGTCGAGATGGGCAGACACCCCCACCGTTCGCGCTTTTCGCCGCCCGATGCGGCGGATCGGGTCGCGGTCGAGGACGCCCTGGATCGAACGCGGACCACGGACCTCGCGGATCGACCGATCGACGAGGTCAGCGGCGGCCAACGCCAGCGGGTCGTCCTCGCGCGGGCGATCGCCCAGGGGACGCCCGCGCTGGTGCTCGACGAGCCGACTGCCAGTCTCGACATCAACCACCAGGTGGAGACGCTCGAACTCGTCCGCGAACTGGTCGAAGACGGCCGAACGGCGGTCGCGGCGATCCACGACCTCGACCTCGCCGCGCGGTACTGCGATCGGCTCGTCTTGCTCGCCGACGGCGGCGTCCACGCGGCCGGATCGCCCGCGGACGTGCTGACGGCCGACGACCTCGCCGCAACCTTCGACGCGAACGCGACGGTGACGACGAACCCGATTACGGGCGCTGAAACCGTGACGGCGTTACCCGGATCGAACGACGAGTTCGGAGAACGAAACGGGACCGCTGCCCGCGTTCACGTCTTCGGGTCCGGACCGACCGCCGCGAGCGTCCTCGCTCGGTTCGAATCGGCGGAAATCAACGCCTCGCTCGGTCCAGTCGCTCGCGGGGATACAGCAGCCGAAGCGGCTCGCCAGCTCGGCGTCGACACGGTCGAAGTGGATCCGTTTACCGCGCTGTCGCAGGCTGAACGGCGAGCGGTCACGAACGTGATCGAGAACGCCGACGTGACCGTCCTCGCCGACCCCGTCATCAGTTCGGGGAATCTGAGTGTCCTCGAGGCGCTCGACGGGGTCGAGTCGCTCGTCGTCGCGGACCAACGCTCGCTCGACGAGCGAAACGCCGCGGACGAGTCGGCCCGAGAACGGTACGACTCGTACCGACGCCGTGGGAGAGAGACGGACCCGAAAGCAGTTCTCGATGCCATCGCGGCAGTGCTCGGGGACGGGCCGAGCAGTTCAGAGTTGCGTTCGGTGTCGACTGCGGAACGCTCGCAGACAGAGTCCGGGACGGTGTCGGGCTCACAGTCCGGACTGACAGCTAGATTTCTGCGGCGCTGAGCGTTCCCACCCAGCCCGATACTGCTCGCCCGGAGATTACGCGTCGGTCGAACTGTCGTACATCGCGTCGAACTCCTGCTCCCCGCGGATCAGCTCGTCCACGCCGTCCGTGAGCGTGACCGTTCCGAACACAGTCGCTCGGTAGTAGGTGGAGAGCCCGTCCTGATTTCGGTCGGTGCGCTTTCGCTTCTCGACGAGGCCGACGTCCACGAGTTTGTTCAGGTGGTAGTGGAGCGTGCTGTCGTCGATTTCGAGCACTTTCTCGAGTTCTTTGGGGCTCATATCCCCGCCGTGGACGAGCCGATAGAGGATCTCGTATCGGGTTCGATGACCGACGGCGGCGTGCATCTCGATTACGATCGGCGAGTAAACGCGACGCGCAACTGGACGGTTTTTTACCCCTCCGCCACCGAGTGGCCGCCAATGAGCGAAACCGAGACCGAGTACGACTACGACGAACTCGGACTCGTCGCCGGGCTGGAGATCCACCAGCAACTCGATACGGCGACGAAGCTGTTCTGTCAGTGTCCGACCGAGATCCGCGAGCCCGAGGAGGCGACGCGGACGTTCACCCGATACCTCCACCCCACCCGGAGCGAACTGGGCGAGATCGACGACGCTGCCTTAGAAGAGAGCAGGGTCGACCGCGAGTTCGAGTACCTCGCCTACGACACGACCTGTCTCGTCGAGGAGGACGACGAGCCGCCCCACGAACTCGACGCGGAGGCTTTGGAGACCGTCCTCGAGATCGCCCAGCTGATGGACATGAACCCGGTCGATCAGGCCAACGTCATGCGAAAGCTCGTCGTCGACGGCTCGAACACGACCGGTTTCCAGCGCTCGACGCTGATTGCGACCGGCGGCGGGATCGAGACCAGCGAGGGGACGGTCGGCATCGAGGACCTCCTGCTCGAGGAAGAAAGCGCCCAGCGCGTCGAGGAGACGGAGTCGGGCGTGCGCTACAGCCTCGACCGGCTCGGGATTCCACTGGTCGAGATCGGCACGAGCCCGGATATCTCGACGCCCGAACAGGCCCTCGAAGCCGCAGAGCGGATCGGCATGCTGCTTCGCTCGACCGGGAAAGTCAAACGCGGCCTCGGAACGATCCGCCAGGACGTCAACGTCTCCATCGCGGCGGGTGCGCGCGTCGAGATCAAGGGCGTCCAGAGTTTGGACGACATCGACGACATCGTCCGTAACGAGGCCGCTCGGCAGGTCGAACTCGTCGAAATCGCGGACGAACTCGCCGAGCGCGAGGCCGCCGTCGGCGAGGTTCAGGACATAACCGACGTCTTCGAGGACACCGAAAGCGGCGTTATTTCCGGCGCACTGAACTCGGGCGGATCGGTGACGGCCGTGCCGCTCTACGGCTTCGACGGGCTCGTCGGACGGGAAATCGCACCGGACCGTCGCCTGGGAACGGAGCTCTCGGATCACGCAAAGCGCCACGGTGCCGGTGGCATCTTCCACACCGACGAGTTGCCAGCATACGGCGTGACCGACGAGGAGGTTGCCGACCTGCGAGATGCCGTCGGCGCGGGTCCTGAGGACGCCGTCGCCATCGTCGCCGCAGACACCGACGTCGCCGAGTCGGCGATCGAGGCTGCGGCCGAGCGCGCCGGCACTGCGCTCGAGGGCGTCCCCGAGGAGACTCGCGGCGCGAACGACGACGGGACCACTCGCTACCTGCGGCCGCTACCCGGCGCGGCGCGGATGTACCCCGAGACGGACGTGCCGCCGGTCGAGCCGGATCCGAGCGATGTCCCCGAACCCGAACTCCTGACCGAGAAGGTCGAGCGCTATCAGGCCGAGTTCGACCTCGGCTCGGGACTCGCCGAACAGGTCGCCTACGGGAAACACATGCCGCTGTTCGAGGACGTCGTCGCGGACGGGATCGATCCGACGCTGGCCGCGACGACCCTCGAGTCGACGCTGACCGAACTCCGGCGCGACGACGTGCCGGTCGAGAACCTGACGGAGACGCATATCGAGTCCGTCCTCGGTCTGGTCGACGCGGGCGAACTCCCAAACGAGGGCGTGACGGATCTGCTCGGAGCGCTTGCCGAGGAGCCGGGCCGAACTGCAGAAGAGGCGGCCGAGGAGGAAGGCCTCGGCGGAGCAGAGGAAGACGAGGTCCGAGAGGCCGTCGCCGAGGTCGTCGAGCGAAACGAAGGGCAGGTCGAAGACGAGGGCATGCAGGCGTTCTCCGGCCTCATGGGCGAGTGCATGGGCGCACTCCGCGGCAAGGCCGACGGCGACCTGGTAAGCGAACTGCTCCGCGAAGAGATCCAGAAGCGAGCGTAGTCGGCCACTTTTCGTCTCGCGACACCTCGACTGAACGCGTTCTGCGGTTTGAGCGGTCGATGACGATTTCTCGGTGACGTCACCCGCCGATCACGGAGAGTTTCGATCCGGCAGGTCGGAGATTCATCGGTCACCGGACGGAGCGGGTCATCGCTCGCTGGGTGTGAGAATTGTCGTTCGACGAGCGTCGCGACTGTCGCTTGCCGAGCGTGGCGATTATCACTTGCTGAGTGTGGCGATTGTCGCTCGTCAGCTGTGGGACGGATGACTGCGTGTTGAATCGTTTGTTAACGTGTGATTCGTCACTTCGGCCCGAACAATTATATTAAAACATCCAATATTTCAACCGACGAAGAAAATCGTGTCGGCTGGGAGACGGGTTGCTCCGAGGTCGTTCTCGGAACGGTATGAAACGCGAACGCGATCGGAAACGGTGATCGAGAGAATGTCAACAGACGACGTAACGTTCCTGTACGAACTCGCGCGAGACGCGGACGAGTTGAAACTCCTGCAGTATCTCACGCAGTCGGAAAATCCGGTCATTCGGAAGCGAACGGCGGAGATACTCGGCGGGTTGGCGACTGGCGTCAGCGACGACGCACAGGAACGGATCATTCGGGCGCTCGTCCGAACGGCGAAACACGACGAGAGCGACGCCGTTCGCGCAGCAGCCATCGACGCGATCTACCTCCGCGACGAGGACAGCCTCGATCGGCTGACCGACGAGTTGGCGGCGTCCGGCGTCGACGAGACGCCCGACTGGATGGGTGCAGAGCGCGTCACCGATTGGCTCGACGCCGAGCATTCCGAGTTCCGATTACTCGCGGCCGTTTCCCTCGGCCGAATCGGCGACCGCGCTGCGACCGGCGATCTCGTTGGTGTGTTCACCGACGGTGACGTTCGTGTTCGGGTCCGCAGCGTCAGTGCGTGTGGACTGATCGGTGATCCTCGCTGCGTCGATGCGCTTGCTCGCCGACTCGAGGACCGAACCGAACAGGTCCGTCGTGCAGCAGCGACGGCGCTCGCACAGATCGGGACGAAAGACGCACTCAAAGCGCTCGTTCCGGCCGCCAGATCGAAAAGCGAGTCCGTTCGGCTTATCGCCATCGGAGAACTCGGTCGGTTCGGCAATCGAAAGCCCGTTCCAGTGTTACTCGACGCGCTCGACGACCGCTCGGAACAGGTTCGGCGAACAGCAACCCGATCGCTGCTCGAACTCGTCGCGAACGCCCCGTCGGATCGAAGCCACCAGTTCCGGAACGACCTGGCGGACGATCTCCTCGAGGCAGACGCCGACGAGTTCACGGTCCAGTGTCTCCCGATACTGAACGGAAACCCACCGAAACACATCCGTCGAAACGCCGCGTGGCTCCTCGGACGGGTCGTCGGAACGGAGCATCGAGACGCCGTTCAAGACTGTCTCATCCGACTGCTCGACGGGGACGAGCTAACTGCGAAGTTCGTCATGGCGACGCTCGTCGAACTCGACGACGGATCGCTCCAGCCGAAGCTACGGCAGACGATTCGGGACGAATCGGTCTCGTCGACGGTAACGACTCGAGCCGAGTACGTTCTCGAAAAGATTACGCGCCGGTCGTCTCGGGAAGCGGTGGCGAGCGGTGTGGATTTCACGTACGTGACCACGCCGTCCGATTACACGAACAAGAAGCGGGACGAGGAGTCGACAGAAGGGCGAGACGAATAGGGGGCAACGAATGGCAATGGGACAACAGGGAGAGCGCAACGTCTGAAGACGGACAACAGGTGAGAGGATAGCGACGAATCACGAGTCGATTGGCGGACGGTGTTCGGCCGAGGAGAAACGATACACGCACGACACTGACGGATGACGAAACGATGAACGCACGAACGAGAGTCGAGCCGAGATGACGTACAACTGGCGCTGTCGCCACTGCGATTTCGTAGTCTGGTCGGAGCGGAGCAAAACGGTACAGCGTTCGATTCAGGACCACCTGCTGGACCATCACCGCCAGCGGCTCACGGCGAACGGGTTTCAGGTGAACTGGAACTGCCCCTACTGCGACGAGTACGGCTCGGACCACGACGAAGCGGCGGCAAAAGATGCGTTTGCGACGCATTTAGGTACCCACATGCGCCGCTCCGTTCGGACGGGAACACACGTCGCGGACGAAGTCGACGGTCTCGGAAACGTGTTGGTCCTGACGCCGCCCGAAAGTACCGGGGCGAGCAGCGCTCGCTCTCACTTTCTGACCCGCGGAGATATCGCGATCGTGATCACGGCGAGTGTGACGACACGACTGCAATTGATCGAAGCCAGGCTTGGAGCGTGGCCCGAGCACACGATCGTCGTGACGACGAAACACGACCCGTTGGCAGATATCGGCGACGTCGAACTGTCCGCTCCGTCGCTGGAGGTAGTCCAACTGGACAAGGGGCTCGGCCTCTCCGGAATCGGGGAAACGATCTCCCGTATCATCGCCGAGCACAACGGGCCGGAGACGACGTTTTCGGTCGCGTTCGATATTCTGACCGAAATCATCCACACGTTCGAGCTAGAACAGGTATTCAGGTTCATCCATCTGCTCAACTCTCGATTCGACAGCGCAGAAGCCCTCTCTCATTACTACTGTAATCCGGAGTCCAACTCCGGACCGACGCTCAACGTACTCCGCGAACTGTTCGACCTTCGAATAACCGCAACCAGTGATCGATTAGTACTTGATTCCTGATACGCCGTTATCGGAGAACGCATCGTCGCACTTGTTGGAAAACGCATAACTCAAGGAGTACATCGGTTCGGAAAACGCATGGGAGCGCAGAACTCACTGCTGTGACGGGCGGTCAGTTGCCCGGCGGAGAAGGCCGATGAAGGTGTTGACCTCGCGTTCCGTGAGATCGGCGCGACCGTAGACTCGCCGCAGCATTCGCATCGTTTTGTCCCGTTTTTCCGTCGGATGGTTGAGTTCCACGAGCAGTTCGCCCCACTGCTGGTACATTCGGTCTATCGTTTCTTCGCTCGCACGAACCCGCTCGATGTCTGGATGTTGCGTCTCAGCGTCGGACAGCGCGAGATCGCGTAATTCATAGAGCGTGATCGTCGCTGCCTGACCGAGGTTGAGCACGGGATACTCCGCGTTGGCGGGGATCGAACAGATCTCGTCGATTCGGGCGAGTTCCTCGTTGGTCAGACCGACGCGTTCTCGACCGAAGACGAGGGCGGTCGAAGACTCGACAGTCGAGAGCCGATCGGCGAGTTCGGCCGGCGTCGAAAAGGGAAAGCGGACGTGGTTGTTATCGTCCTCGTTGGTCACGGCTGTACAGCCGACCGTGTGGTACTCGTCGATGAGTTCGTCGAAAGATATCTCGGTTGCGTTCGGCAGGACGTCTTCTCGGGCGTGACCGGCGAACCCGTACGCATCGCCATCGGGGTCGAGTTTCGGGGGATCGACGAGGAGGAGGTCCTCGAAGCCGAAGTTCTTCATGGCGCGAGCGATCGTTCCGACGTTACCCGGAGACTGGGCGTCGACGACAGCGACCGCTGGCGGTGATACGGACGACGACGGAGTTGATTCGGACGGCTGATCGCTCATTCGGTTTACTCAGACATCTCGTTGGGAGTGGTTACTGGTTTCGATATCGGCGAGCGATAGTGCTGTGTCGTGCTACCATCTATCTATGTTTATCTGTTGTTTTACTACTATACACTAACTAGACACTAACACTAGACTAGCTAGTCTAGTTGGCAAATGGTATCAGGAGAACATTCCGTGAGAAGCATCTCGAAAACGCAGTGTTCTCGTCTGAATACTGGGTTTGGGTGGTTCGTCCGGCGGAGAAAGACGGACACACCCCCTTCGCGTTTGTAACGCCACACAGGCGGAGGGGTTCTGATTTGGAACACACCATCTCCGCGGATGTAAAATCGGTCTGTTAGTGGACTTTCCGAGGTGAAATCGCCGGGTCGACTCGACACCCACCCACCCTTTCGCCGTTACATACGCGATGGGGGTGTGTGTCCCCCGCCCCGATCCTCGAAACAGATATCGACGGGCGATAGTCGTCCGCTTGCGTCGAATACGGGAACGACCCATTTCCATCCGTGCCAAAACCGCGTCTTGTCTATTCGATCGTATTCACTGCTACAGGCGATCTCTCGACACGCATTTACACCCGCGACGGGGGTCTGGTATCGGGTCGCTTGCGGGAGCCGCTGGTTGAGGCTAATCCACCCATGGATTAGATGCGCGAGACGGGCAATTCATCCCTCAGTGTCCTATACCGTTGTAACATCGCAACACAGGCGACAGCAGGCCTGATTTACATACGCGATCGATCCCTATACATTTATTTCAGTCCCGCGGAAAGACACCGGTACTGCAATGTCCGCCAACGACGATCGTGATCCACTCTTTCGGTACGACGATCCGGTGTTTGCCGACGAGCGCCTGCTCGAGATCACACATCTTCCCGGCCCGGACCGGATCGTCGGACGCGACGAGCAAATGCAACGAGTTGCGGACGCCCTGAATCCGGCTATCTTCGGGAGCGAGCCAAACCACCTGTTCATCTTCGGGAAGACGGGAACCGGCAAATCACTCATCTCGCGATCGGTTACCAAACGGGTGATCACCGAGGCTCGAAACGACGACGTCACCGTGAAATACGCCTTCATCGACTGCGGGGAACAGAACACGGAAGCGTCGATCGTCAAGACGATCGCCCAGATCGTCAACCAACCCGAGGAGAGCGGCGTTACCGTCCCCGACCGCGGGCTCGGAACGGGTGACTACTACAAGCGCCTCTGGCAAGCCGTCGATCACTGTACCGACGTGACCATCGTCATCTTGGACGAGATCGACATGCTCGAAGACGACGAGGTCCTGCGAAAACTCTCGCGGGCGGGTGAAAACCGCCGCATCTCGGACTCGAGCATCGGCATCATCGGTATCTCGAACAAGATCGACTTTCCCGACCACCTCTCCGAACGCGTCAAGTCGAGCCTCTCGCGGGACGAACTCGTCTTCTCGCCGTACGACGCGAACCAGCTCGTCGAAATCCTCGAAAAACGTCGCGACGCGTTCCACGAGGGTGTTCTCTCGGATGACGTGATTCCGCTGACAGCCGCCCTCGCGGCCCAGGAGCACGGCGACGCACGGAAGGCGATCGACATCCTCCGGAACGCGGGCCGGATAGCGAAAAAGCGAGCCGAGACGCGCGTTACCGCAGACCACGTTCGCGACGCGAAAGAGAAGACAGAGGCCGATCGATTCAACGAATTGATCGAGGGCTCGCCCCAACAGGCGAAGGCGATCCTCTACTCGCTGACGCTGTTGACCGAAAACAGCAGCGAGAAGGAGTTCCCGACGAAGATCATCTACAACCAGTACAAAGAGATCGCTCGCCGGCTCGATTTCGACGTCCTCTCAGAGCGTCGTGTCCAGGAGATCCTGCAGGAACAGAACTTCCTCAACGTGATCCAGTCCGAACGCGAGGGACGCGGGCGCGGCCGCGGTGCTCACGCCAAACATCGACTGCTGGAGAACCCGTCGATCGTCAAGAAGGTCCTGTTGCGCGATTCCAGGCTGGCGGTCCTCGAAGAGGCGGCCGTCGACAACAAACGACCGACCAACGGATAGCAGGGTCGGGATCGGTGTCCGTTTTACATCTCATCGACTTCCGGTGGGCGCATCCGGACTTCTTTTTGTCCGATGGATTCTCTGGATGTCCTCGCTTCGATAGTGTCCGGATCTCCTAGTTCGTTATATCCGTTCCTGTGCATGGAACATATTATATTGTATTATGTAAACAGTTAACATGGTTTCCCGATCCGTTTTGGTGAATGACGAACGTCGTCAAATCGGTTCAGTCGGCGGTAATGCACAACCAGGAAGCGACGGCGATCGACGGCGAGGAACCGTTATCCTTCGCCGAACTCTGGTCCCGTACCGACGAGTTCGCCGGCGGACTCCGGAATCGTGGTATCACCGCCGGCGACGCGGTGGGAATTCACCTCTCGAACCCGCATGCGTTTCTCATCGCATTTTACGGCACGCTTCGAAACGGCTGTGTTCCGGTTACCGTTCCGCCATCGTACGACAACGGCGACGTCGCAACCGTCCTGACCGAAACGGAGAGCACGGCGCTCGTGACCGACAAACGGCGAATAATGTCGATCCTCGCGAACGCCGAAACGCTCCGTGTCGCCGTCACCGTCGACGCCGACGTTCGGATGGGAGTCGACTGGTCTGCGTTCCTCGAGAACGACGGCATGAACGGTTCGGGATCTCGAACCGGAATCGACCTCGTTAGCCGCGGGGAGGACGACTGCGGACTGATCGCGTACGTGAGACGAGACGAGTCAGGCCCGGTCGGCGTTGCGTACACCCATTCGACCCTCCAGAGCGCTGCCACCGTCGGCTCGACGATTCAGACCGACGGCGAGGCCGTGAGCCATCTCGGTACGCTGTCGCTTTCGAACCCGATCGAACTTCTGTACGGCGCGAACGCCGCGATCGTCAGCGGCGGTCGATACGATCCGCTGCCAGACGGGGAACCGACGACGGTCCGGTCAGTGCTCGATACGACGGACATCGAACGTACGTTCGTCACGCCACAGCAGTTCGCTGAACTTCGCGAGCGTGAGGCTGATCAGGACGGTATCACGCTTCTTCAGCCGACCAAACGGGCGACCGAAACAGCCGAGACTGCAACCTGCCTCCGTGGTCTTCCAGAGACGGGCATTACACACGTCAAATCACCGACTGACGACGCGAGCCGACTCGGAGATCCGCTGCCCGACATCGAGACACGGGTCCTCGAGACGAACGACGGAGCGGGCGAACTCGCTATTCGCGGACCGACGTGTATGAAAGAGTACGTCGGCCGACCGGAGATAACTGATGCGACGGTAACGATGGCGGACGGCGTTCGCTGGATTCGAACCGGTCTCCCGGTCGAAATCCGAAACGGCGAGATAGTTTTGGACCAGACCGCCGATCCAATTCGAACGTCGTCGGCGACGCCGTCCTGATTCCCGTACTCGCCGATCGAACCGTTTCCACCGTCGCTCGGACCGGTTCGCCGCAATCGGGGTGCCTTTCCGTCTCCTCTCCTCAGACGAGGTATGAACGCCGTCGACGCCGCGGGACTCGGGATCGGCGACGAGTACCCGCCACGGATCATGGGCGTATTGAACGTCAGCGAGGAGTCTCCGTACGACCCGAGCGTCTACGACGACCCCGGCGAGGCGGCCCGGTACGTCGACGAGGAACTGATCGGTCAGGGGGCGGATATCGTCGACATCGGACTCGAATCGGCGAACAAGCGATTCGACGTGCTCTCGGCCGAGGAGGAACTCGAGCGGCTTCACGTCGCGTGTGAGACGATCGAAAGCGTCTCCGGCGACGCGATTTTTTCGATCGAAACGCGGTACGCGTCGGTCGCTGACGAGGCGCTCTCGCAGGGGTTCGACATGGTCAACGATATCTGCGGTTTCGCCGATCCGAACATGCCGACGGTCTGTTCGGATCACGACGTTGCCGTCGCGAAGATGGCCAGCCCACCGGATCTCGAGCGACCAGGTGCCGTCGAGGAAACTGACTGGAAGACGCGAAAATCACCCGAATGGGCCACCGAGGCGACGTACGTCGATCAGGTGTACGAGTCGTTGAAACAGAACGGTCTGACCGACAAGACGATCGTCGATCCGGCTTTTGGCGGCTGGAGCGAGGCTCAGACACTCGAAGACGACCGCGAGACGTTCCGTCGGCTTCGCGAGTTCCGCGCACTCGGACAGCCGATGCTCGTTTCGATCAACCGGAAGAACTTCCTCGGGGCGATCGCCGACCGCGAGACTGACGAGCGACTGCCAGTCAGTCTCGCGGCGACCTCGATGGCCGTCGAACGCGGTGCACACGTGATCCGAACGCACGACGTGGCCGAAACGCGCGATGCGGCGCTGATCGGCTCGGCGTTTACCGAACGCGACCGCTCGACGGTCGAGTCGGTTTCGGTCGCCCAGCTCGACGTCCGATCGCCACGGGAGCTTCGAACGATATTCGACGAGCGAGGAATCGACCCCGAAATCGCCGACGACTGGCAGACGCTGGCGTTCGAGATCGACGGCCTCGCTGTCGACCAGTGCGAGCAGTTAGCGGCTGTAACGGTTGATTCGGACGCGACGCTGTGTAGGGGGAGCGATGGCGCGGTCCTCCTGCTCGGCACACCCGCGTCGATCGGCGATCTTTCGCGGCAAATCGAGGCTGAGAACGGGACGATCGGTACCCTGGGCGATGAACTCGACAACATGCTGTAGTAAGAGAAAGCTTATGACGAAGGCTTCGAAATGAGGGAGTGGACGCCGGGCGGCCTCCCGGGTAGGGGTACTTTGGAGGCAACCCCCGGCCCACAACACGGAATTATTAGTGAGTTACGTCACCTAGTGGCGACACTCCGTCGCTAGCCCTCCTATCGAGTTTTGATCGGAATCACGTTTTGAAACAGCCCCAGCAAATCCGCCGCGCTCGCAGTACCAACACTGACTAACCGGCGGCGTGCGAGTATCGACCATGGAGTTCGACGAGTGGGAGCCGGTGTACGAGGCGATCCGACGCGATTTCGGATACGGCCGAACCGGCGACGAGCAGGCTCGGGACGCCCTCGCGTCGATAACCGGCCCGTTCGACCTCGAGACGCTCTCGGCCGTCCGCGGTGCGACCGTCGCCATCGCTGGTGCGGGTCCGTCGCTTTCGACCGACGAGGAACTCGCCCGCATCCGCGGCGCAGACGTCGTCGTGGCGGCGTCGACGGCGGTCGACGTCCTTTCGGACCACGACGTTACGACCGACTGCATGGTCACAGACCTCGACAAGAATCCGGAGACGGTCCGGCGGTGTACCGAACGTGACGTTCCGGTAGCGGTACACGCTCACGGCGACAACGCGGCGGCGATACGGCGCGTCGTTCCGGACTGCGTCGACGAACTCGTGCTTCCGACGACGCAGGCGAAACCCCGCGGCCCGGTGCGGAATTTCGGCGGATTTACTGACGGTGATCGGGCGGCGTTTCTCGCTGATCACCTCGGTGCAGACCGACTGCTGTTCGTCGGCTGGGATTTCGATGATCCGTCGGTGGATTCGGCGAAAGCCCGGAAACTCGAGTGGGCAGAACGGTTGCTGTACTGGCTCGAACATCGTCGAGGCGAGCAGTTCGAGGTGCTTGACGGACGGCGCACCGGGATCGAGACGGAGTCGATTCCGACTGCCACCGAAACCGGTACGTGAGTCACTGAATCCGGTACGTGACGATATCCTCACAGCCACAGATCGGACAGTCCGCGTGTCTCCGCTCGATCGTCTTTCCGCAGCGTCGGCACTCCTCGATCGTCGTTTCGTCCGATCGGGTGAACACCGACTTAACTGCTTCTCGCATCGTGGACGTTGTCGTGTCGCGGCTTGGTTGGTTTTGACCGCTCATGTCCCCAGAGACAGTAATATAACAGTTCGTTATTGTCGCGCTACCGTTACTGACACGAAGACTGATCAGTTACGATTTGATGAACGTCCAATTTCGAAGTAGTAAACGAATTCCTACTATTCGTTAGCAGAGAGTTTCTCCCGCTGTCAGCTGGCAGTTTCAGTTCATCTTGAGATTCCACTGGACCAACCGTTGGATGACTTGAGCCCTGAAATGCCGAATCGGCTGCTGGTTTAATCCCGATAGCCAACGAACGGATCCGTATGACGGGTACAGGAGCGGACGAGGTACGTGTCTGGCTGGTGGAACGTACGTACTCGGATGACGAACAAAACCTGATCATCCTCACGTACGCCACGACGGACGGAACGCGATATTTTCGAAAGGAACGGGCGCTGACCTCGTTCGGCGACGTCCGCGATACGACCGCTTCGACCGCCGTCGAGCCTACAAATCTCGGCTCGGTCACCGATTCCGAGCAGCGAGAACAGTACGCTACGGAAGCACAGCGAATGGCAGCGGTTCACGATCCCGACGACGTCATCTGAAAGGAAGGTGGTATCCGATTTCGATGGTGCGAGTAGTAGTTGAGAACGGACCAGCCGTCGTCAGAACAGCGCGTCGAGCTCGCCGCCGGTATCGACGAGCGACGCGAAGTCGTCTTCGGAGCTCGCTTTGAGGGTTTCAGTCCGATCCTGTGCCTCGATGGCGACCTGCTGCAGCTGATCGATACGGGGAATGTCGGTCACGCCCGAGAGGAGGACGATGGCACCGACCTCGTCCTGCTCCGGGATCGGGTAATCGCCGCCGCGAATCTCCATGCTTCCCGTCTCGTCTTCGAGCCACTGACGGCCGCGTTCGACGCCCTTTCGGTTCAGGTGCTCGGGCGGTCCGGTCGTCACGACGAGCCCGCGGTCGGCGCTCCCGACGTCACATGGGAGGGTCAGTTGACCGAGCGTCGCCTTGCGAACCAGACTCGTCATGCGATTCGTTGCAGTCCCTTCGTCGAACGATTCGCTTCCGCGGAACGATGACAGAAGACCGTCGTTTTCCGCGTCGACGGTCTCGCTCGCGTAGCCGATCGTCGAGATGCCGTCGTCGAGCGTGTTGATGATCTCTGATGAGTCGACGACGCTCTCGGCGACGTGCTCACCCTCGTTGACCTCGCCGGCGGCAAACAACAGTCCGAACCGTTCGACGATCTGCTTGTTGATGCGATCGTAGCCGCTTTCGACGGTTTCGCCGGAACTTCGCCAGACGTCGTTATCGAAGACGAGCAGATTGTCGACTTCGCGAGCGAACGTCTGGAACGATCGAGCCGCGTTGAGCGTGTAGATGCCACCCTCGTCCGTCGCCGGCAGAATGCCGAGTCCGAAAACGGGCTGGGTGTAGATCCGCTGGAGGTGCGTTGCGAGGACGGGTGCACCGCCTGAGCCGGTTCCACCGCCCATGCCGGCGACGATGAGGAACGCGTCGATTTCGTGGACCGGGATCCGATCGATCGCGCCCTGTATCTCGTCGATGTCTTCCTCGGTGACCTCGGCACCGAGCTCGTTGTCGGCGCCGACACCGTGTCCTTTTACGCGCGCTTGCCCGATGAGGACTCGGTTCTTCCGAGGGACGTTCGTGAGACCTTTGAGGTCCGTCGTTGCGGAGTTTACTGCGATCGCCGATTCGACGAATTTGCCGCCGATCGACTCATCGTACGCGAGGAACTCATCGACGATTTTCCCGCCTGCTTGACCAAAGCCGATTAGTGCGAGTTTCATGGTTGTCTCTCGTGGCCGTTCCCGATGCGTGCTACCGGTCGCAGCCGACCAACCGCCTCTCCCTGGGAACGGGTGCCACGTCACGACAGAGGGGGATGAAAGACATTGTTATGGACGACATACGAACGAGGGAAAGAGAGTCATCAGACGATGACAGTCATGAGAACGTGATAGTCATCGATTAACGACCGTCTGCCGGCATGGAGTTGTGTTTCGATATTGGCTCGAGAGTAAGTCCTATACATCATGATGACATATCATCCGATACATGGACGAGGGGGATCCACTGACGACGCGTCGGCGACTGCTCGCCGGTGCAAGTGCCGCTGCAACAGGTTCCCTTGCCGGTTGTACTGATCGGATCTGGATGGGAAACACTGGGCCCGACCAGGTTGAGCTCACAATCAAAACGGTCCCCGCTGACGACGATGCAGCTGCGGCAACGATTGCAAGTCGACTCCGAGAAAACTTTCAGGCGGCCGGCATCGGTGCCGCTCACGAACCGATAGCCAAGGCGGATCTCTACCGTGACGTCCTTCTCGACGGAGAGTACGACGTGTTCGTCGTTCGCCATTATGGGTTCGACGAGTACGACGCACTGTATGGATTGTTACATTCCCAATTTGTTACCGAGCAAGGATGGCAGAACCCGTTTCGTTTCTACAACGAGCAATGTGACGAACTCCTCGAAGCCCAGCGAACGGACGAGGACGATCGTGACGGGACGCTCACGGATCTGTTTGAATTTCTCGAAGAGACGTCTCCGTATACCGTCGTTGCCTTTCCCCGCCGGATTGGTGGCGTACAGAGTGGTATTGGCACTGGAATCCCTCCGGCAACCACGACGGAGTACCTCGAGATCATGTCGGAACCGCCCGAAGACGGGTCGCGTAGCGACCCCCTCGAAGTCGGCGTCTTCGGCGAAGGGCTGACGGAGCGGTTGAATCCACTCGTCGTCGACCGAAACCGGATTCACGGTCTCACCGGGTTGCTCTACGATCCGTTAGTCCGCCAGTTCGGGACCGGTGATGACGCCGAGTACGTCCCGTGGCTCGCTACTGAGGTTTCCTGGGAGGAGCAGTCACAAGCGACAGTGACGCTTCGAGACAACCTGGGCTGGCACGACGGATCGACGGTCGACGCGGACGACGTGATGTTCACGTACCGATTTCTCGAGGACACGTCGATGGGCGAACTCGATAGCGGTCTTCCCGCACCGCGCTACAGAGGGAAACAGATCCTCGTCGAGAACGTCGAGCGAATCGATTCGCGAACGGTTCGATTTTCCTTCGATCGAGCCGTCCAGCAGGCAGCGGTTCGTGCACTTACGATCCCAATTTTCCCCGAACACGTCTGGGAGCCGCGGTCTGAACTGGTTGCCGACCATCAGACCGAAGCGCTCGCAACCGATAACGATGAACCGATCGGGTCGGGGCTCTTCAGACTCGTTGAGGTCACGGACAATTCCGTCGAGCTTGATCCGTTCAACGAACACGTGCTTCGCCGAGAGCCATCCGAGCGTCCAGATTCACTCGAACGCTTTTCACAGTTTTCAGGAGTTCACTTTCAGGTCAGCCCGAACGCGGGAACGATGATCGACGCGCTTCGCAACGGTGAGATCGATCTCACTGCGAGCCCGATTCCACCGGAAGAAACCGACCTCATCCGAAACGAGTCGAGTACAACACTCGTCAGCAACGAGGCGAACTCATTTTACATGGTTGGATACAACCACGACCATCCGAGCCTCAGATATCCCCATTTTCGCCGACTGCTTTCGCAACTGATCGATCGTGAACACACCGTTACGGAACTGTTCGATGGGTTTGCCGAACCAGCGAGTACGTTTCCCTCGCTCGCTGGAATCCGTGACGACCGATGGGAAGCCGACGATGAAGCAGCCGTCCTGGAGTTTCCGGGTACCGACGGCGAGATCAACGAAACTCGAGTTCGGTCGCTCTTCGAGGACGAGGGTCATCGATACGAGGACGGCGAACTGCTCGAGTGAGTTCTTGGACGATTGCACCACGCGCGACAGTGGCGTCGCCTCGCAGAAGTTAATGCCTCGCAGACGGTATCTCACGTACGGTCCCCATGTCCATCGTTGGCGTCGTCTCAGAACTCGCACTCGTCGTCGCGATTATGCTCGTGAGTGCGACACTCGTTGTTGTCGGTTCTCGGCGGTTAGCAGCCGCACTGGGTGACATTCGCTGGCGGTTCAAAGCGTGTACGATGCCGCTGATCGCACTTGTTATCGTGTTACTGATTCGGTGGTCGACGGTCGACATCCTCACCCACCTCGAGCGACGAGTGTTGCAGAACAATATTACGTTCACGCTCTTCGAACTGGAGGAGTTGCTTTTCCCCGCAAATCCCGTTGTCGTCCTCCAGGCGTTTCAGTCCCCGCTGTTGACGGATTTCTTCGTCTTCATCTACATCTACGGCTATGCGTTCTTGCTGTTGTTCCCGTTTATCGCTTACTTTGTACTCGACGATATGGCGGATCTTCGTGCCCTGATCCTCGCGTTTACGGCGAACTACGGGATCGGGCTGATCTGTTACGTGTTTTTCATCGCCTACGGCCCGCGGAACCTCAACCCGGATCTGTTCGAGGGATTACTGTACACCGCATTTCCGGAATCCCGAACGCTGACCAACCGCGTTAATCAGAACACGAACGTCTTCCCGTCGCTTCACACGTCGCTGTCGATGACCGTCTTCTTTTTCGCGTGGATCACTCGCAGGAAGTATCCCGTCTGGGTAGTTCTGTCGGGTGCGCTCGCACTCAGTGTTGCCCTCTCGACGATGTACCTCGGAATCCACTGGTTTTCGGACGTCGTCGCAGGGACGATCCTCGCATTACTCAGCGTTTATATCGGGTACAACAGGACGCTGCGAACGATCCCGAATACGGTGTACGTGTATCTCACCGCTCAGTTTGATCGAATCGACAGGGCGAACGATTGAAATCTGTCGTTCGTCGGACTGAGTCGAAAATTATCGAGTGATACTACTGGGGAGAGTGGCAATATTTGCCACCATACTTATCCGAGAGAACCTGTTAGAATATAATATGCCCTCCCCGGACAAAACGCCGATTCCCCCTCCGACACAGGCTATTATCGAAGCGATCGCCGCCCACGAAGGCGTCGACGTAACCGAAATCGAGCCGCCGGCATACGACCCTCTCTATACGGTGATCGACCCGGAAGCGCTCGATACGCTCTTTCGAACGCCGACCGACTCCTCGAACGCACGAGTCCACCTCGAGTACGAAGGGTATGAGATCGTCGTCTACAGTGACGGCAATGTTGACGTAAGCGACCCATCATCGTCCAGCGATTCGGTTAACAATCCGATCGAGGACTGACAGAACCTGTTGGAAACTCGCACATGGCCGACTGTATAGTAACAACTGCAACGATTTACACACTGATCGCCGAGCCGTCTCGCGATCAGGTGTGCAATGACTTGCAGTGGCTACTATAGGTCACTGCCGCCCAAGCACAGCCGTGTCGCAGCTTCGCCGGTACGTCGGTACAACATCCGTCTCAGGCAACGTATTTTGTTGATCCTCCCGACGAGGTCCGCGGGACGACTCGAACCACGGTACTCGCTGGTTCGTACGCGACTCGGTCGGTCGGCGCTCTGGCTGCGACGATCTTCCAGAACCCCGGCGAGCGGAACGTGAGCTCGCATCGTCCGTTCGAGTCGGTCCGTTTTCGCTTCGTTCCCGCGACGATCGTCGCTCCCTCGATCGGTTTGTTTCCACGGTCCCGTACCACCACGGTTACCGGCGATCCAACCGCGATCTCCCGTCGATCGAGCCCGAGACGGAGCGGTCGTTCGGCCCTCATGTGTGTGTCTATACCACACAAACATAAAAACGCTACAGGATCGGTCCGACCCACGTACTGATCATCACCACCTCCAGCATCGGCTGTTCACCGACGAGTGTCCGCCTGCATCACGTTTCGATGGTAATCGTGCGTGCCTCGTCGCTGGATCGGTAGATGGCATCGATGACCCGCTGGACGACGAGCGCCTGTTCGACGTTGCTATCGTCGGCTGTCTCGGTTAGAATCCGGTCGAAAAACGCCTGTTGTTCGTCTGCGTGCGTATCGTTCTGTCGAGTTTCGATCGCCGTATCCTCGAGGTGGTCCGGCCCGTCACTGCTCGCCGAGTAGATGCTGAGGTCGCCTTCGAGGAGATCGAACCGGGCCGCCGACTCTGAGCCGCGGACGACGAACTCGTGGTTTGCGGGGCGGTTCGTCGCCCAGGCGACCTCGAGGCTGATCGTTCGGCCGTCCGCACAGCGGATAAACGCGCTCGCGGAGTCGTCGACGTCGAAACCGGCCGGTCCCGAATCGCCGGCCCACATCTCGAGGTAAGCGTACTCCTCGCTTCCGCCGAACTCGCTCCGAGTGATGCCTGAAACCTCGATGACGTCCGGATAGTCAAGCAGGTGGAGGGCGAGGTCGACGGCGTGAACGCCGAGGTCGATCAGTGCTCCGCCGCCAGCGATCTGTCGGCGAGTAAACCACGATCCTCGGCCGGGGATGCCGCGTCGTCGGACGTAGTTCGCCTCGATGTGTGATACGGAGCCGAGTTCGCCGCGCTCGATTCGGTTGGTAACGATCTGAACGGTGTTCGAAAACCGGTTGTTGAACCCGACCATACAGTAGCTGTCCGCAGCGTCGGCAGCATCGGCGATTCGCTGTGCGCTCTCGAGCGTGTCCGCGAGCGGTTTCTCGAGGAGAACGTGTAAGTCGCGTTCAAGCGCGTCGACCGCGTACTCCTCGTGGTATCTGTTTGGGGTCGTGACGATGACAGCATCGACAGTGTCGTACAGCTCCTGGTGGTCCTCGTAGACGTCAACGTCGTATCGCTGCGCGAACCGATCGCGCGCTGGTGGAGCCACGTCCATCCCCCCGACGAGTGGAATACCGAGGGAGACGAGTCGTTCCGCGTGGTACTGTCCGATGTTGCCGAGGCCGACGATGCCGGTTCGGATCTCGCTTTGTTCTATTGTCATCTGTAGTCGTTTCCGTTCGGACACGTGGGTCGTTTCCGTTCGGACATATGTATTCTATGTCGCTATATTGAATTTCGTGTTCTATCGGTTTCCGTTCACGGCCCAACGGGCCCCGCTCGAGTGAGACAGCAACGATATGCACACCGAAGTTCCCCACCCACTCAAGTACGCGGTCGTTTCTCAGTTTCACGACCGGTCACATCGTTGTTCGGCTTACGACTGATGGCACGGGGTCGACGAAAAGGTCCGATGGCCGCTGTCCGCCACTGTCGGTGACTCACAGACGAACCACGGCCACGCTGAGACACTAACGTCTCTCGCTACCTACACGTCGATCGATGGGGGTTCGCGGCGACCGATGTGAATCTCGTGGGCTTCGAGGTCCTCCAAGGCGGCGACCCGACCGCCAACGGTGACCGTCGTCCCGTCTTCGTTCTCGAGGGAAAGACTGGCGACCTCCTCGCTCACTTCGAAGGAGACGTCGACGATCCGTCCACGAGCGACGCGGGGCGTTCCACGTTCGACGTCGCGTCCGTCTATCGTCGCGTAGAACTCGCCGCCCTCGTCGATCAGGTCCTTGACGCACCGTCGAATCGAGGCGTACTTCCGCGGGTAGGTACGATCCGAGCTGTCCTCACTGAGCGACTGTTCGGCGGTCGTCCAGAGAACAGTGCCGAAGAAGCCGGAGACGAGAAAGCCAAGCGCCGAACGATTGAAGATAACGCCGTATCGGTCCTGATCGTCCCGTAACGCGTCCTGCGTGGCGTAGATCGAGTACTGCCCGTCGGCGACGGCGATCACCGGCGTCGTAATCCCGCGTCGAGCCCGGGCTGCCGTCGCGATTTCGAGGTAGTCGAACGACGACGGATCCGGCGCTTCGTTCGCCGGCGTCACGATCAGATCGACACTGACATCGGCTTCGACTGCCGCCTTGAGTTCGGATTCGAACCGCGCCAACAGATCTGGCGTGAGCGACAGCGAGAGTTCGTATTCGGCCGCCGTGATAACCTCCTCGAGATATCGGAGGATCGTCGACCGGGACTTGACGAGCGACACCGCCTCGGTTTCCCGTGCTGGTGCCGTATAGCGCGCTTCGAGCTCGTCGATCATCTCTTCCAGTGACTCCTGGACGTCGCCGAACGCCATCTCCGGATCGAGCGCGACGACCTTCATCGGGCGCGACTCTCGCAACTCGACCAGTCCACGGTCGCTGAGACTGCGAACGGTGTCGTAGACGCGAGGTTGTGGAATTTCGGTCCGATCCGAAATCTCACTCGCCGTTAGCTGTCCCTGTTCGAGGACGGTGAGGTAGGCGTCTATCTCGTACTCGCCGAGGTTGAATCGGTCACCCACGCGCTCGACCTTCGATCGCAGGTCGTCTGGTGCCATACGATCCGGTAGGATCTTTCCTGATAAAGTGTTTATTATAGCGTGAGTAGCACCTGTTTTCGAAACGGAGTTAGATCTGCCTGGCTGAACCGAAGAACCGCGCCACGAGATGGTGGTCAGAACCCTTAACCACCGCGGGGGAGAGTGTGTTTCCATGGTGAGGCCTCCGGAATGAACGAGAGCGTGCTCATGGACGGAATGGACGGGACCGTTCCGACGTCGGTCTTCGAGTTCGTCGTCCAGTTCGCCCTCGCTCTCGTCGTGTTCATACTCGGGTGGTACCTCTCGAAACTCGTCGTCCGGCTTGCCGGACGGACCGTCGCTCGGCGAATCGAACGACCGAGCGTTACACAGACCGTCCTCCGAGGGATCAGAGCAACAGTTCTCGTCATTACGCTCCTCGTTGTCGGCGGAATCCTCGGTCTCAGCGGCGGACAAATACTCCTGTCGGTGACTGTTATTTCCGCGGTCGTCGCGGTCGTGCTCGCCCCACTGGTCGGAAGTCTGATCAACGGGATCTTCGTTCTCGCAGACCGGCCATACGAGATCGGCGACATGATCGAAGTCGCCGATACGGGACACAGGGGGTTTGTCGAAGATATTACTATTCGGTATACCAAAATATTCACCCTCGAGAATACGTTCATCGTCATCCCGAACTCCGAGATCCAGTCACGCGACGTCGTCAACTACTCCGCCGAGGACGAGCGGACGCGGATCTCGATCGAGTTCGAGATCACCTACGAAAGCGACCTTGAAGCGGCACAGCGACACGCAGAACGTGCGGCTCGCGGCGTCGACACCGTCATCTCCGGCGGCCCGGACATTCGGATCGGAAGCGCCCGGTACGCTGCAGCCCCAATCTGTGCGATCCGCGAGTACGTCGACAACGGAATCGCGCTTGAACTGTTCTTCTGGATCAAACACCCGTACAAACAGTCTCTAGCCCGTTCGAATGTCCAGTCGGCGGTCCGATCCCGCTTTCGCAAAAACGACATCGAGTTCGCCTACCCCCACCGACACCACGTCTTCGACGAGACCAGCGGCATCGGTCAGGTGACCGTCAACGACCGGCCACCCGAGACCACGTCTCGCGAGGATTCAGACGACGGTTCCGAAATCGACGACAGTTCCTGAGCGCGTCCTCGCGCACAGCCGTCGTCTCCACGGCTCTGATCGGCGAGTGAACGGCTTCGAGCCAGTGTTTTATACGGGCTCCGTCCGAACTCGAAGGCGATCGAGATGTACGACGACGTCCTCGTCCCGACCGATGGCAGCGATACGATCGACGAAACACTTTCTCACGGGTTGCCGATCGCAGACGCCAACGACGCGACGGTCCACGCGCTATACGTGATCGATAGCCGGATCACCGCTGCAGCGGGCGGTGAGGACGGTGACTCTCTCGAACGCTCGCTCGAGGCCGAAGGCGACGACGCCGTCGCCGCCGTCGAAGCGCGCGCGACTGATGCGGGACTCGACACGGTCAGCGACGTTCGAAAGGGAACGCCGGCAAAGACGATTCTCGACTACACCGACGAGCACGGTATCGATCTGGTCGTCATCGGAACGACAGGCAAGAGTCCGCGAGAAAAGGTCACCTCACTCGGAAGCGTCTCGGAGCGAGTCGTCGACAACGCGTCGGTTCCAGTCTTCGTCGTTCGGAACGTCGAGTCGACCGACTGACCGCGACTCGAAGCGTTACGCGGTTGCGCCTTCGACCGTGATGACTTCGCAATCGAGGTGCGTGCGAAGGTATCGATCGATGTCCGGATTGTCGGTGAACCGCCGAAAGATGCGCCGGAGTCGGCTCGCCTGTCGGCCACCGATCACGACGGCGTCGGCGTCCTCGGCAGCGACCTCGTCGAGGATGCTTTCCTCGACCAGAAAGCCGGATCGAACGACGTACCGAGCGTTCTCGAGGGTGCCGAACGCCCGCTCGACGGTGTTTTTCAGGTCGATGCGCGTCACCTTCTTCCCGCTCTGATACAGATTAACGTGAAGAATCGTCAGAGCCGCGTCTCGATCGCGCGAGACCTCGATCGCGCGCTCGAGGGTTCGGCGTGAATGTTTCGTCAGGGGGTATCGAACAGGAACCACAACCAGCGCCATTACGAACCCGAACGATTTCTGTGCGGGTAAAGTTTTCAGTTGAGACAGTCTGTCCTGTGTACGCGTACCACTCTCACGTTCCCATCTCCGCTACTATCTAATCGAAGCGCATGACCCTCATCCGCGACGAACCCTGTTCGGGCTGCTGTCGGAAGACCATTGGTCCCTCGGATACGTAGCAAACGGTAGCATGCAATCGACTTCGACCGACGACGGACGGACGGTGTACGTCTCTCAAACGGAGGGCGACAGGGGGTCGAAGGGACCGTTCCTCGTCGCCTACGAGTCCCGATCCGCCGATCAACGGTACGGCTGGTTCTGTACGAACTGCGAGCGTATCGACAATGCGATGGACTCGATGGGGCGAATCCAGTGTAACGTCTGTGGAAACTTTCGCAAGCCCACCGAGTGGGACGCAGCCCACGAGTGACTCGGACCTCACTCTCTGCGAACGAAATCGACGAGTCATACTCACTCCTGCCTATGTCGTCATCGAACCGTGTGTAGAGACGTGTCTGTGACCGAAGTCGGCACGTGCAGCGAAGGGGAAGGGTGAAAGTGTCGGCTTCCACCTTTTCCCCATCGGCCTGGAATAACTTCCATGGTTCCGACCGAATCGATATCGCGCCGGCGGGTTCTGCGTTCAACGATCGCGACAGCATCCCTCGTCGCTATTGCTGGCTGTGGTGATGATGAGGACGGGCCGGACGCAGAAGAGGGGACGGGGAACGGCCAAGATCGAGACGACGAACAGGACGGGCCGGACGGGGATGACACGCCCGCCCCAGACGAGGACGAATCGGACGAGCAAGAGTACATCGACCCCATGGACGCATAGTCTGTTATATGGTTTCGATCGACACATCCCGTCTCGTGCCGTTTTCTGCAGCCCCACACGTAACTCACCGAATGAATGGTATTCGGTAACAAACTTTATGCCCCCTGCCCGTGTATACAGCTACTGAATGGGACCTGTTAACATGCGACTCGTCGAGCAGGCCAGGTCGATCTTCGCAGAGCTTGGATACACCGTCGAAGGAAACGGGCCGACGTTCCGTGCCGAACGCGCGTGGAAAGTCGTCCACGTCAACACTGTTCTCGAGACCGATGAACTGCCGTCGTCGTCCTCTGAGCAGTTTCACTGTTTCGTCGCACATCCCGACGACGTAGACGAACTCGAGACGCGACTCACCAGCGTCGATCCGAGCTACGAATGGGCGATCATCGTTGTCGACGGGGACGACTATCAGGTCGAACGGGCCCCACCAGGACCGCGGGCAACCGCCTAATCGCTGCCGCTACGCTTTTTTAGCACACGTCGCGCCGCCGAGACGCCGCGTTCCGGATCGACGTCTGCTCCCATCGTCTCGAGGACATCACCGAGCGCCGTTAGCGTGTAGACGACGTTCTCCGGCCGCGCCGAGTGTCCCATACAGCCGATTCGGAAAATCTCACCGTCGAGGTCGCCCAGCCCGCTCGCGATTTCCAGATCGTACTCCTCGAGCAGCGCGGTACAGACGTCGCCGTCGTCGATACCGTCCGGAACGCGAACGGCGTTCAGACTCGGCAGCCAGTACTCCTCGGGCGCGTTCATCTCGAGGCCCATCGCTTCGACACCGGATTTTATTGCGCGGCCCAGTCGCTCGTGGCGTTCCCACCGCGTCTCGAGTCCCTCCTCGACGACGAGTCGCAGTGCCTCCCGAATCGCGTAGACGTTCGTGATCGGGGCAGTGTGGTGGTACGATCGGTCGTCGCCCCAGTATCCGTCCAGGAGGGAGAGGTCGAGATACCACGACCGAGGCTCCTCCTCGCGCGAGAGGACCTTCTCCATCGCCCGCTCCGAGAGGGTCAGCGGGCTCGCGCCCGGGGGACAGGAGAGACACTTCTGTGCGCCCGCGTAGGCCACGTCGATCCCCCACTCATCTACCCGGAGCTCGACACCGCCCAGAGAGGTGACAGTGTCGGCGATGACGAGCGCGTCGTGGTCGTGGGCAGCGGCGGTGAGTTCGGAAACGTCCGGCTGGAGCACGCCGGTACTCGTCTCGGCGTGGACGAAGCCGAACACGTCCGGATTGTGCGTCGCCAGCGCGTCGGCGACGTGAGCGGGATCGAGCGGCTCGCCCCACGGCGCATCGATCTCGACGACCTCGCCACCCGCGCGACGCGCCATCGAGGCCATCCGCCCGCCGAAGTAGCCGTTCGTCGGAACGAGCATCGTCTCGCCCGGCTCGACGACGTTGCCGATCGCCGTCTCCATCGCGGCCGAACCGGTCCCGGAAACTGGAATCGTCCATCGGTTGTCCGTCCGAAACGTGTACCGAAGCAGCTCCTGTACCTCGTCCATGAGTTCGACGAACGATGGGTCGAGATGCCCCACGAGCGGCGTGCTCATCGCCTGTCGTACGCGCGGGTGAACCTCGCTCGGTCCCGGCCCCATGAGGGTCCGGTCGGGCGGCGTCAGTTCGTCGATCTCCGAGACGTCGATCGAGCCTCCAGCAACTGGCATGGATCAACGTGCGATCTGAGTGTCAAAAACGTTCTCGCATCGCTCCGCTCGCTGAGAGAGCGGTTGACCGTGTGCGTTTAAGTGACTTTGCCACGTATTGTCACGGGCAATGGTTTTCAAGAAGATCACGCTGATCGGAACGAGTACGGAAAGCTTCGATGACGCGGCTGACGACGCGATCGACCGCGCCGAAGACACGCTGCAGAACGTTTACTGGGTCGAAGTCGACGAGTTCGGCGTCGAAATTGCAAGCGCCGAGAACCGGGAGTATCAGGCCGAAGTCACCGTCGCCTTCGAACTCGAAGAGTAAGGAAAAGCTCCGTCTGCCGAACGGAAGAAGAGAACCGTTCGGCCGGTATCAGGCGACTCAGCGGAGCACGGGCGCCAGTGTCGTCCAGTACCTACGTCCGGAACGATTCGCCACAGCCACACTCGCTGACGACGTTTGGATTCTCCACGTGGAATCCCTCGGCCTGTAGCCCGCTCTCGTAGTCGAGGATGCTTCCTTCGATGTACTTCAGGCTTGCCGGATCAACGAACACGCGGAGGTCGTGGTGGTTGTAGATCGTATCGTCCTCGTCGGGTGCGTCGTCGAAACGCATTCCGTAGGAGAGTCCCGCACAGCCCCCCTGCTGAACGAACAGTCGAAGTCCCGCTTCGGTTGGGTCAAGCCCTTCACTGTCGAGCAGCGAGAGCGCCTGCTCGGCTGCTATTTCCGTCACTTCGATCGTGGGACGAGTCTCTCCGTCCCCACCGTCCATACTGTTCGTGCTCATACCCAACTCTTCTGTCGCAACGATGTTAACCTTGACGCCACGATTTCGGGATTTCGAAACCGATATCGGCTAGTCTGACGACGTATCGTCGGTTCATGTGGTCAGTTCGCGTTGCACTAGCCGGTAGTACGCGCCGAACAACCGCTTGTCGTTCGCCGACAGGGCAACGTCGTGCTCTGCGAGCAACTCGATCATCCGTTCTGTCGGACAGTCGTACCACAGCGAGAGCAACTGCACGTTACGCTGTGCATAATCGTAGTTTCGCTCGAGAACGCGCCCGTCCGTTGGATCGACGTTGCGCGATTGCATCCTCCAATACTCGGCCGGCCAGTACCGTAAAGCCAGTTCGTTCTCGCTCCGAATTACCCGAAATCGAACCCGTCAGTCTTCCTGTGTTCGCTCTCGGTCCGATCCACAGTCCCCTCGCCGGCCACTTCCTCGAGGTAGTCAACCATCTCCACGACGGCATCACGCTGTGCGATCGCTTGCTCGCTTACGTCTTCGATTCGCCCTTCGATACGAGCCGCATCGTCAGCAACACCATCAGCTTCCGCTGCGACTTCCTCGACCGACGCTGCCTGGTCGTCGTTTGCCTCGGCGATCTGTGTAATCCCGTTGGCAGCCTCGTCGACCGCGTCGACGATTTCCTCCAAACTCTCGATCGCCGTGTCAACCTGCTCGCTTGCGCTCTCGACGCGGTCGGTTGTCTGCTCGGTAACGGCGACGGTTTCTTCGGTTCGCGTCTGTAGGGCTTCGACCCGCTCGGAGATCTGCTTGGTGTGGTCTTTCGTCTCGCTTGCCAGCGATTGGACCTCGTTTGCGACGACTTCGAACCCGTCACCGTCTGCCCCAGCCTGCGCTGCCTCGATGTTCGCGTTCAACGCGAGCAGGTTGGTCTGGTCTGCGATGTCGTCGATCACCTCGATGACCTCATCGATCTCGTCCATCCGGTCTTCGAGCTGTCCGACCGTTTCACCGAGTTCGTTCGATGCCTCAAGGACCGCGTCCATTTCTGCACGCGCTTTCTGGCTGGCATCGACGCCATCGTCCGCCGCTGCTTGTGCTTGCTCGGCGGCGGTAGATACCTGATCTGAACTCGCGGCGACCTCCTCCATCGTCGCACTGAGATCGCTGATCTCTTCGACGATCGACTGAATGGAGCCGTTTTGCTCGCGTGCCTGCTCGTTGATCTGGGTCGCTGCGTCGGCGATTTCGGCCGATGCAGCCGAGATATCTTCCACTTCACTGCTCACTCCGCCAACGACACGCTGTAGATGGGCAGCGATATCGTTGATCGTCTCGACGATCTGTTTAATATCTTCGTCGAGAATGTCGTCTTCGTCGGTGTAGGCTACCCGGGCCGTAATATCCCCGTCGTTGAGCGCGTGGCCAGTCTCAGTGACTTCAAGGACGAGATCGGCCATCGCTTCCCGGCGCCGAATGACATCGGTATTGTCCTGGGCGAGCTGGATAACTCCTTGTAGTTCGTCTTGCTGATAGATCGGCGTTGCAATCGAGTGGACGTGAACCGTCTCACCGCGTGCGTTCTCGAGTTCACGTTCGACCTCGTAGGCTCGTTGATCCCGCCCCGACCGCTCCGCATCGGTGCTTCGATGGGCGCTGTCCGGATTCTCGACGACCTCATCCGCGATGGTTCTCTGTCGCCCGTCCTGAAAGAACGCGCCGGCCGCGTCCGTCCCGAGAACGTCTTCGCGTGCCGTGCCAGTGAGTTGTTCCACCTCACTATTCCAGCCGACGATCCGATGATCGGTGTCGATGATGAACGCTGGCTGTGGCAGCGTATCGAGCAACGCATCCGTTTCGATGTCGATATCGTCGCTTTTCGAAGCACGTCCGCCTAACGTCTCCGACGAGTCGGAGTGTGGATCGGTGTCAGCGTGTCCACCCGATGTCGTCTGTCCACCGTCAGTCGAGACAGTGACTGATTTTTCAGCCACCGATGACTGCTCGATACTGTCGTCTGTGGCCGACGAGCAGTCGGCTCCGTCCTGAGTAGGTGCCGGTTGCTCACCGTCTTCGTTCGCCGCTTGATTCGACGGTGTTGGATTATCGAAAAGCCGCTGAGACAACCGCGAAAGAACGTTTGCGATCGAACTCTCCATACCTGTCCTCCCGACTAGCGCCACCTATTCTTTGGGGCCACTCTGTGGGGGAATACCAGCGTGATCGGTCTCAATAGTCACCGCTGTTGTCGCGCGAGTCTCCTGCTGTCATAGACTTGTGTTTGCAGTCCGGGCGACGAACCGGTGCCACTACTCCTCGTTGTGATCCAACCGCATTCGAACGCTTTCTGCGTGTGCCTCGAGTCCCTCTGCATCGGCGAGTGTGGTGATTGTCTCCCCGATATCGGCCAACCCTGCTGACGTGAGACGTTGGACCGTCGTCGAGCGGACGAACGTCTCGACCGAGAGCCCGCCGGTCACTCGCGCTCCGCCGTTGGTCGGCAGGACGTGGTTCGTGCCGCTCGCGTAGTCCCCCGCGGCGACCGGCGTACTCGTCCCGAGGAAGACACTGCCCGCACTGTCGATTCGTTCGAGGATCGACTCGTCGTCCTCGGCGATGATCGAGAGGTGTTCCGGGGCGTACTCCTCGGTAAAGAGGATCGCCTCGCTCATCGAGCGAGCGAGAAGGATGCCGCTCGCGTCGTTCTCGAGCGCATCTCGAATCGTATCTTCGCGCTCGCGCGCGTTGGCCTGCTCGTCAACCGCCGCCACAGTCGCAGCTGCTACCTCTTGGTCGTCCGTTACCGCGACGACCGACGCGTTCGGATCGTGCTCCGCCTGCGCGACCAACTCCGCGGCGACGAGTTCGGGGTCTGCTGTTTCATCCGCAACGACGACGACCTCGCTCGGCCCCGCGAGAAAGTCGATTTCGACGTCGCCGCGAACGATCGCCTTGGCAGCTGTGACCCACTTGTTCCCCGGGCCGACGATCTTCTGGACGCGAGTGATCGTCTCGGTCCCGTAGGCGAGTCCGGCGATCGCCTGCGCGCCACCGACGCTGTAAACCGCGTCCGCGCCCGCGATGTGGATCGCTGCGAGCGTCACCGGATTCAACTCGTCGGCCGGTGGAGTTACGACCGAGACGTGGTCAACGCCGGCGACGACCGCCGGAACGACGCCCATGATCGCACTGGAGGGATAGGCTGCCGACCCCCCGGGCACGTAGACGCCGACGCGATCGAGCGGGCGGAACCGTCGTCCGAGTTCCCGGCCGTCGTCGAACTCCTGTCGCCAGTCTTCGGGGAGCTGGGCCTCGTGAAACTCCCTGACGTTCGCCGTGGCTGTCTCGATCGCTTCACGGAGGTCGTCTTCGAGGTCCTCGTAGGCGCGCTCGCACTCGTCGGTGATCTCTATGTTGCCGACCTCGACGCCGTCGAACTCGCTCGTGAACTCACGAACGGCAACGTCCCCTTCCGACCGGACGCGGTTGACGATCTCCCGGACGTCGCCCGTGATCGCTTCGATTCCCGCGTCGCGATCGAAAAAGGCGGCCCGCCCGTCCACGCCGAGGTCGCCGATCTCCTGCACGTCGGTGTTCATACTCGGTGCGTTCGCGCGCGCGCCGAAAAACGGTTTCCTTCCGCTATCCCTCCGAACGCTCGATCTTCCAGAGCCCGACGGCGTCGAGCGTCGCCCTGACGAAGAGGTAGACGAACAGTCCGAATCCGACGAGGACGATCGGTAGCTGCAGCAGTTCGGCGATGGTTCGCCCGACGAGCAGTTGCCCGAACCCGCGGACGACGAAGCTCACGGCGACAAGCACGAATGCGACGACCGCGAGCTCGACGAATCTGGCCCGATCCATACCAGATGATACCACTCCACGCGCTAAATTGTACTGGTTCAGAAACCCTTCGTACTCGACTTATAGCTGCTCTGCTACGTTCTCGTCCTTCCATCATCAGTTCGTGTGACGCTGTCCCCCTCGATACTGCCCAACGTGGGTCACTCGTCGATCGAGACGACGGCCTTATGTATGAACCCGGTCCTCGTCACTAATGCGAACGACGTGGCGCACTCCGCCGCGTCCCCTCCGGCCGGTTTCCGGCACGGAGGCAGGCACAACATCCACCTTCGTACGCTCGCTGGCCGTGCTGGCGAGAGCACGTATCAGGGCATCACTGCGGAGCGATCTTTCGACCGGTTTCGGTCGTCTCGTTCCGTTGCCCTTATATGTGTCTGGGCGTTCAGATACGATCGCACATTCCCTCGTCGGATGCGGTTTCCGACGTGGGAGCGATCCGACGCCCTTATATGTACGAGGGCACTCGGATGATAATGCAAAGAAGACGTGATCGACGGGGCGTTCAACTCGCTCCGTCA
>JBKKHI010000018.1:0-48454 GCA_046614585.1 Natrialbaceae archaeon A-arb3/5 | reverse complement strand
TGCAGGGTTGCGGTTGTGCTGGACACACTTTCCGCACCCTGCTGCTTCGTACGTGACGCTTTCTATGACACGCTCCCCTAGAACGAAATACGTCGAGTGCGGACCGAAGAGATGTTCGTGTCGGTCTCGCATATAGGTGAGGAGTCGTTTGCTATCTACTGGGTTGAGTTCTAGACCGTAGAGGACGTCATCCAAGATGTAGTCGGTGAGTTCTTCAGTATTCTCCGGTATCTTCGGCATACCAACCAATGAGGAAATATAGCCTAATAACCATACTGGTCTGGCCTAGGGAAGTTAACCCCGGGTGCTTATGTGATCTGGCATCGTACGTTCGGGTAACATGGCCGATATCTCCCCACACTCCAAACCTGATCACGAGGAAAACCCCTTGGAGCGGCAGCGAGAGTTGATGGAGTTGCTGTCGCAGGAAACCCGCCACAGTATCATTCAGACGCTTCTCGGCCACCCGGAACTCCTCGCGTCAGCGGACGAACTCAATCATTTCATCCCAAGTAAATCGAAAAAGACTGTGCAAGAGCAACTGGACGTGCTCGTCGACGCAGAGATCCTTGAGATCTACGAGCACGCGCCTAACAAGGAAAAGCGCGGGTTGCCGTGGAAATTCTACGGCTTTACCGAGTACGGTGTCGATATCCTCGGCGATTTCAACTACCTCAAAGGTGTCCCAATGGCGCGAGCTGTCCACCAGAAAACGCGAAAGCCTGAGAAGATCGAGCGCCACGAAGCAGCCCCACGACCACCGCTCCCAGAACCAGTCCGGGCAGCATTCCGACTCAACGACAAAGAGGATTGACATCCTCCTCCGCCTTTGATTGAAGACGAAATCAAACGCCAAGTCAATTTCTTGGGTGGAAAGCAATTGTCACAGTGATCCCCGAATCGCTGGAACGACTCGACCAGAACGAAGGTATCCAAACAGCTCTCGACGATGTCATTCGGAAGTACTACTTTTCCAGCGAATCGCCGAATTCCTTCTGGAAGCCTTCGAGAAGCCGTCCGAACCCGGATTGGAGGAAAAACTCGGCGTCTTCTTTCGCCTTGAGGAGGTGCTTTCGGCGTTTATCCGAGTACTCCGTTGCCATCTCGTCTAATTCGACGGCGAACGCCTCGATCGTCTCCTCGTCCTCGAGAGAATCGTAGGTTCTGAACACATCTTTCAGCCCGCGCTTGGCTGACTGTCTGACACGACCATCCTCATCCGTCAGTGCCTCCAGCAGGAAGCCACCAATTGCGTCAGTCTGTTCCCGAACGGTCTCGATATCTGCCTCGATCGATCGGTCGCTCTCGGCGACGGCGAACACCAGTGCGATCCCTGGCGTCAGTCGCTCTGCAACGCGGACAGTCGACTGTCGAACGTATCCATCCTCACTGTCGGCATAGATGGTGGTCAACTTGTCAAAACAGATCTCGAACAATTGAATCCGTTCCTCGAGATCTAACTCCTCAATTTCGTCGATCGCCTTGTTGACTTGCTCGGAATCGTCTGAGCGAATGTCGGTCGCAAACTCGTCCCACCGCTGTTCCATATCGCTCTATTGGGACAGCCAGTGTATAATACCCGGTCAAACAGCCGATCATGTTGAGAGCGCGCCAACCAATGCAAAAACGCGAGCAGTTCACGACGAGAATGATCATGGGGCGATGACGAAAGCTGACGGGTGGAACGCAGGAGGCGTGGGACGAGCCATCAGAAGAGTCACCGTACGGCGACAAAACCCAGCGAGTGATTACGACCCTACATTTTTCTTGAATGTGTTCGTTGGATGAGTCATGGATCTTGATCGTGCCTGTGGTGTTCTGGTAGGGTTAGCGTGTGGGGATGCGCTTGGACGACCGGTCGAGTTCGACACAGCGTCTGCGATCACTGCTGAGCACGGAGAACTCGACGAGATGGTCGGGTACGGAACGTGGAACCAGCCGGCTGGAACGATTACTGACGACACCGAGCAGGCACTCTGTATTGCGCGGAGTCTCGTCGAGAAACAGGAGTTCAATCCGGCTGATATCGCGGATCGGTTCGTCGCATGGTACGAGAGCGATCCGTTCGATATTGGGCGGATGACGCTGCGTTCGCTCAGTCGCCTCGAGAAAGGAGCGATGTGGGACGAAGCAGGGCAACAGGTCTGGGAGGACAGCTCAGAGGGGTCAAACGCCGGGAACGGGAGTATAATGCGGTGTCCGCCGCTTGCTCTCCCGTACGCGACCGATTGGAATCGGCTCGTGGACGTGAGTCGTCAGTCCTCCCAGATTACGCATGCGGATCCGCGGTGTACGTACGGCTGTGCAATTCTCAACCTCACAGTGGCTGGCCTGCTCGAGGGCATCGACACGCCGCTGCAGGACGCCCTTGATTACGTCCCAGACGATGCCCCGGACGAGCTCGTGACCGCACTCGAGCCCCTCGCCGATGGGACCTCGCTAGGCTCGCTCGAAACATCCGGGTACGTTGTCCACTCGCTGCAAACGGCCCTCCACGATGGACTACTCGCTGACAGTGCTGAAGAAGCGATTGTGACCGCCGTTAATCGTGGTGGAGACACTGATACGATCGGGGCGATTGCAGGTGCGGTTGCCGGTGCGCGGTTCGGTGCGTCACAACTCCCGGATCGGTGGCTCTCTGCTATCGATGAAACAGACGAACTCGAATCACTGGCGACCGACCTCGTAGAGGTAGTGTAATGTACGTGTTTGCGTTTGACCGGGACTGGACGGTCGACGTGAATCCACATCCGAGAGAAGCAGTACCGCTCGAGTTGGTCAGGTTTTGGGTGCATAATTTGCTATTCAAGGGCGGCACCGCTCTCAGCAAGCTCTACTTCCCAGAGACATGGCGATATTCAGAAGACCGCGATTTCGGTGCCGAGCCAGGGAGTTTGACACTTTGCAACCCTCTCGACTCGAACTCTCCCGTCCATCTAGTGCGGTGAACTCGAAGCGTTCAACATTGGATACACCGAAAGACACAGTATTCTGTGTGCCCATAGGTTCCTGTATGCCCAGTATCACGGTCAACGTGGACAACGACCTCAAAGCGCAAATGGAAAAGCACCCGGAGATCAACTGGAGCGAGGTCACGCGACAGGCCATCCAAGAGAAGATCGAGGCGCTTGAAATGGTGGACGAACTCACCAGCGAGAGCGAACTCACTGAGCGAGACGTTCAGGAAATCGCCGATGAAATCAACGAACGTGGACGCAAGCGCGTCGAAGAAGAATCGGAGTAGACTCGACGAATGAAGCTGGTCATCGACGCCAACGTCGTTATCTCTGCACTCATCGCTGATTCGAAGACGCGGGAGCTCATCGTTACACTCGAACCAGATCTTTTGACGCCCGCGTTTGTCCACGACGAAGTTGAGAACTACGAAGACCTGATTGTGGAGAAGTCCGGAATGGAGCCGGACTGAGTGGCACAGTTCATCAACCTCCTGTTTCAGTACATTGAGGTCGTTCCTGCCGACGACTTCTATCCGGCTATCGAGAGGGCAGACGAAGCAATCGGAGACACCGACCCCGACGACGTGCTGTACCTCGCGTGTGCGATTGCCAGCGACGCTGCCATTTGGAGCGACGATTCTGATTTCGACGAACAGAACCTTGTCGAAACATACTCGACGGGTGACGTAATCAACTCGTTTGACACGTTCTAACTCCGTGGATCCGTCTCTCAGTTTCACGCACGTACACGCAAAGATGACTGGATCACCACTATACAGCGCCCAAAAGAGGTCAGTATAGATCCGATGCAATCCGTGATGTTGAATCTATAGGTCTACTGGCAAAAACAGCGTACAACATCCAGAGCATGGTGCGTCAATCCGACTTCATTTGTTCCAATCGAACTGCGCTGAATCAGCGCTTGAAGACGCGAGTCCCGACGTGCGGGCCAACGCCTGTATGCTCGTTGCGAATGCCGACGCACCGGTCTCGACGGAGAAACTTGATGATCTTCGAGCGAACGATTCGAACGAAACTGTCAGAGATCGTGCCGCGAAAGCACTCCAGCGATTAACCGACGAATAGATCACTCTCTGTGTCAAATTCTGGGGTTCACCCGTATCGATACCAGTTTAGCTAACTCTGCTTAGTGCTAATTTTATTGAAATAAGACGCTTATCCACATTATCTGGACTTACACGCATCAAACCCTGCGGGTAGTACCCATCGGTGTAACCGAAGATCCGATTCACCTTCTCCTTAGGAACATTGATGTCTTCGAAATCGGTCAGTGTATAGACCAAATATGATGATCCGCCACGCCAGAACTTCTCGCTCGCCCATCCCTCCTCATCTTTAAACTGTGATTCAACACGTGCAGTACCGACGTATTTCCCCTCCTGATAGAACAGTACGAGGTCGCCTTGCTGCATTTTCTCGAAGTTGCTTTCGTTTCTGTTACCAGTCCGCGCACCCCAGAATCGGACCTCATCCATACCTTCTAAGGCGTCCGGATAATCAGACACCGTCTCCAAATTAACAGCAGATCTTACAGTGTCGTCGAAATTTGGCGAGTCACACGGCGCGAGAAATACATTGCTCATAGTCAACACCCCTATCTTTGAACCAGTAATTGATAAATCAACTGAATTAAAACATAGTCATATCCGGTAGTGGAGTATTTTAGCCAGCAGATTAGTTGTATACTGCTGGGAACTTCTTAAAGGTGCGAAAATAACAGTCTTTCAAGAGGATGGCGCAGCTATTGCATACCAGTGACATACATCCGGGGTATCGGCAGTATCACTTAGACGAGCGACGTCAAGACTTTGCTGACGCTTTCAACGAAGTTGTTGCCGCAGCTATCGACCACGATGGCTTGGTTAGACGCGAACTCCCGTGAAGTGGCGGCGTCCGTAGTTGCAAACCTGAAACTCTACCGCTCGAGATTCCTCCGTGTTCACGCGGAGGAGGATGTCAACATCGCTAGACGGTGTAATCAATGAATTACGGCCCTGAGTGCAGCTGACAGACAACTATTGGCTCCGCGCTATTGTTTGTCTCCCTAGCGATGCATCACCTCATTAAATGCTGAACTATGTAAAGCTATGCTTGCACCACCGGGTGCTAAATAGAGAAAAAACTCTATCTGAGGAGAAGGGTTTATATATTTCCCACCAGTGAAGTCAATCTATGCCTGCTTTAGAGAGGCAGTTTGATGCTGTCCGGGAGATCGGGGAAATAGTGATCGCGCTGATGGAAATTGGGACAACCCCTGCCTCGTTCGATTGTCCCCGTGGCGATGACGGACGCCTAATCCTCGAGGAAGACGAAGAATACTGGCAGAACCTCAAGGAGTTCGAAGGGGTCTTGCAGGAGTATGGCGATCCGAGGATAACGGTTTCTGAATACGGGGAAGAGGATGATCCCTTTGCGTCTGGGAGAGTGATCACGGTCAATCGAGCCTTCGATGGCGACCTCATCTGGCAAATAGAGGTCATCTACCACGCATACGGCGGTGTGAACATCACTGCACGGATCATCGTCGATGACGTTGAGAAGGTCGTCCTCAAACCATATCTGGATCCTGGCGAAGAAGGCACCTATGAGATGAAGCCAGTTGACATCGGACGAATGGTGGCCCGAGCGGAACTCGTCCTTTTGGCAAAACACCTCGGATCGAGTGCTGAAATACTGGACTACTGGATGACCGACGAACTGTCACCTGCACTTCGACTCACTCAGGAAGAGTGGGGATCCATTAGAGGCGTGAGCCGCCAAGCAGTCAACGAGAACGTCAACACCGCGAAATCGAAGCTCCAAGAAAACTAACAAGGAACGCTAAAATGTCAGTCAACAATTCATCCCAGACGGCCCCTGTCCGACGAAAACAGACCATCGAGATCGACGATATGGGCGAACTGCCCAGCTGTACCGATCATGCGAAGCTTCGATGGCTCCAACGAGGAGGTTCTCATCCTACCAGGTTGAGGGAGGCATGGCTTGCCGGCTTTCATGTTGGAGACGTTAGCCGTGGTGGGAGTGCGAGACTCCATCCACCTACAAAAACGATTTTGGTTGAAACAGAGGGCAACATCGTCACGGTCCTGCACGCGGAGTACACTCCGTTCACTGACGGTCACCTCGTCATCTGTGACGAATGTGGTCTCAAATATCAACCGACCAAAACCGAT
Organism: Natrialbaceae archaeon A-arb3/5; assembly: GCA_046614585.1. GTDB lineage: Archaea > Halobacteriota > Halobacteria > Halobacteriales > Natrialbaceae > JBKKHI01. Next base: position 42,303 of record JBKKHI010000018.1, on the reverse strand, counting down.
CGAAGTTGTCCATGGTGTGGCTATAACGTAGACTCAGGGGATAACTCAATTCAGCCTGACGACTCCGAACCAGCACAGTTCGAAGAACAACGCCAAGACAGTCTCAATTAATATCAATGACTCAGAACACCGATAACCCGGCCGATGAAATCGTAAGGAACGCTCGAACTTGTACGGGGCCGTGTGAGGGATGTCCTGCAACAACCGATACGCGGCCTGATGGCGAGCCCCGATCAGAAGGTATCAATCCAGGCCTCGGTCATTACGACGCCGAAGTGATGTTTGTCACTATTGACCCGAGTCCCGCTCACGGAAAAATCATCGACTGGGACGCGTATGACTGGGAAGGCTACAATGATCGATACTATGATCGGTTACTCCACAGTTGGGATTCAGGCCACGCAATCCGTGAAATCATCGCGCCGGTAGACGGGATTACGACAGATGACGTGTGGGTGGCAGATTCGATTAAGTGTCCACCCCGAACCGGTGAGGATGATCAGGCCCGTTCGAAAGAGTTCGCGCACTGTAGGCGTTATCTTGAGCAAGAAATCGAAGAGGTTGATCCGAGAGTCATCGTTGCACTCGGAAACAAACCAGCGAGTCGTACATTGGAGGTTCTCGACGGACCATCTGTCCATATGGGGGCTGCATCGCACGCTGGACGCCGATTCGAAACAGGTCCACAACTCCTCATCTCAACTAGTTGGTCCCATGGATGGCTATTTGATCGGTCTCCTAACAGATACTGGGGTGGCGACTGGGTCGAATCACAGTCAGAACTCCAGGACAAACCATGGAATTCGTATCTCGAAATCGTTCAGACCTCTCTAGAAGCAGCGCTATAGAGATTAGGGCCAGCTGACTTTGTCCGGCAGATTATCGGACAGTGCTTGCGATCTATTACTGGAGTCCAACTAGAGCTGCCGCTCAAACCTGTGAGAGTCACCTGGTGAAAATGGCCTTGCCAACACCAGGTTGCCTCTTGCCCAACTACCACTACTACTTCTAGAAGTATAAAATAATGGTTCTGTTGAAACCCTATTCTTTAGAGACTCATTCACGTGAATCTATTGATCACTACACGTGCGAAGTGATCGGCCAGTCTAGGAGATACAGCTCGTATCAGTTCTTGTTATTCACGTCAGACGCGTAGTAGAGGACAGCCATTGCGATGCCGATTCCGACTGCTTCGAACCACGTAGAACCAGTTACCAGGAATCCAACAGCCAATACGCAGACAGTGGAGATGAGACCCGTGAGAAGAGCGTACGACCCGCGAGACAGACCCCATAGTCGATCATCTAGCCGACGGTATAACTGTCGCAAATTGACCATACGCCCAATTAGTAAGAGAAACTACATAAACTTTCTCCAATAGATACGCAGACCCTACAGAGCATCTCGTTCCGTAAATTTAGAGCGGAACAAACGAGTTGGGCGTACTATATACAGCTTCTATACTGAACGGCAACTACACGTACGTATTGACCGATGAGGAATATACCAATCATCGTAGTCTTCAAAGAGACGTGATGAATAGAGAGCTCGAATGTGGAAGATTCTTATGTATTATAATGGTTACTGAATAATAGTATTCTATGGCAAAGTGCAATGTCTGCGGAGAAGGGACCAATATGCCCTATACATGCAACTACTGTGGGCAAGTCCACTGTAAGAAGCACAAGTTGCCGGAGAACCACAATTGCCCTAACATCGCTGAAACAAATACGCTTGGACCCGAACTCAGACGGGAGCACCAGACTGCACCCTCGAGCACTATGTCAAAATTAAAGGGCAAACGAGTGTGGATCGCGGTCGCAGTCGTTTTTGTGGGACTTCTGACTGGTTTCATACTACTGTGAGGTTACAGGTTTCGTCTAATTCCCGTGACTCTGATCTCACTCTCTAAGTCGGTCACACCGTTTCTGACACGAATGGGATAGTTCGTTCAGTGTGTGCTGAATACAGGGCTCAGACCGTGTTTAGACGCTAGTAATATTACCTCTATGTCGTGATTTCTAGGAAATGAAACGAGCACGGTCGGATGTGCACTCCAAACTGACTCGCTTCACCGAACGATGCGTCGAATTATCTCAAAAACCTGTTGGAAGTGGTCTGAAAGAACCTCTCAGCAAAGGAAGAGATGGCTACGCTGATTGGGTAATCGTGGCGATCCATGGCCTTCGAGAATACCTCGATCACTCCTACCGGCAGTTGCTAGATGTGCTTCGGGAATTGCCTGCTATTGTCGCTAAAATCGGTCTTTCAGTGAATGAGCTGCCGGACTTCACCACCGTTTGTACTCGAAAACAAGATCTCAGGCTTTGTTGAAATCCTCTTCTTCAGACATATTCTCTTCCGAAACAGCCGTTCGCTGAAGACTGCATATTGACTACTGAGGAAACTGTCAATCAACGTGGTTCACGAAAGGGGATTTTTCGAAATCCTGAATTAGGGCTGGACTTGATCGGTCGGACGGATTAGAACTTCGTTGATATCCACATAGTCTGGTTGCGTTACGACGAACGTGATTGTCCGAGCAATGTCCGTCGGTTTGAGAGGACGCATCGACGCGGCGTATTCCTCGATACCCTTTTTGATTTCTTCGTCTGGAATTCCCTCGAGAAGTTCTGTAGCAACAGATCCCGGTTCGATGGTCGCCACCCGGATACCCTCTGCCGCCACGTCCAGACGAAGTGAATCACCGAACATCTTCACACCGGCCTTCGCCGCGTTGTAATGCGAAGCGTTCTCCATGAGGAACCGGCCGACAACCGAGGAGAGATTGACGATATGCCCGCTCTCTTGCTCCAGCATCGTCGGAATGACTGCGTGGGTGAGTGTGATGAGGCCAGTGAGATTGACGTCGATGGTGGTCTGCAGCGTCTCCCGATCCGCGTCGGCGATATGGGCGAGGGGCATGTACCCAGCGTTGTTTATGAGGATGTCGATGCGACCGTACTCGTCGGTTGTCGCTTCAACGAGCGCATCAATATCATCATCGTTCGTAATATCGGTCCTCACGACGAGTGCGTCGCCATCCTCTGCTTTGATCTGTGCTTGGAGTTCCTCCAATTCACCCTTACGCCGGGCGGCAAGTACAACGCTCGCCCCCTTCGTTGCGAGGGACTTCGCCGTGGCTTCACCTATCCCAGAGGACGCGCCGGTGACTATCGCAACCTTTCCATCCAGTTCGGAACCCAATTCGTCTACCATCATGAAGAACAAGGTCGACGTGGGCGTTGAGATTGATGCTTTCAGGAAAGGGTGTTTATATAGCTGGTTCGCCGAGCGAGGAGAAGAGGAGTCGACGCTCGCCACGTCGGAGCAGAGCGGACAGGGAGGGTTGTGAGATATCCAACTCCTCGGCTAGTTCCTCGGCTGTGACTTGGCGGGGGCTTTCGTAGTACCCGCGGGAGATGGCAAGTCTCAGTGCTTCCCGCTGTCGCTCGGTCAACCCATCCTGTAATTGATCCTCGGATTCGGACGGGTCAGGGGTGATAGAGATGAGGTCAAACGAAGTGTCGTTGTCCTCAAACGCCATCCGGAATTCGTTAAAGATCTCGTAGTTCTTGAAGACCTTTGTCTCGCGCCAGCCTTCTGGTGTGATGATGGTTGATTCCATCTTAGCCACCCCAGAGAAACTATTGTCGAAAGAGGCGAAGGGACTATCATCGAGATCGACCTGGATTTCGTAGACGGTCTTGTCGTCCGTTTCTCCGAGCAGGGTTACTTCTTTGACTTCATCGAGCGCAGCGAGTTCCTCCTCTGAGACCTCATCGTCCGTATCAATCTCAACGACGAAGGTCTGGACATCTGGCTGGAGACAGAGTGCGTGAGTGCATGTGATTTCGTCCGGTTGGAGTTCCGTTGTGATACTGACGAGCGGAAGTGCCGATGATCGGAGGAAGAATTCCGTGGTGATAGTCATCTTGTGAGGATACGAGCCTCAATCAGTTAAGTCTCTACACCGACCGGTAGCTGAATCCCCTGTATTGACCGCTCAGAGTGATCGATCTACATTATGAATGAGACAGGCAATGGTGAGTTCACGGAACTGTTTCCACCATCGTCGTGAGCGGACGAACGCACCGTACTTTCGCTTAAGCGTTGAGTTCACAGTCTCGGATTGACTCCGCTGACCGTAGAGATCAGCGTCTAAGCGTGCGTTCCATGCCTTGTGGAGTGATGTGAACTCACGATGCTTAATCAGTGGACGAACCTCGTGTTGCCGGGCGAGCCGTCTGATTTTCTGATCGTCGTAGCCTTTGTCTCCAAGGAGAATATCGATACACTCGGGGTTGCGCTTGATCAACGACGGAGCAATCTGGCTATCGTGTTTTCGTGTCGTCGTCACGTGTAGATCGAGAATTGCGTTCACCTTCGCATCAACTAATAGCGTCACTTTGAGTTGCTGAATCGTGAGTTCAGCTCGTTTCGTGTAATGTTTCGAAGCGTGACTCCGGTCGAACCCTGACGCATCAACACCAACAACTCCGCTTGTCGGAAGTAGCGTCGCTGAGAGAGTCAAAATGACACGCCACACAGCCATATCAAGCCGATTGAACGCCTTACAGAGCGTTGATGACGTAGGTAGTTCAGCTAATCCAAGAGCTCGACGAATGCGTGGCATCTCGATCAGTTCGTCAAGCAGACCACGATAGGTCGTGTTCTTCCGAACTTTGAGACACAGTAGAACAACGTGCTGCGGGAGTGTATAGCGGCGTTTAGAAAACTTCGAGGAGTATCGAGAGACTGCTCGGCGTGCTAGGTGGATCGCCTTCTCAGTAAAACGGAGAATCTGCGACTTCGGGAGGGTCTTCATCTCATGGGATTACAGGACGAACATGTAACTCTCTGAGGATTTCAACAGAGCCGCCCAATTAGGTTCACACGCCTACTGGATCCTTGGTTCACTAGTATATGGGTGAACTAAAGAGGTGTTCTTGTGATGACTTCATCCCCTCCCTGTTGTACGCGGTTTCTTACAGAAGATATACATGCTGCAATCTGTCGCACCAAATCCGTCACCTGTATCGGTCGATCACGCTGACTGTGATTGAACCCATGCCTCATGCAAGACTTGCGCCCTGTATGCAGCACGGCTACTGAGATCTATCAATACGTGAGGGTTTCAACAAGAACATAATTTTCAATACCCAAATCATCTGTCGGACATCTCCGAACCACTAATTCAGACTTCTTCCTCTGTTTCACTCGCTGGAATATGCTAGATTTAATTAAATATCACTACATTTATATAGTTATATCCTCCAGAGTGACATCATCTAAGAAACATGGTTCGGGATGAACTTATGATCCTCTGTACGGGTGACATCCACCTAGGGCGTCACTCCAGCCGGATCCCCGAAGAGTTAGATGGACCCGAGTTCTCGCCGACTACCGTCTGGCGGGATATCGTCCGAGAGGCCATTGAGCGCGACGTCGACGCGGTCGCGGTCAGCGGCGACGTCGCCGATCGCGAGAACAAGTATTTCGAGGCGTACGGTGCCTTTGAGGACGGTGCCGCTCGACTCGACGACGCCGACATTCCTATCGTCGCCGTGGCCGGAAACCACGATTTCGACGTGTTCCCGCGGATTGCTCGCGATCTCGACCTCGAGAGTCTCCACCTGCTCGGTGAGGGTGGAACGTGGGATCACTGGACCCTTGAACGCGACGGCCAGGCGCTCGTCCGCTTCGACGGCTGGTCGTTTCCTGACGAGCACGTCTACGAGTCCCCGCTCGAGTCGTACGATCTACCTGACGGCGACGTACCGCAGGTCGGCGTTCTACACGCTGATCTCGGCACCCGAGAGAGCCCGTACGCGCCGGTCGAACTCGCTGATCTCCGTGAGACGTCGGTGACGGCGTGGCTGCTCGGCCACATCCACAGCCCGTCGGTTCACAACGAGTTCGACCCGCTGGTGTGCTATCCGGGCTCGCCGCAGGCTCTGGACCCAGGTGAACCCGGCACCCACGGTCCGCAGCTGCTGTCAATTGACTCGAACGGCCAAGCAGCCGTCGAACAGCTCCCGCTCTCGACGGTCTGCTACGATCGCCTCGAAATCGACGTCTCCGGCATCGAGGACCCGGAGGGCGCCACGCCGCAGATCTCCGATCGACTCCGGGAACACGTCGAGTCGATGTCGGGGCACGGATCGCTAGAACTCGTCCTTCCCCGTATCCGACTCACGGGCCGGACGGAAGCCCACGCGGACCTCGTCGAACGAAGTGCCGCGATCCGAGAGCAGCTGGGTACCAGGACGGGCTCGGCCGACATCCGAATCGAGGCTGTCGAAGTCGACACGCGACCAGCGGTTGACCTCGAGGAGCGCGCTGCGGGCGACGACGCGGTCGCGGCCGTCGCCGAGTTGCTCCTGGAACTCGAGAACGGCGAACTGAGCGACGAGAACGAACGACTTCTCGAGGAGTCACTGGACGCTATGCGCCGAGCCCACAACGCTAGCGCGTACACCGTGCTCAGACGGGAGACGGACATCGACCGTCCCGACAGAGACGATGCGATGGAGACGCTCGAAACACAGGCCAGGCTGGTCCTCGATACGCTGCTGGAACAGAAGGAGGCCAAAGCATGACCGAGGATACAGAGCCGCTCACGCTGGACGGTGTCGACCTCGTCCGCGCCCCGGGATTCGAGTCTGAGGGGGTTACCGTCGAAGACGTCTCTCCGGGAATTAACGTCGTTCACGGCCCGAACGCGGCCGGGAAGACGACCATGGCCGAGGCGATCCAGTGGCTGCTCTGGCCGGAGGCCAGCGCCGATCGAGCGACCGTCCTCGGCTCTTTCTCGCTGAACGGGACGGATTGGCACATCGAACTGGACGGCGGACGCGTCTCCTACCAGCGCAACGGCCAAGACACGAACGGGCCGCCGCTCCCGGCCGCCGACCACCGCGACCGCTACCGACTCTCGCTGCACGATCTCCTCCAACAAGATACTCGCAACGAGAGCTTCGCCGAAACCATCGAACGCGAGTCCGCCGGCGGCTACGACCTCGCAGCAGTCCACGACGAACTGGGATACGACGACACGCCGAATACGCGCCGCAAGAGCGAAGTCAAGGAGGCGGAGAACGCAGTCAAACAGTGGCGCGAGGCACAGAGCGATGTCACCGGTCTTCAGCGGGAACGAGACCGGCTCTCGACGCTTCAGGACGACCTCGAAGAAGCGAGAGACGCGACGGCGAGGGTGGATCTGCTCGATCAAGCAATTGAGTACGTTGAGGCACGCGACGAGCTGCAGGCGACACGGGCAGAGCGTGCGGAGTTCCCCGACGTCCTCGAGCACGTCGACGGCGACGAACTCAAGACGGTGGACGGACTCGAAGACGAGATTCAGGAGTGGGCGGAAAAACGAAATGCGGCCGAAACGGAACGACGGGACGCCCGCCAGCAGCTCGCCGATGTCGAACTTCCAAACGAAGGCGTCCCCACCGGCCGCATCGATCAACTGAAGAAACGCAGGGACGAACTCGAGGGAGCTCAAGACCGAAAACGGGAGCTCGAGGCAGAGCTCGAAAGTGTCGAAGCGGCTCGAGCAAACGCCCGTCACGACATCCCGCTCGAGGCCGATCAAGACGAACTGGTTAAGTTCGATCCTGTCACGTGGAAGGACGTCTCGAAGTTCGCCCGGCGGGCAGAGTCGGTGCGGGCCGAACGCGAGTCTCGAACAGCGATCGAGTCACACTTCGAGGACGCGACGGAAGACTGGCCCGACAGCGATCGAGCGACACTGCAGCGGGCTAGTCAGTCGCTGGAGCAGTGGTTAGCGACGCCATCACCTGACACGACCGAGACGGACGACGTCGCCTATCGGATCGCCCTCGTCTCCTCTGCGATGCTCTCAGTAGCCGGCGTCGCGCTCGGACTGCTGGTCCATCCAGCACTTTTCGTGACGCTACTGGCGGCGGCCGGCGTCTTCCTGTACGGCTACCGCAACCGGGAGACGACGGACACCGGCCACGATCCGCGGCGACCACACCGTGAGTCGTTCGAGGGGACTGGCGTGGCCGCTCCGGACTCCTGGACGGAAGACGACGTCCACGCTCGGCTCGTCGAACTCTACGATACGCTCGCCCAGTATGAGGTGACCGAAGAGCGCAACCAGTTGCACAAAACGCTCGTTCCTGACCAGACGGACCTCGAGGCGAAGCAGCGGTCGCTCGAGGAGACGCGCGAGGAACTTCGAGAGCGACTCGGTGCGAGTCCGGACGCCACCGACGTAGAACTCACCGTCCTCACGAAACGGATTCTCGACTGGCAGGAGGCCCACGACGACGTGGTCGGGCTCCAGCAGGAACTCGAGTCCGTCGAGCGACAGATCGCCTCGCTCTGCGAACAGCTCCGTACCGAGCTGGACCCGTACGGCTACGATGACGTCGCGGACGCGGCGGCAGCGACGGAGGCGATTCGGGACCTCGAACGGCGCGAGAGCCGACATGAGTCGGCGAAATCGACGGTCGAGCGCACCCAGACGATGATCGAAGAGGCCACCAAGAAAATCGAATCACTCGAGACAGAGCGAGACGCCGTCTTCACCGACCTCGATCTCGAGTCCGGTGACCGTGACGCGCTCCGATACCTGTGCGAACAAGTCGACGGGTACGAGCAGACGGTACAGGACGTCGAGACGGCCAGAGCCGTCGCCGAGAACGAACGCTCCGACCTCGAGGCGTACGCGGAGTACGATCCGGGCCTTGAGGAGCGAACCGTCCCCGAACTCGAGGACGAGCAGCGGGAAGCGATGGAAGTCGCCGATCGATACGACGAGATTCGCGACGATATCGCCGAGATCGAGACGAAGATCGACCAGGCTAAACGCGACGATGCGGTCGAGACGGCGATCACAGCAAAGGAGCGCGCGCTGAAATCACTTCGAGGGGAACTCGAGGACGACTGCGCTGCGATGGCCGGTGACGTGCTCGTCGAACACGTCCAGGAAACCACGCTAGAGGCCGGTCGACCGGCGGTCTTCGAACGCGCTCGGGAGATCCTGACGACAATCACCCGTGGCCGGTACCGGTTGGATCTCGACGAAGACGAAACCTCGTTTCAGGCCTTCGATACAGCCAAGGGGAAGGGCCTTGCATTAGACGAACTTTCGAGTGGTACCCGTCTGCAGGTACTGCTGGCCGTCCGTATCGCGTTCGTCGAGCAACAGGAGCAGGACGTCCAGCTGCCGCTTCTCCTCGACGAGACGCTCGCAAATTCGGACGACCTGCGGGCTGACGTGATCATCGAGTCGATGATCGAACTCGCACGTGCGGGCCGACAGGTGTTTTACTTCACCGCACAGGGCGACGAGGTGGCGAAATGGCTCAACGCGCTCGAGGATACTGACGCCGTCGACCACTCGGTGATCGATCTGGCGGACGCACGCGACCTCGATCGAACCGTTCAGGTGCCCGACGTCGACGAGATTTCCGCCCAGGTACCCGAGCCGCCACGCCTTGACGGACACGACCACGACACCTACGGTAAGGAGCTGGACGCTCCGCCGTTCCATCCGCACCGCGGGGCCGAAACCGCACACCTCTGGTACGTCGTCGACGATCCCGAGACGCTTTACGAGTTGCTGAAACTCGGGATCGACCGCTGGGGCCAACTCGAGAACCTGCTCGAGCGCGGCAACGGAGCCCTCGCCGTCGACGATCCTGATCGGCTGGAACCCGTTCGACAGAACGCCGCCGCGTTCGATGCCTTCGTGAAGGCGTGGAAGGTCGGTCGCGGCGAACCCGTCGACCGGCAGATCCTCGAGGACTCCGGCGCAGTCAGCGACAACTTCATCGACAGGGTCACCGATCTCGCGAAATCAGTCAACGGTGACGCCGAACGGATCATCGAGGGCCTGCGAAACGGGGAGGTCAATCGGTTCCACAGCGACAAGACCGACGAACTCGAGACGTATTTCGAGGAAAACGGCTACATTGAACTGACTGACCCCCTCGACGACGACCAGATCCGACTCCGGATGGTCGAACGGCTCGTCGAAACCGGAGTCGATCGAGCCGACGCGAACGATCGGGCGACAGCGCTCCTTTCGCGACTTGGCTGAGGAGCAGAACGCCGGTTTGTGTACTTCTAATACGTCTCAACTGAATGACTGATCTCTTCTACTATCACCATCTCGACGACGAATAACACTCACTCGAATACATAAAAATACTGTTATTATTAGTGGCGACCGATCTTGTATGTACGCTGCAATAGACCTTGACACAAAATCAGTCTTGACGTAGCACTCTTTGGACGGCGAGGTACTGATCAACTGTTGCGTTTCTGCATGGACTCAGCGAGAAACACGATCTCTCCAATACTGAGTTTCTCGTCGAGGGCACTGGATACCTGACTGCCCTCTCCGGTTAGGATTGACCCTCTTTGTCTATGTCGATCGAAATCACATCGAAAAGTGATTTCACACCCTCAAAATTCGGGTCGGCCTTTTCCACCACTCGTAGGTCGGCAGTCGCCCATGCACTAGAAATGAATTGACCGGTTTGTCCACCACTATAAAACACAGAGACCGAACCAATCACTCAGAAAACAACTACCAGCGGAGGTGCTAAACTAGACCGTGTCTAGATATTCCAATTATAGAACAGAGTGGAATTATAGTGTCATAAACATATTCACCGTTGGACCAGCAGTAACACGACTGCGACGGCTCCACCAGCAGCAACCGTTAGTGCGATAATGCTGAACGCAGCGTCAAACCCAGCGACATCAGAGACATACCCAATCACAGCCGGCCCAAGTGCACCGACACCGGTCATCATTGTTCGAATCACCCCGAGTGTCCCACCGCCGATGTGCTGTGGAATCTGTTCCATCAGGTACGAATCACGGACAGGACGAATACCATGGAATCCAATACCAAGAACAATCGTGATGGCTCCAACCGCGATCAACGAGTCTGCAACGATCAATAGTATGACACCGACAAACATACCGACCGAAAGTAGTGTACAGACCGTGAGCTGGCCGATTCGATCACTGAGTTCTCCGGTCGCAAGTTGACTCAGACTGACGACGAATAGAGCGCTGTACAGGAGCCCAGCAACGCCCTCTGAGAACCCCTTCTCGCTGGACAAATACAACGGAAAGAACGATGAGAGCGCGTTCCAAGCGAATGCAAAGAGCATTGTAACGATCATGAATAGAACTAGTCTCCAGTTGGTGAATACAGAGAAGTAGCTTAGTAACCCACCGTGTTCCCCGGTTGACTTGGATCCTGTCGGTCGGTTTCTGAGAGTGAGATCGTCGTCACTCACGATGCTGTAGTAGAAGAGAGCAGAAAGAACGAGTGTGACTGCTGCTCCAAGAACGAACACTGTCTGCCAAATAAATACACTGAGGACGATGACGACGGCAACCGGGGCAACCATTCCACCGAACTGACCGACCGTATCTACCGTTCCAAGCGCTCTACCGGTGTTGTTCTCGTACCGCTCCGATAACAATGGAATAGTGAGTCCCTTGTGCGGTCCACTCGCTAGGCCGAACAATACGGTCGCAGCGAGCAACACGACAAAGCTAGGACTCGCCGCGGTAAGCACTGATGCAACCGCAAATAACACTGCCCCGAGAACGATAATCAGCGGCCGACCGAATCGATCCCCTACGATACCAGCCGGAAACTGAATCGCGGAGTACGCGAGCATCAACAGTGTGAACAATAGTCCCGTCTGTGCGTTCGAGACACCGTAGATCGACTGAAACGTTTCGAACAGCGGTGGATAAGAAAATCGTAAAAAGAGGATCATAAACCAGAGCAGTGACACGAGTACGACAATATCGTACTCGAAAACGCCACGCCACCATCTCTTCGCAGTACTACACATACCCAGCCTTCTCACCTCTCGACATATTACTGTTTCCATACGAACAAAATATCACTATAGTTCTCGGATTCAGAGGTAGTTCTATAAGATATACCGATCAAGAGATTCACAATTGATGTTTGTTATCCACAATACATATGCCATCTTTGAAAACCAAATTGATTTCCACAGGGGAAGAAACTGGATCAAGAAAATCGCCCATAGAGTCTTGGAAATGCTGTTGATCGCCGTTCAACGAGATACATATTGCTTCGGATTGTTATTGACAAAGGTTTTATAGTGTCGGTACCCGCTATACTGATCTATGGCCGTCGATACTGTGATAGCAGGCGGAAAGATAGTCACGTCTCAACGAATGTTTGACGCGAGCCTCGCAATCGATGACGGAACAATCGTCGCTGTCGGGAGCCGACGATCGCTTCCCGACGGCGAGACCGTTGTCGACGCATCAGGACAGTTGGTTCTCCCTGGCGTCGTTGATCCACACGTTCATATCGCCAGTTACCTCTCAAAGGATTCCTACGAAACTGCAACGAAAGCCGCCGCACTCGGCGGCGTAACGACGTGTATTAACTTCGCACCACAGGCCTGGGTCGGTGAGATGGGCATCTGGGATGAACCTGGAACAGTACTCGAAGCAATTGAGAGGCAACAACAGAAAGGCGAAGAAAGTCTGATCGACTTCGGGCTTCACGCGATTATCACCCGCGAAAAACCGGCCGTACTAGACGAGATCCCCGTCGCGATCGAGAAGGGGGTTACCTCGTTTAAGATGTTCACCGCCTACGAAATTGGACTGTCAAACGGATTTATTAACACCGTCCTCGAGGAAATAGCAGCCCATGACGCCGTCGGGCTCTTTCACACTGAAGATCAATCGGTCTGTGATCACCTCGAGTCGAAACTGCGACGAGAAGGCAAGGACGATCCGACACAGTATCCCCAATCTAGACCCGATTTCGCCGAGGCGATGGCCGCTGAAAACGCGATTCGAATGGCGACAGAGGCGGGTGCCAAGTACTACGGTGTCCATACGACGTGTGCGAAGGCTGCCGACACCATCGCACGATTGCAAGAGGATACGAACGACGTCCGTGCCGAGACGTGTACCCACTATACAGCCCTCGATGAGACTGCCTACGAACGAATGGGGACGTTACCGATTATCGCGCCACCGCTGCGAACGGCGGCCGACCGGGACGTGCTCTTCGATCATTTGCGAAACGGCACGCTCGAGGTTGTCTCGACGGATCACGTCGCGTTCACGAAGGCCGATAAAGACGTCTCGGAGTGGTGGAACAGTTCCTTCGGCACGAACAGCCTCCAGACGACGCTACCGGTGTTTCACCACGAAGCAGTGAACGAACGAGACTTCTCGTATCCGTTCCTCGTACGAAAGATGTGTACCAACCCGGCGGAGATTTTCGGGCTGCCGAACAAGGGGACACTGGAGCCGGGAACCGATGCGGATTGTATTCTCTTCGATCCGACTGAGACGTACACAATAGACGCATCCGACAACGCCTCCACGTCTGACTACTCCGTTTATGAAGGGAAAGAAGTAACCGGTCGAGTAACGAAGACGTTCCTCCGAGGGACACAGATTGCAGCGGACGGACAAATTACCGCGAATTCAGGTCACGGTGAGTTCATTCAGCGATCGATTCCAGAGTGGTCGTAACGACGCCATCGACGTGTTCCGGTAAGGCCCACTCGTTTGCGTGGTACCGGCCGGGCGCCGTCCGTTTTGGTCTCGTTTGTCGCTACGGTTCGAGGACGTAAACCGGTTTTAGGTTATTTCGTTCTCACTCTATCGTTCGCATCACAGCAAATCAATCCTCACTCCATTGTCAGCGTTACGTCGAACGATCCCTCGTGAAGCGTCCGTTCCTCGAGTTCTTTGAGTGTCTCGGGCGCCGCATCGATCGTTGCGACGTGATTCCCGGCAAGCTCTCCAGCAGGGCTGCTGAAACAGGTCGGTCCACAGGAGATGAGAATCTCTTTCTCGTTTCTGTAACCAGGATAGAGAAGAACATCGCCACGAGAAGGGTAAGCCGTGTGGTTTTCCCGAGGTAGCTCTGGAAGCTCGACATCGTCGATATTGATCCATGTCGCGATACCACTGTAGCGAACGTGCAGCAGCGTCGACTCGAGCGGCAGAAACTCCTGCATCGCGTCGACCGATTCCGGCGCCTCGTCTTCAAAGACCGGTGCCTCGAACGTGTAGTCAGCTACCTCGATCGTTAGTGTTGTCATGGTCGCTTCGCCTTTGCTTTTCGTCGTTACTCTCTTAACTATATGGGTTACTGGTACCGAGCACTGTCCGCTGCCGTCCGGACGACAGCGCCGGTTAGTGCTTTCACGCCGGTCTCGCAAATCTCCCAGTCGGTCCACTCTCGAGGTGTATGCGAGATTCCATCAGTCGACTGCACGAAAAGCAACCCAGCGTCGGTTTTGCGAGCCACCTGCATCGTGTCGTGTCCTGCACCGGAATGAAATTCTAGTGGATCTGTCCCGATCTGTGTCGCAGTCTGTCGCAGTGCGGTGCGACATCGATCACTCATCTGGATGGGTTCGATATCGTAGGCTGACTCGATAGACGTTACGACATCACGTTCACGCTCCAATCGAGTCAGCGTTGCGTTGATCCGGTCAACAATCGCTTCCATATTCGCGTAGTTTGTATCGCGGATGTCGACGGAAAGGCGGGCTGTCCCGGGGATGACATTGGACGCGCCAGGTTCGACCGTGAGATCGCCGACCGTTGCGACCGTCGTTCCGCCGGCGCTCGCAGACAGTTCGCTGGCAACAGTTTCGATCTCCACAACGAGTTCACTCGCTGGAACCAGTGCATCGGTTCGATCATCCATTGACGTGGTTCCCGAGTGATTAGCCTCGCCATCTATCCGAACGTGACAGCGTATCGTTCCGACAATATCCGTGACGATACCAATCGGCAACGCGGCGTTTTCTAGCCGTGATCCCTGCTCGACGTGGAGTTCGAACCAGGAATCCCATTCTTCCACGTCGATCCGACCGCGCCCGTGAAAGCCGATTTCCTCGAAAGCTGCTCGCAACGTCGTTCCCTCTTCGTCGGTCGTCTCGAGTGCCGCTTCAGCTGATAGTGTTCCCGCAGCAACGGACGACCCGAGGACGCCATCGGTAAAGCGATGGCCCTCCTCTTCAGTAAACGAGACGACATTGATCGGGGCGGTGAGAGAGACCCCGGCGTCGTCGATCGCTCGGACGGCCTCGAGTGCTCCGTAAACCCCAAGTGGTCCGTCGAAAATTCCACCCCGGGGAACGGAATCCAGATGACTTCCAGCAGCGACGGGTGCAGTTGACGGCTCGACGTCTGACGGTACGTATTGGCCGACGATGTTTCCAACCGAATCGATACGCGTCTCGAGTCCAATATCAGCGAGTCTATCCAAAAGATATTCTCTGGCGCGTCTGTTCGCGTCGGTTCCGGGAAGTACCGTTCGGCCTCTTCCAACGTCTGTCTGAATTCGCCCGAATTCGGCGTTCGTCTCGATATCGTCCTTCAATCGATCGAGATCGACGGCTTCGATTGCTTGATCGATTATTTCGATGTCTTGATTAATCATTCCTGATCTATGTACTGGGTGTGACTGAACTGGCGTGACGACAGCTGATCCGATAGTCAAATCGACACCCGGCTCAGCACCGATAGTCGACCTGTCGCCAGTGATCCAGATACTGGACGCTAGGTTGGAACACCACATAAATATACCGCTATTAGTGGATAGCTGTCCGCAAATTCTCTGCAACACGTGCCCACCGAACAGCGTGTTTCGCTTCGGGTTAAATTACTACGAGATCTATACGGACTTGAGAGACGAAACGGCTGCAATTGAAACAGATATGTTTCAGACGAATAGCGCCACACTATTCGCATAATGCAAACGACTATGAAAATAGCGAAATAAGGGGCCGTATGGCCAACAACGAATCAGATTCGCCGAGAACGTTAAAGACAGTCGGCAGGGCGATCGAAATGTTAAATATCCTGATGCGACTGGACGGTGCTCGCGTAACCGAACTCGCCGAAGCTCTAGAAATCACTAGAAGTACTGCCTACACGTATCTCAGAACCCTCGAGCAGGGAGGACTCGTCATTCAGAAGGGAAACCGGTACGAATTGGCCTACAGTATGCTGGTATATGGGGAGTACGTCCGAAATCGGAGTCTATTGTATCAGGCCGGGAAGGAACCGATCGACGAGTTAGCGGCCGAAACGGGCCAATACTCACACATCGTCGTCGAAGAGAAAGGACGCGGTGTCAACCTATACAAATCGAAAGGCGAAAATGCGGTTGGCAGTGAATATCAGTCCGCCAAGTTTCAGCAGCGAGATTTCCTGCATATCACTGCCTCCGGGAAGGCAATACTCGCACATCTTCCCGACGAACGGGTTGATACTATACTTGCCTCTCACGGCCTGCCCAAGCGAACGGAGAAAACGATTACAAGCCGCGAGAGACTTTTCGATGAACTCGCCGAAATTCGGGATTGTGGCTACTCACTCAACAACGAAGAAGAAATCGAGGGCTTCCGAGCCGTCGGCGCACCGATCAGCACACGGGACGGTGATCTCGTCGGTTCATTAAGCGTTTCCGGCCCGACGAGTATCTTTGACGACGACCGGTTTCACTCCGAAATACCAGAACTGGTGATGCAGACTGCTAATCTCATCGAGCTGAATATGAATATGGCTGATCGAAGCGAAGAGATTACAAACCAGCCGCCGTAGATCCGTCGAAATATACAAACGATTTTGCGCCAGTTCGATTGATCGATTTGGGTTATCCTCAAACTTCTAATGGTGCGCGAGTATACCACCCATTTGAACACATATTTCCCATCAGGGGGCACAAAAAGACGTATCTGGGGTTATTTTGGGTGTTTATTTAAGAAACCACCTCTAATTACGTCCGTACATCTGTAAAGGTTGCCACTGTTACCCCATCGAACGATAGTTTACGGAAGTACTATTGTAATCATTCGTCGATATTGCTGTTTGAAATCACAACAGTAGCAGGGATCCGACTGTGTGTAATATACAAACAATCTCCGGTTTCGTATATATCTGCTCTGCGTGTCAATCGCTCGTTCGTGACGAGATATCAGCTCACCGATACAGCGACATACTCGAGCGTGTCCCCATTTCACAAAGCATGTCAGCACCGAATTTGTGATTTGTAATATACGAACGCGATTAGCCGATTGTCTCCGTGTATCGCGTCACTCGCTTCGCTAAAGAGGCGGGTAACGATGGAGCCGAGGGATCCATCGTAGTCGACTGATTCGATGGACGAATCCGGTGGTGCAGCTACGGCGAGACCGCTCCTGATGATGACCAACATTGACAAGTTCCCGGTTTCGAGCCCATGCAAGCGCTTGGAGATCGTAATGCACTCATCGGCCTTCTTCCAGTCGACGATACCGCTAACCTCTGGGATGACGATGCTGTCGATATGTTCGATAGCGACGGCGGCTGAATCCGCAAGTTTGAGAATCTGCTGAAAACCTTGGTATCGAATTGTTGGCTGTAAACAGACAGCGGCATGCGAACGTGATAATGGCTGTATGATTTCACGGGAATTGCCAACCTATTCTCGGGATCGTTTCGGATGGACCCAAACGGGTCGTCATAGGTAGTTTGAATTTTATCCGATGGCCACTGCTGATCCAGAGAC
Organism: Natrialbaceae archaeon A-arb3/5; assembly: GCA_046614585.1. GTDB lineage: Archaea > Halobacteriota > Halobacteria > Halobacteriales > Natrialbaceae > JBKKHI01. Next base: position 24,716 of record JBKKHI010000018.1, on the reverse strand, counting down.
ACCAACTCATCAGCGGAGTGCGAGCACAAATAGACACACAATCCCATTTTCTATTCCAAAACCAAATTTTAAGTACCATACCTAGCTATTATCCCCTGTAATGGAAAGTGAGGACACGACAACGAACGCCGACAATTCACAGTCGGAATCAGTCCCTGTCTCGGTGCCGCTCTCGGCCGTTCTCCGCTATTTGATTCCGATTGCAGTGCTTTTGCTCTCCGCAAACTATGTCAACGAGACGTACGGACGGATCCGAGCGGAGAACCTCTATTATCCATACTTGATCATCGGTGTTATGTGTACGCTGTCACTCGTCGTTATACTCGAGGAAACCATCGATCTCCGGTCGGTACAACGGGATATCGGTACTCGTCAAGCGCTCGCCCAGTACGTCGACCGATGGCGCGTTTCAATCTCGCTTGCGGTGCTTACCGTGATCTATGTGGTTTTGATCCCGATCTTGGGGTTCTTCTCGGCATCAGTCATACTGATGGCTGCATCGATGTACGCCACTGGTGTCCAACGGCGGCGACTGGCTGCACTCGTCATCGTCGCTACGCTCTCGGTCATCTGGGTCATGTTTATCGAGATTCTCGGAATTCAACCGCCATCAGGACTAATAGACGGCCAAATATACGACCTCCTGCCGACGTTTTAGACTCAAGCACCCAGCGTTTGCACTGATTGAAATATACCCTATTCTGAACGAAGCTTGTTTTGCTTCAAGAGTCGATCAACTGCGTGGAGGGCCGATCGCGCCGAGATAGACCCCTTACTGGAATCGCACCTCAGGTCTTCGGACGGGCGCGCGGGATCACCTGCACTGTTCCAAGACTAGGTTAGTGAGCTCGCACTAAACATAGATCACCCACATAATTTCGTTGTTGATGTTACACTATACCACACCGACAGCTTCAGCATAGGTTTACAAGCCACCCTCTCAAGCCCACTTTTCCCAATATTATTGAAATAGTGGTTGGTTAAAACCTTGTTTTAGTCCCATATGTGGCTCTTTTCCTACACCCGTGGAAAATTGTGCCACCTTCGTGATCCCTTTACAAAGCCCTCCCCATCGTAATCATGAATGCCAGAAAATCTTAGCCGCCGAACGTTCCTAAAAGGCACCGCTGGGGCTAGCGGAACCGCTGTAACGGTTTCGCTGGCTGGATGTACCGGAGCAGATGGAGACTTTCCGTCAGATACGATCGAGTTCGTCAACCATTACTCAGAGGGTGGCGGGACGGATACGAACTTCCGTCAAATCGAACCGTACTGGGAGGAGGAACTCGGTGCCTCGTTTAGCCAGGCCTATGAAGACGGTGCAGGGACCCGAAATGGTGTAAACACCGTTGTGGGAGAGGACGACCTCTATACCGTTGGTGGAACGTTAACTCCTGCTACACCGTCGACGATTCCAGCCGACGAGGAGGACGATAATCGCGAACCCGCCTTTTCCGTCGATGACCTCGAGTTCCTCGGAACGACGGTAGGCGACCCCGCACTCATCCGCGTCCGCGAGGACGACGATCGGTTCGACACGCTTGAAGAGCTCATCGCATACGCCGAGGACAATCCCGGCGAACTGACGATGGGATCGTCCGGCCCAGTTAATCAGTTTACGCTTGCCGGGATCCAGCTTTTCGAGGAGATGGGTCTCGACGACATCAACATCGTTCCGTACGATGGCGGCGGACCCGTACAGACCGGGCTACTACAGGACGAGGTCGACTTCATCATCCGCGCGGTGTACAACAGTCGCGATATCGAAGACGAAACGACCGTGGTCGGAATCTTCGCCGAGGACAACGAGTGGGCGGAGATTACAGACGACGCCCAGCCCGTAAACGACGTTCTCGGAACAAATATCGAGTACGATCCCCTCAGTGGCTTTGAAACCTACTACGTCTCGATGGATGCAGCCGAGGCGGAACCAGACGAGTACGAGCAACTCGTCGACTCTTTCCAGGCAGCGATGGAAAGCGACGAATACAGAGCGGACCTAGCGGACGTCGACGAGTTCGAACCTGAGAAAGTCGACGTTCGGTCTCCCGATGAAACGAGAGAGATCTGGGAGGATGCGGTCGAAACCTTTAGAGCAGAACAAGATCTAATCCAACAGTATATCGAAGAGTAACACGCCGATCGAGTTGCCGTAGCGACAAGCCAGAAACAATGATATCGATTTGCACAGACACCCACCGACGCGACCACGTAATCAACGAGAAGAGACAATGACAAGCGCAGTGTTGGTCGAGTCAGTGCTGCATCTGCTGACTCCGGTAGTCCTCGCTCTCATTGTTACCGGGGTCGGTCTGGGCGTGCTGTTCGGAGCAATTCCCGGATTTACCGGATCAAACACCGTGGCCATTCTGTTACCACTTACACTGGTCTTAGATCCAGAGATAGCCATCGTCTTCCTAGCCTGCGTCTACGTGGGTGCGAACTATGGATCTGCGATACCGGCCGTACTGATCAATACGCCAGGTACATCGGCGGCAGCAGCAACAGTACTCGACGCGTACCCGCTCTCGAAAAAAGGCGAGGCATCAAAAGCACTGGGCATCTCGATCCTTGCCAGCGTCCTCGGCGGGATATTTTCTGCGGTGATCATCATTGCGTTGCTTCCTGTAATTGGTGACGTAGCATTCAGGTTTGGGAACCGAGAAATATTTGTGGTTGGGCTATTCGGAATCGCCACCGTTGCCGTCGCTGTTGGCGATCATCTGAAGAAAGGGCTGATATCCGGTGCGTTCGGGCTATTCCTCGCAACATGGCCGGCGGACCCGACGACTGCACAGCCACGAATGGACTTCGGATTCGACGTTCTGATGGATGAAATTCCGTTCATTCCAGTCGTTATCGGTGTCTTCGCGATCGCTGAATTGTTCTACTTAATTCGGCAGCGACAAATCAGCGAAAATGAAGACCTTGACACCTCGTACGGCGGCATCGTCAGTGGGTTTGTTTACGCTATCCGTCGACCGTTCCAACTTCTTCGGGGTATGTCAATTGGGACCGCAATTGGCGTCATTCCGGGTGCCGACACCGGTGTCGGTGGCTTCATAAGTTGGGCAACCGCGAAGTCAATGGCAGCGGATTCCGAAACGTTCGGGGAGGGGAATCCAAGCGGTATCATCGCTTCCGAGAGCGCGAACAATGCAACAGTGTCTGGAACATTTGTACCGACGCTCGCGCTTGGCATTCCGGGCAGCGCAACGACTGCAGTAATGCTTGCAGGGCTGTTACTTCACGGAGTTCAACCAGGACCCGGACTACTAGAGGATTTCGCCTTTGAAGCGAACGTTATCATCGTCTCCTTACTTTTCGCGAACGTCGCGCTGTTTATCGTCGCCTTTGCCATTTCTAAGTTCGTCGTCAGAGTGGTTACCTTCCCGAGTCAGTATCTGGTTCCTGCAATCGTTGTGATGACTGCGATTGGGGCGTTCGTCATCAATGGACAAATGTTCGACATCTACTGGATGGCCTTGTTCGGGTTCGTCGGCGTACTCATGCGTGTCAACGATTATCCACTTGTTCCCCTTATTCTCGGAATCGTTCTGGGTCCAATTGTAGAGGGGTCATACCTTCGGAGTATTCAGATCAGCGGCGGCGACCATCTGTATTTCTTCGAATCAGGAATCGCTATTGGACTGTGGATTCTCACGTTCCTTGTTCTGGTCGCGAAACCGCTCTCCACGCTGATTCGCCGATCGGTCGGCCGCCCATAACGACTATTTTTTCGGCCCTCGTGTCTATATCCATGATACGCCCGGCCACCAAACTAACAACCGACGACCCTGGACCCTATTCAAACGAATGATAGAATTATCCGACACTATTGAGATTGATCAGCCGGCCGAATCTATCTGGCAGGTCATCACTGACTTCAACTCCTATGACGAATGGAATCCATACCTATCCGTACAACAGGGGACTCCTGCCGAAGAGACAGCTATTGTCGTCGATATCAGACCTTCCGCTGGTCCTAGTCGGACGGAAACAGGCAAACTCACCACCGTTGTGCCGTCCGAACATCTCCAGTGGGAGACGGTCGCATTCTATCACCGGCTGTATACAAGTGGGCACGCGATAGAACTCGAACCACTCGACGAGGCGAAGACGCAGGTAACCAACAGACGATGGCTTGGTGGGGTACTCACGTACTTCATCTCCACTGATAAGATCGAAGCTGATCTTTCCGCAATGAACACTGCACTTGCCAATCGCTTAGACCAGGTTAATCGTTGACATCCTCTCCGCCCTGAAGGGGCATGACGAGACGCAAAGCGTCTCGTTGCACCCGAAAACGCGAAGCGTTTTCGAGGACGAAGATTCCCGACCGCGTTGGGATATTGTGGTTTACGACGTGACCTGTTCTTGAGGTGCGAACGCACCAGTTTCCTTGTCAAACAGGAACGTCAATGGCTGTGCCAACCAGCCGTTACTCCTATCTCCCCCATCACAGGCGAGACTCGGAGATACTTTCTGTCGAATGTTCTCAGCACCGTTCACGTCTGCGTTCGCCACCGTACTGCACTCATCGCAGACGTACAATCCGCGTTCAACACGGTTCGCGTCCCGCGTGCGACCGCAACTCGAACATGACTTCGACGTATCACGCTCAGACACTTCCTCAACTGTGATACCATCCATCTCGGCCTTGTATTCGAGCAGGTCGGTAAATCGGTCGAACGCCCACGAGTGCAGGTCGAGGTTGCCGTGTTTGCCCCAGTCTTTCGACTCGCCACTCTCCTCATCCTCACGGATTCCGGAGAGATCGCCCACCACGATCGTTCCAACGCCTTCCGCAACACACCGCTGAACAATGTGCTTGGAGAGCGTGTGGAAGTAGTGAGTGCGCCGCCGAGACTTTTTTTGGTTCAGCCGGGTGGCCTGCTCAGAGTCGGAGTCGTCGCACCGAGCAATCCGCTTGCTGAAGTAGTAGTCATCTTGCTTCAGGCAGTTCAGCGGGTACAACTCGCTGTGGCCGTCCTCGTAGGCGAGTGCTGCAAAGTTGTTGATACCGAGATCAACACCAACGGTCTTCTCACCCGGTGTGTCGGCCACTTCGATCTCGACGTTGCACACGAAGTGCAGTTCCCACTCCTCGCCAGTCCAAACCGCCCGTACCTGTTGGACGCTCTCGACTGTGGAAAGATCAACGTCGGGCCGGGTCTGGTACTCACAGAGAGTGAAGTCCGACCAGTACTCTTTGAGGTTCGAGCCTTTTGAGAGTCGAACCTGGTTGTACTTAGTGTCGAGTTTGAAGCCAGCGGCTTTGAACGTGACCGTGCTTCGCGGATGGTCGTCGCCGTGTTTGCGGTAGCCGGGCGGGTTCGCATTCGTGTCTCCGTTGCGCCGTTTGCCGTACCAGCTGTTGAACGCCTCAGCGAGTTCTTGAAGGACTCGCTGGCTTGACTGAGAATGGAGGTCATCGTAGCGTTCGTGGCTCTTGAGGTACGCGGTGAGTTCGTCGTGTTCAGGGATGTAGTCGATTTCGTCCCAGACACGACTGATTGTCCACCGTCCGACGTTCCAGAGTTTCGAGGCTGAGAACCCGATCGAATCGAGGTCATCGCGCACCTGTTGCTGATTCCTGATGGAAGCAGTGTAGGTGCGGGTGACGACCTGTTTCGCCATACGTAACCTATGTAGACAAGCCTATTTGAAGATATGGATTGTGTCGCGTGGAATATCCTGCCGTGCCATCGAGCGGTGGTTTGCGTAGGGTATTGTCGGATTCATCCCCGCCCTGAAGGGGCGAGGCTTTCTCCTTGATTCCCCGTAACAAGAACGGGAGAGCTACCCAAGCGTTGACTGCAAGGTCAAAGCAACCTATCCAACCAGGTTAACCCTGCAGCTCAGGCTTGACGAACTACTAGCGCTCATACTTCAGACGGCTCATTGACAGCGAGAATAACTTGACAAGGCAGCAAGGTTAGTTCGCAAGCGGCCCAGCAGAAGAAAACCGTATTGCGTACGTTCGCCTGTAACTGTTAGCCGTCGTAGTTCTCAAGTTCCCAACCGACGAACTCCTCTTCAAGGCGAATATCGAGTACACGGAGGATGTGGACCATCGAGACGTAGTAACCGGCGAGAATAGCGAGTCCGGCGATCGTGCTGTCGGAATATTGCGCCGCGATTCGCTCGTGAGTCTCGTCACTGATATTGCCCGCCGTCTCGACGAACTCGAACGCGTATTCAACGAGCGAACGGTTTGGTTCATCAATGGCATCTATTTCTTCTCTCGAGATTGCAAGAATCGTTTCTCTCGAAAGACCCGCTCGCTCGCGAGCAGCGATCACGTGATCATGCCACTGATAGTCGAAATCCATCGCGAGAGCGATGGTAAGGATAACACACTCGGACTCCTGTGAAGTAAGTCCAGTCTCCGTCCACAGCTCCGTGTTCATTATGACGTGTGCCTCCCCGAGTGCGGGATTGTTTGAGAACGTCTTGACCGTTGGTTGAGATCGCCAGAATTCCGAATCGACGGCCTCTGGGAGTTTCGATTCCTTTTCTTCGATTATGTCGTACTGTTCCGGCAGTTCATCAGCAGATACATACGGGATTCGCGGCATCATTTTCAATTTGTGGTGCTGCTATTTATATTATGCTACCTGGCTGCAAAGTGCTGTTCAAATTAATCGATTCACACAGTATGTAAATTACGAGCAACACGTTTGACGTCCAACCGAGCCTTCGATGCGGACAGCATCACCGTACTCGTGCTTGAGCTCATCAAAGGCCGAACTGTCGGCGTGGGTTAGTTCCGTATTTGTCGCGACAGTCGAAGTGGTCTCTGGAATCAGAGAGTGTGAGAGACAATAAATGGTAAGGAAGAGTGATGGTGAAGACCATCTGTCTCACAGATTTGACAGCCCCTCACCGTCGGTAGCCTTGAAAGATGGGTCTGGTATCTCCGATGTATTTTCGCTGGTGTTGGGTATGGAAGGTTGTGTTCAGATAAGCTGATTCCATGTGAAGCTGAACGATCTGATCCAGTCGTCGGCGGTTTCTGCTCCGGCGTTGCTGAAACAGTATGAAAATAGATTGTTCTCTGTTTTTATCTCCAAAAGGATACGTCCAATAGTATCCCAATTTCCCAGTTTCTTGTCTCTGAAATCGAAGCCGTGACGTTGACATGCATCTTGTAACGAGTGTAATCTATCGACGAGAAACCCGACGTCGATAACGCCGTGTTTCTCGGAGAGTTCAGTCAGAAACGAATGAGCGAGGACCTTTGTTGTCGTCACCTCAAGTTCTGTGTGGAGTAATCCATTTGTTTCAGGGTCGACGGCGAGGTGCAGCCAATATTACTTATCAGTGAGTTGGACCACTGTCTCGTCAACCGCGATATGATCTGGGAACTGACCAGATCCGGGCTGTAAATGGCCTTGTGAACCGCTGATCGAGCACGTTTGACACCGTATCTATAAAGAATAAAAACAGTATTTGAAACTGAAAGTTACGCAAGGCGGAGCTGAATACTGAGTTTCATCGACAGCCGCGTGCCGCTTCTCGTTCAATGTCGAAGGCGATCTCGGTTGGGGCTAACGAGTTCGTCATCATAGCGGTGGAGTGTCCCCCCCCTCTGGCGGTTCGCTGCAGGCGAGTTTGATGAGGTGAACTCACCGTTGCCGTCGAGTTTGTGTTCGTACTTACGGTTGGGTTTGCGGCGATGAATCGCTGTGCCCTCTCGTTGAGTGTAGCCTTTGCGCGTGTTGTGGACTGTTTGAGGGATGATAGCCGACGCATTCACTGATTGTCGAATCAGTGAGCCCGTCGTCGGCTTTCAGAAGGATGCGTACGCGCGTGTTAGCTTTGCCCACCGTTCGCCGGTGGAGGTGACCCCATTCGAGCGTTTTGCGGTCTTCGCCGCTGAGCTCAACAATGTACTTCTTCGCTCCCATTCAGTAAGAGACGCGCTCAGAGAAGATACGTTAGACGTTCACTGTTGAAGCTACACTGAGGATGGCAACGTCCCAGACGGCGAAACGATGCTTCATACCTACAAGGGTAGTGCTGAAACGCCGCTCGCCGATGCCTTAAACGTCAAATCCAGCGGGCTTCGAACCTACAAGGGTAGTGCTGAAACTTGGAGGGGGTCGCTCTCGAGTCGGTCGCGGAGTACGTGCTTCGAACCTACAAGGGTAGTGCTGAAACTCGGCCGCTGTCCGGTGGCAACGCTCTCGACTGGCTGCTTCGAACCTACAAGGGTAGTGCTGAAACTTGGCCTGCTGGCGGCCGCGCACTTCCGGCGTGTCGCTTCGAACCTACAAGGGTAGTGCTGAAACGTGGTCATACTATCGTCTCATCGTGTTGATTTGCGTCGCTTCGAACCTACAAGGGTAGTGCTGAAACCATGGTTGACCTCCCGTTTGAGCACACAACTGCGAACGCTTCGAACCTACAAGGGTAGTGCTGAAACGTTGTTCTCTTTGTTCCCGTCGAGGTGGTGGACGTGGCTTCGAACCTACAAGGGTAGTGCTGAAACTCGGGACAACGGGATTGATCGCCTGGAAGACACTATGCTTCGAACCTACAAGGGTAGTGCTGAAACATCCTGACGTAATCTCGATCATCGCTTTCTCACCGTCGCTTCGAACCTACAAGGGTAGTGCTGAAACGACTCCAACCGCCGTCTCCGACGTCAACCGATCCGCCGCTTCGAACCTACAAGGGTAGTGCTGAAACAGTATGTCCCTGCAGACGTCGTCCGGATTCTGGGCGCTTCGAACCTACAAGGGTAGTGCTGAAACCAGCGCGGGCAGGTTGCCCGCCACATTTGCCCGGCTTCGAACCTACAAGGGTAGTGCTGAAACTCTATCACGACGTCATCGACGTACTCTCCGATTTCAAGCTTCGAACCTACAAGGGTAGTGCTGAAACCGGTGGGGATACGCCGGCGCTGGCCGCTCAGTTCCGCGCTTCGAACCTACAAGGGTAGTGCTGAAACGGCCATGATCACGCCGCGGGTTTCCATGATTCTGCGGCTTCGAACCTACAAGGGTAGTGCTGAAACTGCGAACTCTGTGACCGTCTTCGGGGCAACTGACGACGCTTCGAACCTACAAGGGTAGTGCTGAAACCGCCAAGAAGTGCCCGCACTGCCAGAACTATCCTGCGCTTCGAACCTACAAGGGTAGTGCTGAAACTCGCTCGCCGAGCTGGACGACGTCGCGGTCTCGAAGGCTTCGAACCTACAAGGGTAGTGCTGAAACGTCTTCTCCTGGTGGCGGTAGAGCATATCAGCGGGAGCTTCGAACCTACAAGGGTAGTGCTGAAACCAGGCCGATGGTGACTGGGGTCTGACCGTCGCCGCTTCGAACCTACAAGGGTAGTGCTGAAACCGCGTCGAGGACGGCGAGATGACGCACAACGAGTACGCTTCGAACCTACAAGGGTAGTGCTGAAACTTCTCGAGCGGCGTTACGGTGTTCGTCGGCCTGGCGGCTTCGAACCTACAAGGGTAGTGCTGAAACTGGTGACGCCTCAACCGGTAAGTCGACACTGCTCCGAGCTTCGAACCTACAAGGGTAGTGCTGAAACACGGCAAGCGCTTCGGCGCAGAGATTCGCCGACTGCTTCGAACCTACAAGGGTAGTGCTGAAACCTTCGATGTGGGCCTACAACGCTGCTATCGCAGCAGGCTTCGAACCTACAAGGGTAGTGCTGAAACTGAAGATGACGGAGAACTTCGCGATCAGTGTGATTCAGCTTCGAACCTACAAGGGTAGTGCTGAAACCTGCCCTCGGCGGAGGACACCGTCGTCGCGAGTGCTTCGAACCTACAAGGGTAGTGCTGAAACGCACGACGTCGGCGCTACATCGGTCAACTAAGTGGCGCTTCGAACCTACAAGGGTAGTGCTGAAACCTTCACCCACCCGGCGTCGCGGAGGCTTCGCAGACAGCTTCGAACCTACAAGGGTAGTGCTGAAACGGTGATGGTGTAGATGCCGCGGATTTGAGCCTTGATGCTTCGAACCTACAAGGGTAGTGCTGAAACGTCTTCCGGTCCTTGTGCTCGCTCTCGAAGTCGATGCTTCGAACCTACAAGGGTAGTGCTGAAACCGTTCGCATGAGACGCTCGACGTCCTCGAACTCCTCGCTTCGAACCTACAAGGGTAGTGCTGAAACTCGACATTATGTCCTACAGCAGTTGCCGCTCCAAAAGCTTCGAACCTACAAGGGTAGTGCTGAAACTTTCAGTCGCCGATCGAGAAACGGGACCAATCGGGTGCTTCGAACCTACAAGGGTAGTGCTGAAACGCTGGACCCGGAGACGGTGACGATCTACACTCGGGAGCTTCGAACCTACAAGGGTAGTGCTGAAACAGTAGTCGACGGCATCGGTGAATGCGCTCTCCGAAGGGGCTTCGAACCTACAAGGGTAGTGCTGAAACCCCGTTTTCTCGATCGGCGACTGAAAAACTGCGGTAGCTTCGAACCTACAAGGGTAGTGCTGAAACCGGGAGTACGTGGCCGCCGGGAAGGCCGTCGAGGCTTCGAACCTACAAGGGTAGTGCTGAAACGAGAACGCGGGCTTCGACGCCCACGCCGCAACGAAGCTTCGAACCTACAAGGGTAGTGCTGAAACCTCCGGCTCTGTGGGTTCACGTTCGACGAGATTCGCTTCGAACCTACAAGGGTAGTGCTGAAACTAGAGCCGATCCTCACCGCCTTTTTTCCAGCGGTCGCTTCGAACCTACAAGGGTAGTGCTGAAACTGGCCCGGCAGGAACAGTCCTCACATCTCCAGGCGCTTCGAACCTACAAGGGTAGTGCTGAAACGAGTGGGAAGAGCGTCTCGAGTTAGAGATTTCCACCGGCTTCGAACCTACAAGGGTAGTGCTGAAACGCATTCGACGGGATCGGAAGTGTAAGATCCACGACCGCTTCGAACCTACAAGGGTAGTGCTGAAACGCAGCGCTGAGGATCTCACAATCGAACGATGGCGAGCTTCGAACCTACAAGGGTAGTGCTGAAACCGTGGCTGATCGGTGCCTGTGCCTCGTACGTGCCGGTGCTTCGAACCTACAAGGGTAGTGCTGAAACACTTCGATTCGGAGGTTATCGGCGACACCGACGAACTGCTTCGAACCTACAAGGGTAGTGCTGAAACCGGTACTCGCTCCATTACGGGTACGTCGATGGCCGTGGCTTCGAACCTACAAGGGTAGTGCTGAAACCGGCCGCCACTCCGTGTCTGGCACGACTACAAAGACGCTTCGAACCTACAAGGGTAGTGCTGAAACCGGTGTCGAGTCGGTTACAGGGGTTCGCTGGCGAACGCTTCGAACCTACAAGGGTAGTGCTGAAACTCGCGTATCTCGTCGACGTGATGGACACCGGGGCTTCGAACCTACAAGGGTAGTGCTGAAACGAACTCGATGAGTGATTATCGCGACCGATGCCTCATGCTTCGAACCTACAAGGGTAGTGCTGAAACCTGTTTGACCCACTTGATGTGCTCGACCGGCTCTTGGCTTCGAACCTACAAGGGTAGTGCTGAAACCCGGTCCACACGATTACCCCGAAGAATCAGTCAACCTCGCTTCGAACCTACAAGGGTAGTGCTGAAACCCCCGCGATCGCGGCATCGTCGTCGACGCTGACGATGCTTCGAACCTACAAGGGTAGTGCTGAAACGAACAACCATCCTCACATCGATACACAGAATCCGAGCTTCGAACCTACAAGGGTAGTGCTGAAACCTCCCCATCGATGTGGATTCCGTCGTCATCGATCCGGCTTCGAACCTACAAGGGTAGTGCTGAAACAAGATTGTCACCTCGTATTCACCGCCTTCGTCAGCGTGCTTCGAACCTACAAGGGTAGTGCTGAAACGAACTCTTCAGGATCAACGCCGGCCGCCCAATAGACGCTTCGAACCTACAAGGGTAGTGCTGAAACGGGACGAGTTCGCCCTCATCGTCGCGCTGCACGCCGCTTCGAACCTACAAGGGTAGTGCTGAAACCTGGGGCTGAAGCCTCCCAGAGCGAGACGTACTACTCGCTTCGAACCTACAAGGGTAGTGCTGAAACTGGCTTCACCCGTGACCGATCCACGCGGACCGCTCGCTGCTTCGAACCTACAAGGGTAGTGCTGAAACTAATGGCAGACTCGGACAACGAGACTACCGAAGTGGCTTCGAACCTACAAGGGTAGTGCTGAAACCACTGCGAGACAGCCCGCGGCGATCACGGTGAAGACTGGAAACGCTTCGAACCTACAAGGGTAGTGCTGAAACCGAAGATCGTCACCGGCGAACCCACCGAATCGGCCGCTTCGAACCTACAAGGGTAGTGCTGAAACACCGCTACCTCGAGGAGGCTGAGTAACAATGTCGAAAGCTTCGAACCTACAAGGGTAGTGCTGAAACACAACAATCGCGAGGGCGTCGCCTTCCGCCCGCAGGCTTCGAACCTACAAGGGTAGTGCTGAAACCTGGCGAGACGCAACTCGAGGCGATCAGTCTCGAAATCGCTTCGAACCTACAAGGGTAGTGCTGAAACTACCGACGCTCTCGGCGCTAATAATCGACTTAGGACGCTTCGAACCTACAAGGGTAGTGCTGAAACCTCGAAATCCGTGCTGTCCCGGATGGCGACGAACCGGCTTCGAACCTACAAGGGTAGTGCTGAAACTAATTCTGGATCCGACATCGACGACCTCGGCTGGGGGCTTCGAACCTACAAGGGTAGTGCTGAAACGCGTCAGCTACGGCCGGCAGGACGGCATCGGCACGGCCGATGCGCTTCGAACCTACAAGGGTAGTGCTGAAACACAGCCTCGGTCGCGGTCGACTCAGACGGCACCGCTTCGAACCTACAAGGGTAGTGCTGAAACCCGGACTATCTCGTCGCCGGCCTGATCCAGGCGGTGCTTCGAACCTACAAGGGTAGTGCTGAAACTCGCGATCAAGTGCAAGCCGCTCGTCGGCGGCGCGGCCGCTTCGAACCTACAAGGGTAGTGCTGAAACAATCGGACCAAGCTACAGTGGTCCGTCCCGTCTGAAGCTTCGAACCTACAAGGGTAGTGCTGAAACGAGTTACAACTATGGGGCAGTGACCGCATCCGGGGAGCTTCGAACCTACAAGGGTAGTGCTGAAACAGGTTGCGCGTGAACTCAAGATACCAGTCACAGAGGCAGAGCGCTTCGAACCTACAAGGGTAGTGCTGAAACACGAGGATGTCCAATTTCTGAGAGAGCGATACTGGGCTTCGAACCTACAAGGGTAGTGCTGAAACGCTGTTGACGACGAGTCGAACGAGTGCCCGCACGGGCTTCGAACCTACAAGGGTAGTGCTGAAACTCGGGTTGTTCCTGAAAACGGGGCTGGTTCACGATGCTTCGAACCTACAAGGGTAGTGCTGAAACATCGCCTCCGCGAGCGACGACAGTCCCTTGTCCTGGCTTCGAACCTACAAGGGTAGTGCTGAAACCCTCGAAGGTCGCGATCGGGGCGATCTCTTCGTGGATGCTTCGAACCTACAAGGGTAGTGCTGAAACAGTCGGCAGAGGCGTTCGTTCACGACGCTCTCGAGGCTTCGAACCTACAAGGGTAGTGCTGAAACCATGTCGAAATCTCGGCTCTTGGGGCATAAACATACGCTCTATGAGCCAACGATTTCGTCGACCTGCAATACCCGATCAGACCGGGGAGGTCGACGGAAAATTCCCCGCTTCCAGCTATATACCGAACCCACACGATTTCAGACCGCTTTCAGACAACTTCAAAACGATGTCTGATCAGGAATTCCCTCTACACACAACCCGGATGCAGTCTCCAACGTATACCTCGATGGTATCTCGGTCGCGTCGACGTAATAGTACTCGTCGTCCGTGATCGGATTAAAAATCTGGACTGACACATCCGTATCACGCAGTGGGAGCGATATCGTCCTTGAGGAAAGGTGGCGCTGGAGTGCAGTGCTCCAGTCGTGATATCCCTCGCGAAGTGTTTGCTTGTACATCCTTACGAGTTTGAGATCAATAGCATCGACACAGACAACGACATCAATCGTTGGATAGTCGTCACTGATCAGCGACTCATTGGATAATGACCCAAACTGGGCGTTCTCAACCGCCCTAACGAGATCATGATCTCCAGGCGAAGCAAGTGAATGCAACCGCTCATAGTACCTATCAACGATTTCGTCGATCATCGTCGCCTCCGAGATGACCCCACCAACTGACGACTCCTGTGACTTGAGCGCTTCTCGAGTAGGGTACAACAGATTGTACGTCCCAGTGTAGATCTGCTGGCTTGGCAGATATCCTGTTGCTGCTGAACTTGCTAACCGCCACACGGTCACCGTACTCGTTTCAGATCCGAACTCACGGTTGCACCGACCGGCTGCCTGGACAATTGAGGGAACGGGTGCAATATCGCGATAGAGACGGTCGAAACTCACGTCAACACCGGCTTCGATCAGCTGTGTCGAAATGACGTACAGACTGGTCTGTTCACAGTCAGTTAGTCGCTCGATGGCAGACAGCAACAGCTTTCGATCAATCGGCCGAAGCCGCGTTGTCAGTGTCGAGAGCGCAACTTCTCCTCGAGCACGGTCAACTAACTCATCGACGATAGCACCGTATTCAGATGGCCGGAACAGTCGAGTTTGTGCTATCTGCTTGAGCACAGCGTTGAGGTTCACCACAGCGTCAAAGTGGCTTGCTGTCTGCGAACTCAGTTCGATCGTACTTTGGATCGTATTGCAGATGGCGAGTGTCGATCCAGTCGTCTCTGCCGTAATGTCTGCCGCGGCGGCTGGTATTGAATAGCCAGCAGCTGAACGTGGGTTCTCGAGATACTCTTGTACCGATTCGTGGAGATAGAAGTTCACTCGAGGAGTATTCTCAATCAGGTTGTAGTACGGAGTAGCGTCCGGGAGGAACTCGAACGGAGTCGAGACTTGCTCGTCGTACTGGAAGAGCCCTGGCTGTGTTGCTGTCATGAATATGACGTGGATATTATAGTGATCACAGAGCAGCCGGCAGAGATGCGAAATTAGGCGCCACCACGAGTGAGACAGTGCCTGTGGTTCATCGATCAGGATCACGCTATTCTGAAGTGCAGGAAGTTTCAGTGATTGCTTGTTCGTCGGACTGGTGAGCGACTCAAATAGTTGTACGAAAGTCGTTAGTATGAGGTCCGATTGCCACGTTTCTGCGAGAAGTTGTTGGTCGCGGTACGATGGAGCGTCCCTATCAGGGAGTGCCCCTGGTTGAGTTCGTGTTTCTGCGAGGTAATGGTGGATCGTGTACCGCTCCTCAAGTGGCGACAGATCGAAGACGTCTTGGAAGAGATCGTCTGTCTGATCGATAATCGACGTGTACGGGAGCGCATAGATAACCCGCCCTCCTTTGATTTGTGCTAATTCCAGTGCTGTCTGTGTCCCTGTGAGTGTCTTCCCAAATCCGGTCGGCAGTGTGATCCGAGCGAGTTTTTTCTCTGACTCGAGGAAGTCATCAACTCGCTGTACGCAGGTTTTCCTGGCAGTTTCTCGATGGCTGTTCAGTGTTTTTCTGATACCGTCTTGCTCTGGGAACCCTTCGATATGGTTCGGGATATGCTCTGGGTCGAGTGGCTCTGGGGAACGATTTGGAAGGCCTGCTGAGCTTAGTTTGTCTGCACAGGTGAGCGTACTCCAAACACGAAGGAGATGTACGTACTCTTCACTGCCAGATCTCGTGGGGCGATAGTCTGCAAGCGCAGTCACTGTGTCTTTCTGCTGGAAATCAGATGCAAATGCTTTGAACGCCGCAGAGGGGGAGACATTGTCTGGTCGTGCAGTAGCGAGCATCTCTCCAGCTGCGTTTCGTAACGTCTCGTTCGCGATGATCGTTTCCAGTTGCTTGGTTGGGAGAACGCTGGTAAACGGGCCGAACTCCACCTCCCCCATGTACTCACGGACTTTCCGAAAGTCGGTCAGCGATGTCGCGTGGTGTTTTGCGACTGCAAAGAATCCAACTGCCTGCCAGTGGTCGGAAAGGCCGTACTGCCGTAGCACATGCTGGCAGGCGAGTGCGCCGAGATATCCATGACTCCGTTTCTTTGCTGAGATAGACACCGAGTCGTCGTCACGGTCTCGGGCGTGGATGTATCTCTGAAAGAACCCGTTCAGCTTCCCGAAGTCGTGTAGATAGGCGCAAACCGCCACGACCGTCGTGAGCTCTTCACTGCAGTCAGGAAGCAACTCGAGTGCCCGCTCTCGAACATCCCTCAAATGCGGTTCAAGCTCGTTTGGCTCGAACTCAGCGGTCGTCCGTGGGCGAGCCAAAATAGGTGGAACAGAAAGATCGGACATGTCTACATAAACGTAATAGGCCGACCGTGAATCTCGAAGACGGTGGCGTCGTCTCTGACCTTGAGTGGCTCAGTATTCCCGTCCTTTCGGTAGGCATATGCACCGAAGTCAGTTGTTTTTCGCGAGCGCCCATCGCGAACCATCTGTCGTGGTGACCGTTCTGTTGCAATATTCTGCCCTGTTGGCACCGCAGCATCGATCGGTACAACAGAGTGTGCGACGTCCGATTCAACAGGAACGGTTTCAGACTGCCCGTGATAGGTTATCGATGCGAGGCACTCGCTTTTCCCGAGGGAAGGCGTGTATACAGACTCACCGGCTGATAACATGTCGTGGAGCTTCTCTCTAATCTCGGTATCAGAATGGCACACATCGATCCGATAGCTCATATCGGTCAAATACTCGTAGAAGTTCCGCTGACGATCCTCGAGCGTTTTCTCGACTTTCAGAAACGCAGCTTCGACATCGTGTCCACCACGACTACTTCGGTATGCACCCTTCGTCGTAAGTTCCGTCTGGGGCACAGCCATCGTCGTCACTTCGGTCTCGAGAGAAACCGCGATGTCACATTTCTCAGGGTGGAAATCGTCGTAGTAACTATCGCGGTCATATCCGAGGATACCTGCCAGCAGACCGATGATGGTTGTTCGAGGGGGGATACGATATGTCTGTTTGGCTGTCGTCGTGTCGATTCGCCTGAAGTGGGCCCACTCACCGCTAATCGTGAACGAAATCGCTTCCGGAGGCGATGGCGATGTGGAACTCATCAGTTTTCGATTGACTCGTATGGGTCAATGACCTCAACAGGTCCTGCATCTTCCAGAGCATCGTATATCAGATCTGGACCTCCGGTTTCGCCGTTGTGGCTGAGTGAGACGTACCGGTTTGCGTGGACGTTGATCGCGTTGATACGGTCAGAGACGGCTTGGCTGGTCAGACGGTCAACGAGGTCGTCAATCTGGATCGTAACGTCGCTGATGTCTCTCATCTCCCGTGGTGGGGTAGACTCATCTGTATCAACACTCAGCAAGTCATCGAGATCGCCTTCGTGATACCCACCATCGAATTCGACACGGAGATAGAGTCGTGGTTGGTGGCCCATCTTCGACCGAGTCAGGGTCTGGTTCTTGAGCGAACGCCAAATAACCGTATCCAGTCGCTCGACGTCCGTCTTCGAGAGGCCGGTCATCGATCCGTTGACCTCGTTGAGGATTCCGTGGAAGTTGATCAACGCATACTGGAGTCGGTTGTCTTCTGCAAACGTACCCTGTTCGTCGTCTGCATCATTTTGAATCGTCACAGACAGCTTCTTGCTCTCTGAATTTTCGACGACCTCGTGCATGCTGCGTCCGTGGCTGAACTGAAGCGGACCTGTATATTGTGGCGTGGAGATTTCCGCGTCTTCCAGTGCCTTCTGAACAGTGTCATCGAACGATAGCGTCGCACCGAAGTACCGAACGTCGGTCGCTTTCCCAAGGAACGTATCAAATACCTCGTCGGCGTCCATCTCCTTGAGCTCATCCTGGGTAACGTCAAGGAGATCTAAGAAGAGGTCATCTCGAGTTCGGCCCTGTTCTCCCTCTTTCGCAGGGTTCCGGATGTACACACCAAAGCCATCGTCGTGGAGTTGGTCGCGGATGAATCGCTTCAGTCGGACGTCGGTCACAACTGCTTGCTGTGTATTTTCGTCGATTCTTGGGCGGTCATTTGCCGAGAGTGGATTGCCGTTTGGATTGGCATCTTCGGCATCATAGAGAAAAACAATTTCAGAGCGATTCGTCACTTCGTCGCCATCGGGTGCGGTTGTGTCTGTCATAGTATCGTTAGTGTGTTTGGTGGTAATCGTCTGGAACCGTCGGTCCGAGTAGTTCAGATCTGTCTCTGGGAAGTGCTACTCCGCATCTGTGCCGTCTTCGGTGTAGACCGATGTGTCGGCTTTGCCATAGGCAACCCCCAGACTGTACAGCCAGCGCATTTCCTGTGTTACGAGATTCCAGGACGTTGGCTGTTTATCCAGCATCGTGTCTGCAAGACGTGAAACATACCGCTTATTCATGTTCCCTCGTCCCTCCTCCATTTGTGCGTATGTTTCGTTCTTTTCCATCACCTGACTGGTTACGGACGTTATCGATTGCTTGGTGATCGACGATGGTGGATGCTGTTCAACCAGCTTTCGCGAGACATTTTCGCGGTGTTGGAAGGCTGTAAGACGCCCAACTAACCCACCCAAGAGGAACACTGCTCTTGCTTCCGGTGTTGCCAACGCATCGTGTTCCTTGATGAAAGTTTCCAGTCTGGCTTCCCGTGACTGGTCGCCAGTAGTGCTCGAGTCCATGAACGCACCACTGTGTTCACATGTATGCCGTATATTACTTTCTGACAACAAATTCGCGTTCGCCAATGAAATTAAGCGAGCGTATTGGCCAAGAACAACGTTTGACGGGAACTCACCGTCGCCCTTCGATTGATTGCTTCGGAATTCACGTTCGATTTTGAGTGTGAAGAGTTCGATAAGTTGGTCTGCATTTATTTTGTTGCCTCTCACGAGAGTGCCAGCCAAACTGAGGAAGGCATCATCTGGTGCTGGATCGGTATCACTGGTATCGTCTGGATCCGGAGTGGTTGCGATTGTGGAGTAAAACCATCGCCCGCCGAGGACCTCCTTTGCAACATCCTGACTTGGCTGTACATAGTCAGTCCTTGCGACAAGATTGCCAAAGAGCTTTGATTCCTGCAGCGATACACCAAGATTGTGGTATGCCGCTTCAAGGTCGGTCAGAGACCCGAGTGAGATCGCTGGCTCGTCGACGAAGACCTGTGTTGGATCGAGCCCCTTCGCAACTGAGAGTCCATAGACCCGTAGCCATGTATCGGTCCCATCGAAGGCGGTCAATTCCTCTCCATCTTCTGTATCGACCCCTTCTAAGAATTCCTCGAGAACATCCGAGCTGGCCGCAGACTTCTCAACAAGGCGCTCGAGATCCACCTTGCGTTCGAACAGCTTGATGATCTCGTCCTCAAATTCAGCGGTACTTGCATCAGCCAGTGGCTTGTAAACATCTGTATAGAAGCGGTCAAACGTCTCTGCAGTGATCTCTGTCTCTGGATACGGGAGAAGATAAAACCGAATTCCCTGAAAGCCAGTGTAGAATTCATCTATAACACTCCCAAAGCGGTCGATAACAACCGCTGTTTCTGGCGTAAGAGGTCGTGATCTCCATGCATCGTCCTTGTTGAGATTGGAGAATAACTCTGGTTGCAACTTACCGAATTGTCCGAGAATGCCGGGGGAGCCGCCAATAACGTGTCCTTCTGATCCAGTGATGTATCCTGTCCCCTCACCAGTCGGTTCGGCATCAGGCATCGAAATACCGTCACGAAAGTGTTCTCTCCGACACTCATAGGCGGCTTCGTTCAATACAGGAATCTCCCCAGGCCAAAGGAAGTCTCCACCCTCCTCGAGTTTGATTTTTACCGTTACGAGAGCACGAGTCTCATCAAAGCTAACCGTATTGACGAAGGCCTCGGCGAGATCTTCCATCGCCTCTTCATCCTCGCCCAGCATTGCCAACTGGCGAATAATCTTTCCGTCGGGATGCGACTCGGCAACCGTCTGGGCACCGTCACGCTGTGGCCACACCTCAAATCGGCCGCGAAGAAATCGATGGCCCCAAGAATCGTACGCAATCGTCTCGACATCAGTGGCAGTCGTTCCTGAGTGATTCGTGATTGAGTAGTCTGTTGCACTCGAGGTCTTCCGCTGGTTTTTGAGGAACCCGAGTTTGAACTGATTGTCTTTTGTATAGTTTTGGACCTCAACGGGTTGATCTGCCAGTTTAGGGTCTTGTCCGGAAAGGTCGACTCTGGCCGCAACAATGCTGTTCGACTCCTCTTCATCGAGCAAATCCGTCGCGATTGTGGCTTTGCCGACCGCTTCGGAGTCCATAGTTTCCGGAACCGTCGACTCTGCCAGTCGGCTGTACCGGTCACATGCCGTATACAGACAGGCGACATCGTACAGACTCGAGACTGGTCGATCTGGAACTTCCTCGAGGACAGTGTTGATCTGCTTGTCTTTCTCGGTAGTTGCTTGTGGCATTGTTATTCCTCCACCAGATTGACGAATCCGAACCCAAGCTGGTTCCGCCAGCCAATTCCAGTCTCGAGTAGCAGATTCAGCCACCGTCGGTGATCCTCGTTGCGGACGGTGTACTCAAATTCCCATTTCGTCACCAAGAACGTGTACTCGTACGTATCGTTCGAGGTGACCGGCACGTCGACGGTGTAGGTCTTCTGCGGCGAAAGATCCGTGAACAATTCCGTCTCTGGTGAAACCGTATCTAAGTAGTCGGGGCAGATCGTGTCGTGTTTCCAGGCTACATTCTCACGAACTCGCTCAAGGAAGATCTCGAGTGAGTGGTTCGGGCTCCAGCCGATTTTTTCGGCGTTGGCATCGGTCTCGATACCATATTCGTCCCATCGCTCTTCGGGGAGTGGAATATAAACGCCAGTGTCTGTTCGGAGAGTGCCACTCGATCCTGTTTCCCCGACGTCCGGAGAGAGTACACTTCGACCGTCGACGTGAAACGCCATCTCTCCGACGTTGAATTCCGTTCCTGGGTCGAATCGATCTGCTAAGACCCGTATCAATTCTTCGTGGTGAGATGAGATGAGAACATGCCGGATATCACCCTCTGCAATCTCCGTTACCGGGAAGATATTCGAAAAGCAAAATGCAGTACCTGAGCGATCATCGTGCAGATCGTAGAATGGTGTCCCTGAAAGGGCGTTCCAGATCACCCCACGGAGCTTGTTGTGGTACTCTGGATTATACACTGCGTTTGTGTTAGCACGCAGCCGTACGAGAATGCGCATAGCTGGTACTTGTTTTTCCCGAATAAAAAAATTATGACACAATTGGTCGGTGAGCACTGTCTAGATGAGTGTTTGAGGAGCGAGCAGATGGTGGTGAGGTGTTCTCATGTAACTCGCCAACCTGCTCAGAGAGATGTTAGAGAGTTATCTTTGACTTTGACCTTGTCCCGAAGACGGACACGCTACTGGTAGAGGGATTCAAGCACTATTGCGAAGCGGATGTATGATGATGCGAAGAGAAGTGATCGCTTCTGCGTCAGCTATCCTCAGTGTACTTCCTGTCGTACACGTACATGACAGTGTGGACGTCGAGCATTGTGGCATTGTCAAGACGATGATCAAGATCGGCGAGAAGGTCGCGCTTGCACGCGACGTTGAGCTTCCAGTATTGGTCAGTATTGGCTCTGTTGAAATCCTTAGAAGTTGATAGGTGACTACCGAAGCAACAAAAACGAGAACCACCAACACGAGGATGTTTGGCCGATCACAGTGGATCCAGACATCACTCCGGTTCGAACACGTACATATTGTCCATGTTGATATCGTAGAAGACCGTTCCCTGTGGCATCCGATAGAACCGCCAGAGAGCGTAGATATCGCCCATCGAACCGCCGGTATTCAATGCCAGAGCAAACAACGCCGACGTGGCGATCAACGAGTTGGGCACCGCGAGCAACGGCAGACAAACGACGGTAATAATTGCCAACGGTGCGATCCCGACCCAAAGATTGTGCTCACGGGTATGGAACTGGTGAAACACCGCTGCGTAGATCGCCCCAAACCGCCAGTATACGCCGTAGTTTACGTCGTAGCCGTACCGCTGGAACACCACGCCGTGGAGCAGTTCGTGGACCACGGTGACGGTCAGAAACGCAACCACCAGGGGGATTGCCATCCCGACGAGATCAAATCCAGTGCCGACTCCTTCTGATGTCTCGATTTCAAAGACGAAAAACAGCGCCTCTGAGCCCTGTAACTGAAGTAAAAGCAATCCGTAAACGACGATCGAGATGATCCCGAGTATCGTCGAACCTACGACGAGGACCAGTTTGGGATACTCGAACTGATAGGGGTCGCTGTATCCCACTGGCGTCGGTGGCGTGGAAACGTCCTCTGCCTCGGATTCAGCCGCAGCAATCGGATCCTCGTCAGTCATCGTATATCACCTGAATCTGATCGAAGATTACTCTTTGCGTGGCTTTGTTGGAATCCTCTTCTTCAAACATTTCTCATGGAGTGATTAATTCAGAGAGGTCGTTTACCTCCCAATAGTCAGAGTCATCAGTCCGATTGTAGGACTCAAGTTCGATGGAATAATAAATCGCTCTACTTACAGAATGTATTATGCGGCGCTGTCTAGTTTAGCACCTCGTCAGCTGGCGTTCGTCCATCGAGCGATTGGTGTGGTCTCTGATAGTTGTAGTAATGCACGAACACTTCAACACACTCCAGAACCACTTCACCAACGTGTACGCCCCGACTCACAAGCGATAATTCTCAATAGCCACAAAAGTGCCGTTGAACTCATCGTTCTGGCCGGAAACGATCTCATACGCACTGCGAACCATTATGTGCCTGGAGCAACGAGTACTCGTTAGGAACAATGAGCGTAGAAAATGGTGTCTCTGTAGAAGTCCATCAGAGTGAGGAAGAGTTGATTCTCTATCTTTCGAGAGAGATGGATATGGAGTACGCAGAGGCAAAAGAATACTACAAGCAACAGGCAACAGTTGTTGCCTGACCGCCTGAAGCTGTTTTCCTATGCGGTGCCCAATATGCCTAGATCCGACAGACGAGTATATCGATATTCTTGAGGAGGACTCCGGTGTCAGTGGACTGGACACAACAATCATAAAGATACAAAGGGAGGGCAAGAACCTGTATGTCATCGAATACGGCTCATTGAAAGTTTCAATCAAAACTTCAGAAAACATCAGTGATTTTGAAGACATTCTAACAACGTTCACTCCGAAATCAACACAGGAAACGCCGAACACTCACGGAGAGCAGAATCAAACGAAATTCCAAAATATCCTTTCGGAATGTCCAGTCAACATCCCGTCAGAGTACAGCGACGAGTCACTCACATACCTGCGGAGTTTTCTTAGCCACGACCGAATACGAGAGCTTGAAGAAATTAGTAACGCACTCAGTGTCGATGAAGACCACGTGTTAGCAGTGGCACTCGTACACAAAAACAGATCTGAATCTTCCAGATACTCTCGCATGATTCGGTATTACGTCGAAGAGCGAAACCGAATCAGAAACACCGACTATCAGGAAGGAAACCACCACCTCTCCTCAGATCTCTTTAGTTTGCTATTATTGTTCACAGCGCTGTGCGAAGACCTCGTCGGCGACATACTAACCTCGGAACTACTACGTGAAGAAGCACGGCTCAAAACGGTGATAGAGAATGAGATCGTCGGAAAAGGATCCCGCTACAGTTCACATCTGGGCCTACTACGCCGCATGGACATCATCGACCCAGAAGTGTACGAAACATTAGAATCGCTCAGGAAGTTACGGAACGACGCCACCCATGACGTCCTCGGTCGGAAAGCGTTCGAAGCCGAAACTGACGATCGAAAAACTGATCTCATCGAGCAGATGGAAACTGCTTTGCAATGCCTCCTGATACTCGCAGGCCGGAAAGCACCGCACATCATCTGTAACTACGGACCAGCGGACTACCGGAATGAAAAACAAGCAGAAGCGGTTAAAATAGCGAAAGAACACTGGGAAGACGAACACCCAGACAAACTCGGCTCTCTCGAATCCAATGATGAAATCGACGATTTGACGACCATTCGGTGGACCCCACGAAGATTCGACCCAATTGGGTACCGAAGTACCGGTAACAAAGACGGAATGGGATCTTACCGAGTCACGAACGGTGTCAACGATTTCGATAACCTTTCCCCCAACGTATACGCGCACCTGATGAATTTTGTCGGAACGGCTTGTGGTGCAACACGGACTGTCGTTAATCGTGACCTGCACGAAGCAAACTTATCACGACAAGATTTCATGCTCTTATCGCTGCTCGTGTCCGAAAGCGATCGAGCCAATTCGATAACGCAAGTTGCAAATCGAATCTTCTCCACCGAACAATTCGTCCGGCGTAAACACATTAGCCTCGACTGGCGAACCCCTGCAAGCGACAAACGCCTTCTTTGTCTCACAGACCAAACAGGCGAAATCCTTGGACTCCCGGATGATATCTAAACGAACCTGATGACAGTCACTACAGGGGAGCCAACCGAAGAATCACAACGAGAAAACGATACAGTCGTTGACCGTTGGTCAGAGCCAGTCGATCGAAAATATATAATCTATCGGCCCTTTGACTACATCGATGCCCTTCATTGCGGTTGATCCCGTTGATAATCGCCCGCGAATCCCGATCGGCGTTGGTGACGACGAAGAGGTTCAATGCCCTGTCTGCATCCGTTCTAGTTTAGCAGATCGGGGTATCCAGAGACGCCAAGCTAGAATCGTCAGTAACTAGGAATTTGAGAA
>JBKKHI010000017.1:0-53431 GCA_046614585.1 Natrialbaceae archaeon A-arb3/5 | reverse complement strand
AAACGGAGTGAGTGAGAACCGCGGATAGTGAGCGGGGAGGGACGACCCGCGAGCAAACGGAGTGAGTGAGAACCGCGAGCAGAACGTGTGTGAGTAGGCCGTGCGATTAGTGTGGAAATCGAGTCATACGGTCACTTAGCGCGCCCATTCAGTAGTCTTATACGCTCACAGTCGCGCCCTACATGTAGTGAAGTGGCGGTGTACGTGGTGTGGGAAACCACACGAGGAAAACGACCCACCCTGTGACAACTGTGGGCACAACGTCTTCGAGGAGGCGGTCGTCCGCGCGGACGAGGAGCCGTCGGACTCACGGACGGTGGACACCGGCACGACCTACGTCTGGAAGTGTCGAAACTGCGGGCGCGAACACGTCAAGAACAATCCGCCGTGTTCCCGGTGTGGGAATCCCGAACTCGAGAAGACCGAACAGCTCTATGCCGACGTCGACCAGGAGCTCGAGACCTCGAGCTGGCTCGAGGTTGCCAAACCCTACACGCCGATTTTCGTCCTCGTCGGCGTCGTCATCGCTCTCTTTGCGACCGGAATTATCTCGCCGTCGATGCTGCCCGGAATCGGCACGCCGTCGCCACCCGACGCACCCGGTGACGGCTCACAGGCGGCTGGGATCGACCTCGAGGCGGCCGAAGACGAAATCCACCAACGCTTAGAAAGCGAACGAGCGGCGGCCGGCGCTGACTCGCGAGCGTACGACGAGGGACTGGCCGCGTACGCGGCGTACCAGAACCACGCCGCCGCCGCGATCGAGTACGAGGACGCTGAGCCGGAGTCGGTCGAGTTGAGCGAGTTCGACCCCGACTGCGGCGACCAACCCGTGGTCGTCCCGCTATCGCTTTCGGAATCGGTCCTCGAGTCGGCTGACGACGAGACCGAACTGGCCGAGCAGGTCGCGACAGCGTTGCTCGACTCCGAGCGCGGCGACGACGTCAGGGCTGGCTACGGCGCGGAAGGAGTCGACCTGTACTCGACGCCGGACGACGTCGTCTACGTGTTCTATCTGACCTGCTAGAAGGGATCGGCGAGAGCGGCAGTACCGAGCTCAGGCGGCAGCTTCGAAGGCGTCGCGGAAGGAGACGGTTTTCTCGCGGACGTCGACCGCGGCCTCTTCGAGCGCCTCGAGCGGGTCGACGCCGCCTTCGGTTTTGATCGTCAAGATCGGCTCCGTCTGGCCGCCCGACTGCTCGGGGTTGACGTCGTACGTCGCTGCACTCACGTCCTCGTGTTCGAGCAGTGCGCCCTTGAGGACGTTCATGAACGTGTGATCCTCGCCAGTAATCTCGATCGAGAGTTCGTTCTCGGTGCTCTCGGTGACCCGCAGTTCCATACCCCTCTTTCCGTCCGTCGACCGCTTGTACCTTTCGAAGGCGTCGCTGGCGGATCGACGCAAACGGTCGTTCAGCAGAGGACAGCGCGACCGATCGCCCGGGACAGCAAACAGTATACGCCTTCGGTCGAACCACAGAGACATGCTCTCGGTCGCCCTTGCGTGTTTCATAATCGCGATCACGATCGTCTCGTTCGTGGTCGTTGGCCGTCTCGATGGGTCGATTCGGCGGTGGCACAACGCGGCACGGGACCGCCTCGTACTCGGTGTTCCGTGGGGGACAATTGTCGTCATCCTCTTCGTCGGCTGCGTCTACCTCTTCGTGCAGGACGGGATCTCGGACCTCTCCGATCCGGTGACCATCCCCTACCGAGCCTGGTCGTACTTCTCACCGCTCGGCATGGCGGCCTCGTCGTTTTCGCACGCGCATCTGGGCCACCTCGTCGGAAACCTGCTCGCGACGGTCGTCGTCGCACCGATCGCCGAGTACGCGTGGGGTCACTATCCCGGCGGTCGAGACGGCGAAAACCGATCCGATGACTCGTGGCGAGCGAACCCGTGGGTCCGTGCGCTGGTGATATTCCCCCTGGCCGTGATCGCCATCGGGCTGGCGACGAGCCTGTTCTCGCTGGGGCCGGTGATCGGCTTTTCGGGGATCGTCTTCGCGTTCGCCGGCTTCGCCATCGTCCGGTATCCGATCGCCACGCTCGTCGCGACGATCGGCGTCCAGAGCGCGCTCGCGACGGTGTACAGCGCCGCCCGGACGCCGATCTACGTCTACGTCGCCGAGGCGAGCGCGCCGAGTGCGCCAAGCTGGGCGAATATCGCGATCCAGGGACACGCGCTCGGCTTTTTCATCGGTCTCGTGCTCGGCCTCCTGTTGCTCGAGCGCCGTGGGACTCGACCCAGTGCGGCGCGAATCTGGCTCGCGGTTCTGCTCTATGCGTTCTCGAAGGGACTGTGGCAGATCTACTGGTTTGGCGAGGGGAACGCGTACTACCTCTTTCAGGGACCCGGCGTCGTCATCATCGCGACGCTCGCGCTCGTGATCACGCTCGCGGTCGCCGCCTCCGAGCGACGGCTCGTTCCGGCGCGATTCGATCCCTTCGTCGATCGCTCGCGCTCGTCGGACGCCGGCGACGCCGACGCGGGCGAGTCACCCGCCAACCGACCGCTCGAACTCGCAAACGGCGGCTGGGACGTGTCCGACGGCGAGTCCTCGCTCGACCGCATCCGTGAACTGACGGTCGGCGGACGTCCGACGGAACGCTCGTGGCTCTCGTCGGTCACCCAGCGCAGCGCGGCGTTCGTCGCCGTCCTGCTCGTCCTCGCGCTCCTCGCCGGGATGGCGGTTCCGGTCAACCTGTTCGTGCTCGACGACGATCGGGACGTGGCGAGCGACCGCGGAGCGATCGAGATCGAAGAGTACACGATCGAGTACGCCGAGGACGTCGAGAACCAGCTCGCATCCGGGTTCGGTCTCGACGAGCTGGACGATGGGACTGGACTCACCGAGAGCGGCGTGATCGTCTCGAGCGAGCAGCGACACATCTGGATCGAGGCGGTGTCGGCCGACCAGCTCGCATTCAGCGGATCGGAGTCGGTGTCGGTCGGCGGTCCGGGGTGGCGCGAGACCGTCCACGCCGAGCGGGCGGGCTGGGAGCCGGTCGGGAACGATACCGTCTACCAGGTCTGGCTCTGGGCGGACGGCGACGAGCCCCAACACGTCTACGAGTCGGCGTCGTCTCAGGCCGACGTCCGGATCGATAACAGAACCGTAACGATCGCCCCCGACGACGGCGAGTTCGTCCTCGAAGTCGAGTCGACCGAAACCGACGCCGTTTCGACGACGCCGGTTCCCGACTCGGGCGAAACGACGACTGTCGACGACCTCACCGTCGAAAACGACGACGAAACACTCTACGTCGCCTCGAACGGAACGGCGGTCGCCGTCGCAGACGAGGAGACGTACCGCTAGCTCGTCAACCCGTTCTATAGTAACAACTGAAACTGTTTACACACCGATCGCATGACGGCTATGCAATCGGATGTGCACTGACTTTCAGTGGCTACGATATTTGCCGACTGGGCTCTATTGAAATCCTTAGTGAGTTACAGGTTCAGTCGGTAGTATGAGTAGATGCCGACCCTCCCAAAGTCTCGGTTGCTCCGATTTGTCGAGGAAGCATTTCAGTTAGCGAAACGTGCCGTAGCTCGATACTCCTCGAAGTTCTCGAAACAACGCTATACGCTCCATCAGCACATCGTTCTCCTCTGTCTCAAAATTCGAAAGGATACGACGTATCGAACACTCCTCGACGAACTCATCGAAATGCCTCGTATTCGGAACGCGATCAATCTCACTGAACTGCCAGCCCCATCAACACTGTGCAAAGCGTTCGATAGACTCGATATGGCAGTCTGGCGAGTGCTGCTCAATCTCTCTGTTTCACTGCTCCCGACCAACGGCGTTGCGGGGATCGATGCTTCGGGATTCGACCGCAGTCATGCCTCAAAACACTACACGAAACGAGCCGAACTCACGATTCAGCAACTCAAAGTAACACTGCTCGTCGATTCCAAAGTGAACGCAGTCCTTGATTTACACGTGACGACGACACGAAAACACGATAGCCAGATCGCTCCGTCGTTGATCAAACGCAACCGCGAGGCAATCGACATCCTGCTCGGGGACAAAGGCTACGACGACCAGAAAATCAGACGGCTTGCCCGTCAACACGAGATACGTCCACTAATCAAGCATCGTGAGTTCACACCGCTTCACAAGGCATGGAACACACGCTTAGACGCCGACCTCTACGGCCAACGGAGTCAATCAGAGACAGTCAACTCAACGCTTAAGCGGAAATACGGCGCGTTCGTCCGTTCACGACGCTGGTGGAAACAGTTCCGTGAACTCGCTCTTGCGTGTATCGTACACAATCTTGACCAAGCAATCTAACGATCAGTACAGGTGAAGGCGTTACCGGAACGAGCATCTACCTCTATGGCAGATGTCAGAAAGGCCTTGTTGGATACAGAGCATAAGTTCAGTACGACATCGTCGTTAGTTTCATGTTGAATCCGATGGTGGACTCCCGCTTCAAATTTCAGACACACAAGAAAGGAAAGACTCCATCTCCTCAAGCTTCTCTGTCGGTTCCACGATCATCCGATCTTGGTCGTAGGTGACGATGTCGGCCTCGGCCAGTTTTGGAATGTGGACATGGTGAAGCGACAACAGTGTTTGTTTAGCTTGCTCGTCGTCAAGTTCCGTTATCTCGGTGCTGTGTTCCCGTTCGATGATCTCATTTCGGAGATCTCGGAGCGTCAATGCTCTATCCTGAGCGAGAAGCAAATGGAGGACTACACGACGGCGGCGGTGAGAAAGCAGAGTAAAGGCCGCATCATGCGACAGACCGGTCGAACAGGTACCCGGTCCATCTTGCTCAGTTGGGGAATTCGTAGTCACATATACAATAAAGGGACGTATGAAAAAGCCTATTACGGGCCCTCTCACACGAAACACTCGCATTTCCACAGCTTATCGCGGAAATCACTCTGGTTTCAACAGATGACCTTATTTGTTCGAAGATTGGTGGTGAGAACTACTCGTTGTCCTCGTCGGTGCTGGGAGCCGGGCCGAAATGATTGAATGGTTGTACGTGTTCTTCCTTTACAATCTCCGTATTCACGATTTCGAGCCAAGATCCGTTAGTTTCCCGGTTATAGTATCTACTGCATCGAAATCCTCAGCAATAGCTTCGATATGAAGGTTGTTCGCTCCGGTCAACATCTCGCGGACAGTGATCGTGCCGACGATTTCCAACGTTTTTTCGGCGATCTCAGCACGCCTGTCAGGCGACACCCGACAAATGACAAAGATGTGGAGTTGGTAGTTTGCCGCTTCGTAGTCGATGTGCGGGTGGTATCCTTCGATCACACCCGCATTCTCTAACCTCTCGATTCGGTTGCGAATGGTGCTTGCGGAGACGCCCGCTTTCTCACCCATCTCCTCGGCGGTAGTCGTGCGTGCGTCCTCTTGAAGTTCGTGGAGGATTGAGCGATCAACCTCATCGAGTTCAATCCCAGTCATAGATCCGTTAGCGTCGTTTGGCCGAAGAGAGTTTTGCCTGTGCAGTACGGTGAACGGTGAAAATCAACGAGCAACTCAAAGGGCCGCATCGCTATTCGTGCTTATGGCCATAGAAGCCTCATTCACCATCGATCAACCCGAATTCCCCTTAAACGACATTTTCGAAGAATTACCAGACGCCAGCATCGAACTGGATCGCGTCGTCCCAACCAAAGATGCCGTTGTCCCTTATTTCTGGATTTACTCGGAGAACATCAACGACCTCTCGACTGATCTAAGTGACGACGAAGGGGTTGATGAGTTCAAAGTGATCGACGAATTGGAGGAACAGATGCTTGTCCGGATCGACTGGAACCTCGATCACGAAAGCGTTCTCACCGCGATCGTTAACACTGATGTCACCCTCCTCTCTGGATTGGGTGACGAGGAGAACTGGACGTTCGAAGTCAGAAGCAGCGATCAGAAGAAGGTTTCTGAGTTCCAGACGTATTGCCGAGAGAATGGTGTTCCCATCAAACTCACTCAATTGCACGCGCTTTCGCCACTTGAGTCGGATCGGGAGTACGACCTAACCGAAGGACAGCGGAAAGCATTGGTCTTGGCGTATTCTCGCGGCTACTTTGACTCGCCGCGTGATGCCACGCAAGATGATCTCGCCGACGAACTCGATATCAGCCGACAAGCTGTTTCGTCACGGTTACAACGCGGCCTTCGACGGCTTGTGGCGAGTACGTTGATAACGCCTCAAGAGTGACCAGTATACATCCTACTTAAAGGAGTGTTGCGCGAGCAACATCCAGCGACATCCCAGTGGAGCCCGTCTATTCTGGTGATGGAATTCTCCAAGAAGTCAATGGGAACCGCCGAAATCGTTCCTTCAATGGAAGCCATAGAATTCGCCGTTGATGATGGTGTCTACCGAGCAGAGTACGACAGTAGTCGTGATCAGCCAAGTTTAGCAATTGTCGCGGCGGTAGCGGCTGCTGGCCAAGAAGACCCCCACGAATTAGCTCCACTCCACTCCGTGATTGATACTGACGCGCTCGACGAATTATTCTCCACAACAGCCAACGAGGGGCAGAGAAATGGCTGCCTCTCATTTTCGTACGAGGGGTTTGAGGTGACTGTATTCAGCGAAGGAGTCATCGAGGCCAAACCGGCAGAGAACGCGTAGTCAGAAGTATTGTTATGAGTGAACAGCTGTCTAAGAGTACTGAGCAGTTTGAAACTGCTCTGCGAGGGCAAAAGAGGCGTGTAATAGTTGCAATATTAGAGGATGCAACTATCCCTACAACCCCGATTCTTTGGGATGATGAGACCCTTTCCTCTGAGGAGTACGTCACCCTCGTCTATGAACTCCATCACGTACATCTCCCTGAATTGAGAGCTAACGAAGTCATTGAGTTTAATCGTGGTAGGGATGAGGTGAGAAGGGGTGAGTAGTTTTGATGCTTTGTAACTCAGATAATCACTACACCTTTAGGTTTGGGAGTCCCCCATCTTGGGGTATGGGGGATTCTTCAGCGAGGACAGGTATTGTCCAGCAGCAACTAGACTGGTCAGAGACAACGCCAAGTATGGCCGTCATCGATGCCATCGCTTCTGCTGAAAATACAGAACCCACTGACGTCTCAGAAGAACTCGACACAACTCTGTTCAATCACGTCGATCCCGAAGCACTTGATGCACTCGTCACCGGTAACAAACGCATCTCGATTTCGTTCACCATCGACGAGTACGAGGTTCGATTCGACGGAAATAAGTTGGACATCACTTATGATTAAGAACTCAATTAGAGCTGATCAGACGTACCCGAATGACTCTCTTGATAGGGCTGGTTCATATGGGTAACTCGGACGATCTACCGGGCTCCGAGTCGGATCGAGTAGTCGAACGAGACGAAACCTACGAACATGACGACTTTGGTCTCGTCGAAGTGACCGGGATATGGCGGGGAATTCACCAAGTCGATTCAGCACGTCATATCGATCAAAAGGATGTTATTATCGTTCGGTACTCGATGGAAGAAGACGGCGAACAGGTAGACGAGCTTACGGAACCACTTGATGAGTTCATCGAATCCACAGAATAAGGCGCGATCTCAAGTACACTTGTTCGTAAAATAGAGGAAACCAGTGATCACTTCTCACGGGAAGCAGACGAAGAATCATCGTCAATATTGTCGATAATTTCGAACTCTCTTGAGCCACATTTGCATTTCTCCTGCCCAATTACCTTAACGGTGCCATCTGGCCAGTGATACGCTGTGTATGCTGATCCACAGGACTCACAGAGAGCAAGAACTCTGGCTACGTCATCCCGGTGAGCCATTGCAAGCGGACCAATGATAAGGAGTTACATAAACCTAAAACATCCAATAATATTCGGACTGTCTGCCAACTGTTTAGTTCACACGTATAGTGTTCAATAAATTCACGTAAACAATTCTCTAAAGAAGAGGATTTCAACAGAGCCGCCGACTGGGTACAGCGTATCTATGGGGGTGAGAGTCGTCTGTACGTTCACGTTTCGTGCGGATCGCAGAGCATTCATTCGCGAAGGAGATCGGTTACGGGCCGCATGGAAGCCGCCGCTACGGCGCATCAGCCGTCGAAACCGACACACCAGAGCCGGGGCGGCGAAGCCGAAGCGACCGTCAGTCGTTAACCGCTACGTGGCAGACGGAAGCCGGACAGAAACAATGTCCCGAAGCACCCTCTCTCCGAGTGAGTTGACTACTGACGGATGATTCACCGTGTCCTGCGGCGTGCACCCTCGACGGCCTCACAAACGGACGAACAGGGCGAGTCGGCGGCCGCCGTCCGTCTCGACGGCGTCACCCACGAGTACGGGCTTGGCTCCGGCCGACTGCGCTCTGGGAGCGCCCGAACGGTGACCGCGCTTCGGGACGTCTCACTTTCCGTTCGTGCGGGCGAGATCGTCGGCCTCGAAGGACCGAGCGGGAGCGGGAAGTCGACGATCTTACACGCGGTTGCCGGGCTGTTAGTTCCGACCGAGGGTCGCGTCGATGTACTGGGAACCGACTTCGCCTCTCTCTCGGACGGTGAACGAACCCGGATGCGCCGCCAACACGTCGGAATCGTCTTTCAGCGATTTCACCTGCTCCCGTCGCTTTCGGCCCGAGCGAACGTCGCGCTCCCGCTCGTTCAGGCGGGCGTTTCCAGGCGGAAACGCCGACGACGGGCGACGGAACTGCTCGAGCAGGTCGGCCTCGACGAGCGGATCACGCACCTTCCGGCGGAGCTGAGCGGCGGCGAGCGCCAGCGCGTCGCGATCGCCAGGGCGCTGGCGACGGACCCGGACGTCGTCGTCGCCGACGAGCCGACGGGCGAACTCGACACGGCGACCGGGACGGACGTTCTCGAACTGCTGACCGATGTCGGCCGCGAGCGCGCCGTCGTCCTCGCGAGCCACGACGACGCGACGCTGTCCGTCGCCGACCGAGTGATCACGCTCTGCGACGGAACGGTGATCTCGGATGACCGGTGACGGGGACGGGAACCGTCGAACGCGGTGGGCCGGTCTCGCTGGCCTTTCGATCACGAGGCTGTGGAAGCGAGCGACGAGGACGCGGTCGGGTCGGATCGCTGCGACCGTCAGCGCGGTCGCGCTCACGATCGCGCTGCTGGTGATGGTGACCGGCGTCGCGTTCGCGCTCGCCGACGGTGGCGTCACGAGTGAGACCGACGCCGAGGTCACGATCGCGCCCGAGTCCAGCGGCACCCTGTCCTCGATCGACGGCGTCGAGGAGCCGCGTCTCGGCGAGACCAACGAGCGGGCCGACACGATCGGTTCGCAAGACGGCGTCGAGCACGCGTCGCCAATGCTCGTCGAGATGGGGGAACTTGAGACAGCGGACGACGGTGATTCACAACCCGTTATTCTCGTCGGGGTCGAACCGGACGAGACCGATCGAACCGTCGCCGGACTGTCGACCGCAGGCCTGGAATCGGATAGCGGAGACGACGCGACCGATGGTGCCGCCGAAATCCCGTCACGCGAGATCGTTCTCTCACAGGCTGCGGCGGAGCAACTCGGTGCAGACGAGGGCGACGAGGTCGGCGTTCCAGCTTCGGACGCCGACGAGGAGGCCGCCGAGGTGTCGCTGACCGTGACGACGGTCGAAGAGACGGCCGGCGAGCGCGAGGCCGACGTCCCGGTGGCGCTCGTACACCTGGACTCGCTTCAACAGTTCACCGGCGCGGCGTCCGACGAGATTGCCGACGAGGTGCTCGTCTGGGGCGAATCGGACGCGGCGCAGTTGGCCGCCGTCGACGCCTACCCCGACGCGAGCGTCGACGTCGCGGAATCGGCCGACCCGGCGGCGCTGTTCGACGACGGACTGGCGTTCGCCGCGAGCTTTCTCTCCCTCATCGTTGGCGTGACGATCTGTGCGTCGTTCGTCGCGACGACCGCGGGAATGAGCGTCAACGAGGATCGGCGTACGCTGGCCGTCCTCGAATCGGTCGGCGTTCCAACGGCTGGCCGCCTCACCGTCGTCGGAATCTCGACGCTCGTCACGACGCTTGCCGGCGCACTTCTCGGCGTCGGCCTCGGCGTCGGCGGCATCCACGTCGTCAACGCCATCGCCGACGCGACGCTCGGTTCAGGAGCCGTCGCGCTCGTCCATCCGCTGTTCGTCCCCTACGCCCTCGTTGTCGCCCTCGTCTCCGGGCTGATCGCCGTGCCCTACCCCCTCGCGGTCGCCGCGCGAACGTCCGTCCTGGAGGAGGTGGGACGATGAGCATCCGCGGGAAAACCGTCCGAACGCGAGCCGTTACCGGCATTGCGCTCGCACAGCTTCGACGGTCGCCGCGTCGAACGGCGCTTGCCGTTCTCGCGGTGACGCTCGCCGTCCTCTCGGTCACGCTGCTTGCGAGTCTCGGCGCTGGCGTCGTCGACGCGGGCGAAGACGGACTCGACACCGCCGACAGAGATATCTGGATCTCGGGCGACCCGATCGAGTCGTCCACCGGTCCGGAGAACTCGCTCGTCGGCGCGCACGGAATCGCCCACGAGGTATCAGAGCACGACGACGTCAGCGGCGCGTCACCGATCGGGATGCACGAGGTGTACGTCGGCACCGAGCCGGACGAACTCGAGCGCAGGCCCGCAGTCGGCGTCCAGGCGACACACAGTGGGTTCGAGTACGAGGACGGCGGCGGCTTCGAAACCAACGAGTCCGTCTTCGAGGACGGCCGCGAGGCCGAGCCCCAGACCGAAGAGATCGTGATCGATCCGGCGGTTGCCGCAGAACTCGACGCCGACGTCGGCGACACGATCTACGTCGGGACGAGGGAGACGGCGTCCGACCACGAGTTCACGGTCGTCGGTATCTCCGACTACTACTCGCAGTTTCTCGGCTCGGAAACGGTGACGCTGCCGCTGACCGACCTTCAAGCGGTCTCCGGCACGACGGGAACGGACCGCGCGACGTTCATCACGGCGAACGTCACCGACGGCGGGGACCGGGACGCGGTCCGGGACGATCTCGCTTCGGAGTATCCCGAGTACGACGTCCACACGAGCGACGAGCAGGTCGGCGCGATGATCGAAGAACGCCCGGCCGTGGTCGCAAGCGGCATGACGCTCGTCGGGCTCGCCGTCGTCGGCGGCGTCGTCCTCACCGTCAACCTGTTTGCGCTCGTCACGCATCAGCAACGAACCGAACTCGCGGCGCTTCGCTCGATCGGCCTGTCACGGTGGGTGCTCGCGGGGACAATTGGCGCGCAGGGCCTCGTCATCGGCCTCCTCGGCGGCGTCGTCGGAGTCGCCGCGACGCCGTTGCTCGCGAGGGGACTCAATCAGCTCTCGGCGGAAGTCGTCGGCTTCGAGAACCTGTTACAGACGTCGACCGAGGTCTACGTCGCCGGCTTCGCGCTCGCGCTCGTCGTCGGAACGATCGTCGCGCTCGTCGTCGGCTGGCGTGCCGGCCGGTACGCCCGTATCGAACACCTCGAAGAGTAACGAACCCGGCCGAACTCGCCGCGTCGACGCGTTATCGATCCCACTCGATCCGGAACACTTCCGCCGCGAGTTCCGCGCTCTCCTGGGTGTGAAACTCGAACCGTCGGTCGATCGGAAACGTCGCCCGAAACGCGTGGGTGACCTCGCCGCCCTCGTCGGCGGCAAAGGACTCGACGAACTCCTGACTTCCTTCGTTGTGGATCGTATAGGAGACGCGACCGATCTCACGGGCTACCTCGAGAAACTCCCGATCAGCGTGGCGGCTGCCGCGCTGTGCGCCGAAGGGTGGGTTCGAAACAACCGTCGCGTCGGTGAGCGAAAACGGGTGTCGCGTGACGTCGCCCCGGAGCCAGTCGATTCGATCTGTGCTCCGGTCGGACGACTCGACGCGCGCCGTGTTCTCCCGGGCCGTCGCGAGCGCGTCCCGATCGACGTCGATCCCGACGACTCGCGCGGCTCCGGCAAGCACCGACGCGAGCGCAAGCATCCCCGTGCCGGTGCCGAGATCGACGACCGGTCGATCGAAGTCGCCCTGCAGTCCGGCGAAGTGACAGACGTGTGCAGCGACCTCGGCCGGCGTGCGGTACTGTTCGAGTTCGACCGACGGGTCGGCAAAGTCGGCGACGGCCTCGAGGTCGCGCGCGAGAGCGCGTCGCGATGGCGTCGTCATCGCCGAGAATCAGTCCTCGAGCGAGATGGGTCCCTCGAGATCGAGGACGATCCCCTCCCGTTCGGCGCGTTCGGCGCAGGCCGCGAGCGCGGGACGGACTTTGTCGAGGTCGGCGACGTCGTCGATCGTTACCGATACCGAACTGACGCCGAGGAAGGCACCGGCCCGCACGTAGCTCCGAATCCGATCGATCTCTTCCTGGGTCGCGAGCGAACAGTCCTCGTCGAAACACGCCTCGACGGTCAGACCGGTCGGCGCGAGGTCGGCCTCGACGAACTCGGACGTGAGCTCGCGCAGGTAGGCCGGAGCCGTCGACTCGAGCGCATCGGCCTCGATCGTTACGGGTGTCACCTCGGCCGGCTGACAGCGTTCGATCGGCGAGGAACGCGTCGAAGATGAAGTCGTACTCATTGTCGGCCAATACACCAGAAGAATACAAAAACCTTTGTAAATGCACTGTAGTAATCGCATGCGGCGCGGACGAGCAAGCGGCAGGGTGTTGGTTTCACGACAACTTCGAGTAGAGTTAAGGCGTCGCCGACAGAAGCGAGGATATGGACGAGTGTCCGCGGTGCCAGGCCTCGCTCGAACAGCTCTCCCTTGGTGACGTCTCGACGTTTACGTGTCCAGAGTGTGCATTCGCGGATATTCCGGTCGAACACGAGAGCCGAGAGGCGATGCTAGAGTCCTGGCAGGACGCGTTCAACCGATTCTACGAAGAGTAGCGAACTCCCGCCGAAATTCGGCGGGCGAGAACTGGTGTGGTGTGTTACTCGCTTGCAGCCGCGGCTTCGGCTTCGTCCTCGTCGGTGTCGTGGTCGACGTCCTCGTCGGAGCGGGCGGCGACGAGGCCACCGCGTGCGACGCTGTACAGCGGTTCGTTGGCGTGGGAGACGCCGCTGATCGAGAACGGAATGTTCGCGTCCTCTAAGTGGTCACGGAATAGCGCCTCGAAGCCGTCGGGACTCGAGGTCCCGCCGGTGACGACGACTGGCACGTCGAGTCCTTCCTCGACGTCTTCCTCGTCGACCTCGGCGACGATGTTCTCGATGACGTAATCGAGGAGGTTCTCGTAGTAGATCGACAGCGCGCCTTCGACGCCGCCGACGTCCGTCGTGAAGTCGAGTTCGAAGTCGTCCTCTTTGATCGAGGTGACCTTGTCGACGGGCGTACCCGTCGCGCGGGCGGCCTGCTCGTCGACCCAGTCGCCACCGCGGGCGACGGAGAACTTCATGACGGGCACCGCGTAGTAGGACAGACAGACGTTCGTCATCCCGGCACCGAAACTGATCCCGAGGCCGGTGAAGTTGTTGTCCGCGAGTTCGGAGTAGATGACGGACATCCCCTCGTTGATCGGCTCGGAGTCGTATCCCATGTCGTCGAGGAACGACTCGATCGTCTTCTGGTGATACAGTGTCGAGAGATCCGAGTCGATCGGGTCGGCGGGCGAGGAGAAGTAGAGTTTCTCGTCGGGATAGGCGGGCTCGCCGACGACCTGTTCGATGATGAGTTTCATCATCGGAATCGCCGACTTCTCGTCGTTCGAGAGGATCCCGTGTTTCATCGGCCGTCGTGTTTCCTTGTTGAAAATATTCGCGAAGTTCAAGGCGTCGTCGCCGACGACGTAGACCTTGTCGTCCTTGCGAATGTGGAGGACTTCGCTTCGTGAGAGCATCTGCTCGGCCATATCCGAGTACTCGATCTCTACGAAGGAGTTACGCTGTTGCACGAAAACGGTGTCGTTGCCATCCTGTTGTGCGGACAGGATGTTCATCGTTCCGACGTCTAGGCCTTTGGCCATGATTGGTCAAGGTGACCGACGGATTATAAATCTATGTGCCTTAATTCTATTTGAAAGTATCCGGGAACAATATAGTATTTCCCTCGGTAAAAGATTCTTAATTCCGACCGAACACGGAACGAATCCGATCGAGAATCGTCGAGACCGGTGATTCCGAATCCGACCGATCGGCCTCATCGTCCGCCTGCTGTTGCTCGCGGAGCTCTCGCAACTTCGCCGTCTGGTCGTCGACTGTCGATTGCGAGGTCGTCGTCTTCGTCTCACCACCTTTGAGCCCTTTGAGACCGGCGACCTGTGAGTCGACGCCGGAGGATCGGGTGGTTTTCGCCTCCATATCGACGTCGACGGAGACGTCGTCGAAATCGTCCTCCGAAAAGCTCAGCCGCTTGTGTTCGGTCTTCTCGACGCCGCCCCAGGAGAGTTCGACCCCCTCCATCGCCTCGTCGATGTCTCGCTCGATCTCCGCGTCCGAGTAGGACTCCTCGTCCGACTCCTCGTCTGCCTCGTGTTCGACCCGCTCGACCGTTCGCGCCATATCGAGGTAGTGGGCGATGAGCGCCGCGCCCGTCGAGGCGGTGATCCCCGCGAGTCCGACCGCGTACACCGCGACGACCTCGGCGGTGTAGTCGTTCCCGTGGCCGTTCCAGTCGTACGGATACGCGTAGAGAAATCCGCCGACGGCGATGACCGTCACGACGACGCCGCCGACCGAGGCGTACCGGACCCGCCGTTCGGACGGGAGCAAGACGACGATGCCGAGCATCAGGATCGGAAGCGACACCATTACGAGCGCGTACGCGGGCTGGACCCACGCGATGTGAGTCGGGGACCGTGGCTCTAAGGTACTGCTCCAGAGAAACAACACCAGCGCGACGGCCGCCAGTCCGATACCACCGAGGAACAGTCCAAAGCCGAGGTAGACGTCGGTTCGGGCCTCCGGCTCGCCGATGTACCGGCGATAGAGGTCGAAGAGATACCCGTCTCCAGCCGATTCCGCTGCCATGCCTCTCTCGTTTTGACTCCAGTACTATGACTGTTGGGTTGAAATTATCTCGTCAACATGTATCAATAAGTCGGATGTTCCACCCAATATCTCCGTGCTCGGAGGGAGCAGTCGGTGAAAGTCGTTGAA
The DNA here is from genome assembly GCA_046614585.1 of Natrialbaceae archaeon A-arb3/5. GTDB lineage: Archaea > Halobacteriota > Halobacteria > Halobacteriales > Natrialbaceae > JBKKHI01. The sequence goes on along the minus strand of JBKKHI010000017.1, from coordinate 38,402 downwards.
CTCATGCTTGCGAATCAGCGGCCAATGCGACCCGTGCTGGCCGCTTACGTCGGAGTACTCGTTTCACCGACTACGTCTGAACCAGCGAGGCAGTGAGACGCGACTGCGCGGGCCGGCAAACGCGGTTGCTGACTCGCGACAGCGTGCAGTATATACGTCCGTGGTCGTTAGAACGGCCAATGAGTCAGGAGTCGGAGTACACCGAGGGGGACCTCCGGAACACCGGAATGAGTCTCAAACACGATCGCGAGTGGGACTACGAACTGGAGCGGATCGTCGACGCGATCGAGGAGCGAGACGCGACCAAGGTCGGTCTCCAGTTCCCCGAGGGACTCAAACGCCGCGGCCCGTCGGTCGCCGACGACCTTCGAGAACTGGTCGACGACGACGTGACGTTCATGCTCTCGGGGCAGCCGTGTTACGGCGCGTGCGATCTGGATACCTATCTGATGAAACGCACCGACGTGTTCGCCCACTTCGGCCACTCGCCGATGAAGAACACGGACAAGGTGATCTACGTCCCGCTCTTTTCGAACGTGGAAGTCACGCCGATCATGGAAGAGGCCCTCGAGACGCTCGAAGACCCCGACGAGACCGAGGGCGTTGGCCTCGTGACGACGGCCCAGCACATGAACCGGTACGAAGAGATGGCCGAGTTCCTCGAAGAACGTGGCTACGAGGTCCACAGCCGCCGCGGCGACGACCGACTCACCCACGAGGGGCAGGTGCTGGGTTGCAACTACGCGAGTGCGGACGTGCCCGCGGATCAAGTCCTGTACGTCGGCGGCGGCAAGTTCCACCCGCTCGGGCTGGCGATGGAACACCCCGATAAACACGTCGTCATCGCCGATCCCGTCAACAACGTCGTCACCGTCGCCGACACCGAGAAGTTCATGAAACAGCGCTACGGTGCGGTCCACCGCGCGATGGACGCAAAGAAATGGGGCGTCATCTTCTGTACCAAGATCGGGCAGGGCCGCTGGGAGCAAGCTGAAGAAATCCTGGAACACAACGACGATGCGTACCTCATCACGATGGACGAGGTAACACCCGACCGGCTCCGGAACTTCGACATGGATGCGTTCGTCAACACGGGCTGTCCCCGGATTACCACCGACGACGGGCCGCAGTTCCACAAGCCGATGCTCACACCCGGCGAGTACGAGATTGCCGTCGGCAACAAGCCGCTCGAGGATCTCTCGTTCGATACGTTCCACGGTACGTGGTAACGTGCGCCGTCGTTCCTGAACCGTCCACAACTGATCCTTTCATCCATACCGAGTGTTTCGAACAGTAATAGATGTTTTAACGGTGAATTTCCGAACATTCATTCACTAATAACTATATTGCTCGAGGATTCCAAACCAGTTTGGAAGAGTGCTTTTGCCCAGTAAGGATAGACTAGCAGGTGATGACTGACGCAACCGATGGCTGCTCGATTGATTCGGCTGTGAAAGCGACCGATCTCTGTACGCTGCTCTCGACGACTCGTCGTCGCGCTGTCTTGCGGCTCGTTGCTGATCGATCGCCTCGCGGAATCGAAAAGGAAATGTTAGCGACCCGGCTTGCTGCAGTAACGAACGACAAACGTCCCGCCTCCGTGACCGACGACGAGCGCCAGCGCGTTCGCATCGAACTCACCCACAAGGTGCTCCCGGTGCTGTCCGACGCCGGCGTGCTCGCGATGGACGACGGGACGGTCACTACGACCGACCACTGGCTATTCGAGGATCACAAGAATCTGTTAGCCGACGAGCTGCCGGACGACGTTGATAATGTATTCGAGGCGCTTGGGAACGAACGTCGTCGAACACTCCTGGCGGTGCTTCGAAGCAGCCGAAAATCGCATTCGACACGAGCGGTCGCACAAGCGGTTGCGGCGGAGGAGCTCGACACGTCCAGTTACGACGCTCCCGACGAGCACGTCGATGAGGTACAGATGTCGCTCGTCCACGTTCACTTGCCGATGCTTTCCGAGGCGGGACTCATCGCGTACGACCCGGTCGACAGCCGCAGTGCCTACGAGGGCCATCCCCTGCTCCGAAACGAACTCGAGTGGGTGCTCGACTCCGACCGGACGCATCCGGACGCTATCGACGGCGCTGTCCCAGTCCACAGTTGACCACGCTCGCACACGTTCTGAACGAGTTGAATTCAATATGACCGGTCAGTTGTTTGGGCCAGCCGGCGGCCGTCCGTTGCCTTCGGTAAGGTGACTGTTCTCGATCACCAGTTCGGACAATAACACTTACCCAGCCAGTCCGCACATCCTCACGTATGTCACAGGTCACAAGCGACTGGGACGACTGGCTCGTTCGAGAGATCGAAGATACAACGCCCGACGGCGTCGGGGTCTGGTATCTCGGCTGTAACGGTTTCGTTCTCAAGGGCAGCGGCGGGACGACCATCTACATCGATCCGTATCTCGGCGTCGGAGATCCACCGCGAACCGTCCGGATGATTCCTGTTCCGTTCGATCCAGCGGACGTTGGTGAGGCCGACGCCGTGCTGGCAACGCACGAGCATACGGACCACGTTCACGGTCCGAGCCAGGCCCCCATTCTCGAGAACACGGGCGCGCCGCTCTACGCGCCGGACGACAGTCTCGCGGTCGCGCGCGAGGACGAGGCGTGGGCCGAAGAGTGGGATGTTAGCGAGGATCAATTCAACGAGATCAGCGAGGGAGACACCATCGAGATCGGCGAGTTTACGGTCCACATTGAGGACGCCCACGACCCCGATTCGACCCACCCCGTCAGCTACGTGTTCGAACACGACGCCGGAACCGTCTTTCACGGCGGCGATACGAAACCGAGCGACGAGTTCGACCGGATCGGCTCCGAGTACGACATCGACCTCGGAATCCTCGCCTTCGGCACCGTGGGACAGGTCCCCGACAAAGAGACGGGCGAGCCGAAGCGAACCCGGTGGTACAGCGACGAGAACCAGATCGTCGAAGCGGCGGCCGACCTCCAACTCGATCGACTGCTGCCGAGCCACTGGGACATGTGGCGCGGACTCACGTCCGATCCGAAAGTCCTCCACCACCACGCAAAGAGCTTCGAGTACCCGCGTCGGCTGGAACTCGTCGAGATCGGCGACCGCGTCGACCTCGTGTAACTCGTTTTACACGGCCGACTGTACGTTATTTCCGGCACAACCGCAGAGGGGATGCAGTTGTGCCAGTTAATCGTTACAGTAGTCCGTATCAGCGAGTCATACTGATTGGAATCTGATACTGTCCGTACCATTTATAGTAATGGTATGGTAACGTTGTGCTCATGAGTAGTACCGCCGACACGGACGACGTGATCGAGGTCAGTGCTGACGGGTTGACCGTCCGGAAAACGTTCGCGGCGGACGAGTTTCCCGTACCTGCGATCCGTTTCGAAATCGAATCCGAACGTGACGAGCAGGTTGCCTTTCGACTATCCGAAGACATCCCCGAATCGTTCCCGATGGACAAGGTCGGGTTCCACCCCGACTTCCACAGCGACGACTGGACGGCCTTTCAGGACAACCACGTCGAGTTCACCGGCTCGCTCGACGCCGAAGAAAAACTCATCACGGTGTATGGCATTCGTATCGAAGACGAGACGACCGCGGCAACGTTCCTGACGGAGCCGACCATCGTCGAGGTAAGTGCCGACGACGAGACCAGTTCGGACAGAGAAGAGGTCGATGACGGCGTTATCGGGAGCATCGTCTCCGAGGACCGCAACCAGCCCGTCAAGGACATGCTCGCCGGCGAGTCGGAAGCGGTTCCCGGCCTCGATGGCGAGGAAGACCAGACTGAGGACACCGACGAGGTCGACGAACTCGACGAGACGTCGGGCGACCTCGATCTCGATCTGGGGAACGTCGACACCGACCCGGTCGACGTGCCAGAAGACGATGCGGACGAGGACGACACACCCGATATCGACCTCGACTTCGGCGAGGAGGAGATCCCCGAACCGGACGAGGCAGACGACGAGGAATCTGCCGACGAGTCCGAGCCCGAGATCGAACTCGACCTCGGTACCGACGACGACGATCTCGAACTGGACACCGAACCTGCTGACGAAGCCACCGAATCCGAACCCGAGATCGAACTCGATGTCGAGCCGGACGACGAGGAGTCGGCCGACGAGTCGGGAATCGAACTAGACGTCGAGCCCAGCGACGACGGCAACGACGACGAATCTGTCGCGGCTTCGGATACGTCCACGGATGAACCCGAGGATCTCGACCAGGAAGACGCGCCAGTAACCGAATCCGAAACGGACGACGAGCTCTCGTTCGACGACACGTCGGCATCGGCTGGCGACTCCCAGGACGGCCTCGACATAATGGCGGATAGTTCGTCCGAACCGTCGCCGGACAGTCCATCGGAAACACCGGCGAGCAGTCAGTCGGAAGCGTCAGCGTCAGCCGACGATGACGCGACCCCCTCGACGACCGCATCGCTATCGACGGCCGGGTCCGCAGCCGACGAGTCACTGGCTGCCCAGCTCGCGACGGAGATCCGCTCGGGAGCGGTCGACGACGATGATCTCGAGATCCTCCGATCCGAGCTCAAGATCGAACCGTCCAACCTCGAACAGGTGAAGTTAGACCACCTCCAGTCCCGCGTGGAGGAGGTCGCCGCCTACGCCAGCGCGCTCGAGGAGTTCATCGGCGAGCACGGAACTGGGAAACAGATTATCGAAGGGCTCAGAGACGACATCGACACGTTCGATACCGAACTCGAATCGGTCACCAACCGAGTTGCAGGCACCGAAACCCGTCTCGACGACGTTGAACACGGCGTCGAGACAGTTACCGACGAGGTCGGGTCCGTCAAAGCGAACGTCGAAGACCTCACGGACGACATCGAGACGGTCGAGTCCAACGTCGGTGCGGTAGAATCGGATGTCGAGACGGTTACCGACGAGGTCGAAACCGTCAAAACAACTGTCGAAGACGTAACGGAGGACATCGACACTGTCGAATCGAACGTCGATACCGTCGAAACCGGACTCGAAACCGTCGAGGGAACCGTCAACGACCTCGAGGGAACCGTCGAGACGGTCCAAACGGACGTCGAAACGGTCGAAGACGATGTCACGGCCGTCGAAACCGACGTATCCGGCCTCGAAGAGACGGTCGACGACGTCGAGGAAACCGTCGACACCGTCGAAGCGGACCTGACGACCGTCGAAGAGGACGTTTCCGAAGTCGAAGGCACCGTCGACACCGTCGTGGACGACGTCGACGACCTCGAGGGAACCGTCGACACCGTTCGAGCCGATGTCGACACCGTCGAGGATGACCTCGCAGACGTCGAAGCAGACGTCGATGCCGTCGAAGGAACGCTCGAAACCGTCGAGGACGATCTCGAGGCGGTTCGCGAAGAGGTGACGGACATTCAGAGCTGGCGCGACCAACTCGGCTCGATGTTCTCGGACTCGTAGCTGGTCCGAAACGCAACTCGTTTATCTCCTGGCTGTTGAAATCCGCTCGATGGGCGAGACGATTCCGATCGCTGTTCCACGGAAAGGACGACCGCTCGAGTCGGTACTCGACCGGTTCGCTCGTCGGATCGGCGTCCCGGAGCTCGCCGACGAGATTTCGTCGACGCTTCGACACGAGAAGGCGCTGACGAAAGGGACACTCGATGCCGACGAAGAAAACGTCTACCATCGTCTCGCCGACTACAGCACCGTCGACGATCCGACCGCTCCCGAATACACCCTGTTGCGGGACGATCGAGCAGGAAAGCCCCGTCGGATCGTCTTCGATAGCGTTACGATTCCGCTCGACGACGTCGACACGATCGATGTCGACGCCGAACTCCAGCTCGTCGGGCGCGAAGAGCCGTTTCGTGCGCTTCGAACCCACGAGTTCGCACTCGGCTTCGACAGCGCCGACCTCATTCTCGAGGAAGTCGTCGAACTCCGTCCGGAGCCACTCGACCGGATCGAAGCGATCAACGCACGTATCGATCCGGCCGATACGGACGTTCGCGTCATCACCGGCCTCGGAGACACCGTCTATCACACGTTGATGGCAACCCCCGAAGTCGCGCCACCGTCCGAACGGCTCGATCGCGACTTTCTCGAGGCCTACGAAGGGCCGCTCTGTATCGAGCCACGATACGAGCGACTGGTTCAGGCCGTCCTCGGGACCAGAACGCTCGACGGCGTCGACTTCCACTATCCCAACAGTCATCGCGAAGAGGAAGCGGCGATCGCCGAGCACGGACTCGGCGTCTACCTGACCGTCACCGGCTCAACCGCTCGCGAGCACGGCTTGCTGCTCGGTGAGCAACTGTTCCCCAGCGAAACCGTCCTCCTCGAGAACAGCTCCGAGACGAGCGACTCCGTCAACGCCGTCCGCTCGCTGCTCAACGACGGCGACCTCGAGACCGAACTCGCCGTCGAGTGAGACCTACCTCGAGAGCGATATCACGTACGACTCGACGAAATCGATCAGCGCTCGACGAGCTCGTCTCGATCGACGAAGTAGCGAAAGCGAAGATCGTACGCATCGTCCATTTCGTCGATCGAAGCGCTGCTGAACCGGGGCTCGTAGACACGGCCGTGTTCACCGGGCGCTTCGGTTGCTTCTGCGAAGAGACAGAACGTCCGCGGATCGCGGCGTCGGGCCGCTTCGTCGCGAAGGTTGAAATATTCGGGAATTGCCCCGGCTTCGGCCCCGGCACCCGTTGTGAGCCCGGCTTTCGTGAAGACGAACGCGTTTCCCCCACTCGCGAGTGCGAATGCGACCGACTGGTCGATAACGGCCATCCCTGGCTCTTCGAGAGTCTGCTGTTCGACCTCTCTCCGGGTGGAATGTCGATATCCGTCGCGATGAACGCGTGACTCCTGTCTTCGCGGAAACGCGATCACAGATCGTTCGCAGCGTCGTTTCGATTGCATCGGGTTCCCCAGCGCCAGCCCGCGGCGCGAGCGGATCCGGCGGTAACGGATACTCATCACCCGGATACAGATACGACGGGTCGAGCAGGCGATACGGTCCCATGAGAAAGACGAAAACGTCGTCCGGCTCAGCCTCGGGGACCGACCGAGCGATGATCGTCTCGATCGGTGTACCCTCATACTCTGTGAGCGCCTCCATTACTGTACAGTCCAAACCGCTGGATAGTAAATCTCGTGTCGGACATTCGTCTTAACGACGATTAAGTCCAAGGCACTTGAGCGCATACGGTCGCGTATGAGTGAACGCGAGGTCCAGACCGGCGACCGATCGACAGCCCACGAACGGCTCGAATCGAATCTCTTGACCGAGACGCTCGACCTCGAGCGGGAGGCAAATCGCCTCGGGGCGATGGGTGAGCCCACGCGATTTACCATCCTCTACCTGCTCGCCGAGGAAGGCCAACTCCGAAGCGGTGAACTCGCAGACTTGCTCGAGCGCCGTCAAAACGACCTGTACCACCACCTCAACACGCTCGAGGACGCGGGTCTCGTCGGCAAGTTCCGCGACGGCGGGACGCGAGTGTACGAACTGTCACCGCTCGCCGAAGGGTTCGTCCCGCAGGTGTTCGACGCGATCGGGGCTCGCGCCGAAGCCGTCTGAAGACGCGTTTTTCGCTGCGTTTCGGTTGGACGTAACTGCGTGTTCGTCTTCGAACTGTGGTGTTCACAGCGACAGGACCACCGGAGACGCCACGAGGCTGTGAAATACTCGCGTTCTGGCGAACAGTTTCTGATTCCGAGAAGGTGGCTTTTCGATATAGCGGTATAGGATATATGTGGGTGGGATCGGACGCGATTTTCTGCGTTCATGACCATAACCAATACTATCTGAAAATAGTAACAGGCGATAGAAGCCGTCTCAAGCGGACTCGAGAGACACATCCGAGCGACGCTCGTTACCGAGAAATAGTGTAAATGTGCTCGAGGTAGGTATCGCGGACGCGGTCGCCCCAATTGTGAGTGTACGTGTCGATCACGTCACTGGCGACATCGCCTCGGAGGTACTGGACGATCCCTCGATCCCCGGTTCGGTCCCGCAGGTGTGTCGTGAAGAAGTGACGAAAGTAATGCGGCGTGACGTTTTCGGATGCGCCGCCGCCGGTTCGATACCAGCCATGGTCCGCTGCGTAGGTGGTGACGACGTGATGGACGATTTTTGGCGTGAGGCGCACTCCCCAGTTGTCGGCCGTGCTGACGAACAGTGGTTCCGCGGTCGTTCCCCCGGGGTTCGAGGGCGTATCAGGGCGGATCGCGAGCCACTGGACGAGCGCGCGCTTTGCTTCCCCGTCGATCGGGATCACTGTCTCGCGTTTTCGCTTATTCGAGGCGGTCCGTTGCTCCCCGCCGGATTCTTTCCCGTAGGTGTGTTCCGTCGAGATAAAGAGCGAATCCGGTCGTCCGGCGATATGCGCCCGCGGCTGCCAGTCCTGAGCCTCGTGCTCGAGGTGACAGTCAATCAGGTCCAGGTTACAGAGTTCGCCGGCTCTGAGCCCGGTTTTTAACAATAACACGACGATCGCTCGATGAAGCGGGTGGCGAACGTCGGCGACGAACGATCGCATCTCCGCGAGTGTGATATCCCGCCGCGTCGGGTTCGCCTCGATGGTTTCGTTCATCTCCTCGAGAACGACCGTCATCGGGTTTTCCTCGGCGTGGCCAACCCGCTCGAGGTAGCTGTAGAAGCGGTTGAGATACGACGCATACGTCGCCACAGTGCTTTCTGAGTGGGTCGAACGCATCTCGTGTACCCAGGCCATACAATTGCGATAGCTGGCCGCTGGCGGCGTCGTATCGAATCGCTCCTGCAGGAACGTCTCGTACTCCCGTAACACCCGTCGATAGGCCGCTGCCGTGCGCTCGTTGCGTCCGTGGTGTTCGATGTCCTGCAGGAAGTACTCAACCGCGTTCAGCTGCTGTTGGGCGTCACTCATCGTCGGTCACCACGTAGCCGCCATCGCGGCCGCTATAACGAACCAGATTCTCGTCTTGGAGACGCTGCAGTTCGGCATCGAGATCGTCCTCGACGTCGTCGATCAAGGCGTCAACGAGTTCGTCCCAATCTTTGACACCTTCGCGCTGAAGCACCTCGAGAATGCGGTCACCGAACCCCTCTGACTGGTCCGTTTTTCCACTCTCGTCGGGGGGTGTTTCTCCACCCTCACTCGAGGGCAGTTCGAACGTACTTCGACCGGACTGTACCATCGTCCGAACGAACTCGCTCTGGCTCATCTCGAGGTCGTCGGCGTGGTCCTGCCAGGCTTCTTTTTGGTACCGTGGCACATACGTTTTCACGGCGACTCGGTCGTCGGCTGCCATAGCCGGCACCACTCAGGCGACACACTTCAATCTGACCCACTTTCGGAAATAAATGCCCTTATTTGCGAGTGTAGGGATTTGATCACGCCGCAGAGAGGAATTTAGGTTCGAATATAGTACTCAAGAACGGCCATTTTTAGTCCTATTTGGGAATATAATAGATTCGGTCGTGGTGTGTGTTCACACCCACTGTTTCATCGAAACTTTTGGTAGGACACAGTGGGCCAATCGAGGAGGGCGAGAATACACTCATGAATAGACGAATCTGTGTCATCTCCCCACATTCTAAATTATTAATTGTGGTGTTTCCGGAGAAAGGTCTATTAGATGGTGTTTTATTGAAGGTGGTTTTGGGTGCCTAGACCCTAGGGGTTGCGGTTCCAGAATGGGGTTGCAGAAAATATTATTCCATATACATACAGTATAATTTATTTCTTCTCCAAAACCATATTTAGTACAACTTTTGGTACATGATAGTGGCAGGGATCTCCGGAACAAGACAGAAATAGTATATGTCTGATTATAGGTATCTCGGTGAGTAGAGGTCGAACTAGACAGAACATCATATCATCTGAACGTTAAAGAGAGGGCTAAAATCAGAATTTGAGACTCATGAAATATTAGTGTGTTCAGGTTTCCTGGGCAGTCGAGTACACCACAAACACTGAGAGACACAGGGAGACCTGGCGTGGTCGGAGAGCATAGTCAATACGGGGTCCCCGTCCTCGCGATACTATCTGATGGAGGGTGACGGAGGGACAAAGGCGACAGAATATACTCCAGGACCCCAGTGACGGACGGGCAGAGACGAGCCCTCTCACTTTCGCCACGACCCGATGCACCAAACTGACTGTCTCGAGCCGTCTGTGATGGTTCTCGTGTTCCGAACACCAATAGACAGTGTCGGCCACTGAAGGCTCGTTCGGACGAGGCTGTACAACCTGTCTGTCGATGCAGTGGTTCGGTAGAGTCTCTTGCAGCGATGCACACACCGGCCGAAGTGTTACATTAGGTGGATAGCGACTCTCGGGGGCGACGAGAAACACCCGTCATAAATAATCGTCGCGTGGATTCACTCGAGAACAGCGGCGGACTGATGGTGCGAAATCGAACTACCGGGCAGGAACGATCTGTCCCTCCATCGCTCGGTCAGTCCGCTGATTTCGGGGTTTCATATCGTGGCCCTTAGCACGATCGTCAGTTAGACGCCGGACTCGAGTCACGAAACGTCGACCGATGCGTTCGGGGCAACTACGTTCCCGAAGCATGTGATCCGGGCGGGACAGCTGTCGAGCGGAGAGTCCAAAATCGGGGGTTGGGGATGAAGAGTCACCGATTCTCTAACATGTGATAACACACCAATCGGACGGCGACTGCTCGAAATCGAACCTATAAATTCTATTTCGCTATATCCAAAGGCTGCCGTTGCGATGCGAATGCCGGTCAAAACGTTCACGAAAACGCGACAATCTCCGTTGAAAGCGGGTCATGACTGGTCGAAAATACTTCTCAAACACATCAAAAAAGTGATTTCCAGACCGAACGTCCAAAATAAGGTCGAAAACAGCGCCGCTACCTACAGATATCTCTCACGAGATGCAAACCAGAACGCGAATTAAATGAGTGTGATCAGTTCCTCACCGAGCCACTCGAGAAATCTGGAGAGGGTGATACGGGGTTTCTTTCTCGTTTCAATCACCCCAATCCGCTCCTGGGCGAGAAAGTCAACCAGTAGCCACAGATTGTAAATGATACAGCCAAATGCAAAATGGAACCATCTGACTTCGATCTCCTTTGACGTCGTCCACGCAGCACACTTCTTCACCGATGAGTAGGAGTTCTCAATTGCGGCTCGATCACTGTACTGCTCAATTTCCTTTCTCGCCCAACGCCGATCCAACGCGACCTCATCGCTCACTTCGAGATTCGTGATAAACGGCTGCGGAGATCCTTCTTCATTTGCATCGTCGTCCTCATCAGGGGGTAGTACCACAATATTCGTGTAGACTTTCGTGTTCGATACATCGTGCTTCACCGGGCCGTGGATGGGGAAGTCGTTTTTGACGTATAAGGCGGTATCATTCTCTTCATTGTACCCACTCTTTAACTGGTCGAACCGATTACACATCGGTCCGATCCGATGTTGGTCTTTCACTGCCGGGATAACGTACTTCAAATCCTTGTTTTCGAGCGTGTAAATCACGTCTGCGGCATGAAACTCCCGGTCAGCGTACACCATCCGAATGTTTACGTACTTCTCGGCGATCGAAAGGAGTCGCCGGGCGACATCTCCCACGTAGTAGGACTTCTCATCACCAGCATAGGCATCGGTGTCAGCGTAGTCAGTACTACCGAGCGGACAGACACCAACGATATAGTGCGAGTTGTCTCCGACGATGACGGCTGTCGCAAATTTGTGACACCACCTGTATCCCTTGTCTTCAGGTGCTCCTTGGACCCACACTACCTCATCTCGATCCCCGTAGTACGCGACATACGTGATATCCAGTGCGACTTTCGCTCTGATTCCAAACCGTGACCCGTTCTCGTGTTCGAGTTCGTTGAGTCGGGTCTTCACGCGCGTGTACGACTTTCGTAATGCGAAGTTCATCACCGTCGAAATCTGATCAACCGACATGTTCTTCATCGATTCCAGCAGCGTCTCCCCAGATGGACCATCCTCGTAGAAGGCATCATCTAGATCCGGATCTGGGTTCTTCAGATCACCATGGATTATTCCTGCATCGTTTGCTGCCGATTGCTTGATTGCTGCAATCGACTCCAGGACAAGCAACTCCTCTTCGTCATAAATGGCGTCGTCTGGACGCGGAATCGATAGTGAGGGAATGATACTCCGTTTCAGTTCTTCGAGTACATCTCGTCCTTTCTTTCGCAACAGCCGTTGCACCGTTCGATTTGACGGAGGATCATCGGTGGTATCCTTGTGCTGTTGCTTCAGAAGATCACAACCAATAGGCGCACCGCGTTCAATCGCGATCGATTGAATATCGTCCGCAGTTGATTCCACAACCGATTGGAGGTTCTCAAATCGACCCTCAAGTCGAACTGGTTTACATGTACTTTCAGAGGGGAGATTGTCTGGGTCGAACCCAAACGCTCGTGCAAGTTTCGGTCGGTCCTCGAGTCTCCCTGGAATGCCTGTAAGCGGGTGATCCTCTACAGTTGCCCACAGATAAGCGAGGAACATGGGGCGAAATGGCGTCGAAGTGGTCCATTCGGGACATGTATCCTGGTGTTTGTACCGATCTACGTCTAGCTCATTGGCGAGCGTAATCCAGTCGCTCTCCGGCTCAATGAGTTCATCAACTTGTCTCGTTAGAGCAAGCTGGTACCGGTCATCAGTCTCACTCATGCCAGATTTCTCACTTGTATTCGACTGTGTGCAGTCGGCAAACCGTGTGAGGGCAGATCATGTAGTAGACTGTAGATACAATTTGAACTGGTTCATTGGGATGTCGGTTCTGGAAATATGTTCGGAATTGAGCCACATAAGCAGAATTAGCGAACCAGTATTCAGACTATATGATGATACAGCATTCACTCTAGTTCATTTTGTACTCCAGTATATTATAAATCGATGTATAGGATGAATAGATTTCCAACACAGAGTAGTACCTAATGCCAGACGATGTTCGGGATACGTCTCCAGACTTCGATGAAATTGATTACACCGAGCTATCGGACTTCTTTGACCGAAAAGGAGCGGTTGAATTGATCTCGCTACTTAATAGTGAGGGGTATCGGTTTGACGAAATCGACGATCTATTGGATGTAAGCCGTGGCTATCTCAACGATCGGAGGGACGAAGCGGTCCACCTCGGACTGATTGTCCCAGATCAGGCGTATCGGGATGACACGCTCCGTCGCGTGTGGACCTTGACTGCGTTGGGCCATTACATCAGACAGCGAATGCGTCATCTTGGACTCACAGAGAGTCACGAACGATTGGTGAATGCAAGACGGGAATACACTGATCGCAAAGAGGAGTTCCTTGAGTGGGTTGATGATCCAGACGAAATACAAGAGTATACAGAAAGGATGTGGAAAGATCACCGACCACATCCATCGGAGTTACCCGAAGAGATGAAGGATGTCTTCCGGCGAATTGACGAAGACCAGTTCTGATTCGATACGAAACGGTTCCGCGTTGTCGGCGTCCGCAACGAGGACATCGACGACTACCGTCTGTACATCACGAACCTGCCTCAGGAGGAGTTTCTTCCGGCCGATCTAGCAACGATCTATCGATGTAGATGGGAAGTAGAGCTGTTGTTCCGGGAACTCAAGACTCAGTACGAACTGGACAAGTTCGACACGACGAAGAAGCACATCGTAGAGATTCTGTGGTATGCAGCGTTGTTATCCTTGGTCGTGAGTCGTGATTTGCTCGGTCTGGTCATCGAGCACGCCGATGATGGGGTCGTGTTCCCGCCAGAACGCTGGGCGGCGACCTTTCGGTCGCACGCCCAGCTCATCCTCCGCGAACTGGGGAATATCTCGCCTACTCACCGCCGCCACTGCTCCAACGACTGATCGAAGACGCTCAGAAGATCCACAAGCAACGACCAATCTTTCAAGAACAGATCGCTACCACCATCCAACCGACCCCTGAGGCTTAGCTAAAGACCAATGACCTTCCAAATATATAGCAATCCAAATCATGTCGATTGTTTCACTCTTTTGGCGTAATGACAAACACGGGACAACCAGCCCGTTGACCGATCCGGTTCGGAATTCGTCCGAATATCCGTTCGGTTAGCGATGGCTTTGTACCACCCATTACGATTGCATCATGATTTTTCGCCCGCTCGATAATCGGATCGATGGGATCGGACCCAACCACTGTTTCACTCGCAATTTTCTTTTCAGGGACCTGCGACGAAACGAGGACATCGGTCACGTAGTTGAGCGTTGCTTGGCCGTGGGACCTTTTGGATTCGGATGGTGCGACGTGAAAGAGTGTGACTCGCTGGAGCCCCTCGAGTGAGAGCGACGTGATGAATGTGGTGATCCGATCGATGTTGACGACGCCGCGGATCGGAACGAGGAGCCACTCGATCCGTTCCGTGTACTTCGGGACGAGGATCACGTCACACGCTTCGTCGCTCCGGAGCTTGTCGACCGTTTGCTCGCGAGTGTGCGTATAACGGATTTTCGGCTTGACCGTCGCGCCGGCATCGCGAAATCGAGCGGCGAGATCATCGATCACATCCGCAGCGCGGCCATCGTCGTGTTGTTTGGCCTGTGACAGTGCGGTTTGCGTTGGGACCTCGTAGATCCCCGCTGGGACGACCGTGGTCTCTGCTAGGAGGTCGATAATGACCTCGGGCACGTCGTCTTCCTGCGGAAGATCTACAGGAACGAGGACTATAGTAGTCACTGTACGTTGACTCTATGACTGCATGGCACATAATCATAGGGGGTGACCGAAGCTGCGTTTAGCGGGATTCGAAGTTGCGGATCGACGCGTACAATCAGAGAATAGTGTGGCAAACCGCGAAATACTATACCCTGGAACGATAACATACAGCTAATGGAACAACATGGGATCGCTGATCGGGGACGTCTCCGAGTGGAAAATATCGGCGGGATCGACGACTGCGAGATCGAGTTTTCGCCGGGTGTCACTGTTCTTACTGGGCGGAACGCGACAAACAGGACATCGCTTCTGAAGGCGTTGACCGGCGCACTCGGTGGCTCCGCGGCAACGTTAAAAAGTGATGCAGACGAGGGTGAGGTAGAACTACAGTTAGGCGACGAACGGTACTATCGACGATTGGAACGAACACAAGGCGGCGTTTCGGTCGAAGGCGAGCCGTTTACGGAAAACGAGGAAGTCGTCGATCTCTTCGCATCGCTTCTCGAATCGAATCCTGCCCGTCGAGCGATCGAGCGCGACGACAACCTTCGGGAGATAATCATGAGGCCCGTCGACACGGAGGCGATCGAACGACGGATCGACGAACTCGAACAGGAGCGATCACGGCTCGGCAACCGGATCTCCGAACTCGATGACGAGATCGAACGCCTCCCGGCCCTCGAAGAGCGCCGAACCAGACTCGAGTCCGAACTCGAGGACGTGGATGCCGAAATTCAACAGCTTCGGGAGACGGTCAACGATCACGAACTGGATCCGGACAACGCCGACGCCGCGCGGGAAGCGGTGTCCGAACTTGAGGAAACACGACAGGAGCTACAGCAAAAACGAGAGCAAGCAGAAACACAGCGTGAGAGCCTAGACGCACTCCGAGAGGAGCGACAGGAACTCCAGACGGAACTCGACGAACTGGAACAGGAGGCAGCGACGTATGCGGACCTTGACGAGCGCATCGAACGTCTGCAAAACCGGGAGCGCGCCTTATCGGATACTATCTCGGATCTCTCTGCGATCGTCGAGTTCAATCAGAACCTCCTTTCAGGGGATGCAAATCCAATCGCCGAGACCGAGGACACAGACGTCACAGCAAAACTCAACCCTGCCAGCGAATCAGTGGAGTGCTGGACGTGTGGGAAGACTGTCGAGCGGGAGACGATCGAATCGAAACTCGAAGAGCTTCGCAATGTGGTGTCTGAAAAGCACAATAGACAACAGGAAATCAAAGACGAGATCGCCGAGTTGAGGGACAAACGCAACGAGCGCGAGCAGCGAAACAAGCGACGGGAGACGATCGAGCGATCGCTGGAGGAAATCGAAGCCGAAATCGACCGCAAGAAAACCCAACTCGAGGCGATCGAAGCGACGATCGATAATTTAGTCGAGGAGCAGGAAGCGGCCCGCGAGCGCGTCGAGAAAACGGAGGAACTACGAAACAGCGAGCTGCTGGACAACTACGAGCGACTGAGCGAACTCGAATACGAACGTGGACAACGCGAGACCGAACTCAACAACGTCGAAGACGAAATCAGCCGTATCGAATCGCTGAAACGGGAGCGATCACAGCTAGAAGCCCAGCAAGACGAGATTCGCGAAGAACTCGAGGCCCAGCGGACACAGATTACGGACCTCGAGAAAGAGGCAATCGATGCGTTCAATGAACACATGAACGCCGTCCTGGAATTGCTCGAGTATGAGAACATCGAACGAGTGTGGATTCAGCGAAAAGAGGGGGCGGAGTTCCACTCGAGTCACGGCGGCTATCGCGGTGGCTCGGTGACGCAGTTTGATCTCAACGTGGTCCGTGAGACTGAGGACGGCTCGGTGTACGAGGACTCGATTCAGCACTTCAGCGAGAGCGAGCGAAACGTAGTCGGACTCGTTGTGGCGCTAGCAGGGTATCTTGTTCACGATGTTCACCAGATCGTTCCCGTAATGTTGCTCGACTCGCTCGAGGCGATCGATTCGGAACGGATTGCGGCGCTAGTCGAATACTTCAGCGAGTATTCGCCGTTCTTGCTCGTCGCACTCTTGCCGGAGGACGCGGAAGCGCTCGACGATTCGTACGCGCGTCTCCCGGCGGATAAGCTGTCCGCGTAGTGTTTTTTGTTCGTTTTCGATGGGGGGGAGGACAGAAATCTCCGGAACCCGATTCCACGGCCCCGGATCCTTTACGAAGTATATGCTGTAAATATCAGTACTAGCGGGGCTTCGTCCTCCGTGTCAGTGGGCTGTCCGGGGGAGGGAGCGGATGACGAGCGATGAAAGACAATTTCAAAGAGGTTCGGAAAGCGGGTAATGCCGTAACACCTATTACATATTATCGGATCAGTTGATGTATGTACATTATCATCGTCGGAGCGGGTCGTACGGGGAATGCCGTCATCGGTCGTGCGACCGCGGAAGGACACGACGTCGTTGTCATTGAGGAAGACCCCTCCGTCGCTGAAACCGTCGGTACGGAGTTCGACTGTGAGGTGCTAAACGCCGATGCGACGTCGCTCGATATTCTCAAAGAGGCTGGTGCGGCGGAGGCAGACGCAGTTATCGTGACGACCGCTGACGACTCGACAAACCTCATGGTGACGATGCTTGCTGACAAACTCGAGGTCGAATCGCTGGTCTGCTCAGTCAACGATCCTGATAGCATCGATGTTTTCCGTGAACTCGGCGTCAATATCGTTGAGAGCCCACACGAACTCAACGGACGATACCTGTATCGCGCAGTACAACGGCCGGCAATCAAAGACTTCATGCAGATCGGTGGCGGCGCAGAAGTGTTCGAAATCACAGTTTCTGCCGACGCACCGATCGCCGGCAAGACGCTTATCGAAGCGGATAGTGAGGGACTCCTCCCGGAGGATACGATTCTGGTCGCGATCCAACGTGACGATGGATTGCACATCCCTCGAGGACAAACTGAGGTGCTAGAGGGCGATCTCCTCACTGTCTTCTCCAGCGACGGGGCAACTGCGGAGATCGTCTCGCCGTTTACCGACGAAGACACCACCGAAGAGTAACGAATTCGAGACACCGTCGATACTCCCGACGATTACAACCATGACCGCCCCACAGCAAGTGCGGAACACCACGTATCCCAGTGTCAGATCCGCTTACGCGCTTGAAGGATGCATAGCCGACCAATCACACCGATTCTGTCCGTCAGCGACGAGGACGAAGGTCGTCGCCCTAGCCCAACTGGACCGAACGATGAGTGAACAGCAGCCACTCCACAATCGCCACTGACCACCACCATGTCCGCCATTAGACGACTAAAACTGTCCGTCCTCTTCCCGCGAAACGGAGAGTTTGTCGATCACGCACAACGGCTTACAGACGATATGGGCGTCAATTCCGTGAACACGACCCTGATGCACGCTACCGATCGTGTCCTCTTCGTCGTGATTACGATTGAGGGAACCGATATCGAACGCGAGCGCCTCTATGAGCGCATTCGAGAGTTCGGCGGCATCGTCCACCTTCCGCTCGAGGTAGACTGTGGCTCGTATATGCTCGACTCAGACGACGGATACGAACCGGAACTGGATTGGGAGTCAATCGATCAAAACGGGACGCTTGAGCCGTGAACAGCCGATCCTTGACAACGAAAAGGTGTGTTGACCGGTTCTTGTAGAGGAATCAGGGTTGAACTCGCTGCTGACGGGACGACAACCCCGTTCATTTTTAGTCTACTGAATACAACCAGTTACCAATGAGCCAGGAGACAGCATCCGACTGCTGTAAGGTTGGCCGAACGATCGCTGTATACGACCTCTACGATTTCAATGACGAGCTCAAGCGCCGCAAGGAATCGGGAAGCAGCTTACGATCGCTCGCCGAGTTCATGAATACGCGGGTCGTTGAACGGGCGCTCGAAGAGGCAGCAGTCGATATCGTCGGTGATCCGGTGGATATCTATGAAAAGCTCACCAGTGACGAGGTGCGTTCGAGTCAACGCAAAGAACTCGAGTCTAAACTGCAACAACAGGGCGTTGACATCGAGCAGTTGCAATCGGATTTCGTCTCCCACCAGACGATGAAATGGCATCTAAACGACTGTCTGGACATCGACACGAGCCGTGCCGCGTCGATCGATTTCAATCGGGAACGCGGCACGATTGAGTGGTCACAAGCTCGCTGTGAGAACGTCATTTCCCAGTCGCTCAGTCGGCTCCAGCAGGCGGATGAACTCCAGACTGGATCCCTCCACATTACACAGACGGTACGCGTAACCTGTACCGACTGTAACCGAACGTACAAAATCAACGATCTACTCGCGGAACGAACGTGTGAGTGTTACACGGACGATGAAGCCGAGATGCGGTAACGCTGCTAACCGACACGCGATATTAGCGTCCGTAGTCAGCGAAGCCCACCATACACCCTCGTACTACCCGAACCGGAATTCTTTTTGTGGTTCCAGATGTCGGTGCAATAACGAACGGTCGTCCTGCAATGAGTACAATGATCCAAATCAGCAATTCCGTGGAGCAAAACGAGCCGGGATGGGCGGCAGACACAACGGACACGATATCGTGTCGCTATGCTGAGTTACGTGCAAAATGATGTCCGATCTGCAATCTCGGCCCGAGCAGCTCTGTTCGCTCTTAGAGCAAACGGAGTCCCTGTTGATCGTCTGCCACGACAATCCGGATCCGGACTCAATTGCGAGCGCGCTTGGATTGCGCCGCCTCGCAACGTACGCCGACGTAGATCAGGTTACAGTCACGTACGGGGGCGAAATCTCCCACCAGCAGAACCGGGCGATGGTCAATACGCTCGATATCGGTATCACGCACTTTGAGGACGTCAGTCTCGATACGTTCGACCGCATCGCGTTCGTCGATCACAGCGTCCCGAACCGCAACAATCCGATTCCACCGGAGACGTCGCTGGATATCGTTCTCGACCACCATTCGGTCAACGATGTCGCTGCGACGTACACGGATCACCGCCCGGAGGTTGGCGCAACTGCGACGCTCGTCTCGAGGTATCTCGCCGAACTTCCGGTCGAACCCGAGGAGCGGCTCGCGACGGCGCTACTGTTTGCGATCCACCGTGAAACGCTTGGCTTCACACGGGGAACGACGCCGGCCGAACACGAGATGGCCGGATATCTCCATCCAATGGCCGACCACGAGACGATCCAACTGCTGTTAGACTCCGTCTTTACGCCCGAAACGCTTACTGGGATCGGTGAAGCGATTCTCAATCGCGAGGTCCGTGGTTCCTGTCTCGTTTCGACGGTTGGCCGAACAACCGAACGCGATACGTTGCCCCAAGCCGCGGATTACCTGTTGAAACTCGAGGGCGTGAGTACGACGGTCGTGTTCGGTCTCATCGGCGATGTCGTACATATTAGTGCTCGCACCCGAAACTCACAGTTGGATATCGGCGCGTTGATGAACGAGACGTTCGACGACATCGGAAGCGCCGGGGGGCACAGCGATATGGCCGGCGGACAAATTCCGCTAGGGCTGTTCGCCAGCGATTCGACACACATCGATGCCGTCGAAGAGATCACGATCGAAGCCGTCCGATCACGCGTGTTCAGTGCGCTCGATAAGTGGGCGGACGAGTAATTCTGTCCCGTTCGGACAACAACGATCCGAATGGCGGCTCATGCCCAAACCCAACGAAGCTGTAGCCATCGCTGGTCACCTCCCTGGAGTCTCGCGTCGCCGTCCGCCGCTTAATTGGTAAGGCCGGCGTAGATGTACTCGAACACCGCGATGGTTACGATCGCCAGCACCAGGAACACCGCACCGTTGACGTAGCTTCCATCCGTGAGCCTGGAAACCCCCATTAGTGCGAGCGGCCCGGCGACCGTAAACGTCCAGAGGAAATACAACCATCTGGTGAGGCTCATACGAACGCGTTCTAGAGCCGATGACATAAGCCTACTGCCGTAATTTACAACCTATACTCTGTAAAGATGCCGAATCGGCGAGAAGGGTAGTTCGATCCGAGGACATCAGCGGCGACTCGATGGGTGTATGCGGACGACAAAAAAGCGGCTGGTGGTGTGTCGTCGTGACTGCTGTCGTGCCGGCCCTATCAATAATCGTCGCTCACCGTGTGTGTTGTGATGACGCCGTCGCTACCGTCGCTCATGACACCGACGACTTCGACCGTCTCGCCGGCATCACAGTTTCCATCCAGTGTGATGGTTGCCGTATCACCGACCGTGCTGAGGGTGTGATCGTCGGTGTCGGCGGTGAGATCCGAGCCACAGCCCCTGATACCGATCGGTTGATCGCCGTCGTCACCGTACTCCGCGGCGTTGAGGTCGAGGTTGCCGGCGCTGTGCAGACCGATGATTAGTTCCTCGTTTGCGTCGTGTTCCGTGATGCCGATACCTGCTCGGTGTTCGTCGCTGACGTTTCCAAGGACGACGAACCCGCCCGTTACCGTGATGATGGCTACCAGAAGGACCGGGATCACCGGGGAGAGGCCCCGATCCGTGTCTGACGTTCGGTGGTCGCTCATGTGTATATCACCGCCACGACCGACCGAGATGGCCGATAGCAGGACCGCGAATGGCAGTCGCTGCCAGGACCTGCTCGTTCCGCTCGGTCAGCACTCTCGTGACGGACAGCTAAACATACTGTCGCAACTGGAGTAAAGGTACCGGACGCTCGAGACGCAGTATTCCTCGTCGATCGCTGGCTATTCCTGATCCAGTCGATAGCTGTCCGACTCGGGGGCTGAAATCCACGCATCATCCGTCGACGTATCGGCGATGATGACCGTCGGCTCGCTGTCGTCTCCCTCGTCGATCGCACACATCACGTCCTCGTCCTCCGACGGGGTTCGCGCTGATTCTCGGCCACGCTGGACTGAGACGACCCCGACTGGCGGCCATTCGCCGAGGACGTGCTCGAGTCGTCCATGGACGTCTCGGGAGCCGATCGCGACGTCGTATTCGGTGTCCTCGAGTTTAGGATAGGAACGGTTCGCGGTCGGATCGATCGGAATCGTCCGTCGGACGAGTGGTTCGAGCAGGGAGAGACACGTCTGTGTCTGGCTCTCGCCGTCGTCACAGTACGCGACGTCGACGGTTGCGTCGTACTCCCGGGCGAGCGCGCGCGTCGTGATTGCGGCGAGACTGCGATCCTGAACCGGCGTATCGATCAGCAGGAGGATTCGGTCGGGATGGAACTGCGTCGATGCCAGTTCGACGCCTGGCCCGTCCGGTTCGGGGACGTAGACCTGTCCGACGCGATCGATTGTAAAATCGACGAGGACGTCACACGAGACGAGCTCTCGAAGCGAGTCGGCATCGACGCGTTCGGTCGAGGTGACCGCGTCCTGGTGGAGCAACAGCGTATCGACGGCCGAGTGTTCCGCGACGTCGACGATCGCTGACTCGGGTTCGTCTGCGATGACGAACGCGGGATCGATCGGCTGAAGCCCGGACGGAACGCTGGCCAGTACGTCCTCGAGCCGGCCGTAGGCCGCCCGTGCTGGCTCGGCGAGTGCAGCCAGGGAGGACCCGTCTTGGCCGACACGGTCTTGGGCCGACGCCGTCTCGGTGTAAATCCCGATAAGCGAAATCGCTCCGTCTTGTTCCTCGACGACGGCGCTGGCTTTGCGGAGTAGTTGTATCGTTCTGGTTTCGTCGAGGTCCGCATCGAGGTCCACCGGGACGACAATCCGGAGCGTATCGTCGCGCCATTCGAAGGCCGCGTTCGAGTCTCGTTGATCGGTGTGTTCCGCGGCGATGCGTTCGATCGGAATGGCTGTAGTTTGTACACGCATAGCTGATTGAGAGACCCACGACTCTATCGGACGTCGGTCAGATTTGCTGTTCTAAGCCGAGTGGTAAATCGATTACGGTTGTGGAACTGAACCGAATTCGTCGGGACGGAACTACGACGAGCCGATATACAGATCGCGTTGCGCGTAGAGATAGACACCGATGAGAACGAACAGCAGGACCAGTAGGAAATCGACCGGCTGCTGGGCGAGCGTACTGAGGATGGCGACAGCGAGCAGTACGTACGCGGCCTTCCACGCCCATGATCGGGTTCGCCAGAGGCCGATACCGACGACGGCGTAGCCGACGGAAAGGAGTGCGATGCTGAAACTCGCGACTCCCACGCCGACCGTCAGCGGCCCCGTCAGGATGATCTCGACGAGTTGTACACCGTTGAGGAGTGCAAACAATCCGAAGACGATACAAATGACTTTACTGCCAAGCGGCGGGCTCAAACGACCCATATCTTCCGTTGGGAATAGAGGGGAATAACTGTTAGTGTCGGGGAACGTCGCGATGATGAAGACGCCGGCAGATTATTGACGTTGGCCGAACCCCGACCTGGGAGAACACTCATCGAACGTCGACCGACTCCGCAGCATAGCGAAGTCGTGGTCGACTCGATGCGTATCGAAAGAAGCAGAACCGTATGTTCGAGCTGAGGACGGCCCGACCGACGCAGACACTGCTGGTCGGCGGGGCGATCAGCTCGGTCTCGGCTGTCAGTGGGCTATCTGTGGCGATACGGTCGTCGGGTGGTCATGACTCCGGGGGTACCTCACCACGCCATTTGTGCATCAGCACCGAACACTGTGCTTTCGCGGCGATCGTGTCGGTTTTGCGGCCGAAGAGTGACTTCGTCAGCCACCAGCCACGCGACGTGCCGATGACCATCAGGTCGTAGTCGGCCGACAGTCGGCCGAGTCCCTCGGCGACGTCGCTCGCGTGTGCGAGTTCCGCATCCGCCTGCACGCCGTACGCTGCGAGGCGCTCGATCGACCGGTCGAGAAGATCTCGACTCTCCTGTTCATCCCCGTCATCGACGAGAGTCGCGACAGTCACGGACGCGTTAGTCCGGTGGCTCATGATCGCGAGCATCTGCAACCGGTTCTCGTCCGGCGGCACGACGACTGGAACGAGTATCGAGTCGGTGTCCATCGGGTCCTCGTCCGCACGGAAGACGACGACGTCGCAGTCGGCCTTCCGGAGGAGTTTGTCCACCAGACTTGAAACCGAGTCCTTGTCGGTCCAGCCGATCAGGATGGCGTCGGCGTCGTACTCCGACGCTTCCTCGAGGATCCCGTTGACCGCCGAGGACGCGGTCCGGATCGTGCCGGTACTTTCGATGTCCTCCTCCCGGAGGGTGTGTTGGCTCTCGGCGACGCTGGCGGAGCCGGTCCGCCAGTTCTCCTGGGAGCCAACGAAGCTCCGGTCCATCGTCACGTGAGTAAACCGGACGGCGCCTCGTCGCGGGTCAACGAGGATGCTCGAAAGCTCCGTGAGCATGTTCGGGTCGGATTTGTCGCCGACCGGGACGAGCACGCGTTCGTAGCCGATATCGTTTGGGTTAGTCATGCGCGATCACGTGTGGTGGTGTTAGCTATCGTCAGCATCGTTGGTTTCCTCGGTGTCTTCGCTGTCAGCAGTGTCTTCGGGCGCGCCCTGTGCCTCGAGTTCCTCGTGGACCATGAGGTTGAGTTCGAGTGCGTTGACGCGTTCATGGCCCCAGACGCCGAGCCATGGGTCTTCGGTCGCTTCGTCGATCATCTCGTGGAGCTGGTCCTCGGAGATGTCAGTCTGATTGGCGACGCGCGGCACCTGGTACTCGGCGGCTGCGGTCGAGATGTGGGCGTCGTAAGCCGAACCGGATTCGGCGACCAGGTTCGCGGGCACCTCGTCGTCAGGCGTCTCGTACTGCGAGAGCGTCTCGAGGTCAGCCCGGACCCGCTCGGAGAGTTCCGGATTCGTCGAGCCCAGCTGTGCGCTCCCGGATGTCATCGCGTCGTAGTCGATGTGCGACGGCCGGGTCCAGAAGTACTCCGGATTATCCGCACCGAAGTCCTGGCCGATCTGTGCGGAGCCGACGACTTCGTCGTCATAGGTGACCGGACTGCCGGATTGCTGGTCCGGGAACACGGCTGCGCCGATCGCCATCACGGACCCCTGATAGAGGAGTCCGAAGATGAGCAAGCTTGCGGCGACGATACGAAGCGGAACGAGGACGTCGTCGAGGTTCATTATTGGAACACCCCCATGAAGACGAACATGAGGTCGATTGCCTTGATGAAGACGAACGGTGCGATGAGCCCGCCAAGCCCGTAGACCACGAGGTTCTTCCGGAGCAGCTCGGAGCCGCTCTGGGCCTCGTAATCGATCCCGCGAAGCGCAAGTGGGATGAGCAGCGGGATGATCACGGCGTTGTACACGAGCGTTGCAACGACTGCACTCTGCGGTGTCGAAAGATTCAGCACGTCCATCGCCGCCAGTCCTGGCAGCGCGGCCGCCAGGATCGCGGGCAGCAACACGAAGTACTTCGCGACGTCGTTGGCGATACTGAACGTCGTCAGCGCGCCGCGGGTCATCAGCAGCTGCTTGCCGATCCCGACGACCTCGATGATCTTCGAGGGATTCGAGTCGAGGTCGACCATGTTGCCGGCCTCCTTGGCGGCGTTCGTGCCGGCGTTCATCGCGAGACCGACGTCGGCCTTCGCGAGCGCGGGTGCGTCGTTGGTCCCGTCGCCGGTCATGCCGACGAGTTTCCCTTCGTCCTGTACCTCTTCGACCAGTTCGATCTTCTCCTCGGGGTCGAACTCGGCGTAGAACCTGTCGATTCCGACCTGATCGGCGACCCATTTCGCGGTGCGCTCGTTGTCACCGGTCGCCATGATCGTCTCGACACCCATCGTCTGGATCTGTGCGATTCGATCCGCGATACCGGGTTTGAGTTCGTCCTGCAGTTCGATGATTCCGATAACCGTCTCGTCGACGGCGACGGCAAGCGGCGTGCCGCCGTTGTCACTGATGCGGTTCGAGACCTTGCGGAGCTTGCCGGGGACGCTCGTCGCGTACTCCTCGACAGCGTCGACTGCACCCTTCCGGATCTCGGTGCCGTCCGGCAGGTCAATCCCACTCATCCGTGTCTCCGCGGAGAACGGAACGAAGTTCTCCTCCGAGAGGCCGATCGTTCCGAGGTCGGTGTCGACCTGTCGGGGCGGTTCGATCGACGAGCCAACTTCGCCACCGTCGGCGCGTGACTCGTCGCTCATCTTCTCGGCCAGTTCGACGATCGAGCGACCCTCGGTCGTCTCGTCGTACAGCGACGACTGGTAGCTCGCTCGCACGACCTCCTCGTCGGTCGCATCGCCGAGGGGGTGGAAGTCCTGGGCGACACGCTCACCGGTCGTGATCGTCCCCGTCTTGTCGAGGATCAGCGTGTCGAGGTCACCTGCAGCCTCGACCGCACGACCGGACTTCGCAATCACGTTGCGCCGCGTCACGCGAGTCATCCCGGCGACACGAATCGCCGCGAGCAGGGCACCGATCGTCGTCGGCATTAGCGCGATCAGCAACGCGATGAGTTCCGCGACGTCGAGGCCGGTAAAGCCCGTGATGAACGTCGCGAGGTAGTCGCCGAAGAAGTACATCGTCGCGACCGCCACGACGAACATCAGCGTCATCCCCGACAGGAGGATCGTCATCGCGATCTCGTTCGGCGTCTTCTGTCGGGTCGCGTCCTCGACGAGGTCGATCATCTTGTCGAGGAACGACTCACCCGCCGCCGAGGTCACTTCGACCTTGATGCGGTCGGAGAGGACTTCCGTCCCGCCGACGACCGACGTCCGGTCGCCGCCGCTCCGACGGATAACCGGGTCGGATTCGCCGGTGATCGCGGACTCGTCGACGGAGGCACTGCCTTCGATAACCGTCCCGTCGCGCGGGATGACGTCGCCTTCCTCGACGAAGACTATATCACCCTCTTCGAGGGCGTCACCGTCGACCGTTTCGTAGTCATCAGCAGCGACGTCCTCGACGGCGACATCCGAATCGCGAAGGCGTTTCGCCTCGGTTTCGGTCTGGAGTTCCCGCAGGCTATCCGCGTGTGCCGCGCCCTCGAGTTCGGCGTAGGCCTCTGCGTAGTTCGCAAAGAGGATGGTCGACGCCAGCAGGACGGTGATAAGCCCGTAGTAGACGCGCGAGCCAGTGGCCTCGAACAGCGACGGGTATACCGTCAACAGCAGGGCGACGGCTGTTCCGACTTCGACCACGAACAGTACTGGGTTTTTCACCAGGTGTCGCGGGTCGAAGCGCAATATCGACTGCTTGATCGCTTCACGTTGTTGGCCGAAATCTATCGATTGTGTCGTTGACATTCGTTATCCCTCCAGGAAGATGTCTGCACCGCTGAACAGCTCCCCGATTGGACCAAACACCAGCGCCGGCAGGAACGTCAGCGCGCCGATGATGGTGATGACGCCGATCAGGAGGAAGAGGAACGCGGGACTTTCGGTGTCCAGCGCCCCCTCTCCCTCGGGGCTGATCTTCTTCTGTGCGAGCGAGCCGGCGATGGCTAACTGTGCGAGGATAGGCACATATCGGGCAAGCATCGTCTGCGTGCCGTTCACGACGTTCCAGTACGGCGTGTTGTCGCCGAGTCCCTCGAGTCCACTTCCGTTGTTGGCAGACGCGGACATGAACTCGTAGAGCATTTCGGAGAACCCGCGGAAGCCGGGGTTCGCGATCGCTTCGGTCCCCAGCGACGAGATGCTCGCGTGTGCCTGTGGTATCAACACAATGATCGGCAACCACAGTACGACGAGGAAGACGTACCGTATCTCCTGCCACTCGAGTTTTTTGCCGAGGTATTGCGGTCGCCGACCGATCATCAGCGCACCGATGAAGGCGGTGAGCATGACGAACATCAGGATGTTCAGCAGACCGGTCCCGACCCCGTTGCTCACGTTGTTCATCGCGAACGCGAACAGCAACGAGAGCGTACCCATTGCCGTCCAGCTGTTGTGCATGCTGTTGACCCCGCCGTTGGTCGTCGACGTCGTCGAGAGCCCCCAGATGGCGCTCCCGGTCGGACCGAAGCGGGTCTCCTTGCTCTCCATGTTGCCGATCTCCTGGTCGACGCTCAGACCGTTGGCCTCGACGTCCATCGCGGGATTCGCGCCGGTCTCGCCGACGATGCCGGCGCCGGTCAGGCCCATGAAGATCAGGAAGAACGCCGTGACGAGCACGACGCCGTGCGTGCGCTTCCCGACCCAGGCACCCCACGCGTAGATCGCACAGAACGTGCTGACCGGCATCGCGAGCGTCAGCACCAGGTTACTGAACGGCGTGGGGTTCTCGAACGCGGTCGCTGCGTTCGCGCCGTTGATCCCGCCGCCGTTCGTCCCGAACATCTTGATCGCTTCGATCCCGGCGTGGGGACCAACCCGGATGTCCTGGACGCCCATCGTGAGCGAGTTCACGCTCATCTGTCCACTCAGGATCGTCTGGACGGATCCCTGGGACATGAGGATGACTGCGATCAACATCGCGAACGGTAGCAGGAACCGGACCGCACCGCGAACGACGTTGGCGTAGAAGTTTCCGAGCAGCCCGTTCTCCTCGTTGTTGAATGCGCGAGCGAATGCGGGCATCAGCGCCAGCCCGGTCGCTGGCGTCAGGAACATCGCGATGCCGATGGCGAACGTGTGGGTAAACACCGACAGCGTCTCGCCGCTGTAGTGTTGCTGGTTCGTGTTCGTGGTGAACGAACTCGCCGTGTGATAGGCGAGGTCCCAGCTCTGGCCATCGACGCCGACGTAGTTCATCGGTAAGCCATGCTGGAAGAACAGTACGGCGTACAGCCAGATCCAGATGATGGCGTTAAACACCAACACCGCGAGCCCGTACTGCTTCCAGTTCATTTCTCGGTTCGGATCTATCCCGGTTATCCGGTGAATGGCACTCTCGATGCGCGAGAATACTCCATCCAATCGCTCGAACCACGCGAAATGCCGTGGGAGCGAGTGGGAACTGTTCGCCTCGTCACGGTACACCCAGGCCAGGTACTCGCCGACCACATAGATGAGGACGGCGGCCAGCCCGAAGAATACCGTATACTCGAGTAACGGATGTGGGTTCGCCATATTAGAACCTTGTTGGATACAACATCACGTACGTGAGGTACGCTATCACGCCGATCGTTACGACTGCTAACAGCAGTTCTCCAGCTGCCATGCGAGTGGAGCGAGAAATTCGATACCATAAATAGATTTCGGTGATCATGGGGGAGATTACAAGGTACATGTTGTAATCTACGGTATTATTTTCTACTATTTAGTATAGAAAGAAATGCGCGCCAGCAAGTATATTACAAATTATATATTGTAAAGTCATAGCGCTGATGGGAATTGTGCGCGCGGCTCTCGAGCGGCGGGACAGTTCGAGGCAACCGAACTCGACACTCGTGTTGATACTCGAGAGCGGACAAGAGGAACTTTACAGAGTATATGTTGTAATGATTTGGGTTGCTTCCATGCTTGCGGACGAGTGATGCTCCAGTCGACCTCATTACGGACGGTTTACATGCTATACAATGTAACTTTCCAGAACTGATTCACGGAACCGTAATTTCTGAACTCGTGGGATGTGGGATCGAAGATGGGATAGGTTTATATTATCGTATCCAGAAGGGTGTCGGTGGGAACGACAATGCGCAGTCACCGCCGAGAGCGCAGTTCGAGAGCCGGGTCCGGGGACCGGACGCTGGCGATAGCCATACTGGGGACCGCGCAGCCATCGTTCCTGCTGGGATCGGAACCAATCGATCCCGCACCCGCCGCGCGCGTATCACACAGCAGCCGCTCGCGGGCAAACTGCGTTCTATCGACTACTCACTGGTGATCCACTCATGTACATTATTATCATCGGCGCCGGAAACATCGGCTCGAACCTCATCGATCTCGCAGTGTCGGACGGAAACGACGTCGTCGTTATCGAGAGCGACGAGGAACGAGCGAACGCCGCCGCCGCCGAGTACGACTGTCTCGTCCTCAACGCGGACGCGACGAAAAACGGCTCGCTCAGAGATGCGGATATCGACCGCGCCGACGCGGTCATCAGCACGACCGACGTTGACGCCGTCAACATCATGGTCATGTTGCTCGCACAGGAACACGATGTCCCGAACCTGGTCAGCGTCGTTCACGATCCCGAAAACCTCCCGATCTTCGAGAAAATCGGCGTCACGCTGATCGAGAACCCGCAACGGCTGATCGCCGATTACCTCTACCACTCGGTCCGGTATCCCGGCGTCAGCGACTTCATCGACCTCGATGACGACACCGAACTCGTCGAACTCACCGTCACCGAGGACGCGCCGATGAGCGGCCAGCTTCTCGAGTCGGCGAACGAGTCCGGAACGTTACCCGACGGTTGTCTCGTTGTCGCCCTCAAACGGGGCGACGAGATTCGTGCACCGAAGGGAGACACGACGATTCGTACCGGAGATCGAGTGACGGTGTTTACGGACGACGTATCGCTTGCCGATGCAGTTGCGGCGTTTACCGGCGACCAGCCATGAGACAGCGATACGCAGCGGTCGGGCGGGACCTCGGACGGATCCTGCAGGTCGTCTCGCTCATGCTTCCCGTATCGATACTGATTGCGATCGTCAACGGGGAGTTCTACGCGGTTCCCGCGTTCGCAATTTCGGCCGTCGTGATGGCCGGCGTCGGGACCATACTCGTCCGCTGGTTCCGCGACGCGCCCTCGCCGGGTAAGCTGGAAGCGATGATGACCGCCGCGAGCGCGTGGGGCGCACTCGCGCTGTTGGGCGCGTTGCCGTTCTTCCTCATCGCGTGGACGATCTACCTCGATCCGTACCCTGCATGGGCGAACACGCCAGTCGTCGACGAGACGACGGACGTCTTCCGCCGCCCAATCAACGGGATCTTCGAGAGCATCAGCGGTTACACGAGTACCGGACTGACAATGGCCGTCGTCGAGGACGAACTCCCGCGGTCGCTGCACTGGTGGCGCTCCTTTACCGAGTGGATCGGCGGCGTCGGCGTGATCGTCCTGACGGTCGCCATCCTTGCGAGACCGGGAAGCGGATCACTCACCCTCTTCAGATCCGAAGCGCGGGAGAAAAAGAGCAAGATTCATCCAAGTGTCGTCTCGACGGTGACGGAGATCTGGAAGATCTACCTCGGATTCACGATCGCTTCAATCGCGCTGCTGCTGGCCGCCGGGATGCCGCTCTGGCCCGCGATCAACCACGCGATGACCGGCATCGCGACGGGCGGGTTCTCCGTCCACGCGGAGTCGATCGGCGCCTACGGCCCGCTGATCCAGTACGCTGTCGTCCCCATCATGGTCGCCGGCAGCATCGCGTTCCCCGTCCACTACCTCATCCTGAAAGGCGAGATTGACAACTTCTACAAGGATATCCAAACCAGGTGGATCTTCATCTGGTTCACGATCGGGTCGCTCGCCCTGACGTTCGTGCTGACCGCGAACAGCCAGTTCGAGACGCTCGAGCAGAACTTCCGCCACGGCCTCTTCCAGTTCGTGTCGGCGACGTCCAACACCGGATTCGGGACCGCTGCGATCGGCGGCGGGACCGAACGAGCGATGTCGGCCGGCGCGACCTTCATCATCTGTCTGGGGATGCTGACGGGTGCTGCCGCCGGATCGACCGTCGGCGGACTCAAGTTGATCCGCGTCGCGACATTGCTGAAGGGGACGGTCTGGCAGGTCAAAGACGTGTTCACGCCGGACAGTGCGGTTCGAAACCTCAAGCTGGGCAAACGAACCCTGTCGGAGGACGAAGTACAGCGAGAGTACACGGAAGCGGCCGTCGTCTTCGTACTCTGGATTATCTTCCTCATCGTCGGCGTTGCGGTTCTGCTGTGGCTGCTCTCGCCGGACCATCCGGCCGAATACGTCATCTTCGACGTGATGAGCGCACAGAGTAACGTCGGGCTCGACGCCGGAATCACCGGCCCCGATATGCCCGACGCAGCGAAGGTGATGCTGATCTTCAACATGTGGATCGGCCGACTGGAAATCATTCCCGTTGCGGTGCTGCTCGGCGCCGCGTTCCGTCGGCTAGACCTGTACACGTAACCCATTGGAGGGACAAACCATGACACCTGAAAATGAGAAACCAAATCTCCCGGACGAACTTCCAACGGATGCTGTCGAAGTACTGAACCAGTTGAACGAAACCGAATTACGAGCCGTCATCGACTATGCAAAACAACGGTACGAATACACCGATTCCGCGCTTAGGGAGCGAATAGAGGCAGCTCCAGGTGAGGAAATCGTTTCCATCGAAGAGGATCGGTGCTACACGAGAGTCGTCAAACGACAGCCTTGTGGAAAAAACTGTGACGACTGTCCACATGGGCCATTCTCGTATCACGTACGAGAGGAACCGCGCATAGACGGTGAGACAGAACTACACTGGACCTATCTTGGTCCGGTGAAAGAGCAGTGATTCCGGTCAAATATGAACTTCAGTCATACTGATCGTCACTAGTTACCAACCCCTGATAGTACCACTAAATCACAGACATATGAATGAAAGCAGTACTATTGAGGAGGATTTCGAAAACTACTGTAGTGAATTAGATAAATATGTGCAGTGGCTCATTTATTACGTAGTCATGTTCAACGCCTATCTTATTTTGAGGATTATTGGCGATATCCTTGAATTCGCCCCGTTTCTTACTCGTACTGAATGGCAAAGCGACCCGATCGTCGTGACAGCCGTCGCGGTCCTCGGATATCTATTGATCGCTATTGGTACATCATTTGTGAAAACAGTAGCCTTTGTTCGAAATAATCACTCTAATGTTTCGTACCAGCAGGCGGTTTCGGCTCTTCCTTCCCCGCTTCTTTTTCGAACGGACCGAAGTCTCCTCCTCGGAAAGGTTGTTATCAGTCTCGGCGTCGGACTGTTATTCACTAGTGCTATCATGTATTACTTCGTACTCTTCGGTTGAGAGCGTTCGGATAGAAGTGAGCAAGAAATCGAACTGCTTCGCTAATCTACTGACGGCGCTCCGATCGCGGCTCGTCCCGTTTCTCACCCGTCACCGGGTCGTACGTCACAGTTGCGTTCGGGAACAATCCGTCGTGTTTGATAATTCGGTAGTCGGCCCAGAGGATCCATCCTGTGAGGGCGACCACGACAGCGATTACGGCCAGCGGTGCGGGGCCGAAGCCGTTGATTAAATAGTTCCCCGTGAGAACGACAACCTCGAGTGTGGCAACGGCAACTACATCCATCGCGCTCTCGGGGTGTCGTAGCGAGAGGAGATTCATGCGTCACCCTCCCGCGGGAGTACGATCACGGGGACGCAGTCCGATCCAACGAGTTTCTGAGTCGTATTACCGGTCAAAAGCTGCGTAATTCGACCACTAGGCCTGGGTGTGAACGCGATCGCTGTCGCGTCGTGATCGTCAACCGCTGCGATGATCTCGTCGACGACACTCGTTGCGTACCGGAGGTCAGTCGCAATCTCGTACTCGGTTTCCTCAAACCGCTTCTCGACGAGGTCGAAGATCGCCTTCGCTTGTTCTTCTCGAGCTTTGAGCGGCGCTTTGTCCGGCGCACCGCCGGCTTTCTCGATAACATGAACGACGTGCAGTTCGATGTCCTCGTCAAGGTACCGTTCGATACCGTCGCACGTCGTTCGGGCGTCGCCCTCGTTGGCCACGGGAACGAGCGTTCGTTTGAGTAGGGTCGATTGCATAGTCTCACCAAGGATGTGCTCGGTTACGTGTGGCCGAGCCGCGAGTTCCTCGTCGAGGGCCGACCAGTCATTAGTTCTACAGAGGTGTATTTGACCTACGGATATTTAGTCTTATCTCATTTTTCAACCGCTACTGTGAGAGTGGAAGATTACCGATTCGAAAATCGAGTCGGTTGTCTTATATCACTCAGTGCGATACCTGCAGCGTATGATACACGACGCAGCGAGACGCGGCACGACCCAAGTCTGTTCGCCTCCGGGCGTCCCGGATGATCCGAGATGACCGACGGCAACGCAGAACTCGCTCGAGACCTCGGCTTCCTCGAGGCCTACACACTCGGACTGGGGACGATGATCGGTGCGGGGATCTTCGTCCTGCCGGGTATTGTTGCCGAGAGCGCCGGCCCGGCGAGTATGGTCTCATTCATGATCGGCGGTGTCGTCGCCCTGCTCGCGGCGCTGTCGCTGTCGGAGTTGGCGACGGGGATGCCTCGAGCCGGCGGGAGCTACTACTACATCAATCACGCGCTGGGCAGTTTCTTCGGGACGATCGTCGGCTGGGGGATGTGGGCCGGGCTGATGTTTGCGACGGCGTTCTACATGCTCGGCTTCGGGCAGTACCTGATGGACCAGCCATCCGACGCGCTCGCAGTGGTCGCAGCCGGACTCGTGATGGCGTCGCTGCTCGTCGCTATCAACTACCGCGGAGTGAAAGAAACGGGGTCGCTCCAGAACGTCATCGTCATCATTCTTGTGGGCCTTATTCTCGCCTTCATCCTCGTCGGTCTCCTTAACATCGACACCGGGCTGCTCGATCCGTTCGTCCGCGAAGGCGAGGACTGGACGATCGTCGCCGCGACCGCCGGCACCGTCTTCGTGACGTTCATCGGCTTCGAAGTGATCGCAACCAGTGCCGAGGAGATCAAAGATCCCGGACGCAACCTCCCGCTGTCCATGATCGCCGCGGTCGTCACGCCAACGATCCTCTACGTCCTCGTGATGCTGGTGAGTACCGGGAACCTCCCCGTGCCGGAGCTGGCCGACTCGGACGTCCCCGTCGCCGACGTCGCCGCGACGGCGGCCGGCGCGTTCGGTTCGCTAACGGTCGCGGACTACACCCTCGAGTTCGCCACCGTTGGGTCGATCGTCATGATCACCGGCGCGATTCTGGCGACGGTTTCCTCGGCGAACGCGTCGATCCTCTCGGCCGCGCGGGTCAACTTCGCGATGGGACGCGACGAGATTCTGACGAACTGGCTCAACCAGATTCACGAGCGCTATCAGACGCCCTACCGGGCAATCCTCGCGACGGGCGTTGTCATCCTCGCGCTCATTGCGAGCCCGCTGCCGATCGACACGCTCGCCGACGTGGCGAGTTTCATGTTCCTCATCACGTACGCGCTCGTCCACGTCGCCGTCGTCGTCCTGCGGCGAGCCGATCCCGACGAGTACGAGCCCGACTTCCGGATTCCGTCCGTCCTCTACCCGATCGTGCCAATTCTCGGCTTTGTCGCCTGTCTGGCGGTCATGACTCAGATGGCAACGACGGTCCAGTTGATCGGCGCCGGCGTCGTCCTCGCCGGCATGGGCTGGTACCAGTTCTACGCGAAGGACAAGGCTATCTCGACGACGCTCATCGGCGAGGCCGTCGCGCCGGACGAATCTGACGTTCCCGAGAACGACGTCTATCGCGTCGTCGTCCCCGTCTCGAACCCCGCCACGGAGCGCACGCTCATCAGGTATGCAGCGGCGAGTGCCGCGAGTCAGGACCAGGACGGTGAAATCGTCGCCGTCAACGTCCTCGAGGTGCCGCCCCAGACCTCGCCCGCCCAGATCGAACTCGAGGAAGAACGCGTCGCGAACCAGCAGACATTGCTGGAGAACGCCCGCGAAGCAGCCGAAAACCTTGACGTCGGGGTCCGGACGCGGGCGATCATCGGCCGCAATGCGGGTGAGACGCTGCTGTCGGTCCTTGAGGAAGAAGATGCGGACCACGTGCTGCTCGGCTGGGCCGGCGAACGACGCCGGCGCGACGTGCTCTTCGGCTCCACGATCGATCCGCTGCTCGAGCGCGCGCCCTGCGAGGTGACGCTCGTCAAGGACCCTACCGAGTCGCCGGACGATATCGTGACGCTCGCCGGCAGCGGCCCCCACGCCCCGACTTCGGCGCGGCGGGCGCGCGAACTCAGCCGGGCGTTCCCGGAGAGTACACTAACGCTGTTGAACGTCCAGTCGGCGCTCGACGGCGACGACGCCGCAGACCCGGACCCGGCCGAGGAAGAGACTTCCGAACTCGATCCCAAATCCGTCGGTCACGAGACGATTGAGTCCGTCGCGGCAGACGCGGGACTCTCGACACACGAGTACGAGCCGCGGGTCATTGTCACCGACGAGGACGTCCGCGACACTCTCATCCGGGAAGTCACCGCCTACGATACGGTCTGTGTCGGCGCGACCGGCTCGAGCACTGTCGCGCAGGCGCTGTACGGCTCGATTCCCCAACGGATCGTCGCCGAGAGCACCGGGATGGTGTTGATGGCCCGCGGCGAGCAACGCACCCCCCGGACGTTCCGCCAGGCGATCGTTCAGCGGTTGGAACGATAGGGGAGCAATTATGAATTCGAATACAGTTATAGCACACAAGGGCTGACAGATACGAGATAATCCATGCGCGTAATCATCGTCGGAGCCGGTGAGGTTGGTCGCTCGATCGCCAGCAACCTCGAGCAGTCCCACGACGTGGTCGTGATCGACCGTAACCCGGACGTCGTCGAGGGGTTGACATACTCGCTGGACGTCCTCGCGCTGCAGGGCGACGGCACCGAACTGGGGACGCTTCGGGCGGCGGACGTCGCGGAGGCGAGTCTCGTCATCGCCTGTACGGACAGCGACGAGTCGAACGTCGTCGTCTGCGGCGCGGTCAAGACGGTCAGCGACGCGTTCACGATCGCCCGCGTTCGCCGACGAACGCTACTCGAGACCTGGGAAGGCTCGCAGGGTGCCTTCGGTGTCGACTTCATGGTTTGTATGGACCTGTTGACAGCCCAGGCGATTTTCCGAATCTCCGGGTTGCCAGCGACACAGGACGTGGATACGTTCGTCGGCGGACTCGTCCGGATGGCGGAGTTCGAAATCGGCCCCGACAGCTCGGTCGTCGACACGACCGTACAGGAGGCCGACCGGTACGACTCGCTGACCTTCGCGGGGGTCTTCCGGGGCGAGGAGATGATCGTCGTGACGGGTGATACCCTACTCAAAGCCGGCGATCGGGTCGTCGTGATC
Organism: Natrialbaceae archaeon A-arb3/5; assembly: GCA_046614585.1. Taxonomy (GTDB): domain Archaea; phylum Halobacteriota; class Halobacteria; order Halobacteriales; family Natrialbaceae; genus JBKKHI01. The sequence goes on along the minus strand of JBKKHI010000017.1, from coordinate 1,934 downwards.
GGCAGTCCGGGCTCCGTCACCGACTTCGTCGACGACATCGTCACCCCGTCGGCCGAGGAGACCGATGAAATCGTCATCGTCGGCGCCAGCGAGATCGGTTTCCAGGCCGCCCGCGAGTTCGAAGAACACGGCTACCGCCCACGGCTGATCGAGCAGGATCACGACCGGGCGCGCGAAGTCGCCGAAGCGCTGCCGAACACGCTGGTGATGGAAAGCGACGCCACCGACACCGAGTTTCTGGCCCGCGAACACGTCGACGAAGCTGACGTCGTCATCGCTGCCCTCGACGGAGACGAGAAAAACCTGCTCGTGTCCCTGCTCGCCCACCGGCTCGGCGTCGATCGTACCATCGCCGTCATCGAGAATCTTGAGTATACGGAACTGTTCGAGACTGTTGGCGTCGACGTCGCGATCAATCCCCGCGAGGAGACCGCCGAAGAAATCGTTCGCTTTACGCGCGCCGAGCAGACCGAGAAGGTCGCGATGTTAGAACACGACCGCGCGGAGGTCATCGAGTTCGAGGTCGGTCCGGACAGCGTGCTGGCAGGTGAGCCGATTGCCGCCGCGGCGACCGACTTGCCCGACGACGTCGTTATTGGCGCAATCTCCCGCAGCGGCGACCTCATGACCCCGCGCGGGGAGACGGTCATCGAACCGGGCGATCACGTCGTCGTCTTCGTCGACGCCGCGGTGCTCGAGGACGTTCTCGAGGCGATCTGAATGTGGTGACTGCACGTCGACTGGCGGACTGGCTGACCCCATCAGCACGATTTTGGCCTTCTTCTCGTTACGATTACTGTTCCAATCCTCGCTGCGGTCGTCTACGGCATAAGGAATTCAGGTGTTCGTCGTCCCGATGGTTGTGACAGCAGTGGCTGACCTTGCGCTGGTACTGCGTCGTCTTGATCCCAAACCAGATGTGGTCCCTCCTCCTGAAGCCATGTTCCGAGTGCAAGAAGTGCTTCGTCATCCGGGTCAGTGAGATCTTCGACGGGAGGGATGCTCTCCATCTGGCCACTGCTAGGTGACCCATCAGCTGGTGTTGACGCTTGTGAGGGATCTCCCTGTTCAGTGGGCGTATTGGTGGAGCCGGCACCTTTCTGATCAGGTCCATTCGATGAAGAGTCACCGTCGACGTCGTCCTCGAGGTCAATGATCCGCTCCTCAAGTCCAGTAACATGTTCAGTAAGCTCCTCAACCTGAACTGCGAGCGTATCCACAGTTTCGGTGTCGGGTGTAGCCGTATCGATGCCGGTTGTTACTCCCTGTGAGATAGAAGACCGATTCATCAACAGGTGCCGAATGTATTCTGACCGGCTACTAAATCCCGCTTCGTCAACCTCATCGTCCAGATCGTCCAGTAAGTCAGACTGGAGACGGAGCGTAATCGGTTTCATTTCGTTTCAGCTACACAAAATCGAGGGCCACAGTTAATTATTAGTGTATTCGAATCCATATCTGATTAGCTACGGCTATATCACTTTAGAGTGGAATTGAGGGAGGTACAGTTGGCCTCGATATGCGTACCTGGATAGATGGCAGTCCGAATACAGAGCGTTAATACCGGTGTATAGGTCACAGTGAAAGAGTGTGTGATTGGATCAGGGCCGGTTCAGCTACAATTCGATGTTCTACCCTCTTCTCGATTTCTGATATCTGATAAAGGTTTTGTACGGCTGTTGAGGTGGTGGATTCATCCCGTGAACGTTTCGTGTCGTTCGCAACTTAACGCTGCCGACCGCGACGAGTTACACGGACACTCGATCACGGACGGAAACTCGAGAGAACGCAGTTGTGGCCTCCTCCTCGCCGTTTACGGAGAGAGATCGAAGATCCCTCAAGCAGTCGGGCGAAGCTCGACGACGGCGAGGTCGCCCGAGAGAGCAAGCTCTCTCGCGATCACGACAGATCTTCGATCTGTCGAACGACTTCCC
>JBKKHI010000016.1:0-74765 GCA_046614585.1 Natrialbaceae archaeon A-arb3/5 | reverse complement strand
CTCGCTAATCACCATCGAGGAAACGATGTCGCTAGCCCCAACATCATGCTATGAGAACCGTTCTGCACCACCGCCGACCCTAGTTTATCATATTCAGTCCGAAGGATTGCTGCGACACCCTCTGCAACCTCCCTCTTTGCAAGGACTATCAAGTAAGCGAACCCGTTGTGATTAAGAATGACTAAGTACGCCTCTTCATTATTTAGCATTAGAATTTCCTTGTTTCGATATGTTACCGTATGAGAACTGTCTTTCCGAACCTTCGCTAAGATAACTTTGCCAAATTCGGTTGAATGTATATCTGCATTATCAATGCTAGTTTGGCTCACAATTTCTCCATCCTCAACAAAGACATCTGGAATCTCGGTGGTCTGTTTATCAATTGATTCAGATATGTCTTGTCTGAAGGATCTCCCATCCAATTTCTCTCTTAAATTCTCTAAACTTAATTTATATCCGGGCGGAACATTGAACCAGAAAACTTTTCCACTGTACTGATCTTCATCAGTTAAGTCGGCTTGCTCTTCCGCAGACTCAGTACTCATTGATTTCTTATTCTTCCTATAGCTATATGAAATGTGGGTAAGTACAGTAAAAGTGAAACTGAAGCCGGGTTGGGGTGACTGAATTCTATAAGGATCATTCTCCAATTAGAAGTGCTCCAGAACGAGATACAAAACTTCACAGCTAGTTTATTTTATTTTCTGTCCAGTACATCCACTCAGCAACAAATTCTCGTTGATACCCAAGCCATCCGGAACCGTCGTTTATGGAGCGATCGTCACGCCGACCACCTCCCGGAAAAATGATATCTTTCGTACGAGCACGATGGGATTTGAACCACGGTCGCAGCAAGCTGCTCCCTGATTCAAATCCCCGGTGCCGTTACTGCTCACGGTGTTCGCAGATAACGGGCACGATGGGATCGGGTGTTTCGGGGTTTCGATCGGCCGTCTTTGGCGTTTTTCGAGTTCATATGTCTGGGAGGAAACCGCTTCGTTGTTCAGCCTGTTCGCGATCGGATCGGCGGTCGTAGTGCCGATCGAGAATGTCCTCGCTCGCGTTGAGTCGATCTCTGACGACTCGACGAGGAACGTCCTCTCGGCGGTAGTAGGTGACTCGACCACTGCGGAGGTCGTGCGGAGATCGCGACGACGGGCACTTACTCGCGTGCTCGAGCTCGGTTGCGTCGCACTCCGCTATGTCTCGGTCGTGAGGACAGGGTTCGCCGCGCCAGCACGGGCGCGTGACGCGATAGAGGACTTTGCGGAACGTGTTTCCGACCGGACGGCCGTACCTCGTCGTAATTAGCGGGTTCCGACCGTGGTCGTCGGTCACGTCGTTCCGGTGGTACTCGATGTAATCCTCGAGATACCGAGCCGTTTTTTCGCTGATTCGATTCCACCGAGTTCCTTTCTCCTGATTTTTCAGCGGTGTGCCGGTTTCAGGTCGGTGAACGAACTGAACTGCTGGACCAGATACGCGCGGGTGGTTCCCGTCCAGGTCGAGATCGCGAAGATCGAGTCCGCGAACAGCACCAGTACGCGCGCCGGTCTTCCACAGCAGAAGGACGACGATGTGATCACGGGAGCCGGGCTGTGCGTGCTCCAGGTAGTCGAGGATCGTGATCGCTCGCTCGGGTTTGAGGGTGGTGTCTGACACGTCCTCGCCGTTTTTCATCGTCGGCAGCGTGACCTGCTCGTACATCTCCGGCGGGACGGCATCGATATTCGCCGCGAATCGGAGGAATCGCCGAAGTGTTGCGAGCTGGCCTTTGAGGGTGACTAACTTGACCGGTTCACGATCGTCGCCCTGGCCTTCGCGCCGCCACGTTCGGTACTTGAACAGGTCGCGGCCGGTGAGGTTCGTGAGGTCGTTGATCCCTTCCTCGTCGCAGAACTGGGTGAACGCTTGTAGTCGGTGTTTTTCGGCTTTGCACGTCGAAGCCGCGTGCTCGTCTTTCATCGCGTCGTGGTACATTTCGACGGCATCGATCGGCGTGATCGGCTCGAGGCCGTTCATCGTCTCACCCCAACCGCGAGTGCGTTGCCTCGATAACTACCGCCGCGACGAACGTCAGAACTATTCGTTGGTGCTGTCTCTTGCCGTGCGTGGGGCAGTGTCCCCACATTGGTTCCGTTGAGCATGGTTTCACACCGGAGCCACCTTCTGGGCGGCGTTGCACCGCCGCCCGGCCTCACCTTTCAGCGAGAGCCATCTTCACAGATATTGATAGCTCCGTAGCTAACTCAAAAGAGGCCGTTCTACATATATGTAACGACGATGTTTTCAGGTAGAATACAGAACAAAAAGGTAGAAGCTCACCGTCTGGTCGATAATGAGAGAGTCGGGAACGTGGATGTCGATCTGGGACGATCGCATCCTTGAGTATCTCCGCGAATATGACGGCGCAACCGTCGGAGATCTCGCCAACGACGATAGTATTCGAGTCTCGAACGCACACGTCTCGCGTCGATGCAAGAAACTCGCAGAAAACGGATTGATTCGCCCGATTGGAAACGGCGCATACGTCATCACCGAGGAAGGAGAAGCGTACCTGGATGGAGAATACGACGCCGAGAATCACGTCTTCCTCGGTGAATTCGACTCCGAAAACGGACCAACCGCAAGTGAATCTACAGAACCGTGACTCAACGAAAGCCTGCTCGATGGATGTGTACGCTTGATGAACGAATTCTCGAGCGGTTAGTAGAAATGTCCTGGTCGACTCCGCGGAGTATTTCGACTCGGCTCAAATTCGATGCGTCACGTTGTCGCGTTCGTGAACGGTGCCGGATGCTTTCCCAGGCAGGATTGGTTTCGCCGTTGTACACCAGCTCCGATCTCTACGAGATCACGTGCAAAGGCCAGGGGTATCTGGATGGGCAGCTCGATGCTGAGGATTTGCCCGAACCGACTGTTCATCTTCGAAATTCGTCTTGGTAGACAATAATAAGACTTAGATATAGCGGCTACGCTCGGTCTTAGTAGTTCATATGTACCGATATGTTCCCGATGAAATCGACAAGGAACGTGCCGAACATCAAGCCATAATTCAAGTCTCAGAAACCAACAGGGGCGACGTTGACGTAAAACGAGTCGGGAACCTCGGTGAATTAGCATTCGAGCAGTTCTGTCGCGAGTTCATCCCTGTCGAGATGTGGAACTGGAAAAACGAGTTCGCAATCCGGCGCTGTAACACAGAAAGTTTCGCAGCCTACGACTTCGAGATCTTCGGCTACGAGGTCGACGTGAAAACGTCGAGGGACGTGTCTGCGTTTCTGCCGGAGAAAATTCTGGAAGGAGACGACGAAGACGACATTATCGTGATGGCGTGGCACCGAGACAACGAAGATGCGTTGATCCTCCTGGGCTGGGAACGGATTGAGACACTGCGATCGAAAGCAGAGACACAAGCGAATTACTCCGGCGAGGAACCGCAGAAGTTGGATCACATGGCAGCACGACCGATGAACCAGCTGCTCGAACTTGGACCGAGTACTGCACAGATGGATCAACGACCGAAGAATCCGTTCTCTCCTGGCGATCGAGTATGCAAACGAGACGGAGAGGGTGACGAGGCGATCGTGATCGAACGAGTTCCACCGGAGAAATTGGATTACGAAGCGGTCGCGGTTGCATTCGTTCCGCAACTCGAGGACGGGCCTGGTAACTGGGAAGAAATTCATCCTGCAAAGTTGGCTTCATACTGTGACGACCAGAATATCAGGACGTACCCGTACAAGTATTCGAACCTGGAGTTTGTGACTTGAAGACGAGCGGCCTCAGCCCCCACAAGGGAAGCTTCGGCCGCTCCGCCGTTCACTGTTCCCAAATGTTGTGTTTTGGAATCCAACCCTATGATTGGGTTGGAAGGTGGGTCGGTAGGAGATCAACATCAGAAAAGAGATATATAAACTAGATTATCGAAATAATTACCATTGCATTAACAAGAACAAAATTAAAAATCATATGATAATGAGTTTTGCGGAACATTTACCCCTTGGAAACCAAATCATTATATGGCGCTACCAATGCGCCCGGCATGCTATGCATGTCGTTAGGCACATTGACAATGCGCGAGTCCGCCGAGTACATCCTGATGACCATCGTTATGATGGTCTGTGGAACAGTACTCCTGTCGTTCGGTGAGGCTCTTGGTCGGGACTTGATCACTCTCGCCCTGGGTATCTTCATCGGATCGGCAGCGAATTAGGGGCCTGGATCCTTCCAGCCTCTATTCATCGGCGGACTCCTGAAATATTCATAAATGAGTAGAGACGGTTCTAACCACGTTCTGAAGGCACATTGACCGGATGCGCGAGCCCTCTTTCAGCGCCCGGCAGTTCTTCCGGCCGTACGATCGCGAGTCCACCGAGACATCAGGTTAATTCACTGCGACTATACGACAACTTCTACTAATACGTCCCAGCTATGAAATTCAACATAATCACCTGTGTTGACTCAAACCTAATATCTCGGTTTGGCCCATCGTCAGATGGACCAGTTTATACTTTGTTCTGTGACCGAATAAAATCAGCGGATAATTTCTTCTGTACTCTAATCCGATCGAAACCACCTTAACAAAAAATATCTAATTTATGTCTCTTCTGGTCCTTGTTCTTTTAGAATAGTAAGAAGGTTCTTCCAGTCACTTCCCTTACTGAAGAGTTCTGCTCGTAGATTCCAGGACCAGGGGGCAGCGTCGTCGGGATCGTAGCCAACTGCTTTTTCGAAGTCCTGGACTGGATCGGCGAACATTGGATCAGTTGGCTGATCTGCGTCGCCCGGCCACTCGTTGTAGATCATCATGTCAGTCTTTGTTTCCTTCCATAGTGCAGTGGTTGTGAGCCGCTTCGCTTCAGGGTGGAGGTCTTTGCCGGTGTGACAGATGATCCCGACGGCATAGACACCGACCTTGGCAAATCGCTTCGCTGCTGGAGTCCACTGATGAGAGACCTCGTAGTTGTAGGTGCGAGCGTCGAAGTGTGTTGAGCCTTCGTCGATGGCGACGATTTTCGGCTGCTCGCGATACTCGAGCAGTGCGACCATGAGATCGTGCATCGATTTGACCACGATATCGGCACGTTCCCACGACTCGGCGTTTGAGAGTACCAAAAAGTCATTGGGAACCTGTTCAATCACGTTGCCAGCTCGATCTGCAACGTCGACGAGCTTGAACATCGAATTCGTCTTTCCGGTGTTCGGGTTACCAGCGACCGACCAGAACGAGGGTGCGCCGTCGAAGTGCAGCGCGTCGACGAGATCGAGGGTCACGGTGAGTGCCGAGCCGTCGTATTCGGTTTCGGTGATCCCGACGAGGTAGGACGCGAGCGAGGAATCGCCTCGAGCAACGGCCTCGGATGCTGCGTTCGTCGCAAAATTCGGGTAGAGTTCACTACCGAGTTGAGTATCAGCGAAGCTCGTTGCGTCGAAGTCGTCGGAGTCCTGGACGAGCGTGTCGACGAAGTTCAGTGACGCACGTCGACGATCATCGCGAACGAATCCAGCATGCGGTTTGACCTGGGCGGGATTCTCGAGGTCGCCGTCGACGACCTCGCGAAGCTTTGCAATCGTCAGTAGGTGTTCGTCAGTATCAGTCATCGGCTGGTTGTGGTTCCGCGAGTGGATCGGTTTCAGGCTGTTCAGGTTCGTCGTCGAGATCGTCGCCGGTCGCCTCGACCAGCTCGTCCAGGTCGGCGTTCTCGTCATCATCGATGCGATCGGCCATGCGTTCGAGGTCGAACTGTGCCATCGCATCGGAGACAGCATTGTCGACGCCTTCGCCCTCGTCGGGCAGCGTTCCCTCTTCGAATGTCTTGACGACGGCTTTCGTCGCGTCCTTGGCTGCACGGTAGACAACAGACCAGAGATTCGTTTCGAGCGCGAAGCCACGGCGGGCATCTTCCTCGAGCATCCCGCGGCATTCTTTGACTGCCGAGAGCGCAGCGAGCAGCTCGCGATCGGTAAGCGAGCCGCGCCATACTCCCTCGACGGTGAGTTCGTCCGGGTCGACGTTGCGGCCGAAGTACAAGAACGGGGCGACTTGATCGAGTGAACCGTCAGTGACGTTGAACTCTTGGAACTCAGTGTACGGACTCCAGTAGAGCGCAGCATCGTGGTCGATGTCCTCGGCTTTGACGTCGACGAGGAAGACGCCGGGTTCGTCGCCGAGCTTGCTTTTTACGAAGCCGGAGATTGGGTATCCGGCGACGATTCCCCAGCCAGCGCAGGCGAGTGCGAGAAGCGAGTTCCGACCGACGGTTGGACCGACGCCGAGAAGCAGCGCGATCGCGATGATGACGAGCAGCACGACGATGATCCAGAGCACGTTGCGGCGGAGGAACTCGAGGAGACGAGCCGTTTTCGAGTCACTGCGTTCAGGGGACTCGACGACTTTACGCGTCATGCTACCCGCTCCGTGGTTCGGCCAATGCCGAGCAGATGGCTTACAACGCGGATGACAACAACCGCGCCGATCGAGAGGGACACAGTGCCAGCAGCAATCCAAATGTCGGTTGGGGAGTACGGCGGACCAATGAGTGCCTGCGAGCCGGACGATAGTCGAACGTGGTCCCCAGTCTCGAGGAACGTGTCAGTGACGATCGTCAGTTCGCCGTCGCCTTGCACCGTGATCTCGCGAGTTTCGTTGCCCTCGAGGTCGACTGTCGCGACGTCGAGGCTGCCGGAGCCTTCGTCGGCCGAATCGAGTGGCGGCATTAGGTGGGCAGTCGTTGGTTGTGTCGAGTTGAGCGAGACGTGGTACGAGCCGGAGGAGTACGACCAGTCCTCGACGTAGGCGTTGCCGTCAATGTCTGCGAAGCGGTCACTGTTCTGTTCCATCTCGGTTTCGTTCACTGCGTCGTCCTGTGCGGCTGCGGGCGTGCCGAGCAGCACGAGTGCAGCAGCTACGCAGACGAGCAGCAAGAAAAATTTGCGAGTCATGGTTAGTTTCGGTTGTTCTGGTTGCTGGATGCAGCAGCGGCGAGGAGTACCGCGACAAGCCCGATTACGAGCGCGACGGCAGTCGCGTCAAAATCTCCGAGGCCGTCGAACCCGTCACCGAAAGACGGAAAGCCGATCGACCAGCCGCCGTCATCGTCACGGTCGGCGAGTTCTTCGCGGAGGTCTTGGACCTCCTCGATATACTCGACGAACTCCTCGGCGTCGTAGGTGTCATACTGCGGTTGCTCCCACTCGACGCGATCGACCTCATTGCCATCGGCGTCGTACATCTCCGTTACAGTAAACGTGCCATTCTCGAACCGAACGGTTTCTCCGCTCGGTTCGTCGAAGATCTGGGCAGACCCGTTGATGTATTCGTATCCGGTTGCAGAGGTGTTGACGGACGAGTTAGTGGTATAGGTCTGATTACGCTCGAAACCGTCCTCAGGGACGGAGTCAGAGAACATCAGACCGGCAAACTTGTCATCAACGTGGTCAGAGTATTCGGGGACGCGTTCGTCGCGATCGGTGCCGTTGTACGACACCGTCGTGTACCCCTCGTACTCAACAGTCATCGACGAGTCTGCCGACATGTCGGGATTGTTCATCCCAAGCATTTGCATGGTGGCGAGCCGGAACCGGTCGTCAGTAACATCTGCGTCTCCACTCAGGAACCGGACCTGACCTTCAGCACCACGAACGTCCTCAGGGTCGAGGTTGCCTTCATCGAGTTCGTGGTAAAGCGCCTCAACGAAACCAGTATCGTAGCTCGATATTACCTGACCGCTCTGGTCCTCAATATCCTGCCATCGAGTGACGGTTTCGGAGTGATTGTAGACCGTCTCGCTTGGCAGACCGCCATCATCAACATCACCAACGTTTGGGATGGCTAACCGGAGTTTGAGGTTTTCAGGGGAATACTCAGCGTCACTCACATCATACCCGCCATCGGCGTGCAGATAGTGGTCTTCGTGGAGTTCGACAGTTCCGTCATCCTGCAATTCCCACTTGTTCGGATCGAACGTTGTCAGGTTCCGCGCTTGCGTACTGACGCTGAAGGACGCCGCTGTGTCAGCGTTAAAGTTGATTTGAGCAGTTTCATACTCGTACTCTGATCCGTTGACAAGCTCGGCAGTTCCTGTGCCAGTCGAATTGTTGACCCAGTGAGTGCCGTCATAAGTTGTTAGGTCAGTGGCTTCGGGGTGAGCTCCACCTACGTAGTCGCGAGGAAGGTCATCATCCTGCTTCGCCGCATCTGCGATGTTGGTGAACTGGATGAGCGACTTCGCATCAGATTCTAAGAGATTGATCTGCTGAACTGCGTAATAATCTCTAATCGCTTCGAGCGAGTTCTGGTACGCTTGAGCTTCCGAATCGCCGTCTTCCCATGAGTCTGCGACTGCGTTTCGAGCCTCAATCGAGGCGATCGTACTCGTGTCCGTTAGGTGGTTATCAAGGCCGACGTAATGCGAATCAAGCGACTCGCTCTCACTCGTCGCCGTTGAATGCAGTACCGTCGGGTCTTGGGACACTTCAACCGGGTCGTCGAAGTAGTCGGAACAGTCGATCGAGAAGACATAGTGCACCTCATTCGCGCACGATTCGTCAACCGAGATCGTGTCTGATCTATTGTCATCCTCGGCGGTCGCCGTGCCCGTCGCCGCGATCGGCGCGGCGAGGGACGTGACGAGGAGCGTCGCGATCAGCAGTGTACCGAGTCGGCGAAGTGAGCGGCGTGTCACAGCACACCTCCAAGGCCGTACAGGATCAGTACAGCGCCGATCACGAGCAGTGCGAGCTTTACGAGTGGTCCAGCGACTTTCAGTGCGAGAAACGGGTTCATCGGTTGTAGCCTCCGTTACCATCGTCACGGACTGCGAGCAGGCCGAGAGCAAGGACAAACAGCGCGACGCCGATCGTCGTTCCGGTTACACCGTCATCGTAGATCGGCGGGAACAGCGCGCCGGACGGATTAGTGTCGAAGTCGACGTCGTCGACGTCGCCGTCGTCAGCAGTGACCGTGATTTGGTATTCGAGTTCTTCGCCGTCGTCAGCGTTCGGTTCGTGTTGCCACGTGTCCGACTCGTTCTCGTCACCTTCGAGTGTTGTCTCGAAAGAGTCGACAATCTCGTTGTCTTCGTCGACGAGGTCGGCCTCGAGGTCGACAGTCGCACCGTCGGTAGCGAAGTGGACCGTGGCAGTTACGTTGTCCGTCTCGTTGTCGACGGTCGCGTTATGGTCCCAAGTTGTTTGTTCGGTATCTACGGCAGCAGCACCGATCATGAACACGCCAAAGCCGAGAACGGCGAGCGTGAGTGTCAGTAGACCGAGTGTTGCGAGAGTGCGGTTGAACGACATGGATCACCTCACAGCGACGCCGTAGGACGCCATCGCAACGAGCCATGCGAGCACGAACGTGGCAGGGTCGTGGTACTCGATCGCAGTCGGTAGGTACGGCAGGTACTCGTAGCCGATAATCAGCACTGGACCGGAGGCGATCGTCACCTTTTCCCAGTCCTCATAGTGGTCGAAGCTCTTGGTCTGGCTACTCGCGAATGCGATCAGGTAGACTGCGAGAGAGCCACCGATGGCATGGGTCGAGGTGAGCGTGTAGTCGAACCACTCAATGTGTAAATCGCTGACAGCGCCGAACTGATATAGCGAAGCCATCGCGAAGAACACGGATAACAGCGCAGGGACCGTTCGAAGGTTTGCGTAGTCGTTGACGATACCGCTCGGGTTGAGTCCGTTGTTAGTTGCCATAGTTGTCTGCGTTAAGAGGAGTTATTTCGTCAGCGATCAGGCACGGAACTGGAGCGTACGGTCAGTCGCTTCGCGCTCGTCCCCGTCGTCATCCCATGTGTACGTACCAGTACCTTCGAGACGGAACTCGTGGCCCTCTTGGATGTCGTTCGCGTGAACGCGATCCTCGAGCGTTCGATTGAAATGAACGAGACGAATATCACCCTCGTCGTCACCATCAGTGGACTTGTACCGAACACGCAGCTGATCGTAGTCGCCGCTGTTCGGAGACAGGGAGAGAATGATTCCCTGGATTACTTCGCCCTCTTCGGGAAGCGGAGTCCATTCCGCGTTGTCGTCGTAGTCTCCGCCCGGTTCGTCAGCCGTCTGGAACCCGTCTCCAGAACTATCACTTGCTGCCATGCACATAGACATACTAGAGTTATAATAATAACTAGAGGAGGCCTACGTCACGGCTACGTCACAGGATGAATCTGATAGCAGAAGCTATTGAAGCAGACTGTAAAATCGTTCAATCCCATACGTCAGCAGATGGAGGCGGTCGGTCACCTGTCGATGCAAGTGCAACTGGTTCATCAGGATCGTAGATTGCTTGCTCGACGACAGCTGCATCTACTCGGCGCTCACCAGAATCGGGCGTATCTGCATAGTGAAAGGCACCAAGATACTCGATTCGAGCAAGAGTTGTTGATGACGTACTCGCCTCAGTTTCGGCTAGTTCGCGCTCCGCGAGGAGATCGCGAACAACACGGTGAAGCATCGTCTCTGACCGTTCGAGATCGAGGTCAGGATAGGATGCATGAGGTTCGTGGTGCTTTTCAGCGGAAACAAGGAGTGCAGTTTTGGTAGCGTCAGCAACTCCGCGACGAATATCAGCGCGATCGTCGTCGAGCCGAATCGCGTCACGGATACCGTTCGAGGGTGACCAGAATTGACGCTCTGTCGCCCAGTACAGTGCAAGCTTCCAGAAGGCTGCGTCATCATCGTTCGCGTCGAGATCAGGATCAAATTCGTGCTCAAGGTCGGTTTCGTTGTGATCGAGCAGCGCGCCGTACATCTCGGTGATGTACTTGCCGATGTACGCACCGGCAGTCTTCTCGCGAGCGAAATCATCGTCACCGTCCATGTCGATCAGCCCGTCGGAACTTTTGTGATACCGAACGTGGTTATCGACCCATTCCTGGGAGTGGTCGTGATCGCCGTAGCGGTACCACGAGACGAACCCTTCTTGAACTGGCTTCGTCACGAACTCGCCGTTCTCATCGGTTAGGCGAGTTCCGTCTTCGTCACGGAGGACGCGATCGCCGAAATCCCCCAGCTCGTCGAGATCGTCGCGATAGGTGAGCGGATATGTGTCGACGATACGGCCTTGACCGTAGCGGTCCCAGTAGTGAGAGAGTTCGTCTTTGTCGACGAGCCAGGGCATTCCGTCGCTTTCGCGCGTTGGTACGTCGAAAAACAGGCAGTGTAGATGCGGTTTCCCGCCGCTGTCGAACTCGAGGACCTTGACGTACTCCAGTCGTTCGCGCGGTCGGCCGGAGACAGCACCTTCCTGACCGAAATGGAAGTTCGAGGAGTCGAGTGCGAACCGCCAGTACGGAACGTCGGTGTTTCGGGTGTCCTTGACCGTGGACGGGTCGGTTTTGAAAAACTGCGTCAGGTTGTGAAAATTCGGGTTGATCGATTGAATAGCGTGCCACAGCGATTCGTGCTGAGATGGATCGGTAGTGAGGGTCACGAAAACAGCGTTCTCAGCGTGTTCGTATCCGTATTCGAGCGCAGATTGAAGACGTGCGAACGCCTTGTTGACGCGCCCCTCGTCGGTGAAGCGAGTCTTGTACGATTTCTCCATTCGGCGACGATCGTAGCCGGAGCGGTTGGCGAGATGGACATCGAACAGGAGACGATAGTCTTGCGTTCGGTGGATGTAACGACGGAGCGCGCGTGCAGCAAACTCCTTCTGTGACGTGCTCAGGTTGAAAGCGTCGCCTCGGCACGTTTTGAGCATGTTCTGGACGAACTCGCGATCGTAGACGAATTCGTTCTGCTCTGCTGGTGTTTCACGAATGCCTTCCGAAATCAAGTCAATAGCCGAGGTTGTCGGGTAGACCCGGACCCCGGCGGAAGCGTACTCGAGGCGCACGAGATCGGCCTTTTCGGCGAGGTCGTTCGTGAAGCGCTTGCAGAACTGGTAGTCATCATCGGAGCCGTCGAGAGCTATCCAGTCGTTGTTGTGCCAGCCGCGGTCAGCGGACGGGTGGTGGCGGTCGTAGTGGTGTTCTTCGGGTTTTGGGAACAGTACGGGGTGTGGTCGGAGATCGACGAAGCCATCGTAGGTGTCCGAGCGCGTCCCCTTCAAGACGTAGTGTGTGAGATGCGTCCGCAAAATACCCTCAGGATGGCGTACAAGGAACTTGAGAATTCGAACGCGGTCGCTGTTACGATCGGTCAGCGCGTCAGAATCACGCTGGCCGTAAGCCATCAGACCGCAGTCAGCAAGGTACTGTACTAACCCGGATGTGTTACAACCTTGCTGCGTGCCCGAGAGAGCCGCCATTCACCGCGCGTTCTCGATAGCGTGACCGCGAGACGTGGGGCAGATCCGAACCACGTAGCGGCCCTCGATGACAGCAGTTCCGTGACTGCGAATCGGGTTTCGACACCGACTGCAGAAGACCGTCATCGGTCACCCTCCGTATCGTTGATTTCATCGAGGTGACCGACGCGGTGCTCCCATACGGGGACGAGAACAACTGACTCAGGAGTATTGAGGTACGGCTTCCCGTTATCGGTCGTCGCATCGGGACCAAGCCATTCGGCCGGTACAATATGGTGAACGTCGTATCGATCGCCGAACACGTCGTGCGGATCAGCGCCAGCAGCGATAGCACAGAGCTGGTGAATATAGACTGTATCATCGTGGCCGCCAGCTCTACAGCGGACGTACTGGTAGCCCTGAGAAGTCTCCAGAACGGACAGTGGTTCGATTTTCGGCTGACGGATGAGGGAAGAATCAGTTTCTACACGTCCGCCGTCAGTCAACAGCGTTTTTCCGGCGTGTTCTACTGAACGGACTCTCCTTGCTCCTTGGCCGGAACGAGCACGGCGCTGCGGAGAATCCTTGCTTACCTCGGCAGCCCGCCGATTCGTCTTCGGCTCCGGCGGAGCCTCGACGAGATCGACGCGCTGGCGAGGACGCGGGCGGTTCTCTCTTGCTTCTCCGTTCCGGGCTTCCGTTGCGTCTCGTTCCTCGACGGACGGTACCGGGCTTTCGGCATCCGGCACTCGCTGCGTCGAGTCCGATGCGTGTTTTCGACCGCACAGGAACGGAGCAGCACGGTGGCTGTTGAGTATCGCGAATATGAAAACCAGCAGACTGCGAAGGGGTGCGTTTAGTTTCTGGTTGGAATCCGATTTCGGAGAATGACTTTGGAACTGCGAATCGATCGAATTCGGACGATAGCGCCCTTCAGAGCAGACGCTGCGTAGAAGTCCTAAAACGACAGTTTTCGTACGGGCACGATGGGATTTGAACCCACGACCGTCGGATTAGAAGTCCGACGCTCTTTCCGGACTGAGCTACGTGCCCTCACGTACGAGTCAACGACCGACCGGCATAAGCGGTATGGATTCTCGCCTCAGGGAACGCCTCCTCGCGAACACAGCGCTTATGCACGTCTCGGCGGTACGTTCGATCAATGCACGTTATCGGAACGGTGGGACTCCCCGGCAGCGGCAAAGGCGAGGCCGCGACCGTTGCACGCGAGCATGGGATCCCGGTAGTAACAATGGGTGACGTCGTCCGTCAGGAGACGGCCGACCGCGGGTTAGACCCCACGAAAGATCACGGCAAGGTCGCCCAGGCACTGCGCGACGAGAACGGGGCGACTGCGATCGCCGAGCGCTCGCTGCCGATGATCGAGGATCGCCTCGAGAATCACGAGACGGTGCTAGTCGACGGCATTCGATCCGACGTCGAGGTCGATGTCTTCGAGGACCGCTTCGCCGAGGCTTTCACGCTCGTCAGCATCGAAGCGCCCTTCGACGTTCGGGCCGAGCGCATCGACGCTCGCGGCCGGGACGCGAGCGAGGACAATGGCGGCGAGGGACTGGCCGCTCGCGACGAGCGAGAACGCGGCTTCGGGATGGACGACGCGATGGACCGCGCCGACGTCGTCGTCGAGAACACCGACTCGCTCGAGGCGTTCCACGAGCGGATTCGAACGGTCATCGAGAGCGGGCCGAACGCCGACGAAGTGGAGGGGACGAGTGAATCGACCGCCGATTCAACGGAGATACAACAATGACCGACATCTACCGCATCGACGTCGAAATCACGGCACCGGTCTACGACACCGAGGTCACGAGCCGCGTGGCCGACGCCGTCGTCAACATCTTTCCGAACGCCGACTTAGCGGAGAGCCACGGCGAGATCAGGGCCGAAGCGCACTCGATGGACCACGTGTCTGAACTGCTTCACCGCCAGGAAATCCTCGATACGGCACGTGGTGAGTTCTTCTCGAATCGGGAGGGTGACACCTTCTCCTTCGCGCTGAAAAAGCAGGCTGCCTTCGAGGATCGGATCAACTTCTCGGTCGGCGAACCGGACGAACTCGGCGAGATCAGCGTCCGCGTTCGGGTCGACGAGCCGACGGTCGAGGAGTACGTCGATCACATCGCACCGCCGACGGAGGACGGGCAGCCGGTCGACAGTTGAGGTCGACTAAAACAGAATCTTTTTCGGGCGTTAGAACGGCCCCATTCCGCCCATCCCACCGCCGCCACCGCCGCCTTGCTGTTGCATCTGTTTCATCATCCGCTGCATCTCCTGTTCGGAGCCCATTCCCTGGAACTGCTTGATGGTTTTTTCCATCATCTTGTACTGCTGGAGCAGCTCTCGGACCTGATCTTCGTTCGTACCCGATCCGCGGGCGATGCGTTCGATCTGGCTCGCGCCGATGGCTTTGGGGTACTCCTTTTCGGCCTCTGTCATCGAGTCCATAATGACGCTAAAGGACTGCATCCGGTCCTGGGTGACGTCCATCGCGTCGTCGGGCAACTGGTCTTTGATCCCGCCGCCGAAGCCGGGGATCATGTCCATGACCTGATCGAGCGGCCCCATGTTGTTCATCGCCTCCATCTGCTTTTGCATGTCGTTCAGGGTGAACTGCCCCTGTAGCATGTCCTCTGGGTCCCAGTCGTCTTCCTCGATGTCGGTCTGCTCCATCGCGCGCTCGACGCGCTCTGCGAGCTGGCCGAGATCGCCCATGCCCAGAAGCCGAGAGATGAAGCCGTCTGGCTCGAAACGTTCGATGTCCTGGACCTCCTCGCCGGTCCCGAGGAAGGCGATCGAGGAGTCTGTCTGGTCGACGGCCGTCAGCGCGCCACCACCCTTCGCGGTACCATCGAGCTTCGTGATGACGACGCCGTCGATGCCGATCGACTCGTCGAACTGCTGGGCCTGATCCTTGGCACCCTGACCGATCGCCGCGTCGAGCACGAGCAAGGAGGTGTCCGGATCGGCGACGCCCTCGATCTGCTCGATCTCGTCGATCAGGTCGTCCTCCAAGGCGTGTCGACCTGCCGTGTCCACGATGTGGACGTCGGCCTCGCTGGTCTCCTCGAGTCCCTTGCGGGCGATTTCGACGGGATCTTCGGCGTCGGGATTCCCGTAGTAGTCGACCTCCGCGCGGCCAGCCATCTCCTGGGCCTGCTCGTAGGCACCGGGACGGAAGGTGTCGGTCTGGATCACGGCAGGACGAAGCCCCTTCGTCGAGAACCACCAGGCCATCTTCGCCGCGGACGTGGTTTTACCGGACCCCTGCAGCCCTGCGAGGAGGATCGTCTGCTCCTCGAGGGGGAGTTCCGTCGAGTCGCCGATGAGGTCGACCAGTTCCTCGTAGACGATGCGAAGGACGAAATCCCGTGCCGGCGTGCCGGCCGGCGGCTCCTCCTCGAGGGCGCGTTCCTTGATGTTGTCCGACAGGTTCATCACGAGCGAGACGTCGACGTCGGCCGCGAGCAAGGAGCGTTGAATCTCCTTGACGATCTCTTCGACGTCTTCCTCGCTGAGTCGCGACTTCCCACGGAGTTTGTCGAGGGTGCCCCGCAGAGAACTCCCGAGATCGTCGAGTACCATTTGATCGGTGTACGTGGCGGCGGCGTTAAAGCCTTTTTCTACGGACGACGGCCGCGACGACACTGCCCGTGCGGTAACGGCGCAATCGATCGGCTGAAGCGTAATCGATTCGATCGGATTCTTGCCCCAATCTGTTCGCTCATCCAGTTCACTCCGAAAATAAGGTTCAAATGGGCGATTCTAGTGGAAAATATTATACGAACCACGCTCATACCGCTTACTTGGATTACAACTGATGTCGAATACGATACTTATGCCGACGGATGGCAGTGAGCACGCCGAAAACGCGGCTGCGGTCGGTTTCAACATCGCGGAGAAGATGGACGCGACCGTTCACGCGCTTGCGGTCGGTGATACGAGTTTGACTCATCTCTCGTCGGTCGGCGGACCACCTCCAAAAACCGCGGACGACGTCACCGAGATTGCGACCGAATGGGCCGCCGACCTCGCGGCCGAGGCGCGAGCAAACGGTCTCGAGGCAGTTGATGTCGCTCGGACTGGAACGCCGGCGGAAGAGATCGGTGCGTACGCAGAAGAGATCGACGCCGATATGATCGTCATGGGAACCGCCGGTCGAAGCGGGTTCGAGAAGCGGATCGTCGGGAGCGTTACGGATAAAGTCGTCCGAACGGCCCCGGTTCCCGTGGTTACTGTTCGTCCTGACGGGACGGTCGATGCCGCGTGAGGACACCGACGGCCGGTCGTCGACGACGAGTATTTTACCCGACCCGAACAATCCCCGTATATGACTACGGACGCAGACGTCGATCCCGACGACTACCCAGCCCTCGAAGACGCAGCGGTTACGGTGCGAACGAACGACCACGGCCTTCATATCGCCGACGACGAGGTGACCGGCGTCTCGAGTCAGGGACAGACGCCCGAGGAAGCGCTCGAAAACCTCGCGGAAGCCGTCGACGCCTACACCGAGGGTTCTGAAGACGAGACGGGCGACGACTGGTTGTAAGCGATTCCGACGACTGTTCTCTCGATCCACAGCGTACGACCGAGCGGCCGGCGAGAGCACACGTCCGTTTTAGGCCGCTGCCCGTAGTCGATCCACCGTATGGACGAGCACGACATCGTCGTGGTCGGCGGCGGTTCGGGTAGCCAGGTCGCGACTGCTGCAGCCGACCAGGGGCTCGAGGCGGCGGTCATCGAACGCGGACCGCTCGGCGGAGCCTGTATCACCAGGGGCTGTGTCCCCTCGAAGGCGTTACTCCACCGCGCGGACGTGATCGACGAGATCCGTCGCGCCGAGGGGTTCGGAATCGACGCGACGCTCGAGGACGTCGACTACGGCGAGATCACGTCGTCGATCCACGACATCGTCTACGAGAAAGCAGACCGGCAGGCCCAAAGCCTCGAGGACGCCGACGCCGTCACGCTCTACCGCGGCGAAGGACGTTTCGTCGACGAACGCACGCTCGCGGTCGACCTGACCGACGGCGACGAGCGCGAGGTGCGAGGCGGGACGGTCGTCCTCGCCGTCGGCAGTCGCCCGCTGATTCCACCGATCGACGGCCTCGACGAGTGCGAGTTTCTCACCAGCGACGACGCGCTCTTTCTCGACGAGCGACCGGACTCCCTCGTGATCGTCGGCGGGGGCTACATCGGGGCCGAACTGGGCTACTTCTTCGGTGCGCTGGGAACCGACGTCTCGCTCGTCGGCCGAAGCGATACGCTCGTTTCCCGCGAGGACGATGCGGTCGGCGAGGTCGTGACGGACTCGCTCGAGCAGTACTGCGACCTCTATACCGGCTACGAGGCCGAGACAGTCGAGAACGAGGGCGATCAGACCGTCGTCACGGCAGCACCGAGCGACGACGATGCCGACGGCGACGCGGTCGAGCTTCGGGCCGACGACCTGCTGCTCGCAACGGGCAGAGAGCCGAACACCGACACGCTCGACCTCGAGTCGACCGGCGTCGAACTCGACGAGTCGGGGTACGTCGAGACCGACGAGACCCTCGAGACGACCGCCGAGGACGTCTGGGCGCTCGGCGATATCGTCGGCGAGCAGCCGTTCAAACACGCGGCCGACTACGAGGCCGAGATCGTCTCGGCGAACGTCCTCGACGAGACCGGACGGGAAGTCGACTACGCGGCCATGCCGCACGCGATCTTCACCTCGCCGCAGGTCGCGAGCGTCGGTCGGACGGAAGCCGAACTGAGCGAGGACGGCCGTGAGTATCAGGCCGCGACCGTCACCTACGACGTCGCACCGCTGGGACTGATCCTTGATGCGGACGAGGGGTTGGTCAAGGTACTCGCCGACCTGGAAGGAGAGATTCTGGGCTGTCACATCGTCGGCCCGCAGGCCTCGACGATGATCCACGAGGTCGTCGTCGCGATGGACCGCTGCTCGGGAACCGTCGACGACATCGCCGGCGTAACGCACGTCCACCCGGCGCTCAACGAGGTCGTGCTGGCGGCGTTCGACGAGCTAGCCGATCGTCCGTACTCGACGGCACCCGATTGGCGAGACGTTAGCGACTGAGTCGCTCATTCGTCGGCCGTCTCGCCCGTCTCGATCTCGCCGTCGTTCGCCAGCCACTCCGTGAGACTGCCCTCGTAGAACGCGACGTTCTCGTAGCCGAGCGCGCGGAGCACGACGTCGGTGTGGCTGATCCGTCTGGCGGTGTTACAGTAGAGAACGATCTCTCGGTCCGGAGCGATCCCGTGCTCGGCGAGCAGCGCTTCGAGTTCGTCCTCGGGTTTCAGCCGCCGCGTCTCGTCGTCGACGACCTCGCGCCAGTCGAACCGGACTGCGCCGGGGATGCGGGCCTCCTCGAACTCGTGTTTCTCGCGCGTATCGACGAAGACGGCGTCGCGCTCGAGGGCGTCCTCGACGGCGTCGAGGCCGACGAGCGGGCTCTCGTCGGGCGCGAGCGGATTGGGTTCGTACTCGGTCGGTTCGACAGTGGGGTCTTCGCTCGTCGTCTCGCGTTCGCGGTTCCAGGCGCTGTAGTCGCCGTCGAGCAGACGCACGTCCTCATGGCCGTACTCGAGGGCGGTGAGCACGAAGCGAGCGGCGAAGACGCCGTGGGTGTCGTCGTAGGCGACGATGGTGTCGTCGGGCTCGATACCGGCCTCAGAGAGTAGATCTGCGAAGGCGTCCGCGCCGGGGAGCGTCCCGCGGTCGACGTCGCTCTCGTCGCGGTAGCTGTCGAACGGGATGTTGACGGCACCCGGTACGTGACCGATCCCGTCGAACTCCCAGGCGTCTCTGACGTCGACGAGGCGTACTGTCGGTTCATCGAGTCGGGCGGCCACCCAGTCGGGCGAAACGACGACGGATTCGTCCATTGGGTGGAGTATACTGTCGGACCGTTCATAACGCACCGGTCCCGGCACGTCTCCCCTGGGTACCGAGATTGTGGCAATTATTTCCGACTCTTCCCGATCCAGCGGACCTGTTGGACCGCTCATATGACGGGGGTGGTTCTATATCGGTTGGCGTGGCCGTCTGCGGTCGACACCGCCGAACCGACCGTTCGAGGTAGCGGCAACCATCTCCGCCACGATAGACCCTTGTCCGAATTGTCCGGTTCGAATGCCACTATGACCCCTCGACCCGTGTATTCGGGTATGGCAACAGACTACGCCAACGACGTGCTCGTCACGGCTGATTGGGTCGAAGAGCGCCTCGACGACTTCCAGAGCGACGACTCCGACCTCCGGCTGGTCGAGGTCGACGTCGACACCGAAGCCTACGAGGACGAACACGCACCCGGCGCAATCGGATTCAACTGGGAAACCCAACTGCAGGACCAGACCACCCGAGACATCCTCTCGAAGGAGGACTTCGAGGACCTGCTCGGCTCCCACGGCATTAGCGAGGACGACACCGTCGTGCTCTACGGCGACAACTCCAACTGGTTCGCCGCCTACACCTACTGGCAGTTCAAGTACTACGGCCACGACGAGGTCTACCTGCTCGACGGCGGCCGCGAGTACTGGCTCGAGAACGACTATCCGACGACCGACGAGGAACCGGACTTCTCCGAAACCGAGTACGACGCCGCCGGCCCGCGCGAGAACATCCGCGCCTACCGCGAGGACGTCGAGAACGCGATCGACCGCGGCGTTCCGCTGGTCGACGTGCGCTCGCCCGAGGAGTACAGCGGCGAGATCCTCGCTCCGCCAGGACTCCAGGAAACCGCCCAGCGTGGCGGCCACATCCCCGGTGCGAAGAACATCTCCTGGGCGGCCGTCACCAACGACGACGGCACCTTCAAGGATCGCGACGAACTCGAAGAACTCTACGCTGACGAGGGAATCTCCGGCGAGGAGACCACCGTCGCCTACTGCCGCATCGGCGAGCGCTCGTCGGTCGCCTGGTTCGCCCTGCATGAACTGCTCGGCTACGAGGACACCGTCAACTACGACGGCTCCTGGACCGAGTGGGGGAACCTGGTCAACGCGCCGATCGAGACCGGCGAGTAATCGATACCCGCGCCGCAGCCTGCCTCTGATACGATTTCACGTTTTTCGGTTCCTGTCGGTTCCGTTCTGACGACGGTTCGTCAGGCCGATCACCGACCGCTTCCCGTGTACTCGCTTCCGATAACGTCGCGCATCCGTTCGGCCGTCACCTGCCCGACGCCGTCGGCTTCCTGCAACTCGTCCTCGGTCGCGATCATCACCGCCTCGACGGTGCCGAACTCTTCCAACAGCGAGCGAGCCGTCACGGGGCCGATCTCGGCGATCGACGAGACGACGTACTCCTGTTGCTCGGCGAGCGTCTTGCTCTGTTTTTCGCCGTGGACCGACACCTCGCGGTCGGCGGTCTGTTGTTCGCGGCCGGCCAGCACCGCGAGCAGTTCCGTCGTCTCCGCCTCGTTCTCGGTCCGGAGCACGCTCGCCCCGAAGTCGACCGCCAGGCTCGAGAGCGCGCCGCGAATCGCGTTCGGGTGGACGTCCCGTTGCTCGTAGAGCCCTTCGCCCTCGACGAGGACGATCGGCCGCGAGTAGTGTCGCGCCATCGCGCCGACCTGCTCGAAGACCGACCGATCGCCGCCGACGAGCGAGTCGACGAAGTCCGCCACCGACTTGCGCTCGACGACGACCCGATCCGAGCAGACGTAGTCGCCGACGTCGAGCGTCTCGAGGCTGACCTCGCAGTCCTCGCGCCGCGAGAGGTCGCGGGCGATGTTCGCGTCCATCTCGCGCTGGTCGGCGACGACCGCGATCGAATCGCCCTCGGCGGACGGCTCGTGGGTCTCGACGTGCTCCGCGTCGGTTGTCGTCCCCGATTCGACGTCCTCGTCCTCCGCACCGTCGGTTGTACTCGATTCCGAGTTCTGTTTCGCAAAATCCTGCAGTCCCGGCTGTGGCGAACCCCCCTCGCTTCCACTGGAAGAGTCGCCGACTGCATCGGGTTTCGCTGGTCCGTCGTTCACTTTCGCCCCGCTCCCCTGTTCCCCGTCGAATTCGGCGAGCGAGCGCTGGGACTCGTCGAGTTCCTCGGCCAGCTCGTCGGCCATCCCCTTCAGATCGCGCAGTTCGCGCTCCATCTCCTTTTCGCGGCGACGAGAGATCCAGAAGTAGGCCTCGTCGCGGGTGTCCTCGGCGAGCAGGACGACCACCCGTCCTTCGGACTGGCGGCCGGTTCGCCCCTTGCGCTGGATCGAGCGGATCGCCGTCGGCACGGGTTCGTAGAAGAGGACGAGGTCGACCTCGGGGACGTCCAGTCCCTCTTCGGCAACCGAGGTCGAGACGAGGACCTCGAACTCGCCCGCGCGGAACTCGTTGAGCACCTCCTGCTGTTCGGTCTGGGTCATCCCGTCTGACCCCTCGCGGTCGCCCTGTCCGACGAACCGTTTCGCGTCGAAACTCTCGCTCAGGAATCCGGTGAGGGCTTCAGCCGTGTCGCGGGACTCGGTAAAAACGATCACGCGCTCGCCGCCGTCGAGGCCGAGCGTTTCCGCGAGCAGCATCCGCGTCTTGCGGTACTTGGGGTGTAACTCGTCGAAATCTTCGGCTCGGCGCATCGCCTCGCGAACGCGCGGGTCCGAGACCATCCGCTGGCTCGCCTTCGACGCGCCCGAGGATCTGGCCTGATTGCGCTGGCGTTCGAAGTAGCGTTCTAACGCCTCGACGCTCTGGGTTTCGACCAGCGTGACGGCCTGGCGGAGCTTCATCACCTCCGCGTGGATCGACATTCCCTCGAACCCCTCGGATTGGTCGTTGTTGATCAACTGCTGGAGCTCCGCCCGCATCCGATTCAGGTCCTTCTGGGACTGATCCGGCTGGGTCGAACTCGCGACGCCGAGTTCCTTGAGTTTCTCGAGACGGTCCGTGATCACCTCGTTCAGCGCGTCCCTGATCTCGAGCACCTCCTCGGGGAGATCGATCCGCTCCCACTCGACGTCGGTCTCGTGGGTGAACTTAGAGACGTCGGCGTCTTCCTCGGTCATCACCTCGACGTCTCGAATACCGAGGTTCTCACATACGTCGAGGATGGCCTCCTCGTCGCCGCCCGGCGAAGCCGACATGCCCGTCACGAGCGGGTCCGCAGCGTCGGCGTGGTAGCGCTCGGCGATGTAGTTGTAGGCGTAGTCGCCGGTCGCGCGGTGGCACTCGTCGAAGGTACAGTGGGTGACGTCGGACAGCGAGATCCGGCTCCCGACGAGGTCGTTCTCGATCACCTGCGGGGTCGCCATCACGACCGTCGACTCCGCCCAGAGGTCGGCGCGGTCGTCCGGGCTCACGTCGCCGGTGAAGACGACGATCTCGTCGCTCGGAATCTGCAGCGCCTCGCGGTAGAACTCGGCGTGTTGCTGGACGAGCGGTTTCGTCGGTGCAAGCATCAGCGATGTGCCGCCGACCTCGTCGAGCCTGCGGGCGGTGACGAGCAGGCTCACCGTCGTCTTCCCCAGCCCGGTGGGGAGACAGACGAGCGTGTGGTCGTTCGCGGCCGTTCCGGCGAGTTTCAGCTGGTAGAGCCGGCGTTCGAGGAACTCCGACTCGAGCAGCGGGTGCTCGATCGACGGCGGTTCCTCGTCCGTCGTTGCCATTGCCAGTCGTTCATCCCCGCCGAGGATAAGGGTTCTCGTACCGGGGCGAAAGTGAAACGATACCGTTCTCGACGAACCGATTTTGAGAAACGATATTTCTCTGGGCACGAAACGGTCGATCGATGAACGCATCGACCGACTCGCTGGACGCCGACGAGTGCGCCCGGATCATGAAATCCGTCGTCGCGCCGCGGCCGATCGCCTGGATCAGCACGACGAGCGAGGACGGCGTCGACAACCTGGCACCGTTTAGCAGCTACAACTACATCTCCTCGGCGACTCCGACCGTCATGTTCTCGAGTTCGTTCGGGGACGGCGGCGAGAAAAAGGACACACCGCGAAACGCCCTCGAGACCGAGGAGTTCGCGGTCAACGTCGCCACCGAATCGCTGCTCGAAGAGATGGACGCCACCTCGGCCTCGCTCGAATCGGACGAGAGCGAGTTCGACTTCGCCGAGGTCGAACGCGCACCCTGCGAGACGATCGTGCCGCCTCGCGTCGCGGACGCCCCCGTGACGATGGAGTGTTCGCTGTACGACTCGCTCCGGATCCACGACCGGCTGGTGGTCCTGGGCGAGATCGAGCACTTCCACATCGACGACGCCGTCCTGACCGACGAGGGCAAGATCGACGCGACGAAGCTCGATCTGGTCGCTCGCATGGGCGGCCCCCACTACACCGGCTCCGACCCGATCCCGTTCGAACGCCAGTTCTGATCGATCCTCGACGATCCTAACCGACGCCGGCCATCTGGTCGGACGGCGCTCGTCGGCACCACTTCTAAGCCGCTCTTTCCGGTAGCGATCGTATGGCCACCAGCACGACTGACTCGCCGCGTCCGAGTCGGAATTCAATCCTTCAGGCCGTCGGATTCGTCCTCCTTGTGAACGTCGTCGGGAGCATCCCAGCCGTTCTCTTCACCACCGAAACAGCCTGGTTTCAGGGCCTTGAGAAGCCGTGGTTCTACCCGCCCGGAATCGCGTTTTCGATCGTCTGGACGACGCTGTTCGTCCTTATGGGTGTCGCCCTCTGGCTCGTCTGGCGGGCCGACGGACCGGGACGGCGGCTCGCGCTTTCCCTGTTCGTCGTCCAGATGGCGTTCAACGTCGCCTGGACGCCCGCGTTCTTCTCGCTCGAAGCGCCGCTCGTCGCGCTTGGGGTCATCCTCACCCTCTGGGTACTGGTTGCCGGTACGATCGCCGCGTTCCGGCGCGTCGACCGCCGTGCAGCGGCGCTGCTCGTCCCCTATCTCGCGTGGGTCACCTTCGCGGCGATCCTCAATTTCGAGATCTGGCGGCTGAACGCCTGAATGAGACTTGATTGGACTATCTCCGATTCTCGTCAGCACTCTTCGATCCGCCGCGGTCGATCCGGCTCGACGGCGTGTGCGAGCGGCTCCGCGTCGGTTCCGAGTGGGAGCGATAGTATCTGCTCGGGTTCTTCGAGCACCTGGCCGACGATGAACTCCGCGACCCGCGCGACCGGGTTCGCGGTGTCGTAGTAGGCGTCGTACACCTGCTCCATCTCCGCGGCTTCCATGTACTGCCACAGGACGTACCCCTCGGCGTTCCGTTCGAGAAAGAGCGACTCCGTGTACATCTCCTCGGCGTCGAGCATCTCGGCGCTCCACGTTTCGACCGGTCCAAGCTCCAACTCGCCCGCCTCGACGCGTCGGCAGATGCCCGCGAACCAGTCCGCGAACCGCTCCGGAAGGCCGGATTTGAGGGGCATTCGAACCACCGAAACGTCGACGGTCTCGCCAGCGTCGAGCTCCGTCTCCGACGCGACGAGCCCGCCGTCCTCACGACCGGTCGCAGTGTGCGGCCGATCCGGGTTCACGGCGTGGACGAGCAACTCGCGATCGACCGCGAGTTCGGCCTCGTCGAGCGCGTCGTGCTCGATTGGAAAGGCGTTCGCAACCGTCGCTTCGGGGTCGGCCCACGTCGAACTCGTCGACTGCGGCACCTCGACGTACCAGACGAGCGCGGGCTCGTCGCCCGTCTCGAGAAACAGCGTCGCCGTGGTTGCGCCGTCGATGCCCAGCAGCCGCCGGGGTTCGTCCTCGGAGACCGCTTCCGAGACCGTGTTCCGGACCGCCTCGACTCGCGTCGGGTCGATTCGACGGCGGACCAGAAACGCCCCGACGTGGCGCTCCGTTATCATCCGCGATGTATCCGAAGTCGAAGGGGTACGAGTCCGGTACAGGTAGTATCCGAGTCCGGCGAGGACCGCGCCGCCGATGGCGATGCGCCGAAGCCAGGGTCGTGTGGGGAGAACGCCCATACTCGACGGTCGTCGCCCCTCGAGTTCGACGTACTCCCGAAACCTATCGGTACTTTAAGTTTCTTCCCGTGCTATCGCGGTCCATGAAATCGATGCGGATCGAACTGCGCTATGCGCCGGAGTCGATCACGCCGATCCACGAGACGATCTGCTCGTCGCCCGATCTGGAGCGAGAAATCATCCTCGGCGGGCAGGCGGTCGAGGGCGTCGAGACGATCACCTCGTTCGTCACCGGCGAACCGGACGCCTACGAGCCGTTGCTGGCGGATCGCTCGGCGGTTCTCGAGTACGATATCACGCCCTCGTCGGACGGATTCTTTCTCTACCTGCGCCAGGAACTCGGGCCGGACGGAACCTCGCTGTTGAACGCGCTCGCACAGGAGACGGTCGTCGTCGTCCCGCCGATCGATGTCCGAGACGATCGGACGATGGGACTCACGCTCGTCGGTCACCCCGACGATCTTCGAACGGTCGTCGACGGGATGCCGGACGGCATCGACCTGACCGTTTTGCGGGTGGGAGATAGCGTCGCTGGCAGGGAGACGGCCGTCTCAGACCGACAGCGCGAGGCGCTCGAAGCCGCCGTCGAGGTCGGATTCTACGAGATTCCGCGCCGAAACGGCATCGAGGCCGTCGCCGACGAGCTCGAATGTGCCGTCTCGACCGCCTCGGAACTGCTCCGGCGCGGCGAGGCCGGTGCCGTCGAGTACATCCTCGAAAGCCGCCCGTAGTCCCTCGACACTGCCGTAGTGGTTGTTGAATGCCTTGAGCGGCGAGGGGTACAGACTCCATACCAGTCACGTGAACACTGCTGGAGAAGGCGCTCGATTTCGATTCCGGCTGGAGTTGAACGCCTGAACGGGCGGCAAACCGCGGAAACCGCTGTCCAAAACGGTCGTCGATTGATCGCCGCCGCCCCCTCCAAATAAAGGGTGTCTGATCATCCCGGTTCGGCCCCTCTGTACAAATACAAGAGGACACCCACTCATGTCAACTACTACTCGAAACAAACTCGAAAGCCGGTATGCGGGAATTACGCTCGAAGGACACCCTCACGCGCTGACGGCGTGGTTCGTCGTCGCCCTGCGGTTCGTGATGGGCGGAATGATTCTGTTCGCGGGACTTGGCAAGTTCGCGTTCATAAGCGGCGAGGCATTCGACGCCAGCGGCTTCCTGGTCCACGGCGTCGACCCGGCCAGCCCCGTCAGCGGCCTGTTCGCCGCGATGGCCGGCAACGCTGCCCTGCTCGAGGTCATCAACGTCGTCGTGCCGGTTACGCAGGTGCTGATCGGCGTCGCACTGATCGCCGGCGCGTTCGTCCGCCTGGCCGCCCTCGGCGGCGCGATCCAGATGGCGATGTTCTACCTCGGCGGCTGGGAAGGCCAGTGGCTCGCACTGTTCGACTCGACGCTGATCTACGCCATCCTGTTCCTGGCGCTGGGCGCGTTCGCCGCTGGTCGAATCGCCGGCCTCGACCGCTACATCGAACAGATCAACGTCGGCGGTCAACCGCTCATCGAGCGGTTCCCCAAGCTTCGGTACGTCCTCGGCTAACAGAACCGTCTTTTTCTTGTTGGAGTGTTTCAACGGACTCCTTAGACAACGATGATCGCGAGCCAGGCCAGCACGGCCGCGTAGATCGGAATCGTCAGGTTGTCGTCGACGATGTAGTCGCCGATCCGAACCGTGACGCCGTCTGCGAGGGTTGCACCCAGTGCGGCCGCGAGCACGGCTGCGGGCTGCTCGTAGAGAAACGGCGCGGCGAGGACGGCGGAGACGACGAACATCGTGACGAGCACTTTCGGACCCTTGACTCGTCGGAGCGAGTCGTCCGAGACGGCCCCGCTGATCGGGTCGCCGAGCGCGAGCATCAACATCGCTGGCAGGGCGATTTCGGGCGGGAAGACGAGGACCACGGCGGTCATACTGAGCATGTAGTAGCCGTAGCCGGCGAACTGGTCCTGCTCGTACTCGCGGGTCAATTTCTCGTAGAGCCACCACTCGAGACCGACCCGGAGTCGGAGGAACTCGAGGCCGATCACGCCGAGCGAGAGGACGCCCATCAACGCGCCGAACAGGGGCCAGGTGAGTCCGAGATCGAGAGAGTTCGCGAGCAGATAGAGCGCGACCAACCCCGACCCGCTCGCGTGGACGAGCCGTCGCTTTAGTTCGTCGGCCATCACGTCACCCGTCGGATGACGGTACCTTCAGTCCGTCGGTTACGTTCGTCGGCGACAGCCAACGCAGTACATTCTCGGTGGTTGACTCACAACGTCCGTCCATGACCGACTCGACGGTACGGTGCTGGCTCGTCGAACGCGAGTTCGGCGACCGGGACTTCGTGACGATCGTCTACGCGACCCCCGACGGATCGCAATATCAGCAGCGACAGCGCTCCTCGACGGCGCTTCGGACCGGCCCGCCGGTCACCGCCGCGACGGAAATCTCGGACGACGACCTCGAACCGGTGCTCGACCAGGAAACCCGCGAGCGATACGCGACGGAGGTCGAACGGACCGCGGAGCGCTACGATCCCGACGATCCGATCTAGCCCTTTCTTCCTGACTGACTGGACAGTGTATTATCCGTCGCGAGTGACAAACCTTATCGGAAACCGGCGTGTCCACACAGCCATGCCCGCCATTACAGTTGACGAACTGACCAAATCGTACGGTCAGACGCTCGCCCTCTCCGAGCTCTCCTTTCAGGTCGAAGAGGGCGAGGTCTTCGGCTTTCTCGGCCCCAACGGTGCCGGAAAGTCGACGACGATCAACGTCGTCCTGGACTTCATCCGGCCGACGGCCGGCCAGGTGGAGGTCCTGGGGATGGACGCCCAGGCCAACAGCCGCGAGATCCGCTCGCGGACCGGTGTCCTCCCAGAAGGCGTTGAAACCTACAATCGGTTGACCGCCCGCCAGCACCTCGAGTTCGCGATCGAGTCGAAAGGAACCGACGACGAGCCCGAAGCCCTTCTCGAGCGGGTCGGACTGGTCGACGCCATCGACCGAAAGGCCGGCGGCTACTCGAAGGGGATGTCCCAGCGACTCATGCTCGCGATGGCGCTCGTGGGCGAACCCGATCTGCTGATCCTGGACGAGCCTTCGACCGGCCTCGACCCCAACGGAGCCCGGGAGATGCGCGAGATCGTCCGCGAGGAGAACGCCCGCGGCGCGACGGTCTTTTTCTCGAGTCACATCATGGAGCAGGTCGAAGCGGTCTGCGATCGGGTCGGCATCCTCCGGGACGGCGAGATGGTCGCCGTTGACTCCGTCGAGGGACTGCGCGACTCCGTCACCGGCGGCGAGAGCCTCCGGGTGACGGTCGATCGCATCGACGACGAGGCGCTGCAGGCGATTCGTTCGCTGCCCGACGTCGCGAACGCGACCATCGAGGGCGACGCACCGCCGACGATCGCGGTTCAGGTCGACGGCTCGAAGACCGCGGTGCTCGGCGAACTCGAGGACCGCGGCGTCGAGGTGCGGGACTTCTCGACCACGGAGGCGTCGCTCGATGACGTCTTCCAGTCGTACACGACGGACAGGGAGGTGACCGCACGATGAGTGCCGAGACCGGAACCGCCGCGGAGTCGGGATCACCGCCGTCGAGTTCGATCGAGCTCGAAAGCGTCCGTGCCGTCGCGAGGAAAGACTTTCAGGATTCGATTCGCTCGTGGCTGTTCTGGGGCCTGAGCGTGTTCTTCTTTACGCTGCTCGTCACCGTCACCGGCGTCGTCGCCTACTTCGGCGAGGACATCGCACAGGCAGGTGCGACGACGGAAGCGCTCGTGATCTTTGTCAGCAGTATCACGCGTCTCGTCATCCCGATCATCGCGCTGATCCTGGGCTGGAAGGCCATCGCCGGCGAGCGCGAAACGGGGAGCATCAAGATCCTGCTCTCGTTGCCTCACTCGCGAAAGGACGTCCTGCTGGGCAAACTCATCGGCCGGTCGGCCGTCCTGTCGGTCTCGCTCGTCGTCGGCTTCGTCCTCGCGGGCGTCGTCGTCGCCGCGATGCTCGGGACGTTCGACATGGTCGACTACGCCGGCCTGCTCGCGATGTCGATTCTCTACGGACTCGCGTTTACGAGCATGGGCGTCGCGGCCTCGTCGCTGACTCGTTCGACGACCATTGCAGGAGCAGCGGTGTTCGGAATCTTCGTTCTGTTTTATATCGTCTGGAACGCCATCAACGAGGCCCTCCAGCTGTTGATGAACCAGGGGTACATCAGTGGCGTCTCCTACAGCGAAACGATCGCGTTCAACGGGCAAGAACAGACGATCGAGGGCGAGCGACTCCCCGACTGGGCGCTCTTTATCGACTCGCTCGACCCGGGCTACGCCTACAGCAACGCGCTGTCGATCGTCACCGACGCGACGGAAACCGAACTCGGCGTCACGCTTCAGGAAGCCGCCTTCGAGGGGAGCATTCCCTTCTACCTCCAAGACTGGTTCTCGTTCGTCATCTTGCTGTTCTGGATCGTCGCTCCGATCGCGATCGCGCTGTACTGGTTCGATCGCGTCGACCTCTGATCGGCACGCTCTTTGCAGGACTCTCGCTTCGGATCACTCCTCGAACTGGCTGACTTTCTCGGGCTCGATCGAGATGATGACTCGTTCCGACTCGATCGGGAGCTGATACTCGTCTTCTTCCGTGTACCGCTGTGCCAGTTCGTCGATATGCTCGCGTGCGCCCTCGGTCGTGATCTCGTCGACCGAACCCGTCACGGAAAGCATTCGATACGGGTTGTCCGGATCCGTCATGCTCACGCCGATCCGCGGATCGTTCTCGACGTTTTTCGTCTTCCGTCGCTCGCGCTCAGTGTTTACCAGTAGCCGATCGGCGTCGGAATCGTAGTCGATCCACACCGGCGTCACGTGCGGCGCGCCGTCGGGCCACAGCGTCGAGACGTGGGCGAACGTTTGCTTCTCGAATAAGTCGTGGAACTCGGTTGGAATCGACGACATCTCGTTCTGCTATGTTGGCATGGTACTAATTCACTTCCCACAGTTTCGCTTTCGGGAACGGTTATTCGAGGTCGATCCCGTGTTCCGAAAGTCGCTCACGGAACTCGTCCTCGTCGAGAATCGGAACGTCGTTGGCCTCGGCGTCGTCGCGCTTCGTCTGGCCTGGGCTCTCGCCGACGACGAGGTAGTCCGTGTTCCCCGAGACGCTTCCCGTCGCGTTGGCTCCGTGGGCCTCGACCGTCTCCTGTGCCTCGCCGCGGGTCAGTCCGTCGAGCGACCCCGTGAAGACGAACGTCAGCCCGTCGAGCTCGTCTCCGCCCCGACCAACGTCCGTCTCCTGCGGCGAGACGTGTGCGAGCACGTCGTCGACCGCCGCGGCGTTGGCCTCGCTCGCGAAAAAGTCGTGGAGCTGTGCGGCGACGGTCTCGCCGACGTCGTCGACGCCCTCGAGCCGTTCGGGCTCGGTCTCGGCGGCCTCGCGAAACGCCGCGAACGTGCCGAACTCGCGGGCGAGTTCGCGGGCCGTCGCCGGGCCGACGTGGGGAATCCCGAGTGCCGAGAGGAAATCGGGCAGCGGCGGCTCGTGAGCGTTCTCGAGTTCGGACAGCAGGTTCTCGGCGCTCGTCTCGCCCCAGCCCTCGAGCGCCGTGAGTTCCTCGCGCTCGAGTTCGTAGAGGCCCGAAACCGATTCGAGTAAGCCGGCGTCGACCAACTGGCGGACGCTCTTTTCGCCCAAGCCTTCGAGGTCGAGGCCGTCGTCGCTCGCGTAGTACTCGATCGATCGCCGGAGCTGTGCGTCACAGGCCAACCCGCCGGTACAGAACGCCATCGGCCCGTCGCGCTCGATCGCACTTCCGCAGACGGGGCAGTGCTCGGGGAGTTCGTAGTGGCCCTCGCTTCCCTTCTCGATCACTTCCTCGACGTAGGGGATCACATCACCCGCGCGCTGGACGCGGACCGTGTCGCCGACGCCGACGTTTTTCTCGGCGATCTCTTCGGGGTTGTGCAGGCTCGCACGCGAGACCGTGACGCCACCGACGTCGACTGGCTCAAGGAGTGCAACGGGTGTTACCCGTCCCGTCCGGCCGATCTGGACCGCGACGTCGGCAATCGGCGTCACTTCGGCGCGAGCGGGGAACTTGTAGGCGAAGGCGTAGCGGTCGTGGCGCGCGGTTCGGCCCAGTTCTTCGCGAGCCTCGCGGTCGTCGACCTTGATGACGGTGCCGTCGATCTCGTAGTCTAGATCGTTGCGAGCCTCGAGCATGCGGTCGCGGTAGTCGATCGCGTCGTCGATGTCGTCGACCACTTCGATGTGGTCGGTCACCCGCAGTCCCCACTCCGGAAAGCGCCCGAGTTCCTCGCGGTGACTCACTTCGAGGTCGCTGGCCTCGATGACGTCGAAGTAGAAGACCTCGAGCGGGCGCTCGGCGACGATGGCGGGGTCGAGCTGGCGGATGGTGCCAGCGGTCGCGTTCCGGGGGTTGGCAAAGGGTTCCTCGCCGCGTTCGATGCGCTCGCGGTTGTGCTCCTGAAAGGCGTCTTTGGGCATGTAGACCTCGCCCCGGACCGCGAGAAAGTCGGGGTAGTCGCCGTGGAGTTTCTGGGGAACGGAGCCGATCGTCCGGGCGTTTCGGGTGACGTCGTCGCCCTCGCGGCCGTCGCCGCGGGTAACGGCGCGCTCGAGACGTCCGTCCTCGTAGACGAACTCCATCGAGACGCCGTCGAACTTGGGTTCACAGACGTAGTCGACGTCGCCCACTTCCCGGTGAACTCGGTCTGCAAACTCGCAAACGTCTTCTTCCTCCCCGCTCTGGTCGATCGAGAGCATCGGCGCGACGTGCTCGACCGTCTCGAACGCCTCGATCGGCTCGCCCCCGACGCTTCTGGTGGGGCTATCGGGATGGGAGAGATCGAACGCGTCCTCGAGTTCCCGCAATCTTGCAAAGAGCGCGTCGTACGTTCGATCGGCGATGATCGGATCGTTCTCGACGTAGTATCGGCGGTCGTGCTCGCGGATCGCTTCGCGGAGCCGTTCGGTCTGCTCGTGCGCTTCGTCTTCGGAAAGCGCTGAAACCGGCTCGAAGTCAGTCGGCGGCTCTCGAAGATAGGGGTTGTCGTCTGCGTCCTCGTCGGCGAGTGACATTCCTTGCCCGAGGGTTTCGTTGCGGACCCGTTAACGTTACTGCAGTCGCTTTACTGATCTGCAGTCGTTTTACTGACGTTGCGGGAAGAACGGTTATCCCCACGGACTGTCGCCGAGTTCGGATCGGATCATCGGTCCAACCGCGACGCGGCAGTCGGCTCGTGGCAGGGCGATACACAGCAGGACGTAGCCGTCT
Source organism: Natrialbaceae archaeon A-arb3/5 (assembly GCA_046614585.1). Lineage (GTDB taxonomy): Archaea > Halobacteriota > Halobacteria > Halobacteriales > Natrialbaceae > JBKKHI01. Next base: position 42,311 of record JBKKHI010000016.1, on the reverse strand, counting down.
GCGCGCTCGCGGTCGGTCAACGCCTCGGGCACTCGACGGTAGTCGAACGCTCGCGCGGCATCGATCGACTGGTCCTCGTCCGCGTTCTCACCGTTGTCGGCTTCGAACTCGCCTCCATCGACCGCGAGAACGCGGCCCGCACAGGTCGTACAGGTCCCGCTTCGGCAGTCAGCGGGTAATCGCACTCCTGCCCGGCCGGCGGCCTCGAGCACCGTCTCTCGCGGATCGACGCCGACGGTCTGTTTCCGGCCGTCTGGCCACTCGAGTGTCACCTCGTACTCCGTCATCGTCTCACCTCCGCCGTCGCCTGCCGTTCGAACAATTCCCGCATACCTGCACTACCACGGGCGGCGAGAAAAGGCTGGGCACAGCCGACCGTCGTCGACGAGACGACGATCGAACCGGCGATTGCGACGCCGACCGATACCCAGTCTTTACCCGCACCGGGCCCTTACACGCGAGTAGATGGGACAGGGAACCGAGTACGGGTTGGTCGACCTCGAGGAAGTCGACACGCCGGGCGACGAGTGGGAGGAGATCGACGTTTCGGAGACCGAGGCCGATCGGATCGCCCGCAAGCGCGACCGCGAGTTCGAGCAGTTCGAAGAGCGAATCAAGGACGCCGACCAGTTCAAAGTCGAGCAGTCGGTGTTCGACGACGCGACGCTCGCGGCGCTGTACAAACTCGTCCAGGACGGCTACGTCGAGGCCTTCGGCGGCCCGCTCTCGACGGGGAAAGAGGCCAACGTCTACCACGCGCTTGGCGACGAGCGCGAGGTTGCGGTCAAGATCTACCGGATCAACGCCTCGAACTTCCGGCAGATGCGCGACTACCTCGAGGGCGACCCCCGCTTTGAGGGCCTGGGTGGCAAGAAAAAGGACGTCGTCCTCGCCTGGACCAAAAAGGAGTATGCCAACCTACTGCGAGCGAAAAAAGCCGGCGTTCGCGTTCCGGAGCCGATCGCCACCGAGCGCAACGTCCTCGTCATGGAGTACATCGGCGACGACGACGGCCGCGCAAAACGCCTCGGCGAGGTCCACATCGAGAACCCCGAAACCGCCTACGAGGTCATGCGCGAGTACATGCGCCGGCTCTACTCGGCCGGGATCATCCACGGCGACCTGAGCGAGTACAACGTCGTCTTCGACGAGGGCCAACTCGTCGTCATCGACGTCGGCCAGGCCGTTACCGTTCACCATCCCAACAGCCGCGACTTCTTAGAGCGCGATTGTGAGAACGTCGCGAACTTCTTCTCCCGCCAGGGGCTCGACACCGATGCAGACGAATTACTCGAGTTCGTCACGACACCCGAACCGGACCCGTCCCGCGAGTAACAGTGGCTGTCTCTCCGTCTCTCGAGTAACGCCGGCTGCTCACGTCAGCGCGCTCGTGACAACTCGATCGTAATGCGAGTTCCGCCAAGGTGGCAATCGGTGTCGATTGTCAGCGTCCCGCCCGATTTCCGGACGATGAGATCGATCATCCAGAGGCCGATACCGGAGCCGTGCTGGAGGTCCGTTTCCTCGCCGGCGTCTAACGTCTCGACCTCGTGTGACTCGATTCCGGGGCCGTTATCCGCAACGCTAATCGAGACGGCGTCGTCCGTCACGTCCGATCGAACGTCGATCCGAACCGGTCGCGCCGGATCGTCGTGATGAACGATCGCGTTCTGGACGAGTTCGTCGAACGCCATGCCGATGCTCGGATGGGCGATGACCGTCAGTTCGGCTGGAACGGCGTTATCGATCTCGACGTCCGGCGACGCCGTCGCGTACGAGTTCGTCTGTCGCTGGATCGTCCGGCCGATTCGGATCGGCTCGTCCGTCGCCTCGGTATCGATGATCGCCTCGAGTTCCTTCGCCTTCTCGCTGTGACTGAGGACCCGTTCGGAGTTGGTGACGATCTCGTCGACGTGCTCGTCCAGCTGGTCGTCCTCGGCACGCTCTCGAATCATCTCTGCGTGCCCGCGAAGGATCGTCAGCTCGTTTCTAATATTGTGCCGGAACACGCGCGAGAGAACCTGTTTCAGCAGGTCGAGTTCCTGCTCTCGCTCTTTGAGCTCCGTAATATCCTGCAGGACGAGAACCGAGCCGGTGGTGGATTCGCCCTGCTCGATCGCCCGAATATCCATCGTAAAGAACGCGGACTGCCCGTTTCGTTCGATTCGAATTTCGGTGCTGTCTGGATGCCGCTTTTCGTACTGGCTGAGGATCGTTTGGTGTCCTCGACAGAATTCGCTGAGGTCGTCACCGACGTATTCCCCTTCGATCGAAAACAGCGCTCGTGCGGCCGGATTCGCGTCGACGACCGCTCCCTCCGCATCGACGGAGATCACCGCGTCGGACATCGTCTCGACGGCCGTTCGACGGCTGACCGGTACCAGGCCGAACAGCTGGTACCGAAACAGCGCGAGCCCCCAGAGGGCCGTCGCGACGAGGAACGTAACGGGCGTGAGATCGACGTACGGCGGGATCGAATCGATGGTCCGAAAGAGGTGGGTGTTGAGCGCACCGGGAAATCCGACCGCCCAGCCGCACAGTATGAGAAGTAACTGTTTTCGGTGATCGCCGACAGCCGAGCGCAGATCCCGTGCGAGGACGCCGGCGGGAAGCATAACCAGTGCGACCGCGAACCCGATGTGGACGAGATACCAGGGACCCAGGACGAACTCGCTGATTCCCGTCGGATTCGTCGGCGTCTCCGCCGACAGGACCAGATGGTGCCACGGGTTCGTCGCGGTGAGGACGACGGTCAGTACGGGGATCACGAGCAACGCGGCGAGAACCGACCGACGGACCGTCACACGTCCTCGTCGCGTGTACTCCCAGACGAACAGCGGCCAGCCGAGGATAACGAACAGCTGAAAGAAGTGCCGGAACGTCGTATTGACGAACACCGGCAGTATCTGCGTGGGCCAGGTGATGAGCGCCAACTGGACGATCCAGCCGACCATTCCGATCTCGCAGAGCAAAAACCCACGAGCGCCCGGCCGATCTCGGTTCCGAAACGCGTACGCAGCAACACCGGCTATCGGGACGGCACAGATCAACATTAGAAACGCCATCGACTGCGCTGCGCTCGTCATACTACGATATATCAGATGAGTGATTCCTGAACAATTATATGTATTGGTTAGTTCCCGTGGGAACAGCTAAAATACAACGAATACCGGAGCGGATGAACGATCGCTATCCGAAACTCGCCGGACTCGTTGACGGGTCGTTCTACCGAAACGGGCAACGATGTACCTTTTTGTGACTCGCTCGCCCGCGATTGGGTATGAACATCGGCATCATCTCCGATACGCACGATAACGTCGAGGCTGCCGAACGCGCGGCCGAGATTTTCACCGAAGAAGGCGTCGAGATCGTCATCCACTGCGGCGACTTCATCGCTCCACCGTTGCTCTCGACTCTCGAGGGGTTCGAGGTACACGGCGTCCTCGGGAATAACGACGGCGAGGTTTCGGGCCTCGAAGCCGCGTTCGACGACCTCGGTAACGAAAGCGAACTTCACGGCCGGTTCGCGAGCCTCGAGTTCGACGGGCTCTCGTTTGCGGTCCTCCACGGCGAGTCGAAAGCCGAAGTCGAAACCCTCGCCGCCGCCGAGGAGTACGACGTCGTCTGTTACGGTCACCATCACGAACGGGACCTCACCGAAGTCGGCCGAACGACACGTCTCAATCCTGGTGCACACTTTCCCTCGACGCACGCTGACCACCAGACGGTCGCAATCGTGGACACGCGTTCGGAGTCAGTTCGGTTCCAATCGGTTCTCGAGTAATGGTCGATATATGATACCTACTATAAAAATATACAGCTAATGTTTTAATATAAGTATGTCTATTGGAATTAATTTCCTTTTATTTAGATATTGTGGCCGATACGCGCGTCGATAGCTAAGATAGTGTCATTCTCACTGGCGGATTACGTAAGATTCCAAGATTGTATACCTTTTAGTCATATAAGTCTCAAAGATTGAACGATGTCTGAACACGACGGCCAATCGGAAGGGGTAACGTCAGCAGAATCCGTCGCCGATGGCGGAGTGACACAGGGGTCCCAACAACCAGGCGCGGGGACGACTGATGAAAGCGTCACCGACATAATCAACAAGGAATCGACGAAGACGCAGTTGATGGTTATCGTCGGTGTGTTCGCCGGCGTCGGTCTCGGCATGGGACTGGCCGGCTATTTCACCCTCGATATGTTCGCCGGTAGCGAGGGGGAAATCGATGCCATGACAGGGGCGATTATTGGCGGTGCTTCGTTCATGGCCATTGCTCTTGCAACGCCCATTCTCGGTGCGCTGATGGCTGTTCGAGCGTCGACCGTCCTCGACTCTGAGCCGGATAATCAGGTGTTCGCGACTGTCGGTGCCGGCGCCCTCGTCGGACACGTCATCGCGTTCGTCCTTGCGGCGTTTATTATTGGTCAGCAACTGGGCGAGGGAGGCGGCTTCGAGTTCGGTGAAATGATCGTCGAGACGGTGCTGGCTGGAATCGGTGCTGCGATCGCCAGTATCGTTGCAGTGTATCTCATTCGAAATCAGGAGTAATCCGTTCCCGTTTCGAACGAAAATTTCGAACACGACCGATCTATTTACGATTTTTGCGAAGTGGTACAATAGCGGCGTCGGCGGACCAAGCGCTTAACCCGACCGAGCCAGTACCGACGTGTATGCAGCACGTGAAGATTCCGCAGGACCGCATCGGTGTTCTGATCGGTGAAGGCGGCGAGACGATGCGCGAGATCGAAGCGGAAGCCGAAGTGCGACTCGACATCGACTCGGAGAACGGCTCCGTCGCCGTCGAGACCGTCGGCGATCCCGTTCTCGGACTCAAAGGTCCCGATATCGTCCGTGCGATCGGTCGCGGATTTCCGCCCGATGCAGCCCTTCGTCTGCTCGAAGACGAGATGATGCTGTTCGACGTCGTCGATATCGACACCGTCGCCCGGAACAAAAACGACATGAAGCGAAAGAAAGGGCGACTCATCGGCGAAGGCGGTCGAACGCGCGAGCTGATGGAAGAGCTCACGGGCGCTGACGTCGTGATCTACGGCTCGACGCTCGGCATCATCGGAACGCCACAGCAGGTCGATATCGTTCGCAGCGCCGCCGAAATGCTCTTAGACGGTGCACCGCACGGCACCGTCTACTCGTTCTTAGAGGAGAAACACAACGAGATGAAACGTCAGGGACTGCAGTACCATCGATTCCCTGGCGGCCAGTCCTGAGATGGACCGCTGCCCATCAGTTGCAGCACAATCGTAACCGATTGTGGTGTTCGGGACACATAACAACAGTTCGGCTCCCCTCATTTCGATAATACAGTCCGTCTGAGCCGCGTTTCGGTAACACAGCCCCTCTAAGTCTCGTTTCGATGGCACAGTCCGGTGGTGACTCGCCCGGTCCGTTTTTCTCCGTCACGAGTGTCGATTCTCGCTGAGAGACGATGTGGAACGAATATAAATACCGCTATTTTCAGGTGCCCGAAATAGCCGCATTGGACTATCCGTGATGGATCATGATCGGTAGTTCTCGTAAGGTTTATATAGAATAGCAATCAATCCTTCAGCTGACTATGGCACAGCAGCAGATGGGCAACCAGCCCCTCATCGTTCTCTCCGACGACAGTCAGCGCACCTCCGGCAAAGACGCACAGTCGATGAACGTACAGGCCGGCAAGGCCGTCGCCGAGTCCGTCCGGACCACGCTCGGTCCGAAAGGAATGGACAAGATGCTCGTCGACTCGACGGGTAACGTCATCGTCACTAACGACGGCGTCACCCTTCTCTCCGAGATGGAGATCGACCACCCGGCGGCCGACATGATCGTCGAAGTCGCCGAGACCCAGGAGGACGAGGTCGGCGACGGGACCACGAGCGCCGTCGTCGTCGCTGGTGAACTGCTCAGCCAGGCCGAGGAACTCCTCGAACAGGACATCCACGCGACCACGCTCGCACAGGGATACCGTCAGGCCGCAGAAGAGGCCACCGAGGCGCTCGAAGACATCGCCATCGACGTCGACGAGGACGACGACGAGATCCTCCACCAGATCGCCGCGACGGCGATGACCGGCAAGGGCGCAGAAAGCGCTCGCGACCTGCTTTCGGAACTCGTCGTCGACGCCGTCCAGTCCGTCGCCGACGACGACGGCATCGACACGGACAACATCAAAGTCGAGAAGGTCGTCGGCGGCTCGATCGAAAACTCCGAACTCGTCGAGGGCGTCATCGTCGACAAGGAGCGCGTCTCCGACAACATGCCGTACTTCGCCGAGGACGCGGACGTCGCCGTCATCGACGGCGCACTCGAGATCAAAGAGACTGAGATCGACGCCGAGGTCAACGTCACCGACCCCGACCAGCTCGAGCAGTTCCTCGAACAGGAAGAAGCGCAGCTGCGCGAGATGGCCGAACAGCTCGCCGACGTCGGCGCCGACGTCGTCTTCGTCGACGGCGGCATCGACGACATGGCCCAGCACTACCTCGCACAGGAGGGCATCATCGCCGTCCGTCGCGTCAAATCTAGCGACCAGAACCAGCTCGCCCGTGCGACCGGCGCCCGGCCAGTCTCGACGGTCGAGGACCTGACCGAGGACGACCTCGGCTTCGCCGGCAGCGTCGCACAGAAGGACGTCGCAGGCGATCAGCGCATCTTCGTCGAAGACGTCGAAGACGCCAAGGCCGTCACCCTCATCCTTCGGGGTAGCACCGACCACGTCATCGACGAGGTCGACCGCGCCATCGAGGACAGCCTCGGTGTCGTTCGTACGACCGTCGAGGACGGCAAGGTGCTCGCCGGCGGCGGCGCACCCGAAGTCGAACTCTCCCTCGCACTGCGCGACTACGCCGACTCCGTCGGCGGCCGCGAACAGCTCGCTGTCGAAGCCTTTGCCGACGCACTCGAGGTCATCCCACGCACGCTCGCCGAGAACGCCGGACTCGACCCCATCGACTCGCTGGTCGAACTCCGCGCCGACCACGACGGCGGCAACGAGGCCGCCGGCCTCGACGCGTTCACCGGCGACACCATCGACATGGGCGAGGAAGGCGTCTACGAGCCGCTGCGCGTGAAGACCCAGGCGATCGAGTCCGCTACCGAGGCGGCCGTCATGCTGCTTCGCATCGACGACGTCATCGCCGCCGGCGACCTCGCGGTTGCCGACGACGACGATGACGAAGAGATGCCACCGGGCGGCGGTGGCATGGGCGGCGGCATGGGCGGTATGGGCGGTGGCATGGGCGGCATGATGTAAAACGAAGTTTTGCTCTACGGGTGCGCCTGCGGCGCACCCTCGGCAAAAATTCGATTAAAAGCCTCCTCCCTCCCCTCCGGGTCGGTCGTCGGCCCGAGCGCGGCGTCGCCGCGCTCGGTGAACGGCGTCGTTCGGGTTCTCCGAACCGCTCACTCGCCGACAAATGGATCGGTCACTGATTCACCGCTCGTCGGATAGAGGAGGCCACATCCACGACCGTTCGAGCCCGACACCGCTTCGAGTCGGCCCCTCGTTTTGCCGTTTCGTCGTCGTTTCCGAACAGATCTATCTATCTTCGCGTTCGTTTCCTACGACTATTGTCGACCGGTTCGTGGTGTGTCATGTTTCCTGCTCTGGCCCGACCACCGTCCCACGACGAGTTAAGTATCTTCCCGCAAAATTCGCAGTATGAACACGCTGCTTCTGGACAGCGAGGACGTCGACGAGCACGCCGTCCTCGGAGACGTCATCGACGCGGTCGAGGAGGCCTTCGGGGCGATGGAGCGAGGTACTGCACAGATGCCGGCCAAGTCCTACATCGACCTCCCGCAGTACAACGGCGACTTCCGATCGATGCCGGCCTATCTTGACGCGGGCGAGTGGGACGCGGCGGGGATAAAGTGGGTCAACGCCCATCCCGACAATCCCGCCGACCACGACCTACCGACCGTCCTCGGAACGATGATCTACTCAGATCCCGAGACCGCCTTTCCGCTCGCGATCATGGACGGGACGACGCTCACGATGAAACGGACCGGCGCTGCGGCCGCCGTCGCCACCGACTACCTCGCGGTCGAGGACGCCTCGAGCCTCGGACTCGTCGGCGCAGGGGTCCAGTCGTACACCCAACTCGAGGCGATCAGCGAGATCCGCCCGATCGAGGAGGTCGTCGTCGCGGACAAAGACGAGGCGCGAACTCAGGCGTTCATCAACACAGTCGACGACCGGTTCGACGTCAGCGAGGGTTCGATCTCCGAGGCCGGCCACTGCGACGTTCTCTCGACGGTGACGCCCGTTTCCACGCCGATCGTCGGACTCGACGACGTCGGCGAGTCCACGCACGTCAACGCCATGGGTGCCGACGCTGCAGGGAAACACGAACTCGCAGACGAGTTGCTCGCGGCAGCGACAGTCGTCATCGACGACCACGAGCAGTGTACCCACTCCGGCGAGATCAACGTCCCCTACAGTCGGGGAACGCTTACCGACGCGGACATCCACGCCGAGATCGGCGAACTCGTCGTCGGCGCGGCGGACGGCAGAACCGACGAAACCGAACACACCGTCTTCGATTCCACCGGCCTCGCCGTACAGGACGTCGCCACCGCTCGCGTCGTCTACGAACGCGCCACGACTGCAGACGAGGGACTCGCCTTCGATCTAGTCGGTGCTGGCTCGCGCTGAGGTTGCGTTCGCCGATTGGCGATCAGATTGCACTTCCAGTCCCAGCTAGTACCCTCCCAAGCGTCGACTGATGAGCGAAATCGACACCCATCGAATGATTTCACTCATCAGTTCAGGCTTGGGACGCCACTAGAGCCACCGCGGAATCGATCCGGTCATCTCGAGATCGTCACAGTAGTGAACGACTGGTTCTCCCGACGGCGTCGGCAACCCGTTCGCCTCGAACAGCGTGTTTTCGTGTATCGTCAGCTCGGCTGGCTGGAGCTGCCATGGATCGTGTGCGATCTCGCCGGCGAGGACGCGGCCGTTTTCCGGTGCATAGAACCGCCGTCGTTCGGTAAGCCAGTACTCGAGCGTGTCGGGGTCGGCCGTGCGAGCGGGCCCGTTCGGTCGGTACGTCACGGCAAACCGGCCAGGAGTTTCTCTGGTTGAGGTACCAGTTCTGGTGCTCGAGAACGCGACCTGCGATTCATCCGAGCCGACGTGCATTCGAGCGTTGTAGACGGGGAGCCGAGTGGTCCGACCGAGTATCGCAGCGATCGGTGCATGGCCGACGTCGATACTGAAAAAAAACAGCCCCGGATCGCCACGGTACCTGACGTACGTCCGAACGTTGAGTTCGGGAAACGCGGTTCTGGCGATCTGTGGCGTTCCTCGAATACCGGCGTTCGTGAGGACGAACGGTAGGACGCTCATCCACGCACGCCCGTTCCGTGTTTCCAGCTGAAGTTGCTGCGGTACGTGAGGGCGGAGCTCGTCAGGATCGACGGGCCAGTGAGCAAACAGTCCGTGACGCCACGTCATCGAAGCGACATGTGGCGCAAATGAGTTCGGTCGTCCACGAACCGTCCAGCGGAACGGATCTGTACGTTGCGTAGACATCTCAATTCTCTTGGCTGAGTTCATAATCGTACACCCGACAGACGCATAAAATGGACCGCCGTCTATCAGAGTCGATCGAAGTCATCCCTTCGGTACTGACCGGTCGATCGGTCTCGTTGTTCGACCGATTAATTCCAGAACACTATAGTTTAAATACAATTGGGAACTACAAACAACCGAAGCAAATTACCAATGGCAGACATCGACACGTCCCTGACCTGTCCGGAGTGTAACGGCAGATTGCGGAAGACAGGTACCGAAACGGTCTGTGAGGACTGTGGACTCGTATTTTCTGAGGATCTGCTCGATCGCGGCCCGGAGTGGCGATCGTTCGACGACGATGAAATCGATCGGAAACGAACCGGTGCGCCGCTGACGCGTTCGAGACACGACCGCGGACTCTCGACGGAAATTGGGTACGGTTCTGGGAACTCATACAGTACTCGCCTGACTGGCCGAAAGCGTCGACAGATCGCTCGCCTTCGGCGAGAACACAATCGTGCTCGAATCTCCTCGAAAGCCGAACGGAATCAGGTGTACGGGTTCGCCGAAATACGACGCGTCAACGCGTTACTTTCACTTCCCGACTCGGCTCGCGAGCAGGCGTGTGCGCTGTTCGAATCCGCACAGTCCGAAGGACTCCTACAGGGACGCTCGCTCGAAGGGTTCGCGGCCGCCGCGATCTATGCGACGTGTCGAGTCCGCTCGCTTGCTCGAACGACGGATGAGATTACTGCAATCGCACGCGCTTCCGAGAACGAACTCAAAGCCGCCTACGACGCACTTAACCGTGAACTCGGTCTGCCAACTGGCCCAATCGATCCCATCCAGTATCTCCCCCGCTACGCCTCGAAACTAGATCTCGGCAGCGACGTCGAGCGCCGTGCACGGGAGTACGCGAAAACCTTACTAGAGGAAGGGGTCATCGGCGGTCGCAATCCAAGCGGTGTCGCCGCAGCCTGTCTTTACAAGGCCGCCGCCGAGCGCGAGGAGTGGCCATCGCTCACCCAAGTCGACGCCGCCGACGTTGCGGACGTCGCACCCGTGACGATCCGTTCGACGGCAGTTGAGATCGACAAGCTTTGAGGTCGCCTGTACCGAAAACTGTGCGTCACGTCGTTCGAAGCGTATCCGTACTCGGCTCGTACACCTCGCCTTTCTGTTTGAGCTTCTCGATCTCGTGTTCGGCTTTGGAGTGATCCATCCCGATCTCCTCTGCCCGATCCATGACGATATCGATCGGCGCACCCTCGTCGTACTCCTCCTCGATATCGCTGATGAGCGTTTTTAGGTTCTTGATCCGATCGCGCTGTGACTTCGACGTCCCCGCCTCGACGATGTCCGCGTCGAACTCGCCCGTCTCGGGATCGACCCCGATATCCTGGAGACACGAGCGGACGATCTCGATGACTCGATCGGCGTCCGACTGGTCGACGGTATCCGACAATCTGATCCGAGCGCTGGCCTCCGAGAGCCGAACCAGCGCCTCGAGCTTTCGTGCAGTGACCGGGATCGGCGCGTCCTCGTCGGTTCCCTTCGAGCGCAGATCGACGTAGAAGTCCCGAATCGACTCGCGGGCCTCCTCGGACATCCGCGGGTGGCAGTTCTGTTTCGCGTAGGCGATATACTTCCGCAGGAGTTCGGCGTCGATCTCAGGGTCGACCTGATCCGTCATCGACTCGATCTCCTCTGCGCTGACGTCGAGCGAGGTCATCTGCTCGCGTTGTGTGGTCAACTCGCCGGCGTAGTTGGTCGTCAGGATGTGTTCGGCGAGGTTCTTGTCCTTCTCCTCGTCGGGCTCGTCGGTGACCGTAAAGATCAGGTCGAATCGCGAGATGAGCGCCGGCTCGAGGTCGATCTGCTCGCTGATGGGCTCGTAGTGGTCGAAGCGCCCGTACTTGGGGTTCGCTGCGCCGAGCAGGGAGCAGCGAGACTTAAGGGTGGCGTTGATACCGGCCTTCGAGACGGAGATTTTCTGTTGCTCTAAGGCTTCGTGCATGGCAGAGCGGTCCTCGGAGTTGTGGACGACCATGCCGTTCGCGACGAAGTTGTGCGTGCCCTCGACCGTGAGGTCATAGACATACGCCGAATCGCCGCTTCCGACTCGCTGAACATCGACGATCTCTTTCGGTTCGACATCTCTGAGACTCGAACCTCCCGACTGATCGGTAGTTGTGACACCGCCATCTGCAGCAATCGACGGTCGATTAGATGGGACCAGCGTCCGGTCGCCACTCTCGAGGTCGTCTGCACTCCATTCGGCGATCGATCCGTTCTGGTAGATAAAGAAGGGATGGTCCGGAGTCGATCGGAGCTTCTGTCCATCCTCGGTGGTGACCTCGACCAATTCCGAGGGGGCCTCGTACTGGTGAACGGCGGTGACTGGTCGTGTGACGATTGCTCCGGCGTTAGTCATCGTCCGGACGGAGAGATCGATGTCCCGGATCGTCCGGCCGTTCTCGAGTTCCTCGATCGAACCGCTCTCCATCGCTTTGCTAGCTATTTTACGTATTTGTCTTCTTCCATCATGTGTCTGAACTACTGTGTCACCCATGACACAACGCATTTTGTCGAGTTCGTCGACTGCGGCGATACCTTGATCAGCGAGAACTAAAGCGCCAGCTTCGAGCGTCCACTGCTGTCCATCGCCGAAATCGTCCCTCACAGCCGCCGCCGTGAGACCCGCCGAGCTGCTGCCTTTACCGGAGGTATAGACGGACCGAGGTGCAATATTTTGTATATATCCTAGCATCTGGGACTTTCCGGTACCCGGATCCCCGATAAGGAGCATATGCAGGTCCCCGCGAATCCGCGAGCCGTCGGGTAACTGCTTCGTCACGCCCGAGAACAACTGCAACATCATGGCCAACTTCTCCTGTTCGTAGCCGTAGATCGAGGGCGCGATGGAGGCGACCATCTGCTCGTAGACGTCGTCCTGGTTCGAGATTTCGTAGATTTTCTTTTTGTCCTCGTCGGTGATGTCCATATCCTCGAACTGCTCTTCGTCGATGTCGACGGACATCCCCTCCATGTAGAAGTCGAAGACGGGTGATTTGTCTTGACCGTCTCCCTGTTGTTCGAGCCTGAGGACGCCGGTCGCGGAGACGTGGTCGCCGGGTGTGACCTCGCCGGTGATGTCGTCTTCGATGTGAACGTCGAGTGACTGGGGCGTCTCGCCGCCACGCAGGCCTTCGGGGCTCTCCTGCATGCGGAGTTTCTGGGAGTCGACGAACTCGGACTGGTCGAAGTTGACGCGGAAGGGACCCTGCCGCTCACAACCTTGGCACTCGTGGGGTTCCTGGAAGTCGCCGCTGGACTGTGGGACTCGCGTAAGCGTGCCACAGAGCTGGCACTCGAAGGCGGCCTCCTCGATTTTTGGGCGGACGTCGGTCGCCTTGCGGATGATCCCCCGTGCTTGTACCAGCGAGTTCATGTCGCGGGCGCGGATCTCTCGGATCTCGGGGGATTCCGTCTCCGGAAGGTTGCGAATGCGGACGTGGGCCTGCCCGAGACTGACGTCGATCGGGAGGTCGTACAGTCGGAGTGCCTCCTCGGCGTAGCGCTGCAGTTGTTCGGGCTGGTTCAGGAAATCGTCCGCGAGGTCGGGATCGAATCGGTAGAGGTCCTGCCAGTCGATGTGAAGCGAGCGCTGCTCGTTTGGATATCGCTGCGCAAGCTGTTTGATCGCGTCGTCGTAGTAGTTGCGGAAGAACTGCTCGAACGCGTCGACGAGTTCTGAATTTCCCGCTTGCGCCATTGCAGTGGTATACGTCCGTCATCGGGTATAAATGGTCGCAAAGCAGGGCGGAACTGAACGCTGTCGAGCAATCACTAGAGATGCGGGCCACGGCGAACGACCGTCTAAAACCGTCTCCAAGACGCTATAGTAACAACTGAAACTGTTTACACACCAATCGCACAGTTGTCGTGCGATTGGGTGTGCACTGACTTTCAGTGGCTACTATAGTGGAGACGAACACGCCGTATCCTGTATTCCTGTCTGTCGTTCACGTGGCCACAGTTGTTCGTTTTCACTCCCGACGTATGAAGTTATACCCAATTTGTTTTGGTATCGTCTGGGGAGAAAACAATTCGCCGACAGCTACGTCGCTCTTGAAAGTCAATAACACTCGATCGCAGGGAAGCGTCGCAATCGGTGTGTAACTGTTTCAAGAGCGACTATCTCGTGGGTCCGATCCGCACCTTTATTTCGGAAGCGGGCCCAACGACACCTCGATGGCAGGCCCGATTCCCGACCTCGAGGAGCGTGCAACTCACTGCGCACGGGCGCTAGTCGAGGCCGAACGTGTGCTTCTCGCGTCCCACATCGACGCCGATGGGCTGACGAGCGCCGCGATCGCCGCACAGGCGCTTGAGCGGGCGGGAATCCGATTCGAAACCGTCTTTGAAAAACAACTCGACGAGGCGACGATCGACGACATCGCGAACACGGCCTACGAGACGGTTCTCTTTACCGACTTCGGCAGCGGACAGCTCGATATCATCGCCGAGCACGAGGACGCAGGCGACTTCACTCCCGTTATCGCGGATCATCACCAGCCCGCCGACCGAGAGACGGCGTATCACCTCAACCCGCTTTTGGTCGGAATCGATGGGGCGTCCGAACTCTCGGGTGCCGGTGCGAGTTACGTTCTCGCGCGGGCGCTCGCTGACGTCGCGGAGCAGCCGGCGACCGACGGTGGTACGGCCACGGCACCTTCCGGGACGTCAGCCCGTACAGATAATCGCGACCTCGCCGCGCTGGCAGTGGTCGGTGCCGTCGGTGACATGCAGGCGTCGGGCGGTGAACTCCACGGTGCGAACCAACGAATCGTCGACGAGGGCGTCGAGGCCGGCGTACTCGAGACGGACACCGACCTCGCGCTCTACGGCAAGCAGACACGCCCCCTGCCGAAACTCCTTGAGTACGCCACCGACGTCTACGTCCCCGGCATCTCGAACGACGAAGGCGGCGCGTTGCGCTTTCTGGACGAACTCGATCTCGAGTTGAAACGCGAGGGCGAGTGGCGTCGCTGGTCCGGGCTCACGAGCGAGGAAAAGCAGACAGTCGCGAGCGCGCTGGTCAAGCGCGCCGTCTCGAGCGGCGTCCCCGCGAAAAAGATCGATCAGCTCGTCGGAACCGCCTACGTCCTGAGCGAGGAGCCGATTGGGACCGAACTCCGGGATGCAAGCGAGTTTTCGACGCTGCTCAACGCGACCGCTCGCTACGAGCGGGCCGACGTCGGGCTGGGCGTCTGTCTCGGTAACCGAGACGACGCGCTCGAGCGCGCTCGAACGCTCTTGCGGGATCACCGTCGGAACCTCTCGGAGGGAATCGACCTCGTCACTCGAGAGGGCGTGACCGTCGAGGACAACGTCCAGTGGTTCCACGCCGAGGATCGCATCCGCGAGACGATCGTCGGCATCGTCGCCGGAATGGCGATGGGCAACGAGGGTATCAGTCGTTCGAAGCCCATCGTCGCCTTCGCCGAGAAAAACGACGAGGAGGTCAAGGTCTCGGCGCGAGGAACGCACGCTCTCGTCCGACAGGGACTCGATCTCTCCGTCGCGATGCGCGAGGGCTCGACGGCCGTCGGCGGCGACGGTGGCGGGCACGACGTCGCCGCCGGTGCGACGGTTCCGAAAGGCGAGGAAGCGGCATTCGTCGAGGCGATCGACACCCTCGTCGGCGATCAACTCTCCTGAGAGCGGAGACGGTTACTGGCTTGGAACTCGATGCGGGTCAACGACATGCGAGGTGACGAGAGCGAGCGGTCTGGGCGAATGCTTGGCGATCTCCTTCTCTCGATGCGACGTCACGACGTTCCTGTTTCTCCTCCGAAAGCAGTATTCTTTCGAGGAGAGCCGTAGCTCAAAGGACTGTTTCACCTTTGTGTGGGGTCTATATCCGACGGAATTAGATCTCCTCTATGGAACGACGCGACTTCATCATTGGGAGCGCGGCAACGGTTCCGATCGGAATCGCCGGCTGTTTAGACGACGGGAGCGCAGACGGTGGACCGTCCGAAGACGATAGGACCGACGATACTGGAGGGGCCGATCAGGAACCCGATTCAAGTGACGAGGAAGAGACCGCCGCCGAGGACGAAGCCGACGACGAAACTGATGCCTCCATCGATCCGGATTCGATGGGCGAGTTGGACCCTCTGGCGTACGAGTTGACGGTCGTCTCTGATGCGACGGCGGAGTCCCCGCTGACGATCGAACTCGAGTTGACGAATACGGACGATCGTCCGTATCGCTACGGTGAGCGACGAGCGGCGATGTTTTGGACCGTAGCAAGCGATACGTCCTTCTCCCTGTATCCATCCGAAAGCGTCGAGGAGACGAAAGCGGACGACGACGAGGTCTGGTGGTCGTCCGATCCGTTCGCGATGACTCTCGATTTCCAGGTCGAAACCATCGAACAAGGCGAAACCCACACCGAAGAACTCGTCGTCTTACACACCCCCGTCGACGACGAGGACGACCTCGACGAACTGCCTGCCGAACTCGAGTTCCGTACTGACTTCGCTTTCGTCGAAGACGGTCGTGATGACGGAGTCGTGGATACCGACGGGCTTTCCTGGGGATTCACGCTGATTACCGACTCCGACGAGACAGACGAAGACCTCTAAGAAACGAATCTGGGTCGGCTTCGGTGAGTCCGAACTGTGCGACCCTGTCGTAGGTTCCCTCTCGAAGACCCTGATGTTGCGAAGATACCTCTATGATGCACAGGTTTCAATCCCATCCGTTCTGAAAGAATCGGACAAGAACCTCTGAGAATACGGTTCTGAGAAACTATCGACTTTCGTTCATAAACTGTCGGAGAAATCGACGTTCAGAACAGCGCTGCCGCTCCCGACCGAGCACGCCCAGAGAGACCGAGCAGGTTAGTCGGGAGGGTCGAGACCGTAGCTCTTCTTGGCGAACGTTAGGAACGAGTTCGCCGTGATCGCCGGCTTGTCCCCGACCTCACCGTCCAGTTCCAGCTGTACGAGGATGTCCACGAGTCGCCAGCAGTTGTAGAGTACGCAGGCGAACGCGAAGTTGAAGTACCGGAATCGGTGATCTGGCGACTGCGTCTCCGCGAGGAACGTCTTCAACTTCTTGAACCCGTTCTCGATACCCCAGCGTCGCTTGTAGCGGACCATCAACCGCCCAATCTGGTGTTTCATCTCCCGCTGGTCCGCGGGATCGATGTCCACCCACGGGAGGTTCGTCTCGAAGGGCACCGTCGGCGCTTCGACCCGCACCGGTTCGTCAATCTCCTCCTCGTTGGCAACCTCGTTGAGGAGGTTCCCCAGCGGCGAGTCGCCGTCACGGTCTTCCGAGAGCGGCGTCGTGTCGCCGACGTCCTCGAAGTCCTCGATGAGTTCCTGGCGAATCGTCATGTCCGTCCCGGCGTCGTCTTTCTCTTCGCGTTCCCACTCCCGCTTCGGGAGATAGACCGCCTTCCGCGTCGGCCCGTCGTCAAGGCGCTCCTGTTCGACCACATCGAAGTCCTTGTCCTCGCTGGCGAGTTTGGCGATCTGGTGTTCGTGATCGCTGCTGGAGCGCACGACGCCAGGGTTGAGGTAGTGGACGTCGTGGTCTTCGCAGGCGTCCTTCACGCCGTCGTTGGCGAACTCGCGGTCCATCATCACGAGGTCCAGGCCGGGAACGACATCAGTCGCGCCGTCGAGGAGATCGTCCACGATATCAGCCCGCTTCCGACCACGTTCGACCGGGACGGCGTCGAGAATCAGCGGGACGTCGTGGCCGACGAGCTTGATAACTGCCCACTGGAAGAACGGGCCGTCCTCGCCCTTGTACCCCAGAATCCACGGCTCTTGATTCTCCCCGCAACTGTTTCGGGTGACTTCCCCGCCCCACGGGTTGCCCTTCGTAAGGTCGAGCGCTGTCATCTGTTTTCGACCCATCTTGTCCTTCGATTTCGCCCGTGCAATGAGCGTTCGTGCGGTCTCCCGCAGCATCGTCCGGATTCGCTCGACTCCGAGGTTCGTCGTCTGAAGTCGGTGAGAATCACCCGACGGCGTTCGTTCTCGCGTCGAGTCCTGTGCGAAGTTGCCAGCACCATCGTTTGGGTGGAGATCCGAACGCATCCCGAGATAGGCCTGCTGCTCCCAGAACGCACCCTCGGGGATCGAGGCGTTGTCGCCGCGATCGAGGTGGAAACAGTCCTCGACGATCGGTTTCGCACCCTTCCAGACTTCGCGGGCCTTCTCGCGTGCGAGTGTATCCTTGCTCTTCGACCGCGTCACTGTCCCGGTCGGTTGATCGGGCAAGAACTCGGGTTCAGGCGCGGGGATGTCGTGGTAGCGGGCGATGTCGACGACAATCTCGGCGGCATCCCGAACTGCCTCTTGCACGTTTCCAAGGCGATCTTCCCACGCCCGCCAGAGTGTAGACTGGTCCGGGATGTCCTCGAATCCGAGCTGCGTACAGAGGAACGGATTCTGCTTCAGGTAGCGATACAGTTTCGTTGCGTTCTTCCAGCCCTTCACGCAGCGGAGGACATGCGCTCTGAACACTGCTTCCCAGGGTTTCGGATCACCCTGTTGGTGGTCGTAGGTATCGTAGAACCGAAGGTAGCACGCCGGCACTTCGGACACGAGGTCCTCGAGCGTGGCCGATCGGTCGTATCGAATCTGTTGCTGGTACGGGTAACTACGGAGAACGCCGTCGACCATCTCCTTGAACGTCATATCGAAGGACCGCGCTTCCACGAGATCGCCGGTATTCGTGGTGAAAATACCTTCTACTTCGTAGTCTTTCGGCGTAGATTCGTAGTCCGCGCTATCGAGACGCCTCGGCGAATCGAGCCGTTCCCACCGTGACCCCGTCGGGGCCTGTCTCGCGCGTGCTGTCACTACTCTGGAATTATGTGCCCTCGTATATAAATGCCAAGAACATGTAGGTAACAACCTCTAATCATGTGTGTTCCCATGAATGTTGTTTATTCATCTACGATATTTGCTGAAACAGCTATTCAGTACAGGAACCGTATCGAGTGGGATCCATTCACGACATGAACACTGCTTTCCTCAACAGGACCTCTTGCCCGTCGTCCTCCATATGTTCTATGGCCTCCTTTTCAGGTTCATTGACTCGTGTCGGGATGAGGTAGTCCACATCAGGTTCGATAGCGTCTGGAAGACACGCTTTGAATCAAACTCCGCGTCACAGACGACCATCTCGATGGAGATTAGCCGTTTCAAGGCCTATCTTGGCGAGTATTTGCGGCATCTCACTCAACCGATCGAGCGCTTCGCAATAGGGTTTCTCAAAGTGAAGCCAGAGACCATGCAGCGAAACAACCGCGTAATCGGCAAACCGCCGCCCCCTACAAAGCGGTAGATTCGCCTCAGCCACCAACAGCATTTTTAGCCGACTACTTTCCCAGTGAAGCGGAAATTTTGGGCATAGAGCATCCACCGTTTCTCGCTTCATCTTCCTAGATTTAACCGGTGTGGAGTCGCCGTTGCCTTGCGATTCACCAGAGCCAACTCAAGCTAAACACATACTCTGACTCAAATAACGGTTACATCGAAGTTGTCTTCAATATCTCCGATCCACATGCCGATAGCCACGTCATTTCCTCCACGAGTTCCTCCTGCCCGGTGGACACCAGCAACTCTCAAATCATCTTCATCGTTTGCTTCGTTCACAAAGTAAGGACCGCCAGAATTTCCACCTCCTTCTTCTTGATCTCTGTACAGCTCAATCTGAGTTGGTGATTCACCTTCGATAATCTCATAGATCTCTTGTTCACAGCGTCCTGTGCGTCGACCTTGTTGGCAAACAGGCCCTTCATCATCTTTCAAGTAATCATACCCAAGAATACTTGTTCCTAGCCGTCCCGAAAAACCACTATCAACATCAGCCAGTCTGTTACCAGCTTCTAGTGAGTCATTCATCTCAATGAAGGCTATGTCCCAGTTAGAGCTGCTAGAAACATCAGAACTCTCATTATGCTTAATATGAGAGACAGTACCGATCTGATTACTGGTTGTAAATTGAGAAACATCGCGTCCTATAGCTTCTTCAGGGTCTGTATCATCAAATGCACCGTGTCCAGTCGTTAGGAAACCTATTTCATTGTTATTATTATGGGCTACTCGAGGTCCAAGAGATGAGCTGCTACCGAAGTTATCTGATGAGATGTGGATACTACAACCAGTTCCTACATACGTATATGGAGATACAGTGTACCGGTAGGTTGATGTATAGAGTCGGTCGCCAGTGTCGTCGTTGTTATGACAGTCTATATCAGGACATGTTTCATCAGCAATAACTGAATTTTCAAAATGAATGGGGATTCCGTCACGAGATGCTGTCTCGTAGTCTTCATTACCCACTTGGCCTTCAGCTGTGTCTGGTAAAGAACCCATCAATTCATCTAGTGATACATCTGCTGTTTTTGCTTCATCAAGACTATCTGCTTGCTCAGCTGTAATCTCGGAATTATCTTCTCGGGTTGATAATGGAATGACCGTTCTTCGAGTTATGCTAATACCGTATTGCTCTAAGCGTCCTTTGTCAGATATCCTAACACCAACATCGACTAGCCCAGAGTCATCTATCTCACTAACTCGATTCTGAAGCCGGTGAGCAGCATCAAAAGCAGTCTCAACTTTTATCCACTTTTCGCGAGGGATCGTATAGAATTCTGGCTCACGTTCTGATTCATTAGGAAACGGTGTTTCTTCGTACGCTTCTGGATTTTTCAAGTGAAGTGCTTTGACTCGAGGAACTTCTTCTGTCGGATCATCTGTTATTTCTTCAAGTTTTTCTTGAGAGATATTTGTTAAGACGCCTGTGGACATTCCAAGACCAGCAAGTGTTTCGATAAACCGTCGACGGCCCATTTGAGTGAGTTTGTCAGTTCTACTGACCATACCATTCAATACTACTAATGGTATTTAAAATTATTTATATCTACACTATCTAAGGTTATTTTATATTAAATGGTTGTGGTATAATACACGTCAGTATATGTCTCAGGTCCTAATTCGGAAGATTCTATAGTAGCCATTAGAAATAATCACTCATAGTTGGTACAGAGGTCTGATCAATCGCTGTTGTGAGGTCGGTAAGTGAGTCAAAGAAGCGGTTGCTAAGTGCCGCTTGGAGTTGTCTCCAGCACTCTTCGACCTCGTTGAGAAGGCACTACGTGTAGCAAAACAAGCTTTGGAGAATCATGCGGGGAAGCCCAAATCAGGCGGGCTTCCCCGCGAAGCACACGTCGTTGCTCATTGTATTCGGGAGGAAGAAGACCACACGTTCACCGAACTCGTTGATCGGCTCGGGATTGTGTCAGATATGTGTAAGTAACTTGGCACTCACCCAGATGCGTTGCCTGATCCAACGACGTTCTACCACTCGCTTGACCGATACACGATGTACGTCTGGCGGGCGTTGCTGCGTGCTTCTGCGCAGCAACTCCGTTACTCCGGCTACGTCGCTCTCGACAGCACGTTCTTCGAACGGAAGCAAGCCTCACAGTACTACCTGCAGCGACAGGGTCGAGCAGTGAAGACGATCAAAGCGACGACACTCACCGATATAGAGTCGCTAGCGGTGCTGGACGTGCATTGTATTGGGTATGAACATGACACGAAGGCTGGCCCGCAGGTTGTCCGCATTTCGCCGGACGACCCGCGGGCCATAGTCGCAGATAACGGATTTCAGGACTGGTACACCAAGTACGAGTTGTCTGGGTACGATTTCGAATACCTCGTTCATCACCGCGGATCAACGCCGATGGGTGCTGCGCACAACGCACTCAATTAGGAGAACGGGTACACGCAACGGTGGATGGCAGAAACGTCTTACTCGACCACGAAGCGAACGCAAGACTCCGCCTTGCGTTCGCAGTTCTGGTACCGACAGTTCCGTGAAATTGTCCTCATGTCCGCTCTCCACAACATCAAAAAGATAGCTGAGAAGCTATGATTGTGCTGCCATACCGCATTTTCAATAGAGCAAATTAAACGACCTTCTAATTGGAGTAACAGTGGAAAACTAGGTCGGACGTAGAACCATGATCGGCAAGTACGGGGTTTGGGAAGACTTCTGCCCCTGATTAAATAGCTTCATTATACGACGAAAGATTCATTCATCAGTTTCGGGCGCATATATTAATCGAAGATACCACTCTTCGTATTCAACGAAAACCGACCCATTAGCGTCATCTTCGATTTTTTCCCAGATATCTTGTGTATCCTTTGCTTCTTCAGTATCATAGTCCATGGTTGGAGCAGCCAATGTATATCCATCATAGATGTTTTCCTTGTTTGCCTGATCGAGGAAATATTCTAAAGGCGAAAACTCTTTCAGGAGATCGTGATCGGGCTGATAAACCGTTTTATCTTCGTCTGGTAGCTCTGAATATACCCTTGCGTGCCAAGTTATTCGGTCGGGTTCACCATCATCATCGTTAATGTATTTACTGTTGGAAGCATCCTCTTCTGAACCGTCGATGGATTCATTGTTGGAAGCATCCTCTTCTGGACCGGTATCGGGAGTGGTATTCCCATTTCCGTTCCCATCAGAATTTCCGTCCAAACACCCAGCAGTCGTCGTAGCGAAAGCAACAGTTCCAAGGACCGTTCGCCGAGAGACTGGATAGACCATATTTCCTTTGAATACACATACTGTAATAAGTTTTCTTCTAACTATGAAATAATATAGGAGCAATCACAGCACCACTATAGTCATTGTGACTTGGCTTCGCAGTTAGACAAACATGTCTTCAATCTGGTAAATTAGCTCGTCGACACTCACACCCTTTGTTTTCCGGATCGCGTAGACGACCTCCAATCTATCCGCTAATTCCTCCAAAGAACGCGATTCTCGGTACTCAGTTACCTTTTCCTCAACTTTTCTACTGATCAGTCAGAGTAGTCTTCGCCGGTAACTCTGTTGGTTACGGGCTCTTCTCTATTCTGTTTGATAATCGCTTGAATCTCACTTGAGTAAATTTATAAAATTTCTGTCCAGTGCGCAGTTCTTCAAAAGGTCAACAAAAAGATGGCGATGGATGATCAACAAACACATGTAGTGAACGGATGAATCACCAGTTTCGGCGTGAAACAAACGATGTCATCTTGTTGGACTAATCCTTTATATCTTGTACGCCATTTGTGCCATTTCCATATAAATCAAGATCGGCTACGATACGCGTATCCCTGATTAACCGGACAGTGGCTACACTTCGTGAATGGGATCGCAGTATACACGACAACTGATATCGCGGATAAAATCCAGAAGGCGGAGACAACGCTACAGCGTGCGGAGCAGATTCACGACAACCAATTCCCATCCCCGTTCTGATAAAAGCGGACTATTCACTTGTGAGCAGGGGTACGCGAGACCACTCAGTCTGGAGAGTGGTCGCTGTCGGACCTATGCATTATTCCCTATCTTCGCAACACCAGTCGAAGACCGATTTTGTATATCGCTATCTAGTTTACATCTGGTTGTGCCGTTCGAATGCGCTGTCAACGGACACGGATCGGACGACGTGTGTATCCTTATCAGGTCACCACTGGTTCGATACCGGTCCCGGTGGCTTTTCGGGAATTTTCTGGGGGAGAGAGACGCTTTCGAAAATCTGCGGGATGATCGCCGGATCGTCGTCGCAGCCGTCTGTTTCGTGAACGCGACGCATGCACTCGAGCAACCCATCGACGGCCGACTGTCGGGTCGGGACGTGACCGAGGAGTTTCGTAACCGGCTGATCGCCGAGGGAGTGACGATAACAAACTTTCCAGCAGCGACTGATGCCGAGCCCGGGGTGCGTTCGATCGGCGGTCGTCGCGTCTGCGATGAGCGCGACCGCGAAAGCGGTGTGCCGGTAGACGAACCGCTCGGAGCGGAGCTCGTCGGGTTCCCATCCCGGAGGGAGTGCTTTCTGCGGGATCGGATGATAATCGGGTAACATGTGATCTGTGTCGGTCGGTGTCCGGGTTGCCGTTCCGCTTGCGTACGCATCCTTCGTATATCGATTCCGCTACTGGCTCGTTGAATTGATGAATCACGTGATCGATACGAACTCACGAACTGATCGTCCGACTTTTGTCTCCGCTCTCCGTCCTCTCCAACATGGCCGATTTCGACCCGGACAAGTTCGAGGACAAGTACGCTAACTACTTCCCCGAACTCCAGCAGGCGTACAAGAACGCCTTCAATCGGATGAACGACCGCTACGACTCCGAACTCGTTCACGCGATCGATCAGCAGGTGCTAAACGAGAGTGAGCCGTTCTACGAGGGCGATGGCGAATTCCGAATCGAACTCCCCGACGAACCCTACAACCGGCTCTCGGGCGTCCTCGTCGAGGAGGATCGCTTCGAGGAAGTTCTCGAAAAACATATCGAGGAAATCGAAGCCGAGCTCCAGCGTGTCTTCGGGTTTGCGTGACGCTACTCGAGAGGGTGACCGAACACGAGGGACGGAAGGTTTAGGGGCTCTGATACCCAAGGGGCGTTCATGAGCACCGAGACCCAGAACGACGGAGACGACCTCGAAGAACGCGTTACGAACTTCCTCCGTCGGAACTTTCCGCAGATCCAGATGCACGGCGGTAGCGCAGCGATTCAGGACCTCGATCGTGAGACCGGTGAGGTCACCATCGCACTCGGCGGTGCCTGCAGCGGCTGTGGTATCTCGCCGATGACGATTCAGGCGATCAAGAGCCGAATGGTCAAAGAGATCCCCGAAATCGAGAAGGTCAACGCCCACACCGGCATGGACGGTGGCGACGAGGAGATGGGTGGCGGCATGAGTCCGTCGTTCCCCGGCGAGACTGTCGACGACGGCGAGACAGACGAAGGCCCCGAAGCCCCGTTCTAACCGTCTCGATTCGTTCGACCGGTTACCGTAGATTTTGTCCTCGTTCCCACGTCTGAACGAGCGTCGACAGTGTCTGATTTGTGGGTACATCGAGCCCGTACTCGTCCGCTCGTTCGACCACGTAACCGTTTATCGCGTCGATTTCCGTTCGCCGACCCGCAAGGATGTCCTGGCGCATCGAGGACGTGTTGTCCGCGGTCTCCGTGGCAACCCGTTCCATCGCCGCGAGGGCCTCGCGATTCGACAGGATAACACCGTCCGCCCGTGCGATGCGTGCCGTCTCGCGGGTCGCTGCTCGTGCGATCTCGTTCGCCGGACGTTCGAGAACCGCGCTGTTTTCGGTCGCCGTGAGTGCTGTTACTGCGTTTATCCCGGCGTTGACCGCGAGCTTTTCCCACAATCGCCGCGGCATGTCCTCGGCGACTACCGCTTCGAGCGGCGTCGATACGAACGCCTGGCCGACTCGGTCGGCGAGCGCGACTGGTTCGCCCTCCCGAGCACCGAGTACGAGTTTTCCGAGTCCCGTACATCGAATCACGCCCGGTGATTCGAGAATCGCGCCACACGTCGCCACGCCGGCAAGAACCGGAACGTCGAGCCGTGCCGACAGCGTTTCCTCGTTTCCCATCCCGTTCTGAAGCGAGAGGACAGCGTCGAACGAGCCCGTCGCGAGTGTTTCGGCGGCCGTCGGCGTGTCGTACGATTTCACCGTCACGATTGCGAGGTCGGCTGCGAGCGCCGATCCATCGGCCGTCGCCGCCGGCGAGACGTGCGCGTCGATTTCACCCTCGATTTCGAGACCGGCTTCGGCGACTGCCTCGGCGTGTGCTCGTCGCGCGACGAGCGTGACGTCGTGGGCAGGGTCGATTGCCAGCGCGCCGCCGACGAGACTGCCCAGGCTACCGGCACCGAAGACGACGATTTCCATCGATTCAGAGTCGAATCGCCAGCCTCAAACGACTTTCGTCAGTCTTCGGTCCAGTAGTAGAGGTTCTCGCGTTCGGTTCCACAGGCCGGACAAGTATCCGGGAAATCGCGGTTGAGTGCCCCCATTTCGCCGCACTCGAGGCATCTCCACATCAGGTGTGCCTCGCCGAACTCGTGGCCGGAACGAACGTGCTCGACGCTCAGTCCCTCGAACCCATCACGCAGCGTGACGTAGAACCCGTCCTCGTCGAACCCGCGGATCCGTCCGATCGGTCTTCCGTCCTCGGTGTACACTGTCGTTCCGAAGCCGAGTCGTGGGTGTTCGTCTGTCGTGGCCATGATTATCGGTACGCCTCGAAGGTGCTTAAATAGAACCTGCGCAAAAGCCGTCTGTCGGCTTGTCATCGACGGATTCCGTTTTCAACGAGACCGACCAATAAACTCTATTATGATATACTAATTCGCTTCCGGCTGGCTACACTACTGACGTTCGTATTGACTCACCGTCATTCCGTATTTTTAGCGCGCTCGAAGGTGTCGATCGCCCGGTCACGGCAGTCAGCGTGGTCAACGATCGGTGCCGGATACGACGGTGCGATCCGTGCCCGTTCTGCGTCGGAGCTGTCGTGCCAGCCGTGTATCTCGTCGGTGGTCGCATCTGCGAGTTCTGGAACGTGCCTCCGAACGTACTCCGCATCGGGATCGTACTCGCGACCCTGCTTCGTCGGATTGAATATCCGAAAGTACGGCTGGGCGTCGAACCCTGTCGAGGCAGCCCACTGCCAGCCTGCGACGTCGTTTGCGGTCTCGTGATCCGCCAGTCGCCGCCGAAACCAGTCGTACCCTTTTCGCCAGTCGACGAGTAAGTCTTTCGTCAGAAAGGACGCAACGAGCATCCGAACGCGGTTGTGCACCCACCCCTCGTCGCACAGTTGGCGCATTCCGGCGTCGACGATCGGGTAGCCGGTCTCGCCGCGTTTCCACGCCTCGAACTCGTCGGGATCGTTTCGCCACTCGATTTCCCGTTCGAACGCTGTCGCGTTCTCGGTAACTGTCTCAGGATTGAACGCGAGAACGTGTGCGTAGAACTCTCGCCAGGCGAGTTGACGCTGGAACGCCTCGACACTCTCGCGTTCCGTCGAATCGGCCGCACGGTCGGCGGCACGTTGCGTTGCGGAGTACACCTCCCGAATCCCGACTGTTCCCCACTTGAGGTGGACGGAGAGTCTGGATGTCGCGTCGGCAGCCGGAAAATCGCGACCGGACTCGTAGTCGTAGATCGGGGCTGCACAGAACGATGCAACACGCTCGCGAGCGGCCGTCGGCGTGACTCGGGGTGGATCGATGTCGATCTCTTCGATACCCATCTCTTCGATCGACGGAATCGATCCAGTGTCGTCCGCCCTTATCGCCGCGAGATCGTCTCCCTTGGGTGCGTCGACTGCCTCGCGTTTGTCCCGATCGCGCCACTTTTTCCAGAAGTACGAGAACACGGAGTAGTGCTCGCCAGTGTTCGGTGTGATCGATCCCGGCTCGTGATGGATCGCGTCGTGGGCCGTCTCGACAGTCCGTTCGTCCGCTTCGAGCGCTGTCGCAACCGCTTCGTCGCGGTTTGTCGCCAGTCCGCTGTAATCCTCGTTCCAGTAGACGCTGTCTACGTCGCGTTCGGCCGCCACACGGGGAACCACCGAACTCGCCTCGCCACACTCGACGAGCAGATCGCTTCCCTGTTCTCGATACCACTCGCGGAGCGCGCTGATCGCTGTTCGAAGGCACGCGACCCGGAGTGGAGACGCGTGGTCGAGGACCACAGGATCGAAGACGAAAAGCGGGACGACCGGCGCGTCGGATTCGACCGCTTGAGCGAGTGCCAGGTTGTCCGTCGCCCGAAGGTCGCGTCGGTGCCAGTGGATTGCCATGCGTCCGGAACGCTCTCTTGATCGGAAAGCGCCCGGGTACCGGTGATCTATCCGTCGTGATTGCGGTTCGATTTCCGCTCGTTACATGAAGTCCTCGATACCGGACTGTTTGTTTTTATCGTTCTCGAAAATGCTCTCCAGGGCTTTCTCGAGCACCTCTAACCGTTGTTTCGTGTAGGGCCGACAGTCGTACTCGTCGGCGACCTGAATCGCGGTCTGCATGTACTTGTTCACCGAGCCTTTGTGGACGGTGAGATTAACGCGGCCGCCACACTCCCGACAGTCGCCTGTCAGGGGCATCCGACGGAACTTCTCGCCGCAGTCGAGACACCGCGTTTCCTGGCGGGAGAAGGCGCGCAGGTTCCCGATCAGGTCCGGCAGGAAGTGGTACTCGATGACCCGCTCGGCGACGTCGGTCTCGTCGACTGACTCGAGTTTGCGCGCGAGTTCGAGCTGGGCGTTCATCTTGTCCATCATCGAACCCAGCGTCTTGTACGCCGACAGATCGGGGCCCATCGCGATGTCTGTAGTGTCGTGGGTGTGCTCGAAGCCGGTGTACTCGCCGTCCGTACCGAGCGTATCTTCGCCGATCTGGATGTCGACCTCCTCGGGGTCGGCCTGCTCGCGGGTCGCGAGGTAGAACTCGCGGGGGTACTGGCTAACGATGTCCATATTGTGGGCCTCGTCGTCGATCTCGGAGGGGTCAATGCGGGAGGACATAACGAGGGGCGCGTCCATCTTTCCGCCTCGTTGATCTGGCAAAAATCTTTGACTAAAGTTCAATAGGCCGTCCATGAGCAGCATCACGCAATCCTCGTCACCGTCACAATTCCGCCTCTTAGCGGCGTGAAAGTACGGGTGCGCATATCCGACGGCAGCACTCGTGAAACCAATCACTCTCCCGACAGTTGCCGCGCTCGTGTGGGGTGCCATCCCGAACACCAACTCGCCGACGAGCTCCTGGCGGTCGTCGATCTCGTAGAACGACTCCAGGCCGTAGTACTGCTCCAACAGATCATCGATGAAGTCGGCGGTCTGCATCATGTGCTCGGCGGCGCCGTCGGAGAGGACGACGTCTTGCACTTTGAGCTCGACCAGTTGGTCCTCGTGGACGAGCGGTTCGCCGTGGATGTCTTCCTCGTACCCTAACGCCTGTAGCTGGCCGACGTCGACGTCGAGTTCGCTGGCTCGGACCGACGTCACCGGGAGGTCGGTCATGTCGTAGCGGACGGTGCCGTCTTTGAACGCGGAAACGTCGTGCTTGGCGCGTAAAATCCCTTTTTCGATCGGTTCGGGGACCTTGTTCGCCGAGGTCAATCCCTTGACTCCTTTCAGGATCTCGAAGGCGTTCTCGCGTTCGCCGACCGATTCGAGAGCGTCACGATACTCCTCGTGAACGTCGACCTCGCGGGTTTCGACGCAAGTGCCCTCGATCTCACAGCGACCACATTCGACGCGGCCGGCGTCGTCGGGTTCGAGGGTCTGTTCGCAGTCGGGACACTGGTAGTCTGGGACCGTCCGCTCGTCGCACTCCGGACAGCGGTTCTTGAACGTCTCCGCGCCGCAGTTCTCACAGCGCTGTCGTCCGATCTGCACCTCGACGACGCCGGGGGTGTCCGACATCGTCTCGGCGTGTTTGGCCGCGTCGGCGACGTTTCGCTGTGCGCCGCCGGCCTCGCCGATCGGAAACAGGGTGTGGACCGGCGGGCTCAGGTCCCGGCGCTCGGACTTTTCCGGGCGGCCCATCCGGTTGCCGACCCGCGTCGGTGCGCGCTCGCGGACGGTGTAGGGTGCGACCTCGTTGACCGCCTCGATTGCGTTGTCGCCGTCTTCCGCGTGCCCCCACGTCCGAGCGCGTTCCGAGAGCTCGTCGTCGGTCCAGGTTCGCTCGAGTTCGACTGTCGGCTCGTCGGCCTGTCCGACGTCCCCGCCGCCACCACTCCCCTCGGAATCGGCTTCCAGCGAGGCACCGTCGGTAACCGTCTGGCGGGGCTCACAGCCGACCGTTCGGACGAACGGCCGCCAGTCGTCGATCTCGATCCGTTGCTCGTCTGCACGCTGGCGGTGTTCGATGATGATGGTCTCGAGCGCCTTGCACGTGGACTCGCTGTACTCGAGAACGAGCGTTCCATTGTCCTCGCCTTCGATCCAGCCGTCGGAGACCGCATCAGCGAGGTCGCAGAACGTCGAAACCGAGATGTCGTGCCAGAGGTACGTGTACTGGGGGTGAAGCGGCGTGTCGTATTCGAGCGCCCATTCGAGCGCTTCCGCGGGATCGGGGAACTCGAGGTCGGTTCGGGGGTCGTCCTCGAGCGCCTGAACGTCTGCGCCCGCAGCGTCCATATCCTGAACCCACCACTCGTAGACGTAGGACGCCGGCGCGAGCGGGTGATTGTTCTCGACGAACTCGCCGTAGTTGACCAGATACTCCCCGGTATCGAGGATCTTCTCGACGCCGTTTCTGATCTCGAGCGCCTCTTCGGGGTCGTCGATCCGGCGAACGTCCCCGTTCGCCAGTTTGACCGTGGGGCCGTCGATGCTGTCGACGGGGATGATCCCGTGGGCCTTCCCCGGCCGCTCGGTCTTGATCTGGGTGCCCGTCGCGAGGAAGTCGTCGACCAGATGCATCGTCGCGGGGTGGATGCCGCCGGTCGCGAACCCGTGATTTCGGGCGCGGCCGTACCGGAGCCGAAAGCCACCCTCGGCGCTCGGATGCGAAAAGACCGGCCGACCGGCGATCAGGTCCCGGAGGAACTTCTTCGACGGATCGGCCCGTGGCGGTCCGGCCGAGTCCTCGTCGGCCTCCTCGGTCGCCTCATCTGCGGCGTTATCACTATCGTCCGACTCGGCGTCGTCGTCTCCGTCCGCCTCCTTGTCGACCGCCTCGTCCGCACCGTCGCCGTAGTTGCCGTCGATCAGGTCCTGCAGCCACGGCCAGTCGATCTCGTCCAGATTTCGGGTGTAGCGCTGGATCTTGGGGGCTTTGAGCGCGATTCCCTCGCCGAGCACGAGACACATCCCACCGCGGGCGCTGTTGGTGTCGACTCGCTCCAAGTCGCGAAAGCCCGACACTTCCTCGTCGCCGGTCGCCTCCCCGTCCAGCATGATCGGGAGGTGTTTGGCGATGAATTTGGCCTCCTTGTCCTTCGGACAGTACTGGAGCCCGGTCTCCTTGTCGTAGAGGCCGATCTCCTCGGCGTAGCGTTCGACCTCCTCCTGGCGTGCGTCGTACTGCTCGATGCCGACGAGCGCGCGCGTATAGTCTGCCACGAGCACGGACAGGGCCTGTGCCGTCCCACCCGCCGAGCGGATCGGCCCGGCGTAGTAGACGTTGACGAACTCCGTTCCGTCGTCGTTCGTGAGGAGTTCGACCCTGTCGATTCCCTCGATCGGTGCGGCAACGACACCTTCCGTGAGCAGCGCGACCGCAGTGCGGACTGCCCCTTCGATCTTCCCCGCTTTCGTCTCGTAGTCGCCGACCCGGCCCTCCGCGAAGTCCTCGGCGAGTTCGAGCGCGGCCTCCTCGCGGCTCATCTGCCCCTCGAGTTCGCGGACGCGCTCGGCGACGCCATCGATGCCGAGAATGTTCTCGACGCGGTCGGCCATGTCGCGAGCGGTCGGAATCTCGACCTCAGGCTCGGGGTCGCCACCGCGTTCTTTGGCCCGCTCGGCGACGTCGAACGCCGTCTCGAGTTGCGATTCCAGCCGCTCGAAGTACTGCTCGTCTTCCTCGCGCATCTCAGAGCCAGAGGTCGAGCTCGGTCGTCTCGTCGTACTCGCGCTCGAGGGGTTCCTCGAAGACCCGCATGTGGACCTCACCGGCCCAGACGGTCGCCTCGTTCAGGTGGCCAGCGAACGCGATGCCGTCTTCATCCGAAAGGACCGCGTGCGTGTGCGCAAACCGGTCGCCGTCGAGCAGGGAGACGTTTCCGACGCAGCTGACGACCTCGAGCGGCTCGTTGAACTCGATCGGATAGTACTCGCAGTCGTCCTGGTCGTAGAACCAGCATTCGGCGTCCTGGACCGCGCCGAGGGCGCTAAACCAGGCCGCATCGGCCTCGACCTCGTCCGCGAGCGACTCGATTTCGGCTCGCCAGTCCGCACCGGTTTCGAGCCGAGCGACGTACTCGGCCGTGGTGTCGACTGCTCGGTAGTTCATACGATAGTACTGCATTCGCTGATGCAAAAAGGTACAGTATCCGCGAGTCACCGTCATCCGTTCGTCGAGCGCGCGTCGACCTCTCCTACGGCCTCGGCTCGCCCAGCGTCCACGTGAGACAGTGCAGTACGCCGTCGTCGCTGCCGACGAACAGCTGTTGCTCGCCGACCGCGGGCGTGCTCGTGATTGCCCCGCCGAGGCCGAAGTGCCAGAGGTGGTCGTAGTCGGTCGCGTCGATCCCGTACAGCGAGCCGGTCGAGTCGCCGACGCAGACCACGTCACCGATCACGACGGGACTCGCGCGAACCTCGCCGTCGAGCGCGATTCCTTTCTTCGAGAACAGCCAGCCGCGCACCCTCCGCCGGCCGAACTGCGTGTCGGTGACGTGCAGGTAGCCGTCCGACGCGCCGACAAACGTGGTGTCGTCGTCGGCGAGCACCGTCGCCGACGAGGTGAACTCGTCCTGAATCTTGTAGGTGAACCACGACTGGCCGGTCTCGCCGTTCAGGGCGAGCAGCATTCCGCCGGCGTCGCCGACGTAGGCGCGGTCGCCGACGACCGTCGGCCCGTCGGTGACGGCTCCGTCCGTCGGGACCGTCCAGACCTCCTCGCCCGTCTCCGCTTCGAGGGCAGAGGCGGCCTCGCCGTCGGTACCAACGAAGACGCGCGCCCCGCTCCACTCGCGCTCGTCGGCGACTGCCGGGCAGCCGGCGACGGGCTCGTCAGTCTCGTGCGTCCAGATTTCCTCGCCCGTTTCGGCCGCTATCGCCGACACCCCGCCCTCGTGGCCCGCGTAGAGTTGCTCGTCGGCGAACGCAAGCGAGGTCGGGTTCGGCTCGATTTCGGTCTCCCACTGCACCTCGCCGCTCGCCGGATCGACAGCGTGGATCGTCCCGTCCGCCGTCCCGAAGAAGACGGCGTCGTACGTGACGACCGGCGCGGTGTCGGTCGCGGTCATCGTCTCGACGACCCACCGGCGACGACCGGTTTCTCGCTCGAGTGCGTACAGGTTGCCGCGGTCGGTGCCGACGAAGACGGTGTCTCGATCGAGCACGGGCGAGCCGACCGCGCCCGTGAGGTCGACCGACCACCCCTCCTCGACGCGGTGTGGTCCCTCGAGCTCGCGTCGGACGCCGCCGTGTCGTCGATCACCTTTGAACTGGTTCCAGTCGGTCACTGGCTCGGTGTACCGAGCGAACCATTATAATGGGTTTGATGAGACGCGTCGCCGGGTTCCGCGACGGTCGTGCGCTCGCTTACAACGGAATCCGGAAGAAGTTCCAGTAGTACAACAGCCAGCAGAACGCGGCCGCGCTGGCGACGACGAGCGTGTAGTGCAGCCGCGAGAGGCGTCCCCAGTATCCGTCCCGCCACGCGACGACGGCGTAGCCCGCGGCGACGACCGTTCCGACCAACCCGAGAATCGGCAGGATCGAGACGAGTTCGTAGGCGAGCGGCGGCCTGCTCAACAGCGTGTACGGGTGGACGAACAGCAACGTGACCGTTCCGAGGACGAAGCCGAACAACGCGGCGATGGTGCCGCCGGCGACCCACCGCGCGCGGGCTTCCGATGAGAGGGACCGCACCAGACCCCGATCGCTGTTCGGGCCCGGTTCCGAACCCGATGTCGCAGCCGCTGTCGTCTCCGTGTTCGTGTTTGACGCCGCGCTTTCCGCCTGCTCGGCGTTCGATTCTGTTCTACCTTCCGTATCCGGGTTCGCGCTCGACGCACCGTCTGCCTCCGGGTTCGCGCTCGTCGCACCGTCTGCTTCTCGTCCCGGATCCGCGTCGGGCGACGATCCGTCGTCGACGAGCCGTCGTTTCGCCCAGCCAAGCGGCCACCCGATGGCGCCGGAGAACAACCCGAGCGCGGCCACGCCCGCGACGGTGCCGTGCGCCGAGAGCGACTCGTGCCGGCCGATCCGCTCGAACGCCTGAAAGCCGACGAAGAGGTGCGTGATCTCTCCCGCTTCTTCTCTGAACGCGAGCGTGTCGGTCCCGTCGACCTCGTCGAAGACGAACGACTCACGCTCGATCCAGCGGGTCGGCCCGCCGCCGAAGTCGGTGACGAGGAAGCCGTCTTCGTCGACGGAAACCTCGGCAGTGCCGGCTTGGAGCGTCGACGAGAACCGGGCGTGTGTCGACTCCGCGATTCGGACGCCGCGGTACGTTCCCTCGAGAGCCGCGGCCTGTTCGGGTCGACCGTCCGGTTCGGAACTCGGCTCTGCGCTCGCTTCCGGCGTTCGATCCGGGAAAAACTCCTCGGCGAACGAGTCGAGGAACTCGGCGTTCGCGGCGGCTCCCGTATTCGTGTTGTACGCGAGAAAGAGGCCGAGATCGTACTCGGGGACGAACAGGAGGTGGCTGTAGAACGAGCCGGGTATCGCGCCGTTGTGTTCGAGGACGCGGACTCCTCGGCGCTCGTCCTCGAGCAGCCCGAACGCGATGCCGGGGACGGCGTCGTGGTGGGTGAACCACTGCTCGTGCATCTCATCGACCGTTTCGGCCGCGAGGATCCGTTCGCCGTCGACGGCGCCGTCGGCGAGCTGGGCGCGCATGAACCGGGCCATGTCCGATGCGGTCGTTGCGGCCGCACCCGCCGGCCCGATTTCGAGGAGCAACTCGGGCGCTTCCTGCACCGATCCCAGCGACGACGTGTACCCGGTCGCGACGTCGACCTCGTCGGGAACCGGCTGCTCGAACGTGGTGGTCGTCATCTCCAGGGGCTCGAGCAAGTGCTCGTCGGCGTACGCCGGAAACGCCGTGCCCGTGACGTCGGCGACGACCTGCGCCGCGAGCGCGGTCCCGTAGTTCGAGTACGACGCGATCTCTCCCGGCGGGCGGACGCGCTCCGGCTGTTCTTCCTCGAGAACCTCGGCCAGCGGCCGCATCTCTGCCGGATCGGTGACCCAGGTGCCCCGAAATCGCTCTTCGAACCCCGCCGTGTGCGTCGCGAGGTGAGCGATCGTGATCGGCTCCGTATACGTTTCGGGGATCGAAACGGATTCGAGGGAAGTCCGGACGTCCTCGTCGGGGTCGATGCGACCGTCTTCGATCAGCTGCGAGACGGCGGTCCAGACGAGCGGCTTCGAGACCGAACTGATCCGAAACGCCGTCTCGGCGGGATCGACGGGCGACCCGCCGTCGGCTGCGTCGCCGTACCCCCTCGCGAGTTCGACGGCATCGTCGTGGACGACGGCGACCGACGCGCCGACGACGTCGTGCTCGTCGAGCAGCGTCTCCATTCGCTCGTCGACGAACGAATCGAGGCTCTCGAGATCGATCTCGGCGACGTCTTGGCGGCTCGAATAGGTGGCATCGCTCGAATAGGCGACGTCCGAGGTGCGGCCGGATTCGGTCGCGCCGTTCGAGGAGGCACTATCGGGCTCGGCGGCGACGTCGCCGGAACGGCTGGCGAGCGTGCCCATCCCGAGTAGCGCCGATCCGGCGAGGACTCGCCTGCGTGACGGTCGTCTCGACATCGGTGTTAGCCGGATCTTCTTGGCGGAACGACATATGTGTTTGGAGCGGCCGTCACTCCCAGGGGTGGGTCCCGCGCTGGCTCGGCCAGAGCGGGTACCAGTACTCCTTGTCGCGCTCGATGTCGAGTTCGCCGTCAAGCGCCGATTCGAGTTTGAACTCCGCGCTTGAGTCGCGTTCACGGCCCGACCGCGGCGCGAAGGGGTAGTACGCGCCGCGGCGGAACGAGTAGATCCAGTAGGCGGGTCCGTCACGGTTTTCGTAGCCGAAGACGGCCGCGAGGAGCCGCGAGCCGTAGCCATGCTCGATGAACGTGTCCGCGGCGAAATGCAGACTGGTGATCAGGTCCTCGGGGTTGTCGTCTTCCAGGATGACCCAGTGGTAGCCGTGGTCGTCCTCCGAGACGTCGAATTCGGTCCCGGTTTCCTCTCGGCCCGCTTCGAGGATCGCTTCGACCTCGTCGACCGCATCCCGAAAGCTGTTCGAGTCGACGCCGGAGAAACAGAGTGCGCCGACGTCGAGCGAGTCGTAGCCGAGGTCGGCCTCCATGGTGAGGTAGGCCGTGCTCATCCCGAAGAGGTCGTCGGGGTCGGCGTCGCGTCTGGCGTCCGTCTCGGCGCGGAGTCCGAGGGCGGCGCGGAGTCCGTCCAGCAGTCCCATAGGGGAGACACGGACGCCTCCCCTTAGAAACCATCTGTTAACCGCGCGTTCGATATCCGGCTTCGGGACCGTCCGTCACTCGAACTCTCCGTGATCCGCCTCGCCGGACTCGCCGCGCTCTTTCGACGAGAGCGGGACTGCGAGTACGAGCAGCGTGATGTAGTAGAGGCCGACAGCCGCGACGACGACGGTGCCGCTGATTCCGGGAAGGCCGGCGCTCTCGAGGAACGGCTCGTCGGGGTTGAACGCCCAGATGTGAAACACCCATCCGAGGAGGACGGCGGACATGAGCGGGAGGTAGACCCGCCGGAGTCGGTGACTGAACGCGCCGCGGTACGTGATCTTCGGCGTCGGTTCGCGATAATCTTCGCTGAGGTCTGCTCGCCAGGCGTCGTGTTCGACCCCCTCGGACGGATCGAGGGCGTTCGCGAAGAGGTTCTCCTGTAACGCTCGAACCCGGGACCGCCAGATGTCGTAATCACGGAACCGCCGCGCCTCGATAAACAGAAAGACCGTCCCCATCATGAGGCCGGCGAGGATCACGGCGTGTGACACCTCGCCCGAAAACGCGTAGGCGACGATAGCCGACATCACCGTCACTGCCCAGTTCGTCGTGGTGTCGAGCCTGCTCCGCCACTCGACCGTGCGTTCCATCTCCCCGCGGTAGAGGTGGGCTGCGACCGAGCCGAGGCCGGTGCTCTGATCGACCATCTCGCGGCCGATCTCTTTCTCCTCGGCGTCCTCCGGATCGAAGTCCGCGTCGCCGGCCATACTCGAAAGCACGTTCCGAAGCTCGATCGTTCTTGGCACTTTCGAGACGTCGTGATTTTCAGCCGAGCGGATCTATCGCAACCGTTCGCGTCGCTTCTGGACCGGAGAGATAGCGACGAACGCCTCTCCGGCGTCAGTCGGCCGCATACGCGTCCCGAAACCGTTCGATCTGCCGTTCGGTTCCCGCGATAACGAGTCGGTCGTCGTCCTTGAACCGACCCTCTTCCACGTCGGAGCGAACCTCACCGCCGCGCTCGAGTGCGACGACGATACAACCGGTTTCATCTCGTATTCTGGCGGTCGACACCGTTTCGCCGACGAGCGTGGAGGCGTCCGTCTCGAGGAGGCGTAACTCGTCTTCGAGCGTCATCACCTCCCGGTCGAAGAGCCGGAGCGTGATCATGCGCCCGGCGACGTTCGGCAACGCGAGCACGTAGTCCGCGCCGGCTGTTCGTAGCGGCCACACGCTCGAGGCGGTTGTCGCGCCGACGATAATCTCGATGTCTGGGTTGAGTGCGCGCCCCGTAAGCGTCGTGAGGATCGCCTCGTCGTCCGACTCGGTCGCTACGAGGAGCGTTTCTGCGTCGGTCACGCCCGCCTCAAGCAGCGTCTCCTCCTCAGTCGCGTCGCCGACGACGTCGACCTGTTCGCCGTCGGTTCGATCGACGAGCGTGGTCTCGATCCCAGCCCGTTCGAGCGTGCCGTAGGCCGACCGGCCGACGAGACCCGCGCCGACGACGATGACCGGGTCGCCGGTCGTCCGGTGA
Organism: Natrialbaceae archaeon A-arb3/5; assembly: GCA_046614585.1. Classification (GTDB taxonomy): domain Archaea; phylum Halobacteriota; class Halobacteria; order Halobacteriales; family Natrialbaceae; genus JBKKHI01. The sequence continues at coordinate 5,218 of JBKKHI010000016.1, read as the reverse complement.
CGACTGCCCGTCGATCCGGTTAGATCGGCCACCGCCTCGAGTTCGGGTTCGGCTCCGGCGACGAGCAACGCCGTGTTCTCGTCGACTCTGGCACCTTCGGATAGCTCGGTGACGAAATCGCCTCGAACCCACGCGCCGAGGAGGGTCGCGCCCGTCGACTCGACGCGCCGGCCCGAGGCGACGGGCTCGTCGAAGAGGGCGGCGTCCGACTCGACGTGAAACTCGGCGACGCCGAACTCGGAGCCGAGTTCGATGTCGGCGCTGAGAACTCCTCTGACCCTGTCGCCGAGGGCCTTTCCGAGCCGGTGTTTGGGAGAGAGCACCTCATCGACGCCGGCGTAGCGAAAGTACCTGGCACGCGATGGATCGGCGACGAGCGGCAGCACCGTCGCCGTCGGCGTCTTCTGTTCGATCTCGAGGACGGTCCTGACGAGTTCGCGCTCGGTCGCGTCGACGACGACCCCGAGCGCGTCCGTGAGTCCGGCCGCCTCAAGCGACTCGTCGTCTTCCGAGTCCCCATAGAGGACGGTGAACCCGTCCTCGTGGAGTTCTCGCGCCCGGTCCTCGTCCGGTTCGAGGATCACGTACGGCGTCCCGGTCGACTCGAGTTCGTCCACGAGCGCGTCACAGAGGGCCGTGTAGCCGACGATAACGACGTGGTCGGTCAGGTGCTCGATCTCGTCCGGCAGCGTCGGCTCGACCAGTCGGCCGAGCCACGGCACCACGAACTGCGGAATCGCGACGACGATGTACGCGATTCCCGTCACCTGGATCAACAGTACCAACGCAGTCATCTCGACCGTCTCCCAGGGAGCGTCCTGTCCGTATCCAGTGGTCGTCATCGACTGAACGACGATCTCGAGGGACTGATACCACGTACGCGCCTCGCCCTCGTAGATCGCCATTCCCTGCTGGTACGCGACCGTGTACACGCCGATCAGCACGAGCAGGGAGCCGACGTACGTCGCGAGGCGCGCGGAGAGCGTCGGCACTACGGTCACCTACACGGCGTCTCCACCGCCAGCGATTTGATTGCCATCCCCCGCGAGGCGAACTGTCGCGAAAACTGATGGGGATCGCTGTCGACTGTTGTCGACGTAGCCACGCCCACCTATCGGTTCTCCGACAACCCGTTCCAGCAGACCGCCTTCCCCATCGTCGAAACGGTCGGTTTTGCTGACTTTAGCGCGGCCGTTATAGGGGCTGAGGACCTAGTGTACTCGAATAGCCAGTCGAGCGAATCCACCCCCTGATGCACCCATGAACACAATCGCATCACCGAAAGCGCCGTTACACGTACCGCCGTCCAAGCACCTCGAAGAGCGCTCGCGCCGAGCGCGGACCGAATCGATGTCCGTCCTCCCGCTCGGCGACGGTCTCTACGAGGTCGAATCCGAAAGCGAGCAGACCTACCTCGTCGACCTCGGTGCGGGCAGGTGTACCTGTCCCGACCACGTCTTCCGTGGCGTTCGGTGTAAGCACGTCCGCCGCATCGCGATCGAGATCACCGAGGGCCGAACGCCGCCGCCGGGCGAGGTCGCCGTGCAGTGTCACGACTGCGAAGAGGCGGTGTTCGTCGACGAGGACGCCCCCGAGCCGGTCTACTGTAACGATCACGAGATCGCACCGGGCGAGACGGTCGTCGACCGCGAGACTGGAAGCCGACTCACCGTCGTCGACGTCTCCGAGTTTCGCGCTGACGCTGTCCAAATTCGCGAAGCCGACTGCACCGTCGCAGAGTACGGGACGAACGAGCGCTACGGCCGGGACGTCCCGGTCGTCGGTGCGATCTATCACCACGCTAGCGTGAAGCAAAACGGCGTCGTCCCCTCGTCGCTGAAGGTCTACGTCTTTCCGCGGACGCGACTCGAAAAGCGCAATTCACAGGGCTGAACGTCGACCCGCGACGAATCGTTTAGCGACTACTCCAGCAACTCCGCCGCTTCATCTATCTCCATAATGCCCTGCTCGACGGCGTTTAGCACCCGGACAATATCCTCGTCCGGTCCGTCGTCGGCCTCGTCGATCTCCGCGAGCGTGACCTTCTCGGAGCGGCCGACGAACTCGTCGAAGTCGGTCCCGTCGGCGATCGCCGTCTCTTTTTTCACCCGGTAGTTGCCGCCGTCGGTCACGTGCAGATCCGCCGGATGGAAGAAGTACCAGTCCTCGCGGTCGAAGCGGACGCCGATGCGCGGCTTCGCGCCGAAATTCTGGGCGAAGTAGATCAGCGCCTCGACCTCCTCGCCGGTAAGGTAGATCGGATCGCCCGAACTCGATTTCGCCTCGATCGCGTAGAAGATCTCGCTGTCGCCGGCCAGAACGTCGGGGAGTTCCCGTTCGGTCGCTGACCCGCTCGCGGGCGCACGCATCACCGCAAAGCCCGCCTCGTCGAGTTCGTTGACGAGTTCGCGCTCGCGACGGTCGCCCTTCGCCTGAGACATACCAACCCCTCGCCGGCGGGTCCTATTAAAGGAACGGACGTACGCTCCGCGGAGTAGTATCGATCTCCCAGACTGTCGATTTTGCTGGCCAACCGAGGAAGCGGCAGGGGTATCGGTAAGCAGAGGAGTAATCCGACAGGCGTTTTTAATCCGACTGATGTCTACTACTGATTCGACAGACGGTCGCACGCCGTCACGACTTGGTCGCCTCCTCTTTGCGAGCGGACTCGCAGTACTCGCACTCCGTAATCTGACGAATCTCGACGGACGTATCGCCTACGCAGACGCCAAAGGGGTCCCGTTTGCAGAAAAACTCGTTCCGGCGTCGAGCGGGCTTCTCCTCGGCGGCAGCCTCGGAATCGGTCTCTGGAAACTCCCGAAGCTCTCGGCCGGAAGCGTCGCCGCGTTCTTCATCGGCGTCACCCCTCTCATGCACGACTTCTGGGCCGTCGACGATGACGCTCGCGACGAGGAACTAACGTCGTTCCTGCAGAACGTAACACTGCTCGGTGCCGCGATCGCGTTCTTCAGACGAGCAAGTCGGAACTGACGGCTATCGCTCGCGAAAACGGCTCTTCTTTATCGAAAACACCGGCTGTCATCGCAAACGCCAGTCTCGCTACACCAATCCGATGAGATCGACGATCAGTGATGGTGCTGTCTCGACCTCGTCGAGATCGTACTCGAGCGCGAGATACAGCAGGCCGAACTGAAAGGCGTTGAAGGCGGCGTGGGCCGCCGTCGGCACGACGAGGTTGTCCGTCTTCGCATAGAGGTACCCGAAGATGAGCGACCCGCCGAAGACGACGGTCAACGAGATGGCGGTCGCAAACAGCGAGTCTGCGTAGACGGTGTACGCCAGGAAGTGGATCGCCGCGAATATCAGGCTCGTGACGACGACCGCCTGTAGTCGAGTGAACGCGCTGTAGAGCCGCTTCTGGATCACGTTTCGGAAGAGGAACTCCTCGGCGGGCGCGTTGAAGAAGAAGACGATGAGAATCATGACCAGGATCATCGTCTGATCGTCGCCGATGAACGCCATGACCTGATTGTCCGCCGTCGGCAACGAAAGGAGTTGAATCAGGAAACTGGCGGCGATGTAAAATATGATACTGCCGACGATTCCGCCGAGGACGTAGAGCCACCCGCGAGCGGTCGGTAGCCGAAGGTCGACGTACGACCAGCCGCGGTCAGTCATAGCGAGGTAGACCGCGCCGGCGAGTACGAATCCGAGGAAGTTGAGCGCCATAAAGAGCGACCGTATCTCGATCGAGGCGTCGGTCGGCGAGTCGACTAACGCCGGTTCGAGGACGAACGCGGGGAGGGTCGTCAGCTGGGTGGCGGCCATGCCAAAGACGGTGAGCCCGATCGCAACGAGCGTCGCACGAACCGGTCCGTCGTCGGGGAACCGCGAGCGCGTTTCCATACGCCGGGATTTGGTCGCCGGTCCCTTGTGCGTTCCTTTCTCGTCAGTTCGATCGAGTCGTCCATTTCCGACAATGGTCGACTCGACTACCCGGCGCTCGGCCCGAGGAACGTAAACGGCTCGGCAGCGGTCAACTGATCGGAGACGTCACCCGCGAAGACGTTGGACTGGTTCTCTCCCAACTCCAACACCCGGGCGTCGGTGCCGGGCGAGAAATCGAGGTTTTTCAGCTCCACCCAGAACGCGTTTGGCGCGAGCGCCGACTCGAAGTAGTAGACGCCCTCGTCATGGTCCGCAACCGTTCGCCAGCGCGTCGAGGAGATGTGTGGCTCGTCCGGCGTGGTAATCCCGTAGGGAACGGAGACGTTGCGAATCACACTGAACGCGCCGGCGGTCGCGATTCGGCGGTCCGAAACCTGCGGGATCGCGTCGACGTAAAAGTTCGCTCGCGCGAACCGATCGGCCGGCCGATTCGTTCCCGGCAGCATGACCGTGCCGCCGATTTCGTCCCAGTACTCCGCCAGCGCGAGTTGCTTCTCGAACGTCGGCGAGTTCGTCATCACCTGATACTCGCGGCTGTGGTGGACGACTAGCTCGCCGTCGACGTACTCCATGACCGCACTGTCGCCGGTTGCGTCCGACAGCGACAGATGCAAGGTCGCCAGCCGGTCCTCGCCGGGCACCTGGTCGGTTACTACTGCCAGTTCCTCGTTGCGGACGTGCGAGACGGCCTCCGCCACGGTCGCGAAGTTGTCGAGCATGTACTGGGCCCACAGCGAGATCGAAACGGCGGGCGTTTCGCCATCCCAGTCCGGATACTCCGACTCGGACAGCCACAGCAGGTTGGCTACCAGACCGGCCTCGTTCATCCCGTCTGTGGTCGCGACGTCGTACGCGGTCGCAACGACGCTCCCGTACTCGGCCGTCCAGTTGAGCGAGGCCCGCCCGGCGTTGCCGTCGCGCTCGATATCACGAGGCAACGCCCAGATGTTCGTCCCGATATCTCGCTTCCAATCCATTGACCGCGCCGTGAGGACGAGGCCTTCGGGCCCGAGATAGACCAGCCGAGTGCACATCTATGCCTGCCTCCGTGGAGTGCTCGGTGGATGGTGCTTCGCCTCTGCTCCCGTCGAACCGCACGCACGTCTGCATAACTCGTCCATCAGTACTCGTCGCACACCGATCCAGATGATAAATGTTTCACACGATCACACCGACAGATCGCCGCTGTGTGTGACCGGGTGACTCGCTCGTGAGTTGCCGCCAGCAGAAATCGCCCGGAGCGGGATTTGAACCACGCCTGAGAACCCGCTCGCTTCACTCGCGGAACCTCAGTCTAGTTCAAAACCCT
>JBKKHI010000015.1:0-78037 GCA_046614585.1 Natrialbaceae archaeon A-arb3/5 | reverse complement strand
CTTGCAGGGTTGCGGTTGTGCTGGACACACTTTCCGCACCCTGCTGCTTCGTACGTGACGCTTTCTATGACACGCTCTATCCAGTAACTCGAGGAACTTCTTCAGTTGGATCGTCAGTTAATTCTGCTAAAGTATTTTGTGAGATTGTACTGATCACACCAGCTGAAAGCCCGAGACCAGCAAGTGTTTGAGTAAATCTTCGTCGGCCCATTCTCTGCAGCTTATTACTTTCGACCATATCCATCACCCATTACTGACAGAGGAGTATTAAATCTATCTATCACACACATATATTCCTTCAATTATAACTTTAAGTCCTATTATAAATATCCGGATGGGAATAAAACAATAAATAAAATAACCGAAAATCTTATTTGGTGTAAACACAACGATTTAGTGTATGAAACGGAGAAAGCTTCTGTGTGGTTCTGGAATCATTATAGCGCTACTTACTGCTGGTTGCAGTTCAGATCGTGAAGGGGATAGCGGGACCGATGACATGAGTGAAAATAATGGTGGATCAGAGGTTGATAGCGGGACCGATGACATGAGTGAAAATAATGGTGGATCAGAGGTTGATCCTGCTGATGACTTTGAGCGGGCAGTATTTTTTGTCCGGGTTATCTTCCCAGAACCAGAAAACACTCAAATGGTGGATATCACAGACACAGGTTTACTTGAAATTGCGCCTGTCAGTAATGCTTTCACGAAAGCACGTGAAAAACGAGAGGAATTCACAGAAGATGATATAGATGATAATTCTAAAGATTCGTATGAGTACAAAACAATAGTCAATATTGGAATAACTGATTATGATGTTTATGAAAAAATACGGACTGAACTAAATAACGTACCAAGAGAGGATTTGGATAATATTCCTATTGGACATTATTTAGAATACGAGAGGGAACTCTATCATGTCAGGCTTATTGAAGAGCACTAACTTTTTGCAATCAGTTCCCTGAAACAGCCGTAGGTGCAAGTTAGGAAGTCAATTTCGTTGGCCGTGCATCCCTCTTCATTCCGTTTTGAGGGAGTTTTCGAAAAATGTGTCTTCCAGACGCTGTCGAACCTGATACGGATTACTGTAACGATTTACCGGCGCAACCGCAGGACGGGTCGCGGTTGCGCCGGAAATGACTTACAGTAAACCGTATGAAAGGGAGGCCATAGAACATATGAAGGACGACGGGCAAGAGGTTGCTGTTGGGGAAAGCAGTGTTCATATCGAGCATGGATCCCACTCAATACGGTTCCTGTACTGAACAGCTGTTTCAGCAAAACCCGTGAATAAGTAAACTGGATTTACGCAAACCGATATAAAGGGTAGTTGTTACCTACGTGTTCTTGGTATTTATATACGAATCCACATAATTCCTGAGTAGTGACAGCACGCGCGAGACAGGCCCCGACGGGGTCACGGTGGGAACGCCTCGATTCGACGAGGCGTCTCGACAGCACGGACTACGAATCTACGCCGAAAGACTACGAAGTAGAGGGTATTTTCACCACGAATACCGGCGATCTCGTGGAAGCGCGGTCCTTCGATATGACGTTCAAGGAGATGGTCGACGGCGTTCTCCGTAGTTACCCGTACCAGCAACAGATTCGATACGACCGATCGGCCACGCTCGAGGACCTCGTGTCCGAAGTGCCGGCGTGCTACCTTCGGTTCTACGATACGTACGACCACCAACAGGGTGATCCGAAACCCTGGGAAGCAGTGTTCAGAGCGCATGTTCTCCGCTGCGTGAAGGGCTGGAAGAACGCAACGAAACTGTACCGCTACCTGAAGCAGAATCCGTTCCTCTGTACGCAGCTCGGATTTGAGGACATCCCGGACCAGTCTACGCTCTGGCGGGCATGGGAAGATCGCCTCGGCAACGTGCAAGAGGCAGTTCGGGACGCCGCTGAGATTGTCGTCGACATCGCCCGCTACCACGACATCCCTGCGCCTGAACCCGAGTTCTTGCCGGACCAGCCGACCGGGATGGTGACGAAATCGAAGAGTAAGGATACACTCGCCCGCGAGAAGGCCCGCGAAGTCTGGAAGGGCGCGAAACCGATCGTCGAGGATTGTTTCCACCTCGATCGGGGTGACAACGCCTCGATCCCCGAGGGAGCGTTCTGGGAGCAGCAGGCCTACCTCGGGATGCGTTCGGATCTTCACCCAAACGATGGCGCTGGCAACTTCGCACAGGACTCGACACGAGAACGAACGCCGTCGGGTGATTCTCACCGACTTCAGACGAAGAACCTCGGAGTCGAGCGAATCCGGACGATGCTGCGGGAGACCGCACGAACGCTCGTCGCACGGGCGAAATCGAAGGACAAGATGGGGCGCAAGCAGATGGCAGCGCTCGACCTTACGAAGGGCAACCCGTGGGGTGGCAAGGTCACCCGCAACAGTAGCGGGGAGAATCAAGAGCCGTGGATTCTGGGGTACAAGGGCGAGGACGGCCCGTTCTTCCAGTGGGCAGTCATCAAGCTCGTCGGCCACGACGTTCCGCTGATTCTCGACGCTGTACCGGTCGAACGTGGTCGGAAGCGAGCTGATATCGTGGATGACCTCCTTGAGGGCGCGACCGATGTTGTCCCTAGTCTGGACCTCGTGATGATGGATCGAGAGTTCGCCAACGACGGCGTGAAGGACGCCTGCGAAGACCACGACGTCCACTACCTCAACCCTGGCGTCGTGCGGTCCAGCAGCGACCACGAACACCAGATCGCCAAGCTCGCCAGCGAGGACAAGGACTTCGACGTCGTTGAGCAGGAGCGTCTTGACGACGGGCCGACGCGGAAGGCGGTCTATCTCCCGAAGCGCGAGTGGGAGCGTGAGGACGAAGACGATGAGGGGACGGACGTGACGATTCGCCAGGAGCTCATCGAGGACTTCGAGGACGTCGGCGACGCGACGCCACTCTCGGAAGACCGCGACGGTGACTCGCCGTTGGGGAACCTCCTCAACGAGGTCGCTAACGAGGAGGAGATAGACGAACCGGTGCGGGTCGAAGCGCCGACGGTGCCCTTCGAGACGAACCTTCCGTGGGTGGACGTCGAGCCTGCAGACGAGCGGGAAATGAAACACCAGATTGGACGGTTGATGGTCCGCTACAAGCGACGCTGGGGTATCGAGAACGGATTCAAGAAGTTGAAGACGTTCCTCGCGGAGACGCAGTCGCCAGATCACCGATTCCGGTACTTCAACTTCGCGTTCGCGTGCGTGCTCTACAACTGCTGGCGACTCGTGGACATCCTCGTACAGCTGGAACTGGATGGTGGGGTCGAGGACAAGCCGGCAATCACGGCGAACTCGTTCCTAACGTTCGCCAAGAAGAGCTACGGTCTCGACCCTCCCGACTAACCCGATCGTTCTCTCTGGGCATGCTCGACTGGGAGCGGCAGCGCTGTTCTGAACGTCGATTTTCCCGATAGTTTATGAACGAAAGTCGATAGTTTTCATAGAACCATCTCCTCAGAGGTTCTTGACCAATTATTTCAGAACGGATAGGATTGAAACCTGTGCATCATAGAGGTATCTTCGCAACATCAGCGAAGCGTGTTTTCTGACTCCGAAAAGAGGTCGGGTGTACATGATGGTACCGGTCGTACCAACGACTGCCCGATTGCAACAGGCATCCCCCTCCGCTGACGATACGGCCCTCCCTGGCGCTGTCGGCAGTCGTCTTACGGCGACGGCGGTCTTCTCAGTGCGGTCTTAGGCGATCTCTCAGCAGTGCGGTCTTAGGCGAACTCTCAGTGTGCTACGCATACGTGCGCGCGGAACAATTAGTCCGTTCGCGACAGTTTCTCCGTCAGAAAAGAGGTGGACTTTATACGTTCGTCCAACTCGATTGACCTATCGTGAGTGAGGAGTCCTCCCTCGAAGACCTGTTCGCCGTCCTCGACGACGAGTACGCGCGGGCCATCCTCACTGAAACGAGCACAGAGCCAATGTCCGCAAAGAGTCTCGCAGACGCGTGCGATGCATCGCTTCCAACTATTTACCGGCGAATCGATCGCCTCTCCGAGCACGGACTCATCGAGGAACGGACCGAGTTCGCCGACGAGGGTCGCCACTACGGGGTCTACAAGGCGACGCTCGATCGGATCGTGATCGAACTCGGCGACGAGGAGTTCACCGCGGACGTCACGACCACATCACCGGATCCGGCCGACCGGTTCACCCAGCTGTGGGAGGATATCTAATATGCTTGGAACTGCGATTACGTACCTGGCGCTGCTCGGAGCGACCCTTCTGGCGACGCTGCTCGGACTGATCATCGTGTTTCAGGCCTATCGAGGATACCGCCGTAACGGCAGCCAACGAATGCTGTATCTCGCGGTCGGATTCGCACTCATTACGGTCGTCCCGTTCGCGCTCTCGCTGGTCGTAACCCCGATCGCGCCATCGCTGGAGTCGGAGGAACTCGTTTTGACCTTCCTCTTGCCGCTTTCGAATCGGCTCCTCGAAATCCTCGGCATGAGCGTGATCATCTACTCGCTCTATCGAAAATAACGACTACAGCCACTCCTTGCGGTCTGTTAGGGGACGTCTGCAATATTCGACCGATCCGTCTCGGAGGAGTTGCTCATCGCCTCGTCGATTGAATCGGTTGATCCACGACCCGCTTTCTGGGAGCAGTCCGCGAGCAGCTGTGGCGGAATCGTTCGCAGTTTCCCGTCGTCTCTGGCCGTGTTGTACGGGTTGAGGATCACCCCGTGGTCGGGGTGGGTCGCGAGGAAGACGTACGCGTTCGCGGTCGGAACCGGCGCTCGACCGTTCATCCAGTCGGCAGGCGTCGTCCGTTTCTCGTAGGAAACGAGTTCGTGCCAGTTCGAAAAGTCCGACGCCGAGGAGGCGGCGACGACGGCTGCACGATCCGAGCGAACGGTCTGCGTTTCGGGGCCGGTGCTGTCCGCGCCGGCTTCCATCGATGTCGAGAAGAGAACCCACAGCTCACCGTCGACCGCGAGCGTCTCGGCGTAGTACACCGAACTGGTGACCTCGTGAACGGTCTCCGGACGTGGATCCGGCTCGTCGATCCGCTCACGAGGCAGTTTCCGGATCGGTTTACCGTCGGTGTAGACGCTATCGACGCCCCAGAGGACCGCCGACGGCGTGAACGCCAGTTTGACCGCCCGCCAGGATTGGTCGCCCTCGCCGACGACCTCGAGCGTGCCGTCCTGCAGTCGCCCGATCTTGCTTTCTGCGTCTGTATCCCCGGTCGTTACCCAGATATCGTCGGTGTATGGATCGCGCTGGACCGAGTGGACGTGTCGAACGCCGTCGAGTGTCGCGACCGTCGACCACGTTCGTCCGTCGGTCGAGCGGAGAACGCGCGGTGTGGTCTGGTTATCGAGCGGATATTCGCCGAGGTAGATCTCCTCGCCCGTCGAGCAGACGGCAGTCGGTAACACTCCCATCGGTGCCGACGAGTCCGGGAGCAGGTGAGAGACAGTCCACTGTCGCCCTCCGTCGTCCGAGTGAAACACCCAGCGGCCGGCGCTGGCGAGGAGTGTTTCGTCAGTGATCGACCAGACGTTCACGGCCGGAAACCGTCCCGTAACGGCCGTTACGGCCGACCGAAACGGCGAGGTCGTTTGCAGTCGATACGCAAATCCCGCAGAGTCGGGCGTCGGTAGTCGACCCAGCTTTGTTGTCGAGCCGTCGGTCTTACAGCGAAAGAGCGACCGCTCGTTCGTCACGAGAACGTCGCCGTCGTGAATCGTTTGTAGTTTCATAGCGTTTCGAATCGGCTTTGCGTTCGTCACGTCCGATGTGGAGGCCGTGGTTAGTAATCCGCGACTTGAACGAGCCAAGTGCTGTCGAATCGGACGAGCGACTGTGGGTCATCTACAGAGTAATCGCAGACCAATCCGGGTCGTCCTCGAAACGCCATCTCCGAGGGTAAATCAGATGATCTGGACATACAGCGAGATCATTGTAATGAAAGGCGTACATACCTGTTATTGATAGATCATTATCCGAGACGTACAGCGATCGGATATCATCGATCGGGACGATCGGTTCGGGAGCGGCTAACCGCGAGACGGCGCCACCATATACGACTTTAATTATTTCATGAATGTATATTTTACTGGCCATAAAACGAATACTATTCTGAATCTGTCTCATGTAAATATTACATTCTGGTTTAATTAGGGCTATTTTAACAGAAAGTTTATACCGGTATGCTTGAATTACTCGAAGGCATGGCACGCGATCAATCGGTATTGGATGACGACGAGCCTGTCGCAAACGATGACGAACCGCCCGAACGAACCGGTAACAGACGCATACTTCGCCGCCGATCGTATCTCAAATTGGCTGGGACGGCAGCGGGAGCAGTGTTCGCGACGAGCGCCTCGGCGGCCGCCTCGAGCGGTACGGGCGTTTCGTCCGATCCGGCGGTAGCGGACCTCGATCGGATGTCCGAACGAACGCTGTCGATTTCGGACGGCGACGATCTCTCGGCGCACGTCGCGAACGCCAGCGGCGGCGAGCTGCTGGTCGTTCCCGAAGGAACGTACGAGTGGAATCGAACGCTTTCGTTCTCGCGTCAGAACTGGGGTATTCGTGGTGACGGCGACGTCACGATCATGGTCCCCGGACGCCGGGGCCACGGGACGAAAAACGATTACGTACTCAACACGTCCGGCGACAACGTCTTCATCTCGAACCTCACGTTCGACTCCGACGGCCGACCTGCGACCGGCTTTCGCTGTATCGTCAATCAGCGAGCGGAGTTCCGTAACATCACCGTCGCGAGCGACGGGCCACAGTCGTGGAACGACTCGCAGACGAACATGTTCAACGTCGGCGCGGAGTCCTCGAACGGAGAGGTCCTGCTCGACGGTATCGTCGCGTACAACAACGGTGATATTGCACAGTACAACGGCGGCCAGTCCCGAATCGGAATCTGGTGTTCGCGCTCCGGGAAGCTGACGGTCAAGAACTCGGTTCTCTCCGGATTCCCCAACAACGGAATCTACACGCGCATGCCCGGTGAGATGGAGATCGACAACTGTGTGTTCGCCAACAACAACGTCGGCAGCATCCGCCTCGGCGGCAGCAACGAGGTCGTGAAAAACTGTACCTTCTACCTCGACGTCTCGCGAGACGAGACGGACACGTCGACGGGGCGCGGTAACCTGAATGCAGGGGCCATCACGGCCGACAACCGCGGTCGTGCCTCGAACGGCGGCTACGTTCGAGACTGCTCGTTCGTCGTGCAGAATATGCCAAATTCGACTGGTGCGATCCGATTCCTCGACAATAACTGGATCGAAGTCGAGGACTGCCAGTTCCTCCTCGACGACGGTGGCGTTTCCGGTGTCGGCTGGAACAACAGTGGTTCGGTCCGTCTTCGAAACGTCACCTTCGACACCGAGAACGGTTCGGGTGCGACCGTCGCATCCGGTGGCGGCCGCTACCCGACCGTCGAGAACGTCTCCGCCAGTTCCGACCTCAGAAGCGGCTCGATCAACGTGAGCACCGACGACTATCAGTTCGATTGGGATCAGGCTCACGACTATCCGAACCCATCGTTCGAAGACCGGGACGAGGAGGACGATTCGGGAAACGGGAGTGATGATCCGGAGCTGCCGAACGTCATCGTGATCGACGGCGAAGGGAGTTCCGAGCGCTCGGACTACGAGTTCGCCGTCGACGGCGAGGTCGAACACAGCGAGCACTTCTCGGAGTATGGCACCGGCGGCGAGATCGACGGCGGCAGCGTTGCCGGCTTCGTCCGCGGCGGAATCGACGGCTTCCGTTTCGAGGGTGAACTCACCGCGCTCGACGTCGAGGACGGGCCGACCGTCCGCGTCAACGGCACCGAAGTCGATCCCGACGATATCGGCGACGAGGAGGACGAAGAGGGAAATGACGACGGCGGTCTCGAGCGCACGCTCGAGATCGACGGAAACGGCAGCGCCGACCGGTCGGAGTACCAGTTCGTCGTCACGGAAGAAATCGAGCACAGCGAGGACCTCTCCACGTTCGGCACCGGCGGCGAGATCGACGAGAGCGAAGTCACTGGCTTCGTCCGCGGCGGCACCGACGGCTTCCGCTTTGCCGGCGAGTTCGAGACGTTCGAGATCGACGACGGACCGACGATTCGGGTCGACGGGGACGTCGTCGATCCCGACGAACTCGGCTCGAACGAAGAAGACGACGAGGGCGATCAGCCGCTCCCGAACGTGCTGGTGATCGACGGCGAAGGGAGTTCCGAGCGCGCTGACTACGAGTTCGCCGTCGACGGCGAGGTCGACCACAGCGAGCACTTCTCGGAGTACGGCACCGGCGGCGAGATCGACGGCAGCGACGTCACCGGCTTCGTTCGCGGCGGCAAGGATGGGTTCCGATTCAACGGCGAACTCACCGCGCTCGACGTCGAGGACGGACCGACGATCCGCGTCAACGGCACCGATATCGACGCCGACCTGCTCTAAGAGAGGGTTGCTCGAAACACTTCATTTTGGTTCGGAAGTCGTCGTCGCCGAGTCACGGATCGAGTGAACCAGCCACTGCGACGGCAATTAGGCGGCCGGTTCGGTCGAGGCGGCCGACGGTGGCGGCGTCAGTTCCGGAAGCTCCCGGCTGTAGATCCCGACGAGTTCGTCCGTGATCTGTTCCCAGGAGTACCGATCACAGATCGCTCGTCGGTTCCGTTCGCCCATTCGACGGGCGGTGTCGGGCGATTCCACGAGGCTCTGGAGGGCATCGTGCAACTGCTCGACGTTTCCGGGCTCGACGAGGCGGCCGTTCTCGTCGTCGATCACCTCTGGAATGCTGCCGACGTCCGTCGAAATAATGGCGTTTCCGCCGGCCATCCCCTCGAGCATCGCGATCGGTAGCCCCTCGGCGTACGTAGGGAGGACGTAGATCGTTCCCTCGCTCAACAGCGATCGCTTTCGCTCTTCGGAGACGTAGCCGTGGTAGTCGACGGTTTCGGACCGGTCTGCGAGTTCGGTCACCTGCTCCGAGCGCGGCCCCTTGCCGGCGAAACTCACCCGGAACGGCCGATCCGTACTCGATTCGAGTTCGTCGACCGCCTCCACGAGTTCCGTCACCCCCTTGCGGTCGATCATGTTCGAGATGAACACCACGTGTGGCACCTCGTCGGCGTCGTCAGCGGGCTCGTCGAACGACGGTTCGTACCCCTCCGGCTCGACGGCGTTCGGGAGGACGTGGATCGTCTCCTCGTCCGCCCGTTCGGAAACGACCTCGCGCCAGTATTCCGAGAGAACGACGATCCGATCGCTCGCTCCGAACACGAGCGACTGGTACCGCGCGAGCGCCCCGGAGTCGGTCGCGACGAACTCGTCGAACGAGGAGCCGTGGACGTGCAAGACGACGGGACGGCCCCAGACGCGTTTCGCGAACAGGACGTAGAACGACGAGCGGTAGAACGAAAAGCGGTGTGAGGTGTGGACGTGGACGATGTCCGGCCGGGATCGGAACGGAAATCGGAGCATGGCCCAGAGCCCGAGCAGTACCGAATAGGCGAACCAGCGGATACCGCTCCCGGCCGGCGGCATGAGCATATCGTAGCTCGAAACCGCGAACCGATCGGACAGTCGCCGGTGTTGTTCCTCGACGTACTGGTGGACGCCCCCGCCGCCGAACGTTCCCACGATGAGTACTCGTATCGAATCTGCCGACATACACGTCAGTCGACACGGCTCGCGGTGTTTGTTATAGCTCGCTTGCGCGTTCCACGGAAGTCGAGCGTCGGACTAGGGACCGGTTACGACGCTGAAACGGCTGCCGACGCGCTGGATCTCGTCGAGTTTGTCGGAACCGCGAGCCCGTACTGCTCCTCATTGCCGAGGCGTCTGTCGCGGCGGCATTTCCTCGAGTAACTGTTCCGTCGACGCACGGACGGCCTCCTCGCTCGAACGCTCGGGTTCCCAGCCGAGCGCGGATAGCTTCTCGATCGAGAGGCGCATCTTCGGGACGTCGCCGGTCCAGCCGCGCTCGCCGCCGGTGTACTCGTAGTCGGGATCGAGCCCCATCGTCTCGCTGACCACGTCCGCGATTCGGGTCACCGAGGTCGTGGTTCGCGTGCCGAGGTTGAAGGTCGCGAGCGGGCCCTCGGCGCGTTCGACGACGTGAATCATCGCGTCGACGCAGTCGTCGACGTGGAGGTAGGACTTCTCCTGGCGGCCGTTTCCGAGGATCCGTAGCGATTCGGGGCTCTCACGCAACTTCTCGACGAAGTCGGGGATCACCGCGCCGCGCAATCGCGGGCCGACGACGTTCGCGAACCGGACGATTCGCGCCCGGAGGTCGTACGAGTTCGCGTAGACGGACAAGACGCTCTCGTCGGCCAACTTGCTCGCGCCGTAGGCGCTGATCGGCTCGAGGGGCGCGTAATCCTCCGGCGTCGGCTGGGGGGCCTCGCCGTAGACGGTCGACGAGGAGGTAAACAGGATCTCGGAGACGCCGACGTCCTGCATCCGCTCGATGACGTTGTGGGTCATCGCCGCGTTCGATTCGAACTGGTGGCGCGGTCGGTCCGTGTCGACCGATTTGCTGGCCGCGAGGTGGAAGACGACGTCGACGTCGGCCGTGATCGCCGCCGCCACGTCCGCTGGCTCAGTCAAATCGGTACGGACGAACTCGGCATCCGCCGGAATCCACTCTCGTCGGCCGTTCGAAAGGTCGTCGGCGACGACGACCTCGTTGTCCGCGACTAGCCGTTCGACCAGGTGCGAGCCAACGAAGCCGGCACCGCCGGTGACGACGACGCGTTTGCCGGTTAGTGCCGTGTCGGTCGTTCTGGATCGTTCGTTCCTACTCATTGCCATTGACGATCTGCGTGTGTGCGCCGATCTGTGCGCCGCTGAGTTGGAGTCCGTCGATCGCAGTATCGCGGTCGATGATCGAGGACCGAACCTCACAGTCCCGGAGCGTCGCGTTCGGGAACACGATCGACTCCGAGAGGTGGGCATCGACGACCTCGGCACCGTCCATCACGTGGACGTTCTCGCCGAGCGTGGACCCGTCGACTGTCGCGGTTTCGGCGACGCGAGCGTCCCCCTCGAACTCCCAGGCGAGCGCGTCGAGGTAGCTCTCTGGCGTGCCGATATCGAACCAGGCTTCCTCGAACGGGAACGCTCGGACGGGTTGGCGATCGAGGAGCCACTGGACGAACCAGCCCGGCTCGTCCGGGTTGTTCCCCGCCTCGAGATACGTCGAAAGGAGATCGATCGTCTCGGCGGGAAAGCCGTAACAGGCGATCGAAACGAGCGAGCTCGCCGGCTCGTCTGGCTTTTCCTGAAAGTCGACGACTTGCTCGCCGTCGAGCTCGACGACGCCGTAGGAACTCGCCTTGTCGTGCGAGCCGACGTCGTAGGCGGCGAGCGCCGGCACTCCCCCCTCCTCGAAGAAGTCGACGAACTCCGAGACGTCGAAACTCAGAAGGTTGTCGCCGGCGATCACGATCGTATCCTCGTCGATCCCTTCGCGCTCGACGAGCTGGGCGAGCGCACCGACGACCCCTAGTTTCTCCGTCTCGGCGGTCGTCTCCTCGACGGTGAGGGTGAGTTTTTCGTAGCGGCTCGAGGCGATGTGGTCCCGGAAGTGCTCGGCGAAACGGCGATTGGTGCTGACGAACACGTCGGTGATGCGGTCGTCGCCTTCGAGTTCGGTGAAGATTCGATCGATGACCGTCGTATCGCCGACCGGGAGCAACATCTTCGGCCGATGTCTCGTGATCGGCCACAGCCGCGTGGCGTACCCGCCTGCGAGGACGATTGCTTTCATTTCCCTGGTCAGTCACGGACCTCGGTCAGTCATTGTTATGAGTTTTGTACCGAATCGTATCCGTCGGCTGTCGATGACAATCGAGTGGCTACCGCCGGGCCGTCATCGCGGCTCGGGGAGGTAGCGCCGGATCAGCGGGATCGACCTGTCTAACTGCTGTTCGACCATCGAGATCGGGATCCGGTCTTCGGGCTGGAGACAGCCGGCAACCGAGACGACTACGACCGAACAGAGGCCCATGAGTACCACGAAGGCCGGGAGCGTCACGAGCGACAGCGAGATCGACTGTCTGAGCACGAACGCGACCGGGAACAAGACGGTCGGGAGGACGACGAACGTCCGGCCCGCCCACTTCGAAAAGGGCGTGATGCCGTATTTCAGCTTCAAGATCGCGTACACCGTCAGGTTGAGCGTCACGAACGAGAGCATCGACGTCACCGCGGCGCCCATGTAGCCGTACCGCGGGATCAACACCAGGTTCAGGACGATGTTAACCAGGAACGCGAGCCCGTTCGCGGCCATGATCGCGGACGTAAAGCCGAGCGCGGAGAGCGTCTCCCGATTGCGACCGAACATCGCGCTCGTAAAGAAGCCGATCGAGAGCACCGCCAGCGCGAGGCCGGCCTCGGCGTACTCCGCACCGAAGACGATGCCGAGGACATCGCCGGGGAAGACCACGAAGGTCAGAAACAGCGGGAACGTGAGGATGAAGACCCACTTGGTCGTGAGTTCGTAGATCGACTCGACTTCGGCGCGCTCGTCGTCGGCGTCGAGGCGGGAGGCAAGCGGGAGGTACATGAAGCCGAACGACGAGAGCACGAGCAACATACCGCTTGCGAGCGGGAACGCGGAGCTGTAGAGCCCGACCTCGTGAGAGGGGCGGAAGTACCCGAGCATCAGCGTGTCGGTCCGGGTGAGCATGTTCGAGAGGACCGTCGCGAAGACGAGGGGGGCCGAAAACACCAGTAGCTCGCGGACGTGGAGTCGAACCTCGCCGACGAGCGGGATGAGGCGGTTGAGGAGCACGCAGGCGAGCAGGAACGAGACGAGCGCGCCGATCAGGTAGGCCAGTGCGGCGGCGTGGATGCTAAAGCCGGCGAGCAGGAGGCCGATGAGAAACAGCAGTCGGGTGATCGGATAGAGGAGGTCGCGCGTGTACGTCCGAAAGAGGGTGTTTTCTCGCCCGCGGATTCCCGCGACCGCGAGTTCAAGCCCCACGGTGAACGGAATGCAGAGCACGAACAGGATCACGAGGAGATCCGAATCGGATCGCTCGAACAGGAGATCGGAGACGATCCCCGACCCCGAGAGCAAGACGACGGTGAGCGCGGCGGTCGCGATGCTGGCGATGATGAGGCCGGTCACAAGCGCCCCGCGCTCGTTCGGCTCGTCGTCGTATCTGGACATAAAGCGAGGGACGCCGTCCCGAAGGCCTACGAGACCAAGCGTCGTCACGAATGTCAGGATCGCCAGCCCGATGCTGACCTCGCCGTAGGCGTCGGTCGTTAACAGTCGCCCGATAATCACCCGCTCGAACAGCTGGGACGCCGAGTAAAACACCTGCCCGGCACCAATGAGCAGCGCGCTCGAGAGGAGCTTCGAAACGTCGCTTTCGTCCACCATTAGAGGTAGCCGAGGTTCTCCAATCGATCGACGACCTCGTCTTCCCCGGATCGGTCCATCTCGCCTCCATCTTCGACGTCACCGTCCTCGAGCGATCCGTACTCGGCGAACCGCGGCCGGCCGACGAGGAGATCCGGCGGGACGCTCCCCCGCATCCGCGCCGGGATCGGCTCGTCGAGCAGCGCCATGGCGATCGGCGCGACGTCTGTTACGGAGAGTGATTCGGGCGCTGCCGACGCGTCGAATCCGGGCCCCGAACCGATGAAGGCGCCGGTGCGTTTGTGATTGTGTTTGTCGATCGGAACGAACTCGGTCCCGAGCAGGTTGGTCGCGACGAGGTTGTTCATCCCGGTCGGCATGAAGAGGACGTCGCAGGCGTCGTCCGCGTACGGTCCGTCGTAGACCGCTTCCCGCGGCTCGACCCACTCGAATGCCGGCGCACCGTCCGGTGTTTGGAGGTCTTCGAGTACTCGAATCACCTCGTCTCGAACGCGGTCGTATTCCGCAGGCGGAACGACGCCCGTTTCCTCTCGTCCCTCCAGGTTGATCCTGACGCCGAGTTCGGGGCCGCTCCGACAGTACGCCTGCGAGCGCCGCCAGTCGACGTTCTCGCCGAGGGCCGCCTGCGTTCCCTCGGGGAGCATCCGTCTGACGATCGGCTCGGCACCGACGCGCCGAACGAGTCGGTAGGCGTCCCCTGGCGTCATCCCAACGGCTCCGAGCGCCGATTCGGCGGCCGACACCATCCGCGTCGACGCCGTCGGCCCCGAGCCGGTGTCATCATCGTCTCCCTCTCCGAGGTCGCCCTTCTCTTCGCCGAGCGTCGGCGTCTCGCCGTCGGCACACGTCTCGACGAACCCGTGTCGTCGAAGGACCTCGTTCACGTAGACGTTGTAGCCATCGGTTCGGCCGATGCCGTGGTCCGAACAGACGATCACGTTCGTTCCGTCCGGAACCGTCTCGAGAACCGCCCCAACGAACTCGTCGGCCGCCTCGTAGACGGTCTGAAACGACGCCTCGTCGTCGAAGTTGTGAAAGACCGTATCCGTCTTTTGGACCTGTAAGAACGCGAGTCGCCAGTCGACGTACTCGAGCAATGCCGTCGCCGCCCGCCGACGGTGGTCGATTAGCGACGCTAGCTCCGCGGCGCCTCCCTCGCGGTCGTGGTCCGATTCGCTCTCCGCGTAGATGCGGTACGGCTCGTCGAGTTCGTCCGCGAGTTCGTTGCGGATGCCGTCAGGTGAGCCCGCAGCGTCCTCGGCAGCGAGGTAGCCGGGGATCAGTGCGCCCTCGATCGACGGCGCGGGGTGGGTGACCGGGACGTTCAGGACGGCAGAGGGAATCTCGTTTTCGGAGAGATAGTCCCAGATCGCCGGCGAGCGAACGCTCTCTCGCGAGATGACGTCGGCCTCGTCGGGGTAGGAGTCGCGAAAATCGAAAAAGGAGTAGACGCCGTGGTGATCCGGCCCGACGCCGGTGTATATCGACGGCCAGGCGCTTCCCGTCCAGGGCGGAAACGTCGAATCCAACGTCGTTTCGACGCCAGCAGAGCGCAGCGACTCGATATTCGGCAGATCGAACCGATCGATATAATCGAACGACAGTGCATCCAGCCCGATAATAACGGTCTGCGGTTGTTTCGTAGCCATTGAACACTCACCTGACTGTGACACTCCCCTGAATCCACCCCCGTTTCGGCTATTGTTATCCCCCACTTACCCCTTCGGAACCCGCGTTCGACGCCGCCTTCGACCGATCAGTCGGCGTATCCGAGCTGTCGAAGGCGGTCCTCGACGACGTCGCTCTCGATCCGATCGGTCGCCGAGTCCGTCGACCCGTCCACGATCTCACGTCGGTCCCCGTTTTCGAAGACGTGCCACGGAACCGCCACGAGTTCGTCCGTGTAGATTCCCGGCGGATGCCCCCACTCGCTGATCGGAACCGGGAACGTTCGCTCGCCGATCATGTTCCCGTGGTCCGACGTGACGACGGTTTTGCCCGAAAGCTCGTCGAGCAGTTCTCGAACGACCGGCAGCGCGATTTCGAGGTTGTCCCTGTAACTCTCCCACACCTCCCCCGGCGACGCCTCGAGATCCCCCGTTCGGAGCGCGTTCCAGATGTCCGGTGCGTTTTCTTCCTCGCCGAAGGCGGTCGTGTTGAGGTCGTCAGCGCCGATGAACGGATAGTGGGGCTGGAGAAAGTGACCGATGAGCCGCTTGTTCGGGTATCTGTCGGCCGCCTCGCGAACGTACTCGGCCATCGTCTCCGGCAGTACCGTCCCGTGAGTGTCGTCCCACCCCGCCTCGTGCCAGACGTTGATCACGTCGTGAAACTTGACGTCGATCTCGTCGCGCCAGCGATAGAGTTGCGGGCTCGCGGTCACGTAGACGGTGTCGGTCAGCGTCCGGCCGTCGAAATTTGCCTGAAGAAACTCCGTCGTGTGAGAGGCCCGTGACCGCTGTCGTTCTAGCCGGCCGGGGAGATCGGCGAGTTCCTCGAACATATCGTACCGGCAGGCATCGAGCACGAGCACGGTGTCCCAGTCCGCCTCCATGAGGTCGATCCCGTCCGTGTTGTGCTCCCGACGGTACAGCCGACGGTGGTACAGCCGATTGAGTTCCTGGCCGAAAAAAGACGGATTCGAGAGTCCTCGTCGAAGGCCTCGTCGGAGTTGCGCGGGCGAGTACATCGCCAGACTGGTCACCGCACTCGACTATTGTTACTGCGCAACCAACTGCATCGGCGGTTTCGAACGCACCGCCTTCAGATCGTCTAGGTCACCGTTTCGATCGATTCTCTTCGCTTTGCCCGCGCCGATCGATCCTCGGATGGGTCGTCGTCGAGTCGAGTTACATATACCCCAGATCCTTCAACTGGGCCTCGACGTCCGCGTCGATTTCGCGGTCCGCCGGTGACTCGGTGTTGTCCTCATCGTCGTCCTCGCCGAACTGCTGGACTCGCTCGGACAGCGCGCCGGCGTACGAATCGCACAGTTCTGGGTCCGGCGTCGACTGGCGGGTGTCGATCGCTCGGTCGAACAGGAACTCCTCACCGGCGTCGTTTCTGACGTACCGGTGATCATCGTCAGCGGCGACCCGCCACCGAGTGATGTCGTCAGGTTGGGTCCGTCCGGCGTGCGGAACGAAGTCCTCGGCGACGGCGATATCTCGCGTGTACGCCCCCGACTCCGGATCGCCATCGCGGACGACGTCGAACAGCGAGGTGAGTTCGAACATGTCGTCGACGACCTCGCCCTCACGCTGGCCCGGCCGTTTGATCCACAGCGGGACGTTGAGGTTGATATCTCGGACGTAGTGTGGCGGGTGTTCGTCTCGCGGGTAGTCACCGAGCGTCTTCCCGTGGTCCGAACAGACGACGACGAGCGTGTCGTCGAACAGGCCCTCCCCCTGGAGCAGCCCCAGCAACTCTTCGACCTTCTCGTCTTGGTACCGGGCGCTCGCGTCGTAGTACTCCATGACCCGCTGTCGAGTCTCCTCGTCGAGGTCCGTCTTCCCCATCACGTACGCGAGCAGCTTCGTGTTCAGGATGCGGGGTTCGATCGGGTTCGGCGGCTCGAGTCCGAGGTCCTCGAACGCTCGTTTTGGCGGGAAGTACGGGCTGTGGGCCTCCATGAGATTGAGGAACGTAAACGTCGGCTCGTCGGTCTCGGCACGCGTCGAGAGCCAGCGCTTCGCTCGATCGACGAGGCTCTCGGTGAAAAAGCGCCGTTTCAACAGAAAGGCCGGCTGACGGGCCGCCTTCCCAAGGATCGAGTGAAACTGCGAGTAACGGTTCTGGCGAGACGTATGGAGGTCATCGTCGGCCGACCGCGAGATTTCTAAGTCCCATTCAACGAACTCGTCGAAGCCGCGGTCGAGCCCGGAGAGCTGGCCCACCCACGGGTTGTTCGAGAATCCCGCCGTCTCGTATCCTTCCTCAGAGAGGTGTTCCGCGAGCGTCGTTCGCTCTGCCGGAAGTCGGCTCATCCCATCGGAGAAGCCGTTAGTTACCCCGTGCTCGGAGGGAAACGTCCCCGTGAACATCGAGGCGTGGGAGGGGAGCGTCCACGGGGCCGGGACGAGCGCGTTCTCGTAGGTCGTCGCGTACGTCGCCAGTTTCGAGAGCGCCGGCGTCGTCTCGCGGTCGTGTTCGTAGGTGGAGACGCGGTCCAGTCGCAGCGAATCGAGCACCAGGAACAAAACGTCCGGACTGTTCGACATACCTGTCTCTTCTCGAATGCTGACTTTGTTACAGACCGACTATATCTGCGGCTGTCGGCAGTTAAACGAGCGGCGTGTTCGTCAGACGTTCGTTATCGCGTTGAGTCTGTCAGTTCTCCATAAAGGTTGATGAACGTGAGCACGAGTATCACCCAGCCGACGAACACGAGGAGGATGCCGCTCCCTTGGAGGGCGGCGTGGCGGTACCAGGAGTGGCCCGTCGCAGACAGCACTTCCTGCAGTCCGTACGCGATACAGAAGCTGCCGAGCGTCCCGCCGGCCGCGTACGTCGCGACGAGGACGGCGGTCCTCGATTCGGTCATTATGTCTTTTCAGTCGTCCGCGCTGTACCGTCCGTCTTTCGGACTGATCGAAAACGGCTGTAATGACGAGTGCTCGACGTCCGATTTCGAGTGGGTGTCTACTTCATGCCCGCAAATTTCTGGTATGCCGACTTCGCGATCGACATCTCGAGTCCCGATGACTCGACCACGTAGTAAGGTCGAAGGTCGCCGTTGAACTTCCCTTTATACTCACAGAGGCGTTCCGTGTTTGCGCCTACGAGGTCGTAGCCAGTCACCGACTCGAGTTCGGGGTCGGACACGAGATCTTCGAGGATGGCGCGGTGGAGGAGGTTGTTCACGCTCACGTGATCGTAGGTTGCTGTGACGCCGCCCTGCCAGTAGTAGGCGAGGTCGTCGGAAAACAGCGAGATGATACCGCTTTTGTAGGTCCCATCGGGCGCTCTCGCGACGTACACCCGGTACTGCTCGTCGTCGAGCGCCGAGAGCAGGTCGCGGAGAAACGGCCGTGACATGGGTGCGGTGTCGTCGTACTCCTCGTACTGGTCGACCACGTCTTCGTATATCCGCAACGCAGCGTCGATGCCTTCCGTCTCGATCGAGAGATCGACCTCGTCGAACCGGCGCATCTCGTTTCGCAGACTCTTGCTGAAGCCGGCCATGGCGTCTTCGAGGTCGTCACAGCCCGCCACGTCGACGACGTACGTGAATTTCGGTTTGACCGAGAAGTCCTGCCAGGCGTAGGGTCGCGGATCGGTGTATTCGAGCGAACAGGTCGTCCGAAAGAGCGTCGATCGGTTGCCCGCCTCGAGGTCGTCGATGACGGCCGCGGTTAGCTCTTGGTTGATCCGTTCGGCCTTTCGTGGCTTCGGACTGTTCGGGTCGATGATCGGACCGAGGCGAGGGACCCCGAGCGAAACCGGCGGCGAGAAGACGGTTTTTCCGACTGAGCGCTCGCCGACGAATACGGGCATCAACCCGACTGACTGCTGGCCCTTGTAGGCACCGTACAACCGGAGTTCGGCGTCGGTATGGTCGTCGAGAACGGCAAGTGCGGTCGGGTCGTGAAAGAGTTCGTATCCGGACGATGGAAGCGCGTCATCCCACTCGTCGAGGTCGATTCGTTTGACATCCATTCTAGACCGGCATGCAACCTCGGGTAACCTTGTTATCCGGGTAGTAAGCGCACGAAGAGAGTCACAGAATCTGAACGGACCGACTACCGACGCACGACATCCGCGTTAGCGTCCGATTTCGAACGAAGCGCCAGCAGGTACTCCGACAGGGCGTACGCCATCCAGCCCTGACACCACCGCATCAACGTCACTCGTTTCGTGTGGTGGCGATGCTTTCGGAAGTAAAACCGGCCGTCCTCGACCTGCAGGTTCGCGAGCACCCACCGGAGGATGCGGTCGACGAGTTCGAACTCGCCCTCTCGGGTAAAGACGAGCATTCCCTGCGTGCTGGCGTGGATATCGCGAGGATAGGCGTTTTCCTCGTCGAAGTTAGGTGCCCCGTCGAGTTCGAACAGTTCGTCGCGGTAGAATGCAAGGGCCGAATCCAGGGTGTCGGCGTACCGGTCCTCGTCGACGACGTCGCGGTAGCGCTGGAACGATTCGATGATGAAGCCGTTGTGGTGGCTGTCCATCGAGAGGTGCGACGCCGAGGCCGGCACACGGTACGGCCAGCCGCCAACGTCGGTCTGGTGGGCCGCGACGTGATCGAGGATCTTCGTCGCGCGCTCGCGAAGGTCCTCGTCGCCGAAGTGCTCGTAGAGGTCGACGAGCATCCCCGCTCCGAGCGCGGCGGAGTTGAGCGTGTAGGAATCGTCGGGGTGGTTCATGTGGTAGTTGATCTTCGCCCCCTCCTCGACCTCGCGGTAGTTCAGGTCCTCGACCAGAAACGAGGTCGCCGTTCGGGCAAGGTCAGCATACCCGTCGCCCAGCCCCCGTTCCGACGCCTGAAGAAGCGCCCTGACCGCGTACGTGGTCGACACGATGTCGGGATCGCTCGGAACGCCCTTCGTGTGGAGGTGTTGTAGCTCGTGGCGATGACCGCCACAGAAGCCGCTGTAGCCCGTGACCTGCTCGTCGACGAGCCACTCGGCGAGCCGGTCGGCTTCGGCGAGCGGATCGAACGCGGGAGTGTCGATCGGCTCGTCGCCGGTCGCCAGGTCGTGGTAGTTCAGATTGGCCATCGTAAACAGCGCCGCCCCCTTGTAGTTTCGGCGGTGTTCGACGCGCAATAGCGGCCTGATGTTTACGGGCGTGCGCTTGACGACCTCCTGCGTGACCAGGTTGAGGAACCGGTTCTCGAACGGCAGCGACTGGAGGAGTTGGCTACTCATTCCGTCACCGTAATCCGGGCCAGCGTACTCGCGGCGACGGGCGTACGCGAGCGTCGAGTCGAGAACGGAGGCGTACTGGTCGATCGGTTTGGACGACGCTATCGGATCTGTCTCCGCGTTCGGTCGAGTCACTCCGTGTGGCTGCATTGACGGACACCTGGAAACCGAGTCCCATTACTATCCGCTCGCTACCGTTTCGATCCTGCATACAGGAGTGGGCTGTACCGACACCGGACGGGGTTACAGACCGCCTGTTTCGACGTTTTCGGACCGTTCCGAACGGTACGAGCTAGATAACAAACCACGTCGACCTGCCAGCGTCAGTCAAGATACGGTGGCTTTCAGCATGAAATACCTGTTTTTCACGAACACGCCGGCACACGTCCATCTGTACAAACACGCCGTCGACACGCTTCGTGAGCACGGCCACGACGTCCTCGTCCTCGCCCGCGATTACACCTGCACGGTCGATCTCCTGGAGTGGTACGAACTGCCCTACGAGGTCTACGGTAGCTGTGGCACGTCGAAAGGGTCGCTGTTGAGTCGGCTACCGGCCCACTACGCCCGCGCGATTCGACTGGCTCGCCGGTTCGATCCCGACCTCGTCTTCGGCATGGGTGGCTACGCGGCTCACACCGGTGCGGTGATCAGGGCACCGACCGTCCTGCTCATCGACTCGGAGCCGGCGTCGTTCGATCACACGATCTCGACGCCGTTCGCTCGCGCGGTCCTGACGCCGAACACGTTCCGAAAGGATCTCGGCGAGACGCACTACGTCTTCCCCGGCCTCAAGGAGTGTGCGTATCTCCATCCGGAGGTCTACGAGCCGAACCGATCGATCCGGGACCGACTCGGCCTCGACGCCGACGAGCCGTACGCCCTCCTCCGGCTCAACGCCTTCGGCTCCCAGCACGACGTCGGACACGAGGGGATCACGGCCGCAGACCGGCGACGAATCATCGAGCGACTCGCCGAGGACGCGACGGTGCTCGTCTCGGACGAGGGCCGCGACGCCGAACTCGAGGGGCTTCCCGCCCGCCCGTTCAACCTCCATCCTGCGCTGATGCACGACGCGCTCGCCGAGGCGGAGCTGCTGGTCGCGGACACGCAGACGATGGTCACCGAAGCGGCGTTGCTCGGCACGCCGGCGATCCGGTCGAACTCCTTCGTCGGCGAGGACGACATGGGCAACTTCGTCGAACTCGAGAACCACGGCCTGATTCACAACGTCACCGCCGCCGACGAGATCATCGGGCAGGCGACCACGCTGCTCGCGGACGACGGCGTCGACGAGGAGTGGCAGCGCCGCCGCGACGACTTCCTCGCGGACAAGGCGAACCTCACCGACGTGATCGTCGACCTCGCGCTCGTCCGCGGCCGCATCGACGAACTCGACTCGGTTCGGCAGTTCGGCCGCGCGCCGGCGTCCGAGCCGACGAGTTCGGTTGGCATCGGCAGCGATTGAGCCCAGTTTACTTCTCGAAGGAGGGTGTCATAGAACGGTTCGCATACTCTCTTTTCGACTCCCTGACGAACGGTAAGTACAGCAACCTCTTTTGCCGGGGTTCGACCGAGTGAGAGAAGCGAACGAGGGAGGACCCCGGCAAAACCCGTTGATGCTGTCAGAACACAACGCGTTCTGATGATGCCAAAAGGCCGCCGTCGCGGGTTTTCACCCGCTTCGGCGGTGAAACAATCCCTTATCTAATTCACAGGAGAAAATTGAGCCAGCATTAATAATGAATTCCTGGACAAAATATTTATCAGATACCTCTCTTTAATTACATATGCATCGACGGAGTCTCCTCGCTGGCTGTGCCCTTTCTGTATTTGTTAGTGGCTGTCTTGATGAAACGGACGACGAGGGGGATCCAGATACGGATCAAACTGACAGGAACACAGACCAAAACCAAGAGGAATATTCAGAGGATGATCTGATAGTAACTGATGACCTTGATCCTACTGAAACTGACCTCACGTTCGATGCATTCGAAGAACGATGGAACTTCAAAGTTCCTGACGATGCGACTCCCTCGTTGGCAAAACAGATTGGGTCGTCTGCGGACCACCATGACGCAGTTATCTTAGCAGAATCATCGAAGTCAGACGTTTCACTGGTTGTCCGAAACGCAGACGATGAGTTAATTGTTGACACAGATGTCGATCTTGATTCCGATGCGTATGCACTATTCCGGTTCGAAGAGCCCGATAAATACTCAATCAAAATTCGGGCGGAATCTGTTGAGAAAACCATCAGCATTGACGAGGAATTTGTGGACTGTAATGCATCACTCCATTCGGTCTTGATTCGTGATAATGAGGTCAAAGATGCGTGGGAAAGTACTATGATTGGATGCTGATGCCCAGATAAGTTCGTACGCGCACGTACGGCTCACACAGCATGTCTACATGCGTGCGCGAAATCCTTCGGCTGGCGGGTCAGCACCAATCCCCGCTTCAGTCGGGCGAGGGCGCGGCGAGGTCCCCGTTTCCGTCGAACTCGATCGACTCCGGCTCCGAGACGACGCGGAGGTCGTCGCGCTCGCGTGCCTCGTCGAGCAGCGCCGGCGAGGCGTAACACTCCTTCAGCCGCATCGTGTCCGTCACCCTGAGCACGCGAGCCTCGTCGGGCTCGACGGGGCCGATGGTGCCGAGTGCGGCCTGCAGTCCCGCCCGATCGTTCTCGACGACCGGCGGCAGGCGAACGCCTCGAACCGTGCTCGCGGTGATCGCGTTGATGAGCGATTTCGACCAGTCGAGTTCCTCGAGGATCTCGCGGTGAGCGAAGTCAGCCTGTCCCATTCCCATCGCGTTCCCTTTCGTCTTGTCCGTGTAGCCGCGGGTGAAGATGCGCTTGATCTCCGGCGATTCGGGTTCGGGCTCGTTGATGGTGAAGTGACGTCGGCCGGTGACGTTGGTGTCCATCCCCTGGCCGCTGACGTCCTTGCCGAGCTGGTCGACGACGAGGACGTCTACCTCCTCGAACGGAATCTTCGGCATGAGTTCCCAGGCCAACTCGAGCAGTTCTTCCTCGCGTTTCAGAAAGCCGGAGGGTGGCACGCCCTCGAGCCGGGTCGTGTCGTCGTGCTGGTCCTCGACGATCGCGACGCCGCCGGCTACCGGCAGCGACTCCAGCAGGCGCTCGGTGATCTCGGGGAGCATGTTCCGCAGGCTCCACTCGACCGCCCAGTCGTGGGCCATCTTCGCGCCGCGCTGTTTGCCCATTCCGATGACGAGCATCTTCGACAACCCGCTCTCGACCTCGCCGCTGAAGTCGGTGTGGGGTTTGATGCGGTTGACCGGCACGATGGCGTCAGCCTCGACCGCGTTCGCGTCCGCGTAGACCGGCACGCCGCGTTCGGGCGTCTCGCCGATCGTCTCGACGTCCATCGTCGCGCGGATCTCGCAGTCGATCGACTCCTCGGTGACGCCGAGCGTCGCGAGTTTGTCGCGCTGGCCCTCGGCGGTCGCCCCGCCGTGGCTCCCCATCGCGGGGAAGACGAACGGGTGATAGCCCCGATCCCGGATTCCGTCTATGACGCCGCTGACGATCTCCGGAAGGTTCGCGATGCCGCGGCTGCCGACGCCGACCGCCACCTCACCGCCCGCGGGGACGTGATCGAACTCGAGGCCGTCCGTCGCGGCCGCAGCCTCGCCCGAGATCTCGTCCGTCGGGATCGGATCGGGATCCCAGCGCTGCTCGATCGTCCCCATCGGCGGGAGCGCCACATCTCCGCAAGCCGTCCGAATTGTTGACTCAGAGACACTGAGCTCGTTGACCATGCTAGAAAAACCCAGTAGAGCGGGATAAGCGTGTGGGTCGCTACCGTGCCTCTGTTCGTCGAGGCGTGACTACTCGAGTCCCGCCTCGAACGCCGCCTCGAGATCCGCGATCAGGTCGTCGACGTGCTCGATGCCGACGCTGACCCGGATCAGGCCGTCCGTCAACCCGGCCTCGATGCGCTCTTCCCGCGGGATCGCGGCGTGGGTCATCGGTGCCGGCTGCTCGATCAGACTCTCGACGCCGCCCAAACTCTCTGCGAGCGTGAAGATCTCCGTACTCGAGACGACCGCGCTCGCCTCCTCGAGAGTCGCGTCGAGTTCGAAACTCAGCATGCCGCCGAAGTCGTCCATCTGTTCGCGAGCGATTTCGTGGCCCGGGTGGGACTTGAGCCCGGGGTAGTACACCCGTTCAACGACGGACTGGTCGTCGAGCCAGTCTGCGAGCGCGTGGGCGTTTTTGCAGTGGCGGTCCATCCGAACGGGCAGGGTCTTGGTTCCGCGGAGGACGAGAAACGACTCGAACGGGCCCGGCGTCGCGCCGACGGCGTTCTGGTAGAAGCCAACGCGCTCGTCGAGTTCCTCGTCGTCCGTCACGAGGGCCCCGCCGACCACGTCGGAGTGGCCGCCGAGGTACTTGGTGAGCGAGTGGCTGACGATATCGGCACCCAAATCCAGCGGCCGCTGGAGGTACGGCGTCGCGAACGTGTTGTCGATAGCACAGAGCGCGTCGTGTGCGTGTGCAATATCGGCCGCACCCTCGATATCGACGATCGACATGAGCGGGTTCGTCGGGGTCTCGAGCCAGAGTAGTTCCGTCTCCTCGCGGAACGCTGACTCGATCGCGTCGAGATCGGTCATGTCGACGAAGGTAAAGTCGAGGTCGTACTCCTCGTACACCTGCGTGAAGATGCGGTGGGTGCCGCCGTAGACGTCGTTGCCGGTCACGACGTGGTCACCCGACTCGAGGAGGTTGAGAACGGTGTTGATCGAGGCCATCCCACTGGCAAAGGCACGGCCGTAGTCGGCGTTCTCGAGGGAGGCGAGGTTTTCCTCGAGATCGGTTCTGGTCGGGTTACCGGTCCGGGAGTACTCGTAACCTCGGTGCTCGCCCGGCGCGTCCTGCTCGTAGGTGGAGTTGGCGTGGATCGGCGTCATCAGCGCGCCAGTTTCCTCGTCGGGTTCCTGCCCCGCGTGGATCGAGCGCGTCTCGATCCGGTAGTCGTGGGTGTCGTCCGGATCGTCGTCCATACGGGGATCGACGTCGCCAACGCAAGTGACGTTTGCCCCTGAGCACGTTCCCATCGTCGTTCGTTCGTCGCACTGGCCACCGGATACGGGTACAGTCTTTCCGATACCAAGCGGGCGGACGACGATCGGGTTTCGACACAGGTGATCCGCTCAATCAACGACAGAGGTTTTATCCTGCAAAGCACGTATCAAGAACTCATGAGTAGTCGAGCGGGCGCTAACGACGGGGCGTTTTGGGGGGAGGCGGCCGACGACGTCGCGCGCCACCGCTATCAAACGCTCGTCAATACGATCGACGACGGTCTCTGTCAACTCGACGCCGACGGCCACTTCGTGGCGGTCAACGACGTCATCGTCGAAACAACCGGCTTTACCCGCGACGAGCTCCTCGGCGAGCACGTCTCCATCGTTCTCGACGATGCTGATATCGACCGTATCGAACGAAAAATTGCGAGTCAAATCGAGACGGACACCAACGATGCTTCGGTCGTCGAACTCGACGTCCGAACTGCCGACGATGACGTGATCCCCTGCGAACTGCGGATCAATCCGTTGCTAGAAGACGGTGACTTTCGGGGAATCATCTGCGTCGCTCGCGGCCGCAGCGAAAAACAACGCCGAGAAGAAACCCTCGAGTCGGCGGTGGCGTCCCACGAGTCGATCACGAGCGTCGTCGACAAAGCCGATATCGGCGTCTGCGTCCTCGACGACGACCTCGAAGTCGCTTGGACCGACGAGACCGTCGAAGCGTACTTCGGCCTCGACCGGGCGACCCTCGTCGGTCGGAACGGCCGAACGGTCGTCGGCGACATCCTCACAAAGCGGGTTGCCGATCCGGATTCGTTCGCCGAGACGATCCTGTCGGCGTACGACGACGACCGGTATATCGACCATTTCGAGTGTCGGGTCACCGGTGACGAAGCGGGCGTGGAGGAACGGTGGCTCGAGTATCAGAGCGAACCGATCGAGTCGGGGGAGTTCGCCGGCGGGCGGGTCGAACTCTACTACGATATCACCGATCAGAAACAGTCGGAAGGGGCCTTACAGGAGAGCGAGGAAGCGTTTCAGTCGCTGGTCGACGCCGTCGAGGAGTACGCGATCTTTCGGTTGGACTCGACCGGTCGCGTCGCCAGTTGGAACAGCGGTGCGGAGCAGATCAAGGGCTACGACCGCGAGGAGATCCTCGGCGAGCACTTCTCGATGTTTTACACGCAGACGGACCGGGCGTCGGACGTTCCCGAGCGAAATCTCCAACGCGCGATCGAAAACGGCTCCACCGAGGACGAAGGATGGCGCGTAAGAAAGGACGGGACGCGGTTCTGGGCGAACGTCACGATCACGCCGATTCGGGACGACGACGGCACCCATCGCGGCTATCTGAAGGTGACGCGCGACATGACGGACCGCCGCGAGCGCGAGCAGGAACTCGAGAGCGAACTTCAACGCATCCTCGGCCGGGTCTCCGACGCCTTCTACGCGGTCGACGACGAGTATCGGTTCACTCACGTCAACGAGCGCGCCGCGGAACTCCTCCAGCACTCCGAGGAGGAACTGCTCGGCGAGCAACTCTGGGACGTGTTTCCCGACCTCCGCGACGTCGATGAGGTCTGGGATTCCTTCCACACGGCCCTGGAAACCCAGGAGGCGACCAGCTACGAACTCTACTACGACACGCTCGACTTCCAGGTCGAGGCGAACCTCTATCCGTCCGAAACGGGCATTTCAGTGTACTTTCGCGATGTCACCGAGCGCAGAGAGCGCCAACGGGAACTCGAACGAACCGAGCGCCGCTTCGAGGCGATGTTCGAGGATCCGAACATCCTCGTCGGCCTGCTCGAACCCGACGGGACGGTGCTCGATATCAATCACACCGCGATGGAGTATATCGACGCCGACCTCGCGGACGTGACCGGAGAGCTGTTCTGGGAGACGCCGTGGTGGGGCGGGGTTGACGGTGGTGTTCGATCCGACGTCAAGGCCTGGACCGAGCGAGCGGCGGCCGGTGAGTACGTCGAGTTCGAGGCCGATCTCACGCGGTCGAGCGGCGAGCAGTACACGCTCAACGGCGTCTTCCGGCCCGTCACGAACGACGAGGGCGACGTCGTGTCGATTCTCGTCTCGGACCGCGATATCTCGGAGCGAAAAAAGCGCGAACGCGAACTCGAGGAGTCCGAGCAGCGCTACCGGACCCTCGCCGAGAACTTCCCGAACGGCGT
Source organism: Natrialbaceae archaeon A-arb3/5 (assembly GCA_046614585.1). Taxonomy (GTDB): domain Archaea; phylum Halobacteriota; class Halobacteria; order Halobacteriales; family Natrialbaceae; genus JBKKHI01. The sequence continues at coordinate 50,522 of JBKKHI010000015.1, read as the reverse complement.
CGTTACCCTGTTCGACCACGACCTCGAGTACACGCTTGCGGCCGGCCAGGGCTTCGACAAGATTCCGGTCGATCCGGCGGAAGCCGAAGGGAAACACTTCGACGACGTGTGGCCCGACGAAACGAGCGACGCGCTCAGATCGGTACTCCGGGCCGCGCTCGACGGCGAGGAGCGATCGGTCGAACTCGAGTACGCTGGCCGGGAGTGGGTAATCTATTCGGTCCCGATCGCCGACAAGCAGGGGGACGTCTTCGCCGGGGTAACGATGGCCCACGACATCACCGAACGGAAGGAGTACCAGCGCCAACTCGAGGAGACGATCTCACGCCTCGAGGAATCCAACAAACGGTTAGAGCAGTTCGCCTACGCGGCCTCCCACGACCTGCAGGAACCGTTGCGGATGGTCTCGAGTTACCTCCGACTCATCGAGGTCCGCTACGCCGACGAACTCGACGAGGACGGCGAGGAGTTCCTCGAATTCGCCGTCAACGGTGCCGACCGAATGCGCGACATGATCGAGGGCCTCCTCGCCTACTCCCGCGTCGAGACGCAGGGAGATCCGTTCGAACCCGTCGAACTCGATGATATCCTCGAAGGCGTCCTCAACGATTTACAGGTCCGAATCGAAGAGACCGACACCGAGATCACGGCCGAACCCCTCCCTCGTATCGAGGGTGATGCCAGTCAGTTACGGCAGGTCTTCCAGAACCTCCTGAGTAATGCGATCGAGTACCGCGGCGACGAACCGCCGCGGATCCACGTTGACGCCGAACGGCAGGGCCGAGAGTGGGTGATTTCGGTTCACGACGACGGAATCGGGATCGACCCCAGCGACCAGGAGAGCGTGTTCGAGATTTTCCAGCGGCTCCACAGTCGCAACGAACACTCCGGAACGGGAATTGGCCTCGCGCTCTGCCAGCGAATCATCGAACGTCACGGCGCTCAAGCGAGCGAAGCGAGCGTGAGTTCGGCAGGCTCGCAGAGCGAGTCTGCCGGCGGCGACATCTGGGTGGAGTCCGAACCCGGCGAGGGATCCACGTTCTCGTTCTCGGTGCCGGTATCGACCACCGAACAGTAGGCCGTCGTTCCACGGCACCGCGTTCAGCGTCGTTCCCGGCACTGCGTTCAATACTGGTTTCGTGCGCGCGCGGATGACGACGCCCAACGAGAGACCCATAGACTTACAACCCGATCCCGCTCTCGAGAGCACATGGTCCGCTATTCGAATGGTCGATGTTCTGATTGCAACGGCAAGAAGATCGTGCGAGCGGATGCGTCCGTCTGGTGTCCAAACTGCTCCTTGTTCCAGCCCCAAAAAATCGATTCTTGACCCCACTCCGTCCCAGATACGGACAACTGTCAGTCATTTCCGGCCCAACCGCAGACAGGTCCCAGTTGCACCGGTAAACCGTTACAGCAATCCACACGGACGGTAACGCTTGTGTTTCGAATTTGTGTGCCTGATTTCTCGAGATCGGTCTGGCAAAGCCGGAACGTGCGTTTTATAACCATCACCAAGTAAGAGGGTCGTACGACTATGCCGAACTCTAATGGCCCACGTCAAGGAACCCGAGGCAAACTCTCGAACGATCCACGAGATCGGGGCGCGTCCCCGCCACAGCGTGCGATTCAGGACTACGAAAACGGCGAGAAGGTCCACCTGAAGATCGACCCGAGCGTCCACAAAGGTCGCTTCCACCCGCGCTTCGACGGCCGAACCGGTGAGGTCGTCGGCAAACAGGGTAACGCGTTCAAGGTCCAGATCAACGACGGCGGCAAGGACAAGACGCTCATCGTGACCGCGGCCCACCTGCGCGCACAGGACCGCGCCGAAGACCGAGTCTGAACAGGCATGACGATCTTCAAAGAGATCGTCGACGAGGAGTTCCTGACGGTCTCGGAGACGAAGGAGCTGCTCGCCGACATCGAAGCCGAACGCGCACTGGACGAGGAGCGCGAGCTCCCCTACGAACTCGCGCGAGCGATCGACCACGCCAACCGATTCGCCGTCCTCGATCCGGCAGAGGCACAGGAACTCGTCGACGACCTGCAGGACCTAGAGAAGGTCGACGAGCCGACGGCGTACAAGATCGCCAACCTCCTGCCGCGCAACCGGGACGAACTCCGATCGGTGTACGCACAGCAGCGGTACTCGCTATCGGGGGACGAACTCGACGAGATACTCAACGTCGTCGCGCGCTACGCCTGAGAGCGGGCCGACTCTTTAAGTATGCCGTGGCCGTATCGGACAGCAATGAGCGAAGCCGACAGCGACGAAGTGGACGTTCGACGTGCAGTCGTGTTGGATTACCTCGCGCACGGTCTGTCGGACGACGGACGACCCCAGTACGAAAAGTCACCGGCGGGATACGCGCTCGGTATCGAGGACTTCCAGCTCTATCAGGTCGCCTTCGACGAGGAGACCCGTCTCACCATCGGCAGCGAGGTCGTCGTCGAACCGACTAGCGAGCGCGACGTCATCACTGAGTGCCACAAGGTCGAGTACACCGATCTTTCTTCGGGGGCCCAGTCGGAACTCGAGTACGTCGTTCAGGATCTCGTCGAGGAAAACGAACAGCGGTTCGTCGACTTCTACAACGACGCCCAGCCGATCACGCTTCGGCTCCACCAACTGAACCTGTTGCCAGGTATCGGGAAGAAACTGCGAAACAGCATTCTGGACGAGCGAAAGCGCAAACCGTTCGAGAGCTTCGAGGAACTCGCCGAACGCGTCTCCGGCCTTCACGACCCGGACGAAATCATCGTCGAACGGATCATCGAGGAGTTGCGCGACGACGACCTGAAGTACCAGACGTTCGTCGGCCGACGTGAGGAACAGAGTCAGGGTCAGTGACTGACCGAGTGATGCTACGCTGAGAGGGATGGAAGTTCGGCTTTGTCGAACCAGAACGTTTCGATCGATCGAGCGAGCGAGACGAACTCAGCGGGATTGACCGGCTTGATAAGATAGGCATTTGCACAGAGGTTGTAGCTTTTTGCGATGTCTTCGTTGGCCTCCGAACTCGAAAGGATGATCGTTGGTATCGAACGCAAGGCTGCATCGGTCCCTATCTCTCGAAGCAGTTCGAATCCGTCCACCCGTGGGAGGTTCAGATCAAGCAAAATGAGGTCGGGGCGCGATACTGATTCCTCTCGTTGGAGGGCAGAAAGCATCTCGAGCGCTTCTTGGCCGTCTGTCGCCACCTGAAACGCAACCTCGCTGTCCGCTTGTTTAAACCCCTCGCGAACCAGTCGAACGTCGCCAGGATTGTCTTCGACCAGTAAAATGGTAATAGCATCAGACATACGGTAATCAGTTATGCGTGGCGGGAAGAACTAATCACGGATAAAGATACTCATCAACGTGTTCAGATACTACATGCGGGAGTGTTTATCGCCTACTGATGCAGCCGTTTACTCGGATGATTGCTCCTGAGCAATCTCCTCGATTGCTTCGATATCCAACCCCTGGAGCGAAATGTCTTCACCGATCGTGAATTCCGATATTTGTCCGCATTCATAACATTCGAGAACCATATCGGTACGGTGGGCGAGTGTAAACAGATTGTCCCTTTCGAAGCAGTCCGGACAGGATAGCCAATCTCGGAACAGATACTCCATGTGTCTGCATCATATGACAACAATATATTATTTTTGAATCGTTATACAACCGCCCTGGGTCGGGTGGTTCTTATAAACTACCTTTGTATAATAATACTATTGTTAATGTATTAGAGGTCGGAACCAGTGTCGACGCAATAGATCAAAAATAGCGCTCGTTGCCCATCACTACACCGCCGACTGCACGACGGTTACTCGATCTGAGTTACTTGGTCGTGAAAAACGGTGGGGATGGGATTTGAACTACGCCCGAGAACCTGCTCACTTCGTTCGCAGAACCTCGGTCTAATTCAAATCCCATCATTTTCGCTTCGCTCCTCACGTGTTGTTCGTCGCAGAAGCGGTGGGGATGGGATTTGAACCCATGAGGCTTGACAGCCACCTGCTCTCAAGGCAGGCGCGTTGGGCCGCTCTGCCACCCCACCTCGGCTACGTCTTTCCGACGCACTCAAAAAGGGTTATCGGTCTCACTCGCTCACGAGCGAGTCGTCCGGCCCGACCGAAAGCTCGAGTTCGTCGACGACTGCCGCCGTCGCCGCCGCTCCCGGCCGCCCCGCACTTCGGCGCGCTTCGATCATCGCGATCGTCGCACACAGCCCCGACTCGCTCGCGATCGTCGGGAGAAACGGCGAGAAACCGGTCGCGAGGCCCGCGGCCTCGACGCGGCGAGCGAGCGTCGAGAGCTCGACCCCTTCGTACGCGTCGGTAAAATCGATCGGCGCGGTAAAGTTCGAGACGTACGCTCGACCGCCCGAGGACGGACCGAGAACGACGTCGTGACGCCGAAGCGACATCGCCGCACCGTCGATCTCCGAGCGACCGACCAGCGGCACCGTCGGTTCAAGGACGCCGACGCTCCCGACATCCTCGCGTTCGAGGAGGTGCGTGACGGTGTTGCCGATCCTCGCTGATCGGGTAGACCCGACCTGTCGCTCGAAGCGGACGTCCTCGGACGTCTCGAGCGCGTCGGTCGCCAACGAGCGAACGTCTCCCTCGGGATCGCCGTCGGCAAACGCCTCGGGCAGCGTCTCCTCGTCCCGATAGTTGACCAGCAGATCCCCACCGCTTTCCTCGACGGCGCGGAGCACGTCGGTCACGGCGGCTTCGTACAGCGAAACCGCGTCACGAGCAGTCAACGACGTCGTCTCGACGAGCGACGACAGAACCAGTTCCTCGCGAGGCGGATCGACCGGAACGACGACGAGCATGGCAAAGAGTCCGGGGCCGGATTCCTTGAACGCGGCGGTTCCATCGCTCTCGTCGAAATCGGTATGGGGATGGCGCGCCTCTCGTGAGACGTGAACCGAAAAGCGATTGCGGGGTTGTGTGGCGTGCTCGCAATCGTCGGGCTCGGACTCGTCGGCCTCTACGGGCTCGTTGCCGGCTACGTGCTCGGATCGCCCGGAGAGTTACTCGCGCCGTCGGTCGGCGCGCTCGTGCTCGTGGCCGTCGTAGTCGGTGGCCTGACGATCTGGGGGACGCGAGCCAAGCGGTGGCGGCAGAACCCGTACTGGTAGTCGGCGTTATCTGTTCCGTCGTCCCTTCGTCTGGCGGTAGTCGGTCGCCATCAACTCCGCGAAGTGTTCGACCCACGCCTGGGTCTGCTCGTTCGTCTGGTCTCGCGGATCGAGCATCGGAACGAGCGCGAATCCGCGCCCGCGGATCGTCGTCGCATGGACGTCCGGGAGCGCGAGGTCGTCGACCGGCGTCGTCGTGTACTCCGTCCCGAGTTCGGCCAGTGCGCGCTCGCCGACCGGGATCAGGATTTCCGGGTTGATCATCCGGATCTCGGCGTTGAGATAGGGTTCGCAGGTGTCGACTTCCTCGTCAGTCGGCGGCCGTTCGGGATCACGACACCGCGTGAGGTTCGTCAGGTATACGTTCTCGAGTTCGGGTCGCTCCGACGGCGAGGTCGCATCACAGAGCGCGAGTCGTTCGAGGATTCGCCGAATGCCAGTTTGTTTGTCGTCGGTTGTAGCCGAGTCCTCGTCGTCTGCGATGAGTGGGAGGCCGATTTCGTCGGCCGCCTCCGTCGGGCGCTCGCCGACGAACAGAAAGTCCGCGCCGACGTCGCCGTAGCCGTGGACGACCTGCGTGCGCGTCTCACAGAGAGACGGACAGTTCCGACACTCCTCGTCCATGCCGAACGGGTTCGACCAACTTTGCTGGTTTGCGTCCACAGCCGATTTTCGACCGGCGAGAACAAAAACGACGCGACTGACAACGTGGTAGCGATGCCGCGAACTGCGTTTCCTGACGATTCACCGATCCGGCGATGGAGCCTCGCTCCGCCGGCTCTGCGTGACGCTACGTCGGTGGACGATCCCCGTGTTGTTCGCGACGTTTTCGGTGATCGTCCGGAACGCGTCGCCCGTCTCGCCGTCGTCGTCGAGGACGGTCGGCGTCCCGCCGTCGCCGCCCTCGCGGACGGTCGGATCGAGCGGGATCGAGCCCAAAAACGGCATCTCGTGAGTGTCGGCGAACTCCCTGCCGCCGCCGGAGCCGAAGATATCGTGCTGGCCGCCACAGTCGGGACAGGCAAACGAGGACATGTTCTCGGCGATTCCCAGCACGACGGTATCGTGTTTGGCGAACATCTCGAGGCCCTTCCGGGCGTCGTCCAAGGCCACGTCCTGGGGCGTCGTGACGATGACCGCACCCGTGACGGGCATCGTCTGGAGCATCGTCAGCTGCGTGTCGCCGGTTCCGGGCGGCAGGTCGACGACGAGGTAGTCGAGGTGGCCCCACTCGACGTCCTCCGTGAGCTGGGTGATAACCTTGTGGACCATTGGTCCGCGCCAGATGACGGGGTCGTCCTCGCCGGTGAGGAAGGCCATGCTCATCAGTTTCACGCCGTACTTCTCCGGCGGGACGAGCGTCTCGTCCTCGGTGGCCATCGGTGGCTCGTCGGCGTCGACCATCCGCGGCACGTTCGGGCCGTAGACGTCCGCGTCGAAGAGGCCGACGCGAGCCCCCAGTTGCGAGAGGCCGGCCGCGAGGTTGACGGCGACAGTCGATTTGCCGACGCCACCCTTTCCGGAGGAGACCGCGATGATGTTCTTGACGTTCGGTAGCACCTGCTCTTCGCCCTCGAAGTCGTCGCGATCCGGGATGCTCGCCGAGAGCTCCGGATCGACGCCCTCTGCCACGAGACGCTCGCGGATCTCGCCGGCGATGTCGGATTCCGTCGGCGAGTACGGCGCGCCGAGTGCGAGGTCGATCGCGACCTCGTCGCCGTCGACGGAGACGTCGTTGACGAGTCCGAGAGAAACGATATCGTCGCCGAGTTCCGGGTCCTCGACCGCCCGAAGGTGGTCACGAACGGCGGCTTCGTCCATGTCGGTAGGTACGCCCGCCCGTCGAAAAGGGTTGTGTTCCCAGGACCGATTACTCGTTGAAATCGAACCGCGGCCCGCCGTACGTCGGCGGGTCAGGATCGAGTTCGACGCCGTGCTCGTAGCGGACAAAATTGAGGTAGAAGGGACGGCCACAACCTTCGATGCGTTCGCCGTCTGTGTCGGTGACTGGCCCGTCCTCGCCGCAGACGAACGCGATTCCGTCAGCCGACTCGAGGTTCTCGTCGTCCGGCTCGGCGTACTCCCAGCCCGCTTGCGCGAGTTTCGTGACGGACCGATCCGCGAGGTCGGGCGCGCGCTCGACGCTGACGACGGCATCGCAGTGCGGGCAGGTGTATCGAACGGTGACGGTCATCGTCCGCTCTAGGAACGTGATCGACGTAAGCCTGCGGGCGTGGCCGCCCGGCGGTTCGAACGCAGTTCGGAACGACCCGTCGATGGGCCGACTTCCCAACCGTTTACTCGTCCGCCCGCTCACGTCCCGCTATGACCGAGTTCGACCCCGAGAAGTTCGAGGAGAAGTACGTCTACTACTTCGAGGAACTGGAGGCGGCGTACTCGAACGCCTACCAGCAACTCCACGGTGAGTACGATTCCGAGGTCCTGCGGGCCGTCGACCGACAGATACTGAGCGAGAGCGAGCCCTTCTACTCGGAATCCGACGAGGAGTTCACCGTTTCACTCCCCGACGATCCGGCCGACCGGGTCGGGGCCATCTCCGAGCACGAGCAGTTCGAGCCCGTCCTCGCCGAACTCGTCGACCGCATCGAGCGGGAGCTTCACCGGACGTTCGAATTCGACTCGGCGTGAGACGAAACGCTGTTGCGAGTTACCGGATAGTCAGCGCCGTTCGTGGCCGCTCGAGATCGCCCCAGCTCTGACTTACAGCAGCTTCGATGAATCGCCTCGCGAGTCTACGTCGCATTCGGATCGACGTCGATTTCGATCCGCGTCCCGCCGTCGGTGCTATCGGTGACGCTAGCGTCCCAACCGTGGGCGTCGACGATCTCTTCGACGATTCGCAACCCGAAGCCGGTTCCGCCCTCTGCTGTCGAATATCCGGCGTCGAACACGCGGTTTCGTTTCGCCGTTGGGATCCCTGTACCGTCGTCTTCGATGTAGAATCCCGCTCGATCCGGGAGCGTTCCAACGCGGACGGTGACGGTTGGGCCACCGTGTTCGACCGCGTTCCGAACGAGGTTCTCGAACAGCTGCAACAGCCGAGTTTCGTCGGCTATCACCTCCCAATCGTCCGGAACATCCCTATCGAGCGTCGCCTCGCCCGTCGCGACGTGTTTCCACGCCTGCGCCGAGAGGTCGTAGATACTGACCGTCGATCGGCTCCCGATCTCTCGACCCTCGCGAGTCAGCCACAACATGTCGTCGATGATTCGTTCCATTCGCGCGAGCGAGTCCGCGATCAGTTCCAAGTGGTCGCTTTCGTCCTGCTCGCGAGCGAGTTCGAGCCGTCCGGATGCGACGTTCAGCGGGTTTCGAAGGTCGTGTGAAACGACGGATGCAAACTCCTCAAGTCGCTGGTTCTGTCGGTTCAGATCCTGTTCGCGTGTCTTTCGCTCGGTGACGTCCTGTGAAATGACGACGATTCCCTCGACGCCGATTTCGGTGAGGCAGTTCCGCCCGCGCGAGCGGAGCCATCGCCAGCCACCCGTCGTGTCGGTAACGCGGAACTCGAAGGTCTGGAGGGAAGACGGATCCGTGAGCAATTCGTCGAACGTCGTTTGAACATGTTCTCGATCGTCCGGATGGACGTACTCGACGATGGTACTGTCGAGTAGTTCGGATGGCCTGTACCCGAGTAACTCTTCGTGGGCCGCGTTCGCGTACACGAACGTTCCATCGCGGTCGAGGACGGCCGTGAGGACGGGCGAGTGTTCGACGATCGCCTCGAACTTGTTTTCGGTCCGCTTTCGGTCCGTAACATCGGTAATGAACCCTTCGACCTGATCGCCGTTGACCGGCCGCCCCTGTTCCCAGACCCACCGACGGTCGCCGCTCCGAGTTCGGATCCGGTACGTGAGCTCGAACGAGTCGTCGGCCGCGACCGCTTCGCGAACCGTCTCGTAGATCCGATCGCGGTCCTCCGGGTGAACGACATCATCTCCCCACGAAACGTCGTCACGGAGTTCGTCAGTCGTATACTCGGTCAGTTCCCTCGCCGTGCCGTGGACCGTCTCCATCGGCCACGAGCGGTCGACCTCGGCGCGGTAGACGATGCCCGGTAAGTTCTCGATGAGCGTCTCGTAGCGCTGCTCGGCCCGCTGTTCCGTCGTGACGTCCCGGCCGACCGCGACCGATCCGTTCAGCGAGCCGGCTTCGTTGACGAGCGCCTGTGAGTACCACGAAATGACCCGCTGCTCGCCGCTTTTGGTTCGAATCGTCGTTTCGAACTCCTCGACGGCTTTCTCCCCCTGGAGGATGCTCGAAACGTGGTCCAAAATTTCGCGTCGATACTCCTCGTCCGGGTAGAGCCACTCCCAGATTTCGTCGTGGCCGACGACCTCCTGCGTGTCGTATCCGCTGGTCTCCTCGGCAGCGTTGTTCCAGACGGTGACGTTCCCGTCCTCGTCGAGGACGTTGATCCAGACGTTCGCGCTATCGATGATCGCCTGTCTGAACTGGGTGAGCTGTTCTATTTCGTTCTTTCGAGCCTTCGTGTCCGTCACGTCGCGAACGGTGCAGACGAGTTCGTCCTCGCCGGTCGACGCGACGACGTGGTCCTCGACGAACGTGGTGCCGTCGGCTTTGATCCCCGTCGTCTCTCCGTGCCAGTACCCCGTCTCGTCGACCGCTGGGAGGATCGTGTTCCGAGAGAATTCGGTGTCTCCGTCGGGGTAGGTGACCGACCAGTGCTCGCCGAGCATTTCCTCGGGCTCGTAGCCGTAGATGTCGGCGTATGCGTCGTTGACGAAGATGAACTGTCCCTCGTCGTTGAGGATGCTAATTCCTTCTCTTGCCGTCTGAATTGCGTCGAGCTGTCGCTTTTGGTGTGTCTGTGCTCGTCTCGTCTCGACTGCGTTCAACACGCGGTTCGCCAACACGGCGTACTGGTCGCTTCCGGTCTCCTTTTGCAAGTAATCGGTAACTCCCTCGGAAATCGCTTCGGCGGCGATCTCTTCGCTTCCCTTTCCCGTAAAGAGGATAAACGGGAGATCGCCGTACGCGTCGCGAACCGTGCTGAGAAACGCCAGACCGTCCGTCTCCGGCATGTCGTAGTCGCTGACGACGCAGTCGACGTGTCGCTCGTCGAGGAGCTCGCCCCCTCGGTTGGCACTCGTTGCCGTCAGGACGTCGATCCGATCCGCCTCCCGCTCCAGAAAGGTCGCTGTCAGATCAGCGAAACTCGCGTCGTCGTCGACGTGCAAAACGGTAACAGAATCGGACGTGTGGTCCGCGCGGGTCACGCTATAGTACACGTACTCTTGTGTATTCATTATAAATCTGCGGATACCCTTAGTTACAGTTGACAATACTGTCAGTTACACTGAATTGTAGACTGACGACACGCTGGCGGCTGACCTAACGGACGACCTCGTCCCGACCGATCGATCGGCGTCACAATCGGTCTGCGATCCGATTCCTAAGTGGCGATTGTTTCGCTCTCCCACAGGTTTTTGACGGCATACTGGAAAGGATCTGTATGTCATTGGAAGACGAGTCACTCGACTATCACGAGAAAGAACCCCCCGGAAAGCTCGAGATAACGACGACGAAACCGACGAACTCCCAGCGGGAACTCAGCCTCGCGTACTCGCCGGGCGTCGCCGGCCCGTGTCGCGAGATTGCGGACGACCCGGACGCAGCGTACCAGTACACGGTCAAGGGGAACCTCGTCGGGGTAGTCTCGAACGGGAGTGCGGTGCTCGGTCTCGGTGACATCGGCCCGCAGGCCTCGAAGCCGGTCATGGAAGGCAAGGGCGTTCTGTTCAAGCGCTTTGCGGATATCGACGTCTTCGACATCGAGCTCGATCACGACGACCCGGACGCCTTCGTCGAGTCGGTCGCCGGCATGGAGCCCACCTTCGGCGGCATCAATCTCGAGGATATCAAGGCCCCGGAGTGTTTCACGATCGAGGAGCGACTCCGAGAGCGGATGGACATCCCCGTCTTCCACGACGACCAGCACGGAACGGCGATCATCACCGGTGCGGCGCTGTTGAACGCCGTCGAACTCGTCGACAAGGAGATCGAGGACCTCGAAGTAACGTTTTCGGGAGCCGGCGCTGCGGCGGTCGCGACGGCTCGGTTTTACGTCTCGCTCGGCGTTCCCGAAGAGAATATTACGATGGTCGACATCGACGGCATTCTGACGACCGAGCGGGCTGAGTCCGGCGACCTCGATCCGTACAGCCGGCAGTTCGCTCAGGACGTTCCGCCCGGACACGTCGGCGACGCGATGGAGGGCGCGGACGTCTTCGTCGGCCTCTCGGCCGGCGGCATCGTCTCGCCAGAGATGGTCCGATCGATGGCCGATGAGCCGATCGTCTTCGCGATGGCGAACCCCGATCCCGAAATTGGCTACGAGGAGGCGAAACACGCCCGCGACGACACGGTCATCATGGCGACCGGTCGGTCGGATTACCCGAACCAGGTCAACAACGTCCTCGGCTTCCCGTTCCTCTTCCGGGGGGCCTTGGACGTCCGCGCGACGGAGATCAACGAGGCGATGAAAGTCGCCGCCGCCGAGGCGCTCGCCGAACTCGCAAAAGAGGACGTTCCCGACGCCGTGCGCAAGGCCTACGGCGACCAGCCGCTCCAGTTCGGTCCCGAGTACATCATCCCCAAACCGATGGATCCGCGTGTGCTGTTCGAGGTCGCCCCGGCCGTCGCCGAGGCAGCTATCGACAGCGGTGCGGCGCGGGCCGATCTCGACCGCGAGTCGTACGTCGAGCGACTCGAGGCCCGCTTAGGCAAGTCCCGGGAGATGATGCGGGTCGTCCTCAACAAGGCCAAAAGCGATCCCAAACGGATCGCGCTCGCCGAAGGGCACGAAGAAAAGATCGTCCGGGCGGCCTACCAGCTCACGGAGCGGTCCATCGCGGAGCCGATCCTGATCGGGAACGCCGATCGAATCGAACACGTCGTCGACGAGCTCGGGCTGGAGTTCGAGCCGGAGACGGTCGACCCCGAGGCCGGCGAGTACGACGAGTACGTCGACGCGCTCTACCAGCGCCGGCGACGAAAGGGGATCACCCGAACAGAGGCCAGAGAGTTCATCGAAGACAGCAACTACTTCGCGTCGATGATGGTCGAGCAGGACGACGCCGACGCGATGCTGACAGGGTTGACCCACCACTATCCCTCCGCGTTGCGACCGGTTTTGCAGGCCGTGGGAACGGCTGAGGGCGTCGATCACGCCGCCGGTGTCTACATGCTAACGTTCAAGAATCGCGTGGTTTTCTTCGCCGACGCGACGGTCAACCAGGACCCCGACGCGGAGACGCTGGCCGAGGTGACCCGCCACGCGGCCGACATCGCTCGCCGGTTCGACGTCGAGCCTCGGGCCGCGTTGCTGTCGTACTCCGACTTCGGCAGCGTCGACAACGAAGGGACCCGAAAGCCGCGGGAGGCCGCGGAGATGCTGCGAAGCGATCCCGAGGTCGACTTCCCCGTCGACGGGGAGATGCAAGCGGATACCGCGGTGCTCGAGGAGACCTTGCAGGGGATGTACGAGTTCGCGGACCTCGACGAGCCGGCGAACGTGCTCGTCCTGCCGAACCTCGAAGCGGGCAACATCACGTACAAACTGCTCCAGCGTCTCGGCGGGGCCGAAGCGGTCGGGCCGATGCTCACCGGGATGGCAAAACCGGTCCACGTCCTCCAGCGCGACGACGAGGTCAGGGATATCGTCAATCTGGCCGCCGTCGCGACGGTCGAGGCACAGCAGTCCGACTCGGGGGTCGACGAGTAACGCGGGAAGGCGACACCTTCGCCCTCGAAGGGAAAGGCGAGATTGAACTGAGAGGGAGCCAACCGAAGAAGACACCTTTATTCGAGCGGGTTGGAAAGGGGTGCAAAAGGATGGCGGGTGGCAGCGATAGCGTCGACCGGACGGTGCGGCAACTTCCGAGCCAGGCGGTTATTCGGGCAGTTGCTGAAGCAGAGGGGATTCCGCCGGAGGAGTTACGGCCGCCGGAGTACGAGCCGTTACACTCGGTCATCGACCCGGATGCGCTCGATGCGCTTTTCGCAGAACAGGCAGACGGACGGCCGAGACCTGCCGGCGACGTCTCGTTCGTCTTCTGTGGATACGAGGTCGTCGTCAGCGGCACCGAGGCGGTCACGCTCGACTTGCTCGACGAGAACGAACGAAAGTAGTCGATCGGACGACATCGAGGACCGGTTGGCGGTAGCCACGTCGAACAGCAAGACAAATACGCCGTCTCTCCAAATCATCGATAATGGCAACCGCGGACGTGAGACGACGGCTCAGAGAACGACCGATCGGGATAACCGTCCTCCTGACGATCGTCGGGTACGCGCTAGTTATCGGCACGTTCGTCCTCGACCTGCCGATCTACCCGGATCTCACGAACGCGCAGGTGAACGTCCTGACTCACGCCATCGCCGTCATCAACGCCTCGACGACCGTCCTGTTGGTTCTCGGCTGGTACTGGATCAGAAACGACGCCGTTGAAAAGCACCGGCTGGCGATGACCGGCGCGTTCGGGCTAATCCTCCTCTTTCTCGTCGTCTACCTGGTCAGAGTCGGTGGTGGGGGCGAGAAGCTCTTCGCTGGCGGGCCCGACGTGGTGTACTACGCCTACCTGGGCATGCTGGCGATCCATATCATCCTCTCGATCGTCGCCGTTCCGGTCGTGCTGTACGCGCTGATACTCGGGCTTACCCACACGCCGAACGAACTACGGCAAACTGCTCACGCCCGAGTCGGACGGATCGCAGCCGGCTCGTGGATCCTGAGTCTCGTCCTCGGCGTCGTCACGTACGTTATGCTCAATCACATCTACGACTACGAGTTCGCTGCGATGTTCGTTCCCCTGTTCTGAGCATCCCAGTTTGTGCGATGATTTTCGATCCGGGTGACGTTTGATCGTGTTACGTTCACAAACGGTTACTGCGTATTGTACGGTCTCTACGGTACTAGCAGGGGCCCGCTGGCAACTTCGTGCAGGGTGTTTACGACGCGGTGCCCCCTACGGTCGGTCATGGAAACGCCACCCGAACTGGCGGCCGCAGCCGGAAGCACGGACGAAATCACGATCACCAACCGCGAGTACGACGAGGAGACCGTCATCGCGGTTGACTTCGGCCCGATCGCCGGCACGCCAACGCTCGACGTCGTCGACGAAACGGCGATCATCGTCGTCGACGGCGAGCAGTTCGAGTTCGACGTTCCGTCCGACGCGACCGACATCGTGGTTAACGACGGTATTTTGACGATTAAAGCCGACTCCTGATACGATTTTCTGGCCCGATGTACCGGTGGAACCACAGGACGGCTCGCGGTCCCACCGGAAATGAACTCCAGCAGCCAGTACGAAAGACGACGCGTTCGCTTTCAGCAGTCGAGTCGATACCGCCTCACTCGAGCACGCGTCGAATCTCGTCGTCGAGTCGCTCGTACAGTTCTTCGGCTCGCGTCTCGTCCTCAAGAGTGAGTCCTCGAAGCGGTTCTCGGACCCGTCCGCCGTGCAGCCCGGCGAGTTCGAGCCCCTTTTTGACGGCCGGCACGCTGACCGCGCCGGGAATGTCGTTGTCGTGGCCGCGTTCCTCCCGAAACTGCTGGTAGGGGAGACAGATGGTTCGAAGCGTCCGCGCTCGTTCCCAGTCGCCTTCTGAGAGCACATCGAACAGTTCGAGGCCGATTTCGGGACGGAAGTTGCTGACGCCCGCTGAAAACCCTTCGACCCCTTCGGCCCAGAACGAGACTGCGTACGGCTCGGCGAGCCCGTTGACCCAGACGACGTCGTCGTCACCCGCGTTTATTCCGGCACCAAGCTTCACCGGATCGGTCAGTGCATACTTGACTCCGGCAACGCTGTCGAGCCGGGTTAACTCGCCGAGGTAGTCGACCGAGGGATCGAAGCCGCGAACGTACGGGACCAGCGGCGTGTCGGTCACCGAGCCGAGTTTTCGGTAGTACTCGAGGAGTCCCCGCTCGTGAAGGTAGGTGTGATCCGGCGGCATGATCATCATCGCGTCGACGCCGAGTTCGTCGTACGACCGGATCAGCTCCTGCGCGTCGGCCGTGCTTCCCCCGACTCCGGCGAGCACGCAGGCGTCTTCCGGGAGGGCGTCGACGCTCGTCTCGACGACGGCGACCCGTTCGGTTCGAGACAGCGAGTGATACTCGCTGATGTTTGCGGCCGCGAGGAACGTTCGTATCCCCGACTGGTGGAGCGAGCGGGCGTTTTCCCGGAGCTTCCCGTGTTCGATCGCGAGCTCGTCGTCGAACGGCGTCAGGAGTCCGACGGCGACACCACGAAGTCGTTCCTGAACTTGCTCGACTGACAGCGACATGGGTTCACTGTTCACCGACGGGTGGATAAAGCTCACTGCTGCGAAATTACTCTGCAGTGAGTCGGCGTGGACGACTACGAAGTGGCCCTCCGCCGATTATCTCGGTACGCTCCGTACTAACGGCTGCAGGCGGTGCAGTTACCGCTGTGGTCGAGACGCACGCGCTGCACCCGCGAGCGATCGGCGGGAGCGCGGCCTTTTTCATCGAAGTCCGCACGCGGAGGACGCTTGCGGGCCCAGCGGCAATCTTCGATTCTTGCGGACCCGGCGGAAATATTCGATTTCTGGGGACGTTTTTGCGCGAGCGTTCGCCTGTGGCGAACCCGGCGCGGAAACAGTTCGCAGACGAGATTTCGAATCGGACGAGTATCCGTGCCGGTGCTCGCAAGCGCTGCCAACGAAACGTCTTCACCACCTCAGTCGTCGGCGGGAGGCTCCGAATCGACCGGCTCGAGACCGACCTCGATATCAGCGGCTGCAGCCTTGTACTCGGGTATCTTCGCCCGTTCGTCGAGCACGTCGTTCGTCAATCGATTCGCCGAGGCGGCTGCAAAGTGGGGCGTCGTCCAGACCACTCCTTCCTTGATGTCTTCCGTCACGTGCGCTTCGACGGTTATTTCGCCGCGTCGGGACGTGAGGACGACGTCCTGGCCGTCCTCGATACCATACCGTTCGGCGTCTGCGGGATGAACGTCGACGAAGTTCTCCGGCGTCTGCCGGTTGAGCGTCGGCGAGCGCCGGCTCATCGTGCCCGTATTGTAGTGTTCCTCGAGTCGCGCCGTCGTCAGGATCAGCGGATACTCGTCGTCGGGCGTCTCGGCCGGCGGCGTGTGACTGACGCCTTCGATGTGGCCCTTGCCGCTATCGGTGTCGAACTCGTGCTCGTAGAGGAACGGATCGCCCTCGTCGCCGGGCTGGTAGCACGGCCACTGGATGCCCTCCTCGCCGAGGCGGTCGTAGGTCATCCCGTGGTAGCTCGGGCAAACATGCCGGAGTTCCTCGAAGACGGGTTCAGGATCGTCGAAGTCGAACAGAGCCGTCCCGTCGTCGAACAGCCGTATCCCCACCTCCGAGAGGATTTCGAGGTCGTGTTTCGTATTCGCGTGGACTTTCTCGACGCCGCGCATGCGCTGGACGCGTCGATCCGTGTTCGTCACCGTGCCGTCGCGTTCCGCCCAGGTCGTCGCCGGTAGCACGACGTCTGCGTACTCGGCGGTTTCGGTCATGAAGATATCCTGGACGACCATGAACTCGAGGTCTTGGATCCGCTCGGCGACGCTGTTCGCGTCGGGCTCGCTCATCACGGGATTTTCGCCCATGACGTACAGCCCGCGGACCGCGTTGCCGAACTGGTGGGATATCTCGACGTTCGTGAGGCCGGGCTCGTCCGGGACCTCGAACCCCCAGACGTCCTCGACGCGAGTACGGGCCTCGTCGTCGTCGACGAGCTGGTAGCCTGGCAACACGTTCGGCATCGCGCCGACGTCGCAGGTCCCCTGGACGTTGTTCTGCCCGCGTAGCGGGTTGACCCCCGTGCCGGGTCGGCCGAGGTTGCCCGTGATCAGCGCGAGGTTGATCTCGTTCTGGACGTTGTCGACGCCGCAGGCGTGCTGGCTCATCCCCATTCCGGTGAAGATGGCGGCGTTGTCGGCTTTCGCGTACTTCTCCGCCGCTCGTTCGATCTCCGAAAGCGGAACGCCACACTCCTCAGCTGCGGCCTCTTTGTCGAAACTCTCGAGCGTCTCCTCTAAATGCTCGAACCCCTCGGTGCGGGCCTCGACGAATTCCTCGTCGATCCAGCCGTCCTCGGGGTGGTCTTCGTGGTGCTCGAGAATCGTCTTCAGAACGATGTTCAGTAGCGGGATGTCCGTGCCGGGATTCAGTTGCAGATGCTGATGGCGCTCCGTCTCGTCGATCTGGAACGACCGGGTGGTCTTGTTCGCGTGGGGGTCGACCTGGATGACGGTCGCGCCCTCGAGCACGGCCTGCCGGAAGTACTGGCTGTTCGCGATGGGGTGTTGCTCGCCGGGATTGGCACCCTGAATCCAGAACAGATCGGCCGCCTCGCGGAGGTCTTTCATGCTGTTGGTCATCGCGCCCGCGCCGAGGCTCGTCCGCAGCGCCCAGACCGTCGAGGCGTGACACATTCGGGTGCAGTTGTCGACGTTGTTCGTACCGTAGCGGCGAGCGAGTTTCTGGAGCAGGTAGTTCTCCTCGTTCATCGTCTTCGAGGAGCCGAAAAAGCCCATCGCGTCGGGGCCGTAGGACTCGTGGATTCGTTCGAGTTCCGAGACGACGTACTCGTAACACTCCTCCCAGGTGGCTTCGCGGAACTCGCCGTCGTCGTCTCTGAGCAGCGGGTCGGTCAGCCGGTCCTCGTGGTCGATAACCTCCGTCGCAGCCCCGCCCTTGATGCAGATCCGACCCTCGTTGACCGGCGCGTCGCCCCACGGCATGAACTGCACGTCGCCGGGCTCGTCACCCTGCTGTACCTGAATCCCGCAGCCGACGCCGCAGTACGGACAGATCGTCTTGATTGGGTCCTGATGATCACTGGACATCGTGTTGCTCCCGGTTTCCCGTTAGGCGAACCACACGATCCGTTCGTGCATGAGGTTTTCTACCACGGTCGTGTATGTCGTCACGAACGATGGATCTCACGCGCTCTCTCGTGGTGACCAGCGCTCGCGAGTACCGAGACGCTCACCCCCTCTACCCTGTCGAGCAGGAAGCCATCGAGACGCTCCCGGCGGCGTTCGCCTCGGGCGAGTACGGCCGACGAGACGCGGCCTGGGTCGTCAGGTGGCACTACCGTCGGTTCCTCGGCGAGTATCCGGACGAGCAGCGACGGGCGGCCGAAGCGCGCTTCTGGGACACCGAGTTCGACGCCGTTCGGGCCGCCATCGCCGACGCGGTTCGCGCGACCAAATCGAATGACGCCGCCGAGGCGATGGACCGACTGACCGAACTCAAGGGAGTCGACGTCCCCGTCGCCGCTGCGTTTTGCATGTTCATCGATCCCGACGAGTTCGTCGCCGTCGGTCCTCGGGAGTGGACGGCGCTCAGAACGGCAGATGAACTCGATCGGCCGTATCCCGATCCTCCCTCGCGTTCAGCGTACGAGACATACCTTGAGCGGTGTCGATCGGTCGCCGAGCGAGTCGACTGCGATTGCTGGCCGCTGTACCGCGCACTTTGGCGACTCGGCGGCTAACGGCTCCCGACGCTTGGGAAATAGACCGGAATCTTTTGGGTTTGGTACCCGAACGGTCAATTATGACTCGCGAGAATCGTCCGGACGAGCGAACAGGGGTCGTCCTCGCGGGCGGCCACTCCACCCGGTTCGGCGAGCGCGACAAGGCCGTCGCCGACCTCGCCGGCACGCCGATGATCCGCCGCGTCGTCGATCGGATCGAACCAGTCGTCGACTCGCTCGTCGTTAACTGCCGCGAGGATCAGGTGTCGGCAATTCGGGCGGCACTCGATAGCGGTCCGGACGCCTCGTTCGCGGTCGATCCGGTGCCGGACCGCGGACCGATGGCGGGTATCATGACCGGCCTCCGTGCGGCGACGACCGAGTTCGCCTTCGTCGTCGCCTGTGACATGCCGTTCGTCGACTCCGACCTCGCGTCGCACCTTTTCGAACGCGCGGCCGGTCGCGAGGCGGCGGTTCCGCGACTCAACGATCAGTGGTTCCAGACGACTCAGGCCGTCTACCGGACGGAATCGATGGCCGACGCCTGCGAGCGGTCGCTGTCACGCGGCGACGAGCGGATCGTCGAACCACTGTTTGACCTCGATTACGTCGTCGTCGAGGAGGACGAGGTCGCCGAGTACGCGCCGCTCGACACCTTCGAAAACGTCAACACTCGCGAGGAGTTCGAATCGGCGACTGACCGCCTTGAAACCGATTCACAGGCGCCGTAGCGACGCATTCACCGTTCGACGACGTCCACGACCGGCTCGTCGTCGAGCATGCACGCGAGGACGACCCGAGCCACGGCCGGCGCTCGGTCGAGCAGTTCCGTCGCGATTTCTTCGGCGACCGCGTGCTCGTCTGCATCGTCGACCTTGTTGAGCAGCGGGACGACGGTCGCGTTCTCGGGCACGTCGGCCAGCCCGCCGCGCTCGCTCGCGAGGACGCGAGCGACGTCCGTCGGCCGGATCGCCTCGCCGAGTTCGCGGTCGGCGATCGCCGCCACCCGTTCCGGCCGGTGGACGCGATCGGTCGATAGCGGCGAGCCGACGGCCCGAACGCTCGCGATCGGAATCACGGTGTCGACTTGTCGCGGAAGCTGCGGTTCGTGCTCGTCAGGTGCCTTCAACTCCCGCGTCCGCGCGCCGTCGGCCTTGACGAGAACCAGTTCGGCGGCGTCCGTCGCCGCGAGCTCGTCGACGACTGCGCCGTCGTAGCCAACGTATCGGTCCTCGCCCTCTCGCTCCGGAACGACGCCGACCGGCCACTTGGTCGTGTCCTCGACGGCCGACACCGGGTCGTCCGTGACGTCGACTCGTCGGACGTGTGGATCGAAGATCGGAATCCGCACCGTCGCGGTGACGACCGGTCGCGTCCCCTCGCGGGCGGCGCGCTCGGCGAGCGCATAGAGCGTCGTTTTCTTCCCGCCCGCGCCGACGACGGCGGCGAGCCCGGATTCGGCGCATAGCGCTTCCTGCAGGTCCATACTAGTGGTACCAGTGTGATCGGCTAATCGGTTGTGCATTCGGCACTCGGCCGGCGGAATCAGCCGGGCGGGGTCAGACGGTCGCGGAAACAGTTTCCGAGAAATGGAAACATATAGTTGCGAGAATGCGTACAGAGACACAGTTGGCCCTTTAATTATGGACGATATACTGCTCGACGCGTCTGCGGAGTATCGACAAACGGACGGTCGAAGAGTGGCACGCCCGAGCCGCTACGCGACAGTAGATCCGGCATCGGCAGTCGGTGATCTCGGAGTCCAGCCATGACGTCCGAGCGCATCTGTCTGGTCAACGTCGTCGGACTCACGCCAGAGTTGATCGGCGAGCACACGCCGAACATTCAATCGATGGTCGACAAACGCGGCTCAAACGGGGCCCAACCGCTCGAGGGCGTCACACCCGGGGTCACGCTCACGGCGCAGGCGTCGGTGCTGACGGGAACGGAGCCCGCCGAGCACGGTGCCGTCGCCAACGGCTGGCTGTACGACACCCAGGAGATCCGCGTCTGGCAGCAGGCCCGACAGCTGATGCAGGGGGAGACGATCTACGAGGCCGCCAACGAGGAGTTCGGCGACTCGTTTACCACTGCGTTGCTCTTCTCCTGGTTCAGCCAGGGGGCGCTGGACGCCGACTACCGGGTGATCCCCAAGCCGTGGTACGGGTCGGACGGGAGCAAGGAGTTCGACATCCACGGCGCACCGGGTTCGTACGTCGAGGACCTGACGGACGACCTCGGCGAGTTTCCCTTCCACACCTTCTGGGGCCCCGAGTCGGGGTCGGGTGCGACCGAGTGGATCGCCGACGCGACGGCGAAGACGCTTCGAGAGCGCCAGCCCAACCTGACGATCTCGTACCTACCAGTGCTCGACTACCCCTTCCAGAAGTACGGGCCAAACCACCGGAAGTCCCGCGAGGCGCTGGCGACGCTCGACGAGTACGTCGGACGGATCCGCGAGGCGGCCGAGGAGACCGACACGAAGCTCGTGTTGTTCTCGGAGTACGGGATCACGCCCGTCTCCCGGCCGGTGCACCTGAATCGGCTGTTCCGCGAGCAGGGCTGGCTCGCGGTGCGGTACGGTCCGTTCGGGGAGCAACTCGACGTCCACCAGTCCGAGGTGTTCGCTGTCGCAGACCACCAGATCGCTCACGTCTACGTCCGTGACCCCGATCGGATTTCGACGGTGAAATCGTTGCTCTCCGACGTCGGCGGTGTCGGCGAGGTCTGGGACGAGGCGGAGAAAGAAGACCACGGTCTCGACCACCCGCGCTCCGGGGACCTGGTCGCGCTGGCCGAGCGCGATAGCTGGTTCACCTACTACTTTTGGTTCAACGACGACCGCGCACCCGACTACGCGCGAAGCGTCGCAATCCACGACAAGCCCGGCTACGACCCAGTCGAGATGTTCTACGACCCGGAACTTCGGTACCCGAAGCTGAAGGCAGGGCTCTCGCTGGCGAAGAAGAAGCTCGGCTTCCGGTACCGGATGAGCGTGATCCCGCTGGACGCCTCGCTGATCCAGGGGAGCCACGGGCTGCCGCCGGAATCGCCGTCGAAAGGGCCGGTACTGGTCAGTCCAGATATGACGCCGCCCGAGGATCCGACGATGACGGACATCAAGCCGTGGCTCCTCGAACAGTACCGCTCGGAGTAGGCCGGTCTAGAGCCCGAGTATCGTCCGCGCTTGCGTCGGCGTCGCGACCTCGCGGCCGAGTTCCTCGGCGAGACGGACCACTCGCTCGACGAGTTGGGCGTTGCTCTCGGCGAGGTCGCCGCGCCGGTAGTAGACGTTGTCCTCGAGTCCGACGCGGACGTGACCGCCGAAGAGGATTCCCATCGTCGCGAACGGCAACTGGTGGCGACCGAAGCCAAGCGTGTTGAACTGTGCGCCGTCGGGCAGATTGTCGATCGCGTTCAGGAAGTTCCGCGGCCGAGGCGGGGTGAGCGTTCCGGGGCCGAAGATGAGCGTCGCGTAGACCGGATCGGCGAGGTCCCGGCGCTCGAGCAAGCCGTGAACCTCGTTCAGGTGTCCGTCGTTGAACACTTCGAGTTCGGGTTTGATTCTGCGGTCGACCATCTCGGCGTGCAGCGAGTCGACCAGTCCTCGCGTGTTCTCGCTGGTGAGGCGATCGTAACGGTTCAGCGGGCCCATATCGAGCGAGGCCATCTCCGGCGGCGGATCAGTTCGTAGCGGGAGGTGACGTTTCGCATCCGGGACGCCGGTTCCGCCCGTCGAGTGCTGGACGATGACGTCGTCGGCGTGCCGGCGAACGGCGTCGTCGATTTCCTGAAAGCGCTCGGTCGCGAACGATCGTTCGCCGTTCGGTTTTCGAGCGTGCAGGTGGACGACTGACGCGCCGGCGTCCTCGACCGCGGCGGCCGCGCGGCCGATCTCCTCGGGCGTCTCCGGGAGGTTCGGATTTGCTTCCTTCCCGTGGATGCCGCCGGTCAGCGCGGCGGTGACGATCAGCGGCTCGCCGGCGAGGTAGTCGTCGTAGCTCACGGATCGGTCCCGTTCCCAGCGTCGGCTTCGGTTGCGCCCGTCTCCTCGTCGGGCGCGTGCTCGCGATAAATCTCGCAGTGGCGGTCGTGTGCGAGGTCGTACCGGCCGGTACAGATGTCGGCGCGCATCGGTTGGACGAACCGATCGGCGGCGGTGCAGTACGCCCGCGGCTCGTCGAATCGGTGGCCGTCACCGTCGTTCCGATACTCGAGAAAGGGACAGCTCATACGCCACGTACCGGCCGCTCGGTGTTAACGATTCGCTCGCGCTCTCGCGGTACCCGACCCGGTAACCCAAACGGCCCCACGTAACACGAGGGTGAGAAAACCACTCAAGCGAGGGGCGCGTAGTACTCCCATGTCACCGAACACGCCGGGGCTACACCACGTGACGGCCATCGTTGGCGATCCGCAGCGAAACGCCGACTTCTACGTCGGAACGCTCGGTCTGCGGTTCGTCAAGCGGACCGTCAACCACGACGACACCGGAACGTATCACTTCTACTTCGGCGACGAGGAGGGGACGCCCGGAACGAACATCACGTTCTTCCCGTGGACCGACCGCGGCCGGGAGGGGGAGTTCGGTGCCGAGCAGGCGCAGACGACGGCGTACCTGATCCGACCCGATTCGGTCAATTACTGGACAGACCGACTCGACGCCGCTGATATCGAGGTCGAACGAGAGACGCGCTTCGATGAAACCGTGCTCCGGTTTGTCGATCCCGACGGGATCGAACTCGAACTCGTCGCGCGCGACGACGCCGACAGTGCGGCGACGCCGTGGACGGCGAGCCCGGTGCCGATCGAGCACCAGCTTCGCGGGTTCGACAGCGTTACCCTCGCCGTCGACGCGTTCGGCCCGACGGAGACGATTCTGACCGACGTGCTCGGGTACGAACTCGAGGCGGAAGCGGACGGTCGGCGGCGCTACCGGAGCGCGACCGGCGGCCCGGGTTCGATCGTCGACCTCGTCGAAACCGACGCCGGACGCGGGCGGATGGGTGTTGGAACAGTTCACCACGTCGCGTTCGTCGCCGAGGACCTCGACGAGCAGGAACGGTGGCGGGAGGCGTTCGTCGACCAGGGGCTCTCGCCGAGCCAGATCATCGACCGGACGTACTTCCAGTCGGTTTATACCCGCGAACCCGGCGGGATCCTCTTCGAGATGGCGACGACTGGTCCGGGGTTCACTGCCGACGAGGAGAAAGCCGAGCTGGGGACGAAGCTGGCGCTTCCCGACCGGCTTGAGGACGAACGCGCGAAGATCGAAGCGCAGTTACCCCCGCTCGACGACCCCAACGTCGACTCGTTCGGCGAGTAGCGATTCGACCCGAATCCGCAACGCGAACCGCTTTTTCACGACTTTAACACGCCTCGTTCCGTAGAGGCGGCTATGACTATCGACCGACGGAGCGACCCGAACCGCGACTCGACGTTTCGATTCGAGTATCAGCCGCCGACGATCAACTGCGGCCGGGGCTGCGTCGCCGCCCTCGCATCCGAACTCGAGCGACAGGGGCTCGAACGCGCGCTCGTAGTCTGTGGCTCGACGGTCGGCGAAACGCCGGCCGTGATGGAGCCAGTACGGATGGGACTCGGCGACCGACTCGCGGGCGTCTTCGACGAGACGACGCCGCGAAAGCGGCTCTCGACGGCGATCGACGCGCGGGATCGGCTGGACGACGCGGACGCCAACGCGATCGTCAGCGTCGGCGGCGGAAGCAGTCTCGATACCGCGACGGTCGCGAGCGTCCTCGCGGCGAGCGATCGGCCGGCAGCGGACGTCGCGGACGAACTCGCCGAGACGGGGTCGATCACCGTTCCTGACGAGGGCCTCGCCCCCATCCTCGCGGTTCCGACGACGCTCGCTGGGGCAGAGCTTTCGATGATCGCGGGGATCACCGCGGCCCCCGAATCAGGGTTGGTCGACGAGGAAATTGGGGGGAGCCTCGGTGGTCCGGAGCTGATGCCCGATGCGACGTTCTACGATCCGGATATCGTCGCGACGACGCCCGAATCGGTGCTCGCCGGCTCGGCGATGAACGGCTTCGACAAGGGAGTCGAGACGATCTACGCGAACAACGCGACGCCGATAACGGACGCGACGGCCTCGCGTGGCCTCTCGCTGCTCGTCGACGGCCTGTCGGCGTTCGGTCGCGGCGACCGGAACACGGCGACGTTCGAGACGATCCTCGAGGGGAACATGCTCGTCCAGTACGGCATCTCTCGACCTGATGAACTGACGCTCTCGATCATCCACGCCTTCGGTCACGGACTGACGCGAACGTACAGCGTTCAACAGGGCTCGGCACACGGAATCGTCGCCCCGCATGTACTCGAGTACCTCTTCGATACGTCCGGCGTCGACGCTCGTCAGGAGGTGCTGGCGGCGGCACTCGGCGTCGACGGTGCTGCGACAACCAGCGAGGCGGTCGTCGATGCCGTCGCCGACGTACGAGACGCCCTCTCACTGCCGTCGCGGCTCCGCGACGTCGACGGACCCGAACCCGACGAGTTCCCGGCTGTCGCCGAGGCGATCCTGTCGGATAGTTTCATGGACAATGCGCCGCCCGGCCTCGATCCGTCGGCCGAGGAGATCGAGGCGATTCTCGAGCGGGCGTGGTAGCGCGGCGAGTGGCGGTCACGCCGATCGATCGGCGGCCGGAAGCGTCACCGAGAACGTCGCCCCCTCGCCGGGTTCGGACTCGACCCAGATTTCGCCGCCGTGGCGCTCGACGATCCGTTCACAGAGCGCGAGGCCGATACCCGTCCCGGCATGCTCCTCGTGGCTATGCAAGCGGTGAAAGACGTCGAAGATCCGGTCCTGATCGTCCGGGTCGATACCGATCCCCTCGTCCTGGACTGCAACCGTCCACGTCGTGCCGTTTCGTGCTCCGGTTCCGTTTCGCGTTGCTGAGACGCGAACGCGCGGTGGCTCGTCACCGTTGTACTCGATGGCGTTCTCCACCAGGTTCTGGAACACCTGCCGTAACTGCCGTTCGTCGCCGTCGACTCGCGGAAGCGACTCCGCCGTGATTTCGGCGTCGTGATCGTCGATCTTCACCTGCAGATCGGAGCACACGTCCGCGAAGACTGCGTCCAGGTCGACGGATTCGAACGATTCTCCTTGTGTCTCCACCCGCGAGTACTCGAGGAGGGCTTCGATCATCCGGCGCATCCGTTCAGAGCCATCGACGGCGAACGAGAGGAACTCCTGGCATTCCTCATCGAGTTCGTCGTCGGCCCGGCGCTCGATCAACTGGAGGTAACTCGAGACCATCCGGAGCGGTTCCTGCAGGTCGTGGCTGGCGGCGTAGGCGAACTGCTCTAAGCGCTCGTTTGACTCCTCGAGTTGTGAAACCGTCTTCTGGAGTTGGGCTTTCGTTTGTTGGAGCTCGCGATTTCGCTGCTCGACTTCGCGCGCTTTCGTTTTTGCACGCGCATCGTGGATCCCCACACCGAGTCCAGCGGTGCTACTGAACGCAGTGAGAAAGAGGATCGCCCGGGCCGGGTTGGAAATGCTGTCAGCAGGTTGGTTGTGATAGACGATGAGCATGCCGAGCATCGATCCGAGCCCGACGAAACACCAGCCCACGACGGTGGGGTAGAAGTCGGGATCGATGGCCGTCAGTGGTAATCGATATCCGCCGTAGAGGAGGACGAGCCCGAGACTACTGATCAACGTGGAAACGACGACGACGTTTCCGACCGGCGTGCCCCCGTCGATCCGGACGGACCCCCAGACGATAGCGGCAACGACGTATAACCCACCGAGAGCAACGAGCATCCGTCTCGCGCCGACCGTGCGAATAGCTCGTTTCCAGTGGTCCATACCCCCTATCCAGAGGGACGATGTATAGTAATTTTGTATGGGTTTCTGGACATCTAACCGAATTGTATGAACGGCTAGCAGCCTTCTTTGACTCTTTTCCCACTGCGCTTATTGGTTCGGCACGCATTCGTCCCACAATGAGCGAACAGGACGGAGGCACTGAGGGTCCGTTCCGGAGCGAGACGGACGATATTGGAGCACTCCACCACTGTCGAACGCTCGTGAACACCGTCGACGACGGAATCTATCAACTCGATGCCGAGGGCCGATTCGTCGCCGTTACCGACGCTATCGTCGAAACGACGGGCTACGCTCGGGACGAACTCCTCGGCGAGCACGTTTCGATCCTCGTCGAGGACGCGGACGCTGACCACTTAGAGCGGGAAATTCGTGCGCGGCTCGAAACCGGTGTGGATCCCGACACCACGTTTTCGTTCGTAATCGAGACTGCCGGCGGCGAGCGCGTGCCCTGCGAGCTTCGGTTCAGCCTCCTCGAAGAGGAGGGCGAACTCGAGGGAACGGTCGGGGTCGTTCGGACGGTCGACAACCATGCCCGAACGAACGATCGACTGCCGTCGATCTGGGAGACGTACGAGTCGGTCTCGTCCGTCATCGACGAGGCCGACGTCGGCGTGTTCGTCCTCGACGAGGAGTTCGACATCGTCTGGATCGACGAAACGACCGAGGAGTACTTCGGACTCGATAGAAGCGATGTCGTCGGTCGGAACAAGCGGTCGCTTATACAGGAGACGGTTCGCGATCAGTTCGACGATTCCGAGACGTTTGCGGAGACGGTGCTTGCGACCTACGACGATAACACCTACGTCGAACAGTTCGAGTGTCGGATGACGCCCGGAACCGATCGCGAGGGTCGCTGGCTCGAACACCGCAGCAAACCGATCGAGACCGGGCGATACGCCGGCGGCCGCGTCGAACTGTACTACGATATCACCGACCGGAAAGAATCGGAGCGAGCCAGGCGGGAGAGCGAACAGCGGTTCCGGACATTGGTCGATGCACTCGAGGAGCACGCGATTTTCATGCTTGATCCTGAGGGCACCGTCGTCAGCTGGAACGAAGGCGCGGCGCAGATCGAAGGCTACGATGCAACGGAGATCACTGGCGAGCACGTCTCGGTATTTTACACCGACGAGGACCGAGCCAACGACGTTCCGGAGGGCAATCTCGCGCGGGCAAGAGAGGCGGGCACGATCGAGGAGGAAGGGTGGCGCGTCCGTGCGGACGGATCACGATTCTGGGCGAACGTGACGATTACGGCAATCTACGACGAGGACGAGCTACACGGATACGCGATGGTCGCGCGAGATCTGACAGAGCGCCGAGAGCGAGAGCAACGGCTGCGACGCGAGCACGAGCTAATCGAACGAATTCTGGAGACGAGTCCAGTCGGTATCGCGGTCGTGAACCCGGACGAGTCGATTGCTCGGGCGAACGATCGGATGGCGGAGTTGCTCGATCTACCGGCGGATGGTGAGTCGATCTATACTACCGTCCAACGGCCGATGTACGACGCGAACGGGGAGTTTCTCCCGATCGAGGAACGACCAGTTCCCCGCGTCTTCGAAACGGGCGAACCGATAACCGATCAGGAAATACTCGTCGAACGAGCGAACGGACAGCGCCAGTGGCTCTCGATAAACGCCAGCCCGATCACCGACGAGCAGGGGACGCCCGAAAACGTCGTCGAGACCGCGACGGACGTCACCGATCTAAAAGAGTTAGCAGAGCGGCGTAAGCGAGAACTCCAGGAACGGGAGAAAGAACTTGCCGCCGTTCAACTCGCGACGAATCTGCTCGAAACCGACGATCAACCGGTCGACGAACTGCTCTCCGAATTCGTGGCCATTCTGCCCCAGTTTTTCCAGTATCCGGAGCGAACCGCTGTGCGTGTCTCGGTTGGACCTGACGAAGCGACGACGGACGCGTACGAATCGCTCGACAGGCGGATCTCCGCTCGCGCCAGTACCGTCAATGGGACGCCGATCACGATCGGTATCGGGCTCCACGAGAACGGCGAGTTTACGGCGACGTTTTCCGATGAAGAGCAGGAACTGATCGAGACGCTGGCAACGCTTTTGCGTGTCCATTTCGACCGACGCGAATACATCGTCGAGCTACAGGAGTCGAACGAGCGCTTAGAGCAGTTCGCCTACGCCGCCAGCCACGACCTGCAGGAACCGCTCCGGATGGTCTCGAGTTACCTCCAGTTGATCGAACAACGGTACGCCGATGAACTCGACGAGGACGGCGAGGAGTTCGTTGCCTACGCCGTCGACGGAGCCGAACGAATGCGCGACATGATCGACGGGTTGCTCAAGTACTCGCGCGTCGAGACCGAGGGAGACCCGTTCGAGCGGGTCGATCTCGACACCGTGCTGGAAGACGTCAGCGGCGACCTCCAGCTCTCGATCGCAGAGCACGACGCGGCGATCACCGTCGATTCGTTGCCGACCGTCGAGGGCGACGCCAGCCAGCTTCGGCAGGTGTTCCAGAACCTGCTGGAGAACGCCATCGAGTACAGCGGCGACGAGCCCCCACAGGTACACATCACCGCTGAGCGCGATGGAGATCAGTGGGTACTCTCCGTCAGTGACGAGGGAATCGGGATCGATCCCGACGACGACGAGCGTGTCTTCGAGGTGTTCCAGCGACTCCATACGCACGACGAGCACGCCGGAACCGGTATCGGGCTCGCACTCTGTCAGCGGATCATCGAGCGCCACGGCGGCGAGATCTGGGTCGAGTCCGAACCCGGCGAGGGGGCGACGTTCTCGGTGACGCTTCCGGCCGCCGACGCGTGAAACGGATCGTCGGACTCGGTCAGTACAGGGGCCAATCGCCAAAACAACCACCGTTCTGTATGAAGGGTGTCAAAGATCACCTGTTGACTGTCACGTATCGATTCAGCCAAGCACCTCAATTAGTAAAGCGGATGGATCAGTCTCCGCTGAAGACGGATGGAAGATCGAATGGCCACCACTCACGGTCTCTGATTGCGACATGGATCTGCGCGATCACTCCGAGGAGTGGGAGCTCCAAGAGCGGCCCGATGACGAGCGCCAGTGGGATAAGCGGCTCGTGTGGGAACGCGACGACGGCAATGGCGAGGGCCGTCGGTGAGTTCCGTGAGAGGATCGTGTTGTTGAAACAGACCATCTCCCTGTACGAGAACGAGAGCACTCGTCCGACGCCAAATCCGATGCCGAGGTTGATCGCATAGAAGGCGATCACAGGGACGGCAAGGAGTCCTAGCAGTCCGGGATTGTCGAGGATCACGTCGCCCTGGGAGGCGAACATCGCGCCGATAGCGAGGCTCAAAAAGAGGATTTGGAGCGGACTCAACTTCGGAAGGAACTGCCGATTGAACCACCGTTGTCCCATCTGACGAGTCACCCCCCACCGAGCGATTCCGCCGAGGACGAGCGGAACAACGAGCACGAGAACGATACTTTCGACCAATAAGGACATCGGTAACGCAACCAGTTCGCCCGCGAAGACGTACAGGTACAGCGGCAACAGGAGTAACTGAAGAACGAGGTTGTACGGGAGAAGAGAGGTTGCCAGCGGTACGTCCCCGTCCGCGATAGTGGTGAAGATGAGATACCAGTCCGTACACGGCGTCACCAGCAGCATGATGAGTCCGACCCACAGGGCAGGGTGGTCTCGAAGAAAGATCGCGCCGAGTGCCACCGCTAGCAGCGGACTCCAGATGAAATTTATCAGCAGACTCGACCCGACCACTCGGCGGTTTTTGAACGCCGACCGAAGTTGAGAAAGTGGAATTCCGGCGAACGCGGCAAACAGCATTACCATCAAAAACGGAAGAATAAGCCGGTCTGCGACGGGAGACACGCCAGACACCTGTCCGAGTGCGAGGCCGCCGAAAATAGCGATAAGAACGAGAACAGTCTGATACTTCTCGATAAAATCCATTCTGTCACCCTGAGTAGCTACCAGTCATCTACGTCTGTAGTAATTCCGACCAGAAACATAACGACTGCGACCAAGCAGGGATCAGCCCGACACTGGCCTATAGTAGCCACTGAAAGTCAGTGCGCACCCGATCACATGATCGCTCTGCGATCGGTGTGCAAACAGTTTCAGTTGTTACTATACGTTCTGTCGACGTATTCCGGCCGGTCGGCGTACTCGATCGGATCACGGATACCGAGGCGCTGGAACGCCTGTAGTCGGAAGGCACACGCGTCACAGGTCCCACAGGCGGGCTCGTTCTCGCGGTAGCAACTCCACGTGTGTTCGTACGGAACCGAGAGTTCGTTCCCGCGTTCGGCGATCTCGGTCTTCGACCACTCGACGAACGGCGCGGTGATCGAAATGTCGGTCTCGGGTTTCGTTCCGACGTCAACGAGGCGCTCGAAGGCGTCGAAAAAGGCGGGCCGACAGTCGGGATACCCCGAGAAGTCCTCGCTGTGTGCGCCGATGAAGACCGCCTCGCAGTCGTTCGCCTCGGCGTAGGACACCGCCATCGCGAGCAGGTTCGCGTTCCGAAACGGGACGTACGAGGACGGGACCTCCTCGCTCTCTAAATCGGCGTCGGCGACGGCTCGCTCGTCGTCGGTCAGACTCGAGCCACCGATTTCGGCGAGGTGGCCCGTCTCGACCGCCAGGAAATCGGCCGCGCCCATCTCGTCGGCGAGTCGACGGGCGCACTCGTACTCACGGTCCTCCGTTCGCTGACCGTAGGAGGTGTGGAGTGCGTAGATATCGTAGCCGCGGTCGCGTGCCTCGTAGGCCGCGGTCGCGCTGTCCATGCCGCCGGAGAGGAGCACAACGGCGCGTCTGGAGTCGAGTTCGGACTCGTCGGTCGAAAGCGATTCGTCATCGGTCGGATCGTCGAGGGCTGTGTCTATCTCGTTCGTCATTGTTCCGTCATGTGGCAGTTGAGTGTCATCTGTTCACGTTTCGGGCGCGTCGTTCCAGAGGTCGACGTGCAGTCGGGGCGTGTACCGAAAGCCGTACTCCATCGCGAGGTCAGCAACCTGGCCGCGCGTCTCTGCGAGGCGCTTGCGAGTCGCCCCTTCGGGCATCAGGAGGACGTCGTCGCGGATCGGAACGTCAACGCGGTCTTCGATCTCGTCAAGCAGGTCGAGAATCTCCGGCATATCGTGTTCGTCCGTGACGACGAACTTGAGCTGGCACTCGTACTCGTTGGCGAGTCGGGTGAGCGTGTCGAGGTCGACTCGTTCGTCCTCGTGACGCGTCTCCCACTGCCCTGCGTCGCCATCCGCCGGCGCACGTTCGGGGGTTGGCGTGCTGTTCGCGAGTTTTGGGCTGATCGAGGCGAGATCAATCGGCGCGTCGCGGTGGATCGTCCCGTTCGTCTCGACGGTCGTGTGATACCCCCGCTCGTCGAGTTCGGCGAGCAGCGTTTCGCTCGCCTCGTGAATCAGGGGCTCGCCGCCAGTGAGTACGACGTGGTCCGCGCCGAAGGACTCGATCTCGGCGACGATTTCGTCGATTTCCATCCAGGCGTGGGTCGGTTCCCAGGAGGTGTGATAGGAATCACAGAACCAACATCGGAGGTTACAGCCGCTTGTTCGGACAAAAACGGAGGGAACGCCGGCCAGTTGTCCCTCTCCCTGCACGGAGTAGAACAGTTCGTTGATCGGGAGCCCGTCGGTCGGCTCCGGCGACTGGTCGCTCGCGTCGTCTCGATCGACCGAGTCAGAGACCGGCATCTCAGCGGTCGCTCCCGCCACAGAGCTCGCTCGTCTCGCTGACGGAGACGGCGACGTCGGTGACGTTCTCGCCGAGCGCTGACTCGAGTTTCGACTCGAGGACGACGCTCATCACTTCCGCCGTCGGCGGCTGCTCGAGGACGACGAGACTATCCTCGTCCCCGGTTTCTCGAAACGCCTCGATGAGGGGGTCGCCTCGCTCGAGCAGGAACATGTGGTCCCACTCGGAGATGACGTCGGTAATATCTCCCTTGTCGGCGACCCATCCTTCCTCGGTTAGCTCCCCGACGAGCCGAACGGCGACCTCGTAGTTGTGACCGTGCGGTCGCGAACACTTCCCGTCGTGGTGGAGAAGTCGGTGGCCGGCGCTGATTCTGATCGGCCGATTGTGGCCGATCCGGAGAACGCGCTGCGTTCCGACGATCTCCCCCTCGTTGCTCGTCTGTCCTGCCTCACGATCCGCACTCGAGGCTCCTCGATGCATACTCCAGTATTATCCATGGAATACTTAAATATGTTCAGGAGAGTCGGTTCACCGAAGCGGGCGGGCAGACAACCCCGTTCGGACCACTCGTAGCGCGGCTGTCGTAGCGGCGCTCACGACACGACCGATCGCACAGTTGCCGTGCGATCAGCGCGAAATCCGTCAGTTGTCGGCGTGAAACCGTTCAATTGTGCCACGTCGTTGTGTGTTTACTTACCTCGGCCGCGAGGACCGCTCCACCGGTCGAGGAACTCGGCACCGTACGCCATCGACTCGAGTGGCTCCGGGGCCTGATCGTACTCATAGATGAGATAGTCGACGTCTGCGGCCGCTCGAGCGACGTTGGCGACCGCTTTCATGTTGACCTCGCCCTCGTCGATTTCGACGAACTCGCCGTCTTTCATGTTCTTCATGTGGATCGACCGGACGTTGTCCGCGTAGTTCGTGATGTACTCGATCGGATTCTCGCCGCCGGTCGCAACCCAGCCGACGTCGATCTGCAGGTGGACGTGATCCTCGATGTGCTCGGCGAACACGTCGAAGGCGATCTCGTCGCCATCCTCGAGTTGCTCGAACTCGTGATCGTGGTTGTGATAGCCGAACTCGAGGCCGAGGTCGGCGACCTCGTCGGCCACGCCGTTGACCCGCTCGGCGAACTCGACGACCGACGCTTCGGTACTCCACGTCTCTCCGTCGATATACGGCTCGATGAGCGCTGGCTCCCCGAACTGGGAGTACGTTTCGACGACCCCCTCGGGATCGGCTTCGATCTCGTCGATATCGACGTGTGCACTGCCCATCCTCACGTCCGCCTCCTCGAGGGCCGTTGCGATCGCGTCCTCGTCGTCGAGGGTGTGCGGTTCGACGGCGTCGTACCCCGCGTCTGCACACTCGTGGATCAACTCTGCGACCGAGAGATCCGCCTCCGTGAACGACCAGAACTGTGCGCTGACTGGAACGTCCGTCGCTGCCGGGCCGGAACGAGATGGCCCTCCGTCGTTTTCTTTCGCCTGTACGCTCCCGAGCACGCCGGTACCGAGCCCGAACGCGCCGATTCCCTGCAGTACGTTTCGTCGGTCGATACTGATTCCGGATCGGTTACTCCACCGGTCGGTCGATGGCTCTGAGGAATTCGAATCGGTCATGGTGTATGCTCTCCGCAAACGGCTTCTGGTGGTCCCAAACTGGCTGCCAGTATAGTAACAACTGCAACGAGTTACACACTGATCGCCGACCTGCTCACGGGCACGGACGCCCGTTCGCTTCGCCGCGGCTCTCACTTCGTTCCGAGCCGCGCACCCTCTGGCGATCAGGTGTGCATTGATTTGCAGTGGCTACTATAGGACCATACAGGTAGTGAACACCATAAGGAATAAAAATTATGTATGGCTATTTCCATAAGTTTCGGAAGAGGTATTCGAACTGTTCGGTCGAACTGCTGTTCATATCGATCGGTATCTGGGACAGTCGACGAGCCCGATAGCTATCGCTATTGGTCACTGAGAATAGCGGTTACGATCGTATCGAGCTATTTCGTCCCCTGAAAACCAATCAGTCTTCGAGGTGTCGGTGCAGCTGATTTTTCGCCTCTGTGCGTCGTTTCTGGGAGAACTGTGGTCGCTCGTCGGCGAAGTCCACTTCGAGCTCGTCGAGCGTTCGCCGGTAGATGTTGGTTCGGCGGCCCTCGTCGGAGAGCTGTCGCCCCTCGCAGGTCAGGAGACCGGCATCGACGAGTTCTTCGATCCGGCGATAACACGTCGCGATCGGAATCTCGATATCTTCGCTCAATGCCTGTGCCGACTTCGGCGTCCCCGCAGCACAGAGAATCTCCGCGCTATACTTGCTCCCGAGCGCTGAGAGAACGCCAGTCGAATCCGACTCGGTACGGTCCGGACGAGACATCGTTGCACTGTTCCCAATTATCAAGGTTGAATCTTGTGGTTGTCTCGTCCTTTTTAATAGATATGAAATAAGTGAATAGAAACGAATATCCTCCAGGAATATATTCCAATGGTAGCGAACTCAGACGGGGAGACGAGATATCTTTGGGCTTTCGGCCCAAAGGCGACGCATGAACGTCGCGGTCGTAACGGTCGGAGACGAACTACTCGCCGGACGGACGACGGATACGAACGCCGCGTGGCTCTGTGGACGACTCGCCGAGCGTGGCGCGACCGTCGAACGCATTACCACGGTACCCGACAGGGTAAGCGACATCGCTCGCATCGTCAACGAGTACCGCGCGGAGTACGACAGCATCATCGTCACGGGCGGACTGGGGCCGACGCACGACGACGTGACCATGGAGGGAGTCGCCGCGGCTCTCGGGCGGTCGCTCGACGAGCACGAGTCGGCGCTCGCCTGGCTCGAGGCGGACGGCTACTCGCGTGCGGATCTGACGAATGGAACGGCGGACCTCCCCGCCGGGTCGCGCGCACTTCACAACGAGGTCGGCGTCGCTCCCGGTGCTGCACTCGAGGGCATCTACGTTCTTCCAGGGGTCCCTGCCGAGATGAAGGCGATGTTCGAAACGATCGAGACGGCGTTCACCGGGACGCAAACCTATCGTGAGGTCGTCGTCGCAGACGAACCCGAGAGCGCCCTCTTAGACCGTGTCGATCAACTCCGCGAGCGATTCGACGTCTCGGTCGGCAGCTACCCGGGCGAGTCGGTCCGGATTGCGATCGAAGGGACCGACGAGTCGACCGTCGCGGACGCCTCGGCGTGGCTTCGCGAGCGGGTCGATCAGGTCTAGCGGTAGAGGTAGACGAGCCAGATGATCGTCACGATCAGCGCCAGCGCTAGCGTTCCCCAGCCGACCAGATCCAGTGGCAACGTCGGTTCCGCGTCGAGGACAACCGTCAGTTCGTTCATGCTCGCCGATGCGTACTGACTCCTCTTAATTGTTTCAAATCGCCGTCCTGGACACCACATCCCTTTTGGAGCGACCCGCCCAACGTCAGCTATGGACTCAGTGGGTGTCGTCGTCAACCCGATCGCGGGAATGGGAGGTCGGGTCGGGCTGAAGGGAACCGACGGCAAACTCGACGAGGCGCGACGTCGCGGTGCCGAGGCGCGAGCACCCGAGCGGGCACGCGAGGCGTTCCGGTCACTTCACCGCAGCGAACCCGACCTCGACGTGTACACGGCGGCGAACGTCATGGGCGAACGCGCAGTTCGAGACGCCGGCTACGAGCCAACCGTCGTCTTCGATCCGTTCGAGGACGGCGAAGGAGTGGCTGAAGCAGACCGCGAGTCGAACGGCGCGGCGGCAGTCGAGCCGGCGGCCGCCGGAACGTCCGGTGAGGACACGCGCGAGGCGGTGCGTGCGTTTCTCGAACACGGCGTCGACCTCGTTCTGTTCGTCGGCGGAGACGGAACCGCGGTCGACGTTGCCTCCGTTCTCGAGGATGAAAGCGAGCGCGAAGACGGAGAACGGACACCGATGCTCGGTGTTCCCGCGGGAGTCAAGATCTACTCGTCGGTGTTCGCCGTAACGCCCGCCGACGCCGGTCGGATCGCCGCCGAGTTCGATCGAGTCGAACTGCGCGAGGTCAACGACATCGACGAGGACGCCTATCGCGAGGGAACCGTCCGGACGGAACTCAGGGCGATCGTGCCGGTTCCGGTCGCTCCCGACGTCCAGTCGAGCAAGCAGGTTTCAAGCGGAAGCGTCGACTCGCTGGCAGCCGGGTTCGCTCGCGAGGTCGAGGACGACCGAACGTACGTTTTCGGCCCCGGCAGCACGGTCGGTGCGATCGAAACCGAACTCGGTATCGACCCCTCCCCGCTCGGTGTCGACGTCTGGCGAGACGGCGAGCTTCTCGCACGAGATGCCGCTGAGACCGACATTCTCGACGTCATCGACGACCCCGTTACGATTGTCGTTTCACCGATCGGCGGGCAGGGATTCATCTTCGGGCGCGGCAATCACCAGATTTCGCCCGCGGTCATCGAACGCGCTGAGACGATCGAGGTCGTCGCGTCGGGCGAAAAGCTCGACGGAATCGACGCGTTGCGCGTCGATACGGACGACGAGGAGATCGACGAGCGCCTTCGCGGCTGGCTCCACGTTCGAACCGGTCGATTCACGACACGATTGGTGAAGGTTGTTTAAGGTCCAAATCAATTCTGCCGAAGGATCCTACGATATAATCATTACCCTCGAACCTACTCCGCATATAGACAATATTAAGGTCTGTTCGTGTATATGGGTGGGTATGGAAACGCGGAAAGTGCAGCGACTTGGACCGTCGACGCTCGCTATGACTCTCCCCGCGGAGTGGGCGTCGGAACACGGCGTCGAAAAAGGCGACGAGGTATCGCTTCGAACGAGCGGAAAGGGGACGCTGACGGTGATGCCCGAATCCGCCAACACGGAAGAGACGGAAGCGATTATCCACGCCGACAACCTCGATGCTGACGCCGTCGAGCGCGCGATCGTCGCACAGTACGTCCTCGGCCGACGCGTCATCCGAATCGAGCGCGAAAACGGTGCGCTCGAGTCGGAACACATAAACGCCGTCTACCAGGCCGAAACGCAGCTCATGGGACTCGGCGTCATCGAGGAAACGCCGGAGAGTATTTCGATCCGTTGCTCGGTCGATCCGGAGGACTTCACGCTCGACAACCTGCTCGAACGCCTCGAACGAACCGGACAGACGATGCGAGGCGAGGGAATCAAAGCGCTGGCCCACGGCAATCCCGACCTCGCTCAGCGGGCCTTGAACCGGGAGCGGCAGGCGAACAAGATCTTCGTGTTGTTGCTGCGCCTGATCTTTACGGCCTACCAGAATCCGAACCTCGCTCGCGCGGTCGGATTGGACAGCGGCTTCCCGCTGATCGGCTACCGGTCGATCGCGAAGAACCTCGAACTCACGGCGGACAATGGCGAGGACATCGCGGATATCGTCATCGAGACCGAGAGCCACACCTTGGACGTCGATAGCTCGGTGATGCGGGACATCCGCGAACTCAACGAGTTGGTCGACGAGATCACCTCCGTCGCCGTCGAGGCAGCCGTCGAGCGCGATTACGACAAGTCGAATCAGGTCCGGACGCTGTTTCACGAGATCGCTGATCTCGAACAAGAGATACTCGCGGAACTCCCCGAGATGCCGAACGAGGAACTGCTCCGGATCCGGGAGGTCCTCGTCAGCCTCCAGCAGACCGCACAGTACGCGATGCGAAACGCGGAGATCGCGGCGAACCTCGCGTTGAACGAGGAGTCGGAACACACGACGATCAACTGATACGGATTGCTGTACCGATTTACCGGCGGTGAGTCGAACTGTGTGAGACGAGCCTCGGTCGAGGAGCGAAACGAGTCAACCGGCGCAACCGCCGCACGGGTCGCGGTTACGCCGGAAATGACGTACAGTAAACCGTATGAGACGGGCAGCCGAGTCGTCGGCTCCCGACGGCGAGCATCTCGAATCGAGCGAGTGCGGACCGTAACCAGTAGCCCCGTGTCACTCGACAACGAACAGTATAAGGGATCGGGGTTTCAATCGACGCACATGGCTACGGAATCGGAGTCGACGGACAAAGGTATCGGACTGGCACTCGCGTTCGGCGCGCTCGCGACCATCGGTGCGGGGCTGATGTTTACAGGTGCACCGGATATCGAAGCCGCGTGGGGCTTTGCTGCCGCCGTTCTCTTTAGCTCGCTCGCGGTCGTCGGCATTCACCTCTACTGGGACTGAACAAATCGCTCCATACAGTGCCGTGTAATCACTTCGCACGGAGCTATAAGACAGTACAAGAGTTAAGGCCGACCGCGTCCTACATTCTCGTACGGACGATGACCGACTACTCCGACGAAGAGCAACGGATCCTCTCGTATCTCCGCGAGAACGCTGCCCGTGGTGAGCGGTATTTCCGGTCCAAAAACATCGCGGAAGCGATCGGCCTCTCGTCGAAACAGGTGGGTGCGCGTCTCCCTCATCTCGCCGAAAAGTCCGAGGAGGTCGACATCGAGAAGTGGGGACGTGCTCGCTCGACGACGTGGAAAGTGACTGTCAGCTGATCTGTTCTCGACCGGTCGGTCGAGAACGTCGCGTCACGGTCCACGGTCTTTTTACTCGGCTATCCCTCAGATAGAGCTATGACTGTCCGGATCGATCGGTCGTTCGAACTCCAGGCACCAGTCGAGCGAGTCTGGGAGTTCATCGCCGATCCCGAAAACCGTGCCGAGGCGATCAGCGTTGTAGATCGGTACGCGACGACGGATGCCGAGGGGCGACAAACGACGTGGTACGTCGAGTTGCCGATCCCGCTCGTTCGGCGAACGATCACCGTCGAGACCGAGGACGTGACTCGCGACCCGCCTACGTCCGTCGAATTCGTCGGCAAATCGAACGTCATGACCGTCCGCGGCGAGCACGAGATCGTCGAGACCGAGGATGGCGCTCGGCTCGAGAACCACTTCGCCGTCGACGGCAAACTCCCCGGCGTCGAGACGTTCTTCAAACGCAATCTCGATAGCGAACTCGAGAATCTCAGACGGGCGCTCGAACGTGACCTGCAGACCAAACAAGAACGATAATTGATCCATGACCGACGACCTCGCCTCGGAGAGTTCGCTGACGATCGCACTCGGCCAGATCCACATCGAGGCTGGTGCGATCGACGACAACGTCAGTCGGGCAGTCGACGCGATCCGGCAGGCCGCAGACCGCGACGCGGATCTGGTTGCGCTTCCGGAACTGTTCTCCGTCGGCTACTTCGCGTTCGATCTGTACGACCGACACGCCGAGGCCATCGATGGCGCGACGCTCACCCGCCTCCGCGAGGCTGCTGTCGAGCACGAAATCGCCGTCCTCGCTGGCACGATCGTCGAGGACCTCGCGGCGACTGAAACCGTCGACACGCCGGCCGAGGAGGGGCTCGCGAACACCGCCGTGTTGTTCGACGCCGACGGGGATCGGCGGCTGGTGTACCGGAAACACCATCTCTTCGGCTACGAGTCCGCCGAGTCGGAACTGCTCGTCCCCGGCGAACGGCTCGACACCGCAACAGTCGGCGGGGTTACCGTCGGCGTGACGACCTGCTACGACCTCCGGTTTCCGGAACTGTACCGTCGATTGGTCGATGCGGGCGTCGAACTCGTCCTCGTTCCGAGCGCGTGGCCCTACCCGCGTATCGAGCACTGGGAGACGCTTTCCCGGGCCCGCGCGATCGAGAACCAGTGTTACGTCGCGACGGTCAACGGCTCGGGGGCGTTCGACGAGGCGACGCTGCTCGGCCGATCGACCGTCTACGACCCGTGGGGCGTCACCCGCGCTTCGAGTGGCGATGATCCGACGCTGGTTACAGCCGAGATAGAGCCAGAGACCGTCGAGAGCGTCAGATCGGAGTTCCCCGCGCTACGAGATAGACGGTCGTCCTGACGGATCGCATTCGTTTCGTCTACAGCGACCGACCGCTGACTTTTTGTTTCAGCGCTGCATTATCCGAGATGCCGGTTCCGACGCTTTTCACGTCGCACCCGGCAATGCGCGTCTCGGCCCGTCGCACGCTCGTTTCCCGGGAACGAGCGACCCACTCCTCGTCTCGGCCTCGTTCATCCTTTCGGTCACTGGGCGACGCGACGTCGGATAGCCGTTCGCGAACTGTTCACTTCCGCGAGTTGCACGGCGACTTCCGTTGTTCCGAGTGGTTTGTGCCGAACAACCGATCTGTAGATCACTCATCCAGTGCGTCGGTTACATTTTCAAACTCGATATTTATCCGGTTATAACCACTGGATCAGATAATGGCGTTGAACGATTCGGAGCAGCATGTGTTGGTGGAATACGACATTCCGGCGGATGAATCCGTGAGCATGGCGGCGATCCATGCTGTAAGTTCACTGAAAGAGTGTAAACCGTGGGAGCTGACCCCATTATACATGACGATAGATCCCGACATGTTAGATGAATTGTGTGAGTCACAACAGGACGGGACAGTCAAATTCGTCTACAGCGGCTTTCACATCACTGTCGAGAGGGGCGAGTATCTTCTACTCCAGCCAGCAGATTAAGAGAGTGTCAGATTCCTCTCGAAACGCTACCAAGCAGATATTTGTAGTGAGTACACCCTTTTGCTCTGCGCTCTCTCGCTGGCGCTCGATCGCTCGGCAAAACGTTGATGAAAAGCACTCTTCCCTTCCCGACGGGTCGGTCGTCGGCCCGCTCGCTCACTTTGTTCGCTCGCGGCGAATACACACATCTCCGCCTGTGTCTTCCGTTTATCGAATAATCACGGGAAGAGATGTGAACCGCTCGGTGGTGCCCTATAGTAACAACTGAAACTGTGTCCACATCAATCGTACAGCCATCGTGCGACTGGGTGTGCACTGACGTTCAGTGGCTACTATCGCTCGTGGACGTTACTCGTCTCGCGTCACGATATCCGCCGAGAGACCCTGTGCCATCTCGATCTCTTCCGAGTTGTTCACCGTCCAGGCGGTTCGCTCCGTCACCGCCTCGATGGCCTCCCGCGCCGACGGGTAGCCGTTACCGGACTTCTTGACGCCGCCGAAGGGAAGTTGGATCTCCGCGCCGATACACGGCAGGTTCGCGTACGCGAGCCCGAGATCCGCCCGATCCCGGAAGGCGTTGATCTGTCGGTAGTCCTCCGAGACGATCGCGCCGGCGAGTCCGTACGGCGTGTCGTTGTGGATCTCGAGCGCCCGGTCGATATCGCCCGAGTACTCGATCAGAGCGACGTGCGGGCCGAAACACTCCTCTTTCAGACAGCGCAGGTCAGGGTCGTAGTCGATCTCGTAGACGAATGGGCCGACCCAGTGGCCGTTCGCGTAGCTGCCGCGACGCTCACCATCGGCGGCAGTGGCCGCCCCATCAGCGTGACCGTCAGGTATCTCGTCATCCGCGAGTTCGAAGCGGTCGACCAGTACGTCGGCTCCCTCCTGGACGG
This sequence comes from Natrialbaceae archaeon A-arb3/5, assembly GCA_046614585.1. Classification (GTDB taxonomy): domain Archaea; phylum Halobacteriota; class Halobacteria; order Halobacteriales; family Natrialbaceae; genus JBKKHI01. The sequence goes on along the minus strand of JBKKHI010000015.1, from coordinate 8,890 downwards.
CTAACTCGTTGTACTTACGAATCTTCTCGACGTGTTCGTCCTCGATCACCGGTCCCATGAAGGTGTCCTCGGCGAGCGGATCGCCGACCGCGATCTGCTCGGCAACGTCGACGAACCGCTCTTTGAACTCGTCAGAGACGTCCTCGTGGACGATCAGCCGCTCGGACGAGACACAGCGCTGGCCGGTCGTCTTGAAACTCGACATTACGGCGGCGTGGACGGCGATATCCAGATCCGCCTCGTCGGTGATGACGATTCCGTTCTTGCCGCCCATCTCGCAGGCCGCGAGCTTACCGGGTTCGCTCCCGACTTTGCCGGCAATCTCGTGACCGACCTCGGCGGAGCCGGTAAAGAGAACGGTATCAACGCGCTCGTCGTCGACGATCGCTGCGCCGGTATCGCCAAAGCCCTGCACCATGTTGAAGACGCCGTCCGGAAGCCCGGCGTCGTCCATCATCTCGGCGATTATCTGACCACACCACGGCGTCTGTTCGGCCGGTTTCCAGACGACGACGTTGCCCTCGACGAGCGCGATCGCCATGTGCCAGAACGGGATCGCGACGGGGAAGTTCCAGGGCGTGATACAGCCGATAACGCCGCGGGGCTTGCGACGCATGTACGCGTCCTTGCCCGCGACCTCGGAGGGAACGACGTCCCCGTGGGGGTGCCGTGCGTTGCCGGCCGCCCACTCGACCATGTGCCAGGCTTCGGTCACGTCGGCCTTGCCTTCCGAAATTTCCTTGCCACACTCTTTCGTGACGATTTCTCCGAGCTCGTCATGGCGCTCGCGTAGCTCGTGGTAGATGTCCCAGAGGTATTCCGCACGGTCGATGTAAGACAGGGCTCGCCAGTCCTCGAACGCCGCCGAAGCGGCCGCGAGAGCGGCGTCGACGTCGTCTTCGGTTCCACGCCGAAATGTCGCCAGCGACTTGCCGGTAGCTGGGTTCTCGCTCTCGAAGGTTTCGGGCCCACTGCCGTCGTCGGACTGTGTCCGACCGCTCGCGGAACCATCTCCCGTTCCGTCGGTCCACTCGCCGCCGATGTAGTGGCCGTACACCTGCTCCGTGGCTTGCTGGCTCATACCGACGGGTACGACGGCGATGCGAAAATCATTGTTGGTTGTTCACACGTGGCGCATTCGGCGCGCCGAACCGATCACCGCTCGCGCTCGAGGTCGTAATCTCGTTCGCTACGATCGTGGTTACTCCGTTCGTCACGGCCCTGGTCTCGTCCGGACTCGACGGAAGGACGTCCGTCCCGAGGCTGCTCGTCATCGACGTAGTCCACGGCGTCGTCGACCGTCTCCGTCCGGAGCAGCTGTTCGGTCTTTCGTTCGAACGCCGCCTCCGAGAGCTCGCCGCGGGCGTACCGCTCGCGAAGCACGTCGAGCGCACCGGCTTCGTCGTCCTGTCGGTCCGTCTCGCGGTCGGTGGTCGATTCGGCTGTCGCGTCCGTCGCTTCGTTGGCGTCGGAAACCCACGAGGCGACGACGAACGAAAGCGCCAGACAGCCAACGAGCACGAGGGTCGCGAACGCGGCCGTGAAACTCGCAAAGAACGCAGACAGCAGTACCATCGGCAGTCCGAGAACGAACGCGAACAGCGCGGCTGCGGTGCCGTCGTCCATCGGCTAATGTGTCACTGTCCGAACGTGTATGCGTTTCGGTGGCGTGAGAGTCCGCGCTTACCGCCCGCCGAGATCTGCCGCCTTCTCGAGTTCGCTACGGAGCCGCGTCGAATCGAACTCGTGGTCGGGACGCAGCCGAACGAAGTCGAGGAATCGGCGCGCTAAGAGTAATTCGGTGGGATCGTAGACCGTCGACGCCGCTCGGACCGCTCGACGGGGCCCGATCCGCGGTTCGAGGACGGCGAGCGCACAGGCGAGGTCGTAGGCAGTCGTCTCCGGGACGCGATCCGCGTGGACGCTGGTCGCGTCGATGAAGTACAACTCGCCGTCACAAAGCAGGATGTTTTCCGCCCGCAAGTCGCCGTGTGCGAGGTCGTTGTCGTGTAACGTCGCAAGCAGTTCGAACAGTTCGTCTGCCCGCTGAGCGACGACCGCGTCCGAGACCGATCCCAGCGATTCGAACTCGGGGAGGTACTCGAGGACGAGGACGCCCAGCCCGTTGACCTCGAAGGCCTCGATCGGCCGCGGCGCGTTGACACCGATCTCGCGCATCCGTTGGGTCGCCTCGTACTCGTGTTCGACCATCTCGCGGGGCGTATCGAACCGATCGAAAAAGCCGCCGGTGCCCGCAGAGACCGCGCCGACGTTCCGGCCGGTCGTCAGGAGCGCGTGCACCAGCGCGTTCTGTCGGGAAACGATCTTGACGAACCACTCCTCGTCGATAACGCAGGGCGTCGACAGCCAATTGTCCGCCTCGAGGAACTCGACGCGTACCGTCTCGCGGCCGTGACGGTCCGCCACCGCCCGGACCACACGCTCGATGCGGTCCCACTCGACGGTGCCTCGCGCGAGTTGGCGGATATCCATACGACGGCTAGACGCGACTCGCCGTTAAATGCGTCTCGAAATGTCGCCGCCAAAACGTGTTCTTCGACGAGCCAGTTTCCGAGTTAGAGATAGCCGTTCTCGAGCAGCAACTCGCCGTTCAGCACGCTCGCACCGGCTGCACCGCGGATCGTGTTGTGGGCCAGGCAGTTGTACTGAAGCCCGAACGACGACTCGCGAATACCGCCCGCGGCGATCGCCATTCCGTCGCCGAGCGTTCGATCCATCCGCGGCTGTGGACGATCCGGTTCCTCGAAGACGTGAATGAGCGGATCCGGCGAGGAACGAAGATCGAGCGAGGGGTAGGATGCCATCGCGTCGGCCGCGTCCTCGACTGAGAGGTCGTCTTCGGTTTCGACCCAGACGTTCTCCAGGTGGCCGTCGATCGTCGGAATACGGTTACAGGAAGCCGCAACCTCGACGCTGTTGTGGCTCAGTTCGGCACCGTCGAACTCACCGAGGAGTTTCCGGGATTCTGTCTCGAGTTTGTCCTCCTCGCTGCCGATGTAGGGAATCGCGTTGTCGATGATCTCCATCGAGGTGACACCGTCGTACCCAGCGCCTGACACGGCCTGCAGCGTCGCCACGTGGACCGATTCGAGACCGAACTCGGTCAGAGCGGCCAGCGTCGGTACGAACGTGATCGTCGAGCAGTTGGGGTTTTTGACCATCGCGCCGTCCCAGCCGCGCTCGTCGCGCTGGACCTCGAGCAGGTCGAGGTGCTCGGCGTTGACTTCGGGAATGACGAGCGGGATGTCGTCGTCCATTCGGCCGTTCGAGGAGTTCGAGGAGACGACGTAGCCGGCTTCACAGAAGCCAGGTTCGACCTCCGCGCCGACGCTCGAGGGGAGCGACGAGAACAGGAGGTCGACGTCGTCGGGGACCTCGTCGGGTTCGGTCGCAGTCACGGTCATTTCGGCGACGTCGTCCGGGATCGGACTATCGACGCGCCACTTCGCTGCCTGTTTGTACGTCTTGCCGGCACTCGATGCGCTCGCGGTCAGCGCTGCGATTTCGAACTCCGGGTGGGGTTCGAGAAGTTGAATCAGTCGCTGTCCGACGGCTCCGGTTGCACCGAGTACGCCTACTCGTACTGCCATTTTCGGGCACTCAGTGACGTGTCCGCAAAACCGTTTGGGTTTCAATCGAGTCGATGTCGCTGGTCGCGGACGAGACACATCGAAGAACCCGGGGCGTATAGAAGATATTAAGAAAACGGAGCAGAACCTACCAACCAATGCAAACACGACAGTTCCACGCCAGTGAACCGTCGGGGTGGTATCAATGACGAGTGCGACCGCGAACGGATCCGGTCTGTTCGATACGAAGTTCAGCATCGCATCGATGGCAGTCGCCGTCATCAGCGTACTCGTCGCCGTCCTGCTCGGATGGACGGGGTACCAGGGCAACGAACTCATGGTCGTCGGCACGGAGATGGACCTCGTCACGGGAATGGCCGGGTTCATGCTGGCGATGTTCCTCGCCGTCGTCACGTTCGTTGCGGCGCTCTACATGGAGCCTGGATTCGACCACTGACGATTCGGACGAGTTCTTTTGTAGTCGTTCCACGAAGTCGATGACTGAGAGATCTCTGCGGTGCTCACTCCCGAGGATAGTCAACGCTCCAACAACACTGTGGCGCTCACCTCTAACAACATCAGTCGAAGAACGCGAGTAAACTGTCCGAACTACGCCGGAACCTGAGCGCTTTTCTTTCGCGTAACGTAGCCGGCGATCCGGTTTCGGACGCCCTTGGATTCGACGGTGGTGAGCTTCGTGACGCTGTCTTTGTTCTGTTCGAAGTCAGTCGTAAACGCCTCCGGATACCGCTCGAGGAGCAGGTTCCCGGTCTTCTTGACGTAGGCCGGTTTGATTGCCATACGTGGTCGTTCCGTCCAGAGGCTCTTAATCTCTTTCTCTTGGCCGTCCGACGAGGGTTGCGGTGGGTGTCAGTCGCTATCGCGTGTCAGCTTATCCAACAGGTGCTGGATCGGGCTCCTGTCGTCGTTCGGCTGGTGTTTCCTCGTCGGCCTTGTTGACGAGCTCGGTGAACTTCTCCGATCGCTCGGCGATCCGATCCATCGTCGCGCTATCGGGGCTCGTATCCCGCGACTCGACGAGGAACGTGGTGATCACGACGGTCTTCACCCACGGCTTGAGTAAGCCGACGTAGACGGTGAGAAACAGGCCGAGAACGACCGCCCAGCCGGCCACCTCGAACGTCGGGGACAGGTTGCCGAGCAGGCTCGCAACCGGTGTCAGGGCGAGAAGGAGGCCCAGACCGACCGCGTACATTCCGAGCACGATCACCAGCGTCGAGCCGAGGACCGGCTTCCAGTTTTTCCCGTAGCAGACGACGCCGTCTCTGGCGGCCGCCCAGGTGTTTTTGTCCGGGTTGGTGAACATGTAGGCGATGATCGCCTCGTCGATGTACGAGGCGGCGATCGCGATTGCCTTGGTAACTAGTGTGATCAACTGGCGCAACGTTGGGACGGCGCTAAACAGGTTCGCAAACGAGAGCGCGCCCTTGTTGAACTGCTTGATGACCGCTTTGATCAGTTTATCGACGGCAAAGAGGACACTCGCCTCCGCGAAGTGTTCGGTTACCTGGTCTTTCCCGTACTGGATCTGGTTCGGCGGGACCTCGCCCGTTTCGACGATGTGTGCGATGACTGCGATATGTCCGGCTTTGACGAGATACAGGACGTAGCGCCCGAACAGCCGCCAGGCGCCGAAAAAGAGCCCAATCGAGACGAGCAGGCCAATGCCGGCGATCGGTCCCGAAATCGTTCCGGCGTCCAGAAGTGCTAATCCGGCCCAGAGAACGAACCCGAAGTAGAGTATCGAAACGACGCCGAGAAGGACACCAACGCCGATTCTGAGAAGAACGAACGGCATCGTTTTTCTGAATATGCTCGTTGCTTTCTTGAAGTGAAACCTCATGTGGATTATCGCCTCTCCATCTGTTAAAAAATATGGCAACGATGAACGGCAAGAGAACTGTCCGTTCCCACTCACAAAACCAGACAGAACGACGAACCGAAATGGAAGTTAGCTAGTAACTCGGCCTCACAGGAGATCGATGGCTGCCGCTGAGAGACGTCACAGCGTGTACTCGTGCGTGCCGTCTTCGGTCTCGAGGAACGCCTCCAGCAGATCGATCGTGGCCGTGACGTCCTCGACGTGGGCGACCTCGGTGGGCGTGTGGAGATAGCGCGTCGGGACGGAGATCGCACCGACGGGTTTCGCGCCGGCCGCGCGCTGAAAGCTTGCAGTGTCAGTGCCGCCGGCGGGCAGAATCTCGAACTGGTGGTCGATCTCCTCGTCCTCGGCAACGGCTTTGAGCCGGCGATGAACCTTTGGATTCGTGATGACGCTCGAATCCTTGAGCTTGATTGCCGCGCCGTCGCCGAGTTCGGTGACGCGCTCGCCGGCCTCGAAGCCGGGGACGTCGTTGGCGACGGTGACGTCGAGCGCGATGGCGAGATCCGGATCGATGTCGACGCCGACCGCGCGAGCGCCGCGCAGGCCGACCTCCTCCTGAGTCGTCGCACAGAAGTGGATCGTCGCGTCGGGTTCCTCGATCCGTCGGGCAGCCTCGAGCATCGCGAACAGGCAGACGCGGTCGTCGAGCGCCTTGCCGGTGATCGTCTCGCCGACGCGTTCGGTCGTCTGCTCCATCGTCACGAGGTCACCGGGCGAGACGCGTTCCTCGAGTTCGTCGTACGGCAAGCCGGGATCGACGGCGACGTCCTCGACCTCGGGAGTCTTCTTGCGCTCGTCCTCGTCGAGCGTGTGGGGCGGCGGCGAGCCGATGACACCAGGAATGTCACCGTCTTCGGTGTGGATCGTTACCCGCTGGGCCTTCAGCACGCGCGCGTCCCACCCGCCCAGTGCATCGAGTTCGACGAAGCCGAACCCGTCCTCCTCGCCGCGGACGTGCCGGACCATGAAGCCGACCTCGTCCATGTGGGCGGCGACGGCGACGGCGTAGTCGGATGATCCTTCGAGCGTCCCGACCACGTTCCCCATCGCGTCGCTTCGAACGCGATCGACCGTGTCCTCGAACTCTCGGACGACGATCTCGCGGATTCGGTCCTCGTAGCCGGGAACGCCGCTCGTTTCGGTAAGCTCGGTGAGAAACTCCAGATCGATCGGTGGTGACATTATCACGTATGTTCGCCGTTTCGGTCATAAAATCGTGGGTCCAACACTGACCACCGAGAACGACACTGCGCTGTGAGAACATCTGCCACCATCGCGGAGTATTAACGCATCGACACGCTAGAGACGGCTATGAGTGGCGTACGTGTCGCAGGAACTGGAATCACGTCGTTCGGGCGTTCTCCGGAGCGGACGAGCCGGGACCTCTTCGCGGAGGCGAGCACTGCGGCGTTCGAGGACAGCGGCGTGCCTCGATCGGACGTCGATGCCGTCTTCTACGGCAACTTCATGGGGGAACTGGCTGAACACCAGGGCCACCAGGGGCCGTTGATGGCCGAGGCGGCAGGGGTCCAGGCACCCGCAACCCGGTACGAGTCCGCCTGCGCCTCGAGCGGCGCGGCGGTCAGAGACGCCGTCTTCCGGCTTCGCAACGGCGAGGCCGACGTCGTCCTCGTCGGCGGGGCCGAGCGAATGACAAACCTCGGCACCGCGGGCGCGACCGAGGCGCTCGCCATCGCGGCCGACGACCTCTGGGAGGTTCGTGCGGGTATGACCTTCCCCGGCGCGTACGCGTTGATGGCCCGTGCCTACTTCGAGGAGTTCGGCGGCGAACACGAGGACCTGGCCCATATCGCCGTCAAGAACCACGAGAACGCGTTGTCGAACGAGAAGGCACAGTACCAGAGCGAGATCACCGTCGAGGATGTACTCGACGCCCCGCCGGTCTCGACCCCGCTCGGACTGTATGACTCCTGTCCGCTCTCGGATGGGGCGGCCGCGGTCGTCCTCACCAGCGAGGCGTACGCCGACGAGCACGACCTCGATGCCCCCGTCTCGATTACGGGAACGGGACAGGGCGGCGACCGCATGGCGCTTCACGACCGCGAGCACCTCGCTCGCTCCCCCGCGGCTCGCGAGGCCGGCGAGGAGGCCTACGCCGACGCCGGTATCGACGCCGGCGACGTCGACCTCTCCGAGGTCCACGACTGCTTTACGATCGCCGAAGTGCTCGCGATCGAGGCGCTCGACCTCGAACCCGTCGGCGGCGGAATCGGAGCGGCCCGAGACGGTCGCACGAGCGCGGACGGCGAGACGCCGGTCAACCTCTCGGGAGGGCTGAAGGCGAAGGGCCATCCAGTCGGCGCGACCGGCGCGTCGCAGGTCGCAGAGATCGCTCAGCTGCTCGCCGGTGATCACATCAACAGCCCGCACGTCGACGGCGCAACGACCGGTGTCGCCCACAATGCGGGTGGGACGGTCGCGAGCGCGACTGTCCACGTCTTGGAGGTGAGCCGATGAGCGATCCGGCGGAGGTTCGAGACGACGGGTTCGACGACTGGCTCGATGCCGCCGAGTCCGGCGAGGCGTACTACCTCGCGTGCCCGGACGAGCACGGTTCATTGCCGCCCCGGCGGGTCTGTCCCGACTGCGGTGCGACGGACCTCGACGAGCGGCGGCTTCCGGCGACGGGGGAGATCGAGACGGTCACTGTAACGCACGTGCCGACGCCCGCGTTCGAGGACGACGCGCCCTACGCGACGGCGATCGTGGATTTCGGACCGGTTCGGATCACGGGACAGGTCCACGGGATCGACCTCGCGGCGATCGAAACCGGCCAGACGGTCGGTATCGAGATCACGACCTCGACGACGACGGGAGAGCGCGTCATCGGGTTCACCCGCGCGTAGCCGTTCGTTCGAGCGGTTCGGAGACGGGGGGTCCGTCGTGTACGGGCCAACTCGTCACACGCTGTTTTCGGGTTACAACGAGCCTCCATCGCGGACACCGGTTTCCCGGCCGTGCGAAACGACGACCGTCTCTCCCGCGAATACGAACTCGAAAGTGATCGTAGAGCGGCGTCGTTCCGCGTGATCGAAAAGAGCGGTCAACGCGTCCGAGTCTACCTGCTCGTACAGCGGCGGCAGTTCTTCCACGGGGACGTTCTTCCTGGCAGCAACCGCTCTTACGACCGATTGTAGCACCGATTCCGACTCGTGTCGGTCGGTCCGAACAACGATGGGTGCGTCTTCTGAAGGACGGCTGTGGTCAGTGTCGACCATATCGAAATCTGTGACTGTGTCCCGAAAAGGACAGTCCCAAAACAAGTGGGTGTTCCGCTCGGAACAGGTTGAATAGTATGAGCGTGTCATAGAAAGCGTCACGTACGAAGCAGCAGGGTGCGGAAAGTGTGTCCAGCACAACCGCAACCCTGCAA
>JBKKHI010000014.1:0-81047 GCA_046614585.1 Natrialbaceae archaeon A-arb3/5 | reverse complement strand
CGGAGCGGGATTTGAACCCGCGTCACAACCGTGACAGGGTTGTATGATGGGCCACTACACCATCCGGGCTTGCAACTCTCCGTTTCCCGGTGAAGGTAATAAGGGTTTTGTTCCGATCGTCCCGTTCTGCGTGAAACTCTCGGTGACTAGTGGTATATACTCGTTTTCGATCTGACTTCGAACACAACAGCAGGAACGGATCTGCCGTAGCCATCTTTATGACTGTCGCCCTCTCTGTCTCAGTACGTGACAGATATTCGGATCGGAGAACAGACGACTACCCGGTTGGCGGTTGCTTTCTACTTCGGTCTCGGTCTCGTGCTATTCGTGTACGGACTGGCACGAGTCACGAACGTCATTGATCACAGTCTGTCTCCCGCGTTCTACCTCGCGGTGGGAATCTTTCTCCTCGCGGCGAGCGTGTTTCAACTGTGGAGACGTGATTCTGTCGCGAAATAGCGTCAGCAGAACGCGCTCGGAGCGGGATTTGAACTTCGGTCGGACAACACTCCTCCCTAATTCAAATTCCAAGTAGGCTCCTCTCGAAATTCGTGCTGTTCGCAACACAGCGAGCTGGTTGCTCGCGAGTTTGAATTGCGAAAACGCCCGGAGCGGGATTTGAACCACGCCTGAGAACCCGCTCGCTTCACTCGCGGAACCTCAGTCTAGTTCAAAACCCTGTTGAGGTTTTTCACAGACAAGCGACTCGCTTCGCTCGTCGTAATAGTCTGTGAAAAACGCCCGGAGCGGGATTTGAACCGGAGCCAGACGTGCTCGCTCACTTCGTTCGCTGTGCGCGACTGGCAGGGTTCAAATCCCTTTTGTGATTCTCCCGATTTCAGCCCTCGCTCGTCGCTACGCTCCTCGCTCAGGAATTGAAATCGAGAGAACGCCCGGAGCGGGATTTGAACCCGCGTCACAACCGTGACAGGGTTGTATGATGGGCCACTACACCATCCGGGCTTGCAACTTATCGTATCCGGGTCGGAGTATTAAGGCTTTCCAATCGATCGGCGTGTGGTACGGGGAATCGGGACACGAATCGGGTCCTTCTCACAAATTCTGTGTCAACTATTCACACGACCCACAAGGAATTTAACCGATAATCGGGTACTGTCACACGTGATCGGCAACTCCGGTCTGGGATGCCCGGTCAGTTAGCCGCGCTTTTGGCCCAAGTTAGTAACCGTTAAATGGTTGCTGCTGCTATCTCACTGTAGTATCTCGTGACAGCCGCTTCTCTCCCGATAGCCCACACGCACACCAACTACACATGGTAGACGTAAGCCAACACGAACTCGTTCCGGAGCACACCATCGTCGAGGAGGACGTCCTCGAGGACGTGCTTTCGGAATACAACATCGACCGTACAGACCTTCCCAAGATCAAATACACCGACGCTGCTCTCCCGGACGAGGCGGAGATCGGTGACGTCATCAAGATCATCAGGGATTCACGAACGACCGACCAGGCAATCATCTATCGACTCGTGGTGGAATAAATGGCAACGGAACTTAATCGAGCAAAACGACGAGACATTTCGCGTGAATACTTCTCAAGAGAACGGCTTGCGGAACACCATTACCGCTCGTTCAACGCGTTCCTCAACCGAGGAATGCAACAGGTCGTCGACGAGAAGGAAACGATCGACACCGATATCGGCGACAAGGAAGGCGAGGAGCCGGTCCACGTCGAACTCGGCGACGTCCGGGTCGTCACGCCTCGCGTTCGCGAGGCAGACGGGTCCGAGGAACTGCTGTACCCACAGGAGGCCCGTCTCCGGAACATCACCTACTCCGCGCCGGTGTTCATGGAAATGTCCATCGTCAAAGGCGAGGAAGGCGACGAGCGTGTCGTCGACTCGACGGAGACGAAGATCGGTCGGATGCCGATCATGGTCGGCTCCGATAAGTGTAACATCGCCGGCTTCTCCGACGAGGAACTGATCGAGATCGGCGAGGATCCGGCTGACCCCGGTGGCTACTTCTGTGTCAACGGCTCCGAACGGGTGTTGATGACCAGTGAGGACCTCGCGCCGAACAAGATCCTCGCGGAGTACGACACCAAGTACGGCGACGAGATTCAGGTCGCAAAGACCTTCTCTCAGCGCCGTGGCTACCGCGCACTCGTGCTGTGTGAGCGGACCCGTGACGGTCTGCTCGAGGTCAGCTTTCCCTCGGTTTCGGGCAGCATCAACTTCGTCACCCTCGTGCGCGCACTCGGACTCGAGTCGGACGAGGAGATCGTTCACAAGGTCTCGAACGATCCGGAAGTCGTCAAGTACATGCTCGAAAATCTGGAGGAAGCGGACGTCCAGACCGAGGAGGAAGCCATCGAGGCGCTCGGGAAACGCGTCGCCTCCGGGCAGGGCAAGAACTACCAGCTCAAACGAGCGAACTACGTCATCGACCGCTACCTCTTGCCACACCTCCACGAGGAGGGTGTCGAGGAAGAGGACGTCCGAATCAACAAGGCCCACTACCTCTGTCGGATGGCAGAAGCCTGCTTCGAACTCGCGCTCGGCCGACGCGATTCGGACGACAAGGACCACTACGCCAACAAGCGGCTGAAGGTGTCGGGCGATCTGATGAAAGACCTGTTCCGGACGGCGCTGAACAAGCTCGCCCGGGACGTGAAATACCAGCTCGAACGCGCGAACATGCGGAATCGGAACCTTTCGGTCTCGACGGTGGTTCGATCCGACGTGCTGACCGAGCGACTCGAGCACCCGATCGCGACGGGCAACTGGGTCGGCGGCCGCTCCGGTGTGAGCCAGCTGGTCGACCGAACCGACTTCATGGGGGTTCTCTCGCACCTTCGGCGGCTTCGCTCGCCGCTCAGTCGCTCCCAACCCCACTTCGAGGCGCGGGACCTGCACGCGACCCAGTGGGGTCGTATCTGTCCCTCCGAGACGCCGGAGGGGCCGAACTGTGGACTGGTGAAGAACTTCGCGCAGGCGATGGAGCTCTCCCAGAACGTCGAGGACGAACAGGCACTCAAACGCGAACTGGCGTCGATGGGGGTCGAGGGCATTCCGGGCCTCGAAGGTATTCAGCGATCGACGTCGCCAGCAGACGACTAATCCAATCATGAGCAGCCAACAACGAGAAGCCAAGGTCTACGTCAACGGGTCGCTGGTGGGGACCCATCCCGATCCGCACGAACTGGCAGAACAGATCCGCGAAGCGCGACGTATCGGCGACGTCAGCGAGATGGTCAACGTCTCGGTGAAAGAGCGCACCCGCGAAGTGATCGTCAACGCAGACGCCGGCCGCGCGCGACGACCCCTGTTGGTCGTCGAGAACGGTGAGCCTCGTATCTCGGATCAGGAGATCGAGGCGCTTCGAAACGATGATCTCGAGTTCGAGGATCTCGTCGATCACGGCTACATCGAGTTCATCGACGCCGAGGAGGAAGAGGACATCTACGTCGCCGTCGACGAGGACGACCTCAACGAGGATCACACCCACCTTGAGATCGATCCACAGCTCATCTTCGGGATCGGTGCAGGGATGATCCCGTATCCCGAGCACAACGCGTCGCCGCGTATTACGATGGGTGCAGGGATGATCAAACAGTCGCTCGGCCTCCCGAGCGCGAACTACCGTATTCGGCCGGATACGCGCCAGCATCTGCTTCACTACCCGCAGCTTTCGATGGTCAAGACCCAGACCACCGAGCAGATCGGCTTCGACGACCGGCCGGCCGCACAGAACTTCGTCGTCGCCGTGATGAGCTACGAGGGGTTCAACATCGAGGACGCGCTGGTCATGAACAAAGCCAGCGTCGAGCGTGCACTCGCTCGCTCCCATTTCTTCCGAACCTACGAGGGCGAGGAACGTCGCTACCCTGGCGGCCAGGAGGATCGCTTCGAGATTCCCTCCCAGGACGTTCGCGGAGCCCGCGGCGAGGAAGCCTACACGCACCTCGACGAGGACGGTCTCGTCAACCCCGAGACGCGCGTCGACGAGAACTCCGTGCTGCTCGGGAAGACGAGCCCGCCACGATTCCTAGAGGAACCCGACGACATGGGTGGTCTCTCACCACAGAAACGGCGTGAGACCTCCGTTACCATGCGTTCCGGCGAGAGTGGGGTCGTCGACACCGTCACGCTGATGGAAGGCGAAGACGGCTCGAAGCTCTCGAAGGTCTCCGTGCGCGACGAGCGGATCCCCGAGCTCGGAGACAAGTTCGCATCCCGGCACGGCCAGAAGGGCGTCGTCGGCCACCTCGCACCGCAGGAGGACATGCCCTTCACCGAGGAGGGCGTCGTCCCCGACCTCGTGCTCAATCCGCACGCGCTGCCGTCGCGGATGACTGTCGGGCACATCCTCGAGATGATCGGCGGCAAACTCGGCGCGATGGAAGGCCGACGCGTCGACGGCACGCCGTTCCTCGGCGAGGACGAGGACGAACTCCGCGAGGGGTTAGAGGAGAACGGCTTCGACTCCGCGGGCAAGGAGACGATGTACTCGGGCGTAACGGGCGAGAAGATCGAGGCCGAGATCTTCGTGGGCATCATCTTCTACCAGAAGCTCTACCACATGGTCTCGAACAAACTGCACGCTCGCTCGCGCGGGCCGGTGCAGGTGCTGACTCGCCAGCCGACGGAGGGACGTGCCCGCGAGGGTGGTCTCCGTATCGGGGAGATGGAGCGGGACGTGTTCATCGGCCACGGCGCTGCGATGACGCTGAAAGAACGACTGCTCGATGAGTCCGACCGCGAGTTCATCAACGTCTGTGGGCAGTGTGGAATGAGCGCGGTCGAGAACGTCGAACAACGGCGCGTCTACTGTCCGAACTGCGACGAGGAGACTGACATCCACGAAATCGAGATGAGCTACGCGTTCAAGCTCTTGCTCGACGAGATGAAGGCACTGGGTATCGCGCCGCGACTGGAACTGGCAGACGCCGTTTAAAATCACAATGCGAAACAGTACACCAAAAGACATCGGATCGATCAACTTCGGGCTGATGGAGCCCGAGGAGTACCGGGAGATGAGCGCGACGAAGATCATCACCGCCGACACCTACGACGACGACGGCTTCCCCATCGACATGGGGTTGATGGACCCGCGACTCGGCGTGATCGATCCCGGCCTCGAATGCAAGACCTGCGGGAAACACTCCGGGTCGTGCAACGGCCACTTCGGCCACATCGAACTCGCCGCGCCCGTCATCCACGTCGGCTTTACGAAGCTCATTCGCCGACTCCTTCGAGGCACCTGTCGGGAGTGTTCCCGACTGTTGCTGACCGAGGACGAACGCGACGAGTTTCGCGACGACATCACGGAGTCGCGCAAACTCGGTCGCGACCTGAACGACGTCACGAAGGCCGCGATCCGGCAGGCGCGAAAGAAAGATCGATGTCCACACTGTGGCGAGGTTCAGTACGACATCGACCACGAGAAGCCGACGACCTACTACGAGGTCCAGCAAGTCCTGACGAGCGAGTACTCCCAGCGCATCGCGGGTGCGATGCAGGGCGACGAGGAAGCCGGCGTCGAACGGACCTCGCCGGACGAACTCGCCGAGGAAACCGAGATCGACATCACCCGGGTCAACGAGATCCTTTCGGGCTCGTTCCGACCGCGTGAAAGCCAGCGAAAGGCCATCGAGAAGGCCTTAGACATCGATCTCACTGAAGAGGATACAAACAAGCTGATGCCGAGCGATATCCGGGACTGGTTCGAAAACATTCCGGACGAGGACATCGAAGTCCTCGGTATCAACGCCGAGCGCTCGCGGCCAGAATGGATGATCCTCACCGTGCTCCCGGTCCCACCAGTGACCGCTCGGCCGTCGATCACCCTCGACAACGGCCAGCGCTCCGAGGACGACCTCACGCACAAGCTGGTCGACATCATCCGGATCAACCAGCGGTTCATGGAGAATCGTGAGGCAGGCGCACCCCAGCTGATTATCGAGGACCTCTGGGAACTGCTCCAGTACCACGTCACTACCTTCATGGACAACGAGATTTCGGGCACGCCGCCGGCGCGACACCGCTCCGGTCGCCCGCTCAAGACGCTCTCCCAACGCCTGAAGGGTAAGGAAGGTCGCTTCCGTGGCTCGCTGTCCGGAAAGCGTGTCAACTTCTCCGCGCGTACCGTCATCTCGCCGGACCCGACCCTCTCGCTGAACGAGGTCGGCGTCCCCGACCGCGTTGCAACCGAGATGACTCAGACGATGAACGTTACCGAGCGTAACGTCGAGGAGGCGCGACGCTACGTCTCGAACGGGCCAGAGGGCCACCCTGGCGCGAACTACGTCCGCCGACCCGACGGTCGCCGACTGAAGGTAACCGAGAAGAACTGCGAGGCGCTCGCCGAGAAGGTCGACGCCGGCTGGGAGGTCAACCGCCACCTCGTCGACGGCGACATCATCATCTTCAACCGTCAGCCGTCGCTGCACCGAATGTCGATCATGGCCCACGAGGTCGTGGTCATGCCGTACAAGACGTTCCGGCTGAACACCGTCGTTTGTCCGCCGTACAACGCCGACTTCGACGGCGACGAGATGAACATGCACGCGCTGCAAAACGAGGAAGCCCGCGCGGAAGCGCGCGTGCTCATGCGCGTTCAAGAACAGATCCTCAGTCCACGGTTCGGTGAGAACATTATCGGGGCCATTCAGGACCACATCAGCGGGATGTACCTCCTGACCCACGACAACCCACGATTCAACGAGACGCAGGCGCTCGACCTGCTCCGTGCGACCCGAATCGACGAGTTGCCGGAGCCGAGCGGGATCGACGACGAGGACGAGCCGTTCTGGACCGGCCGGGACATCTTCTCCGAGCTGCTGCCGGACGACCTCACCCTCGAATTCACCGGCACCGTCGGCGACGACGTCGTCATCGAGGACGGTCAGTTGATCGAGGGAACGATCGCCGAGGACGAGGTCGGCGAGTTCGGCGGCGAGATCGTCGACCGGATCACGAAGGAATACGGCAACACGCGCTCGCGAATCTTCATCAACGAGATTTCGACGCTCGCGATGCGGGCGATCATGCACTTCGGGTTCTCGATCGGGATCGACGACGAGACGATTCCCGAGGAGGCCCAGTCGCGCATCGACGAGACGATCGCGGACGCCCACGACCGCGTCGAGGAACTCATCGAAGCCTACGAGCGAAACGAACTCGAGAGCCTGCCCGGTCGGACGCTCGACGAAACGCTCGAGATGAAGATCATGCAGACGCTCTCGCGCGCTCGTGACAACGCGGGGAACATCGCAGACGAGCACTTCCAGGACGACAACCCTGCCGTCGTCATGGCCAACTCCGGCGCTCGTGGATCGATGCTCAACCTGACGCAGATGGCCGGTGCGGTCGGCCAGCAGGCAGTTCGGGGCGAACGAATCAACCGCGGCTACGAGAACCGCACGCTCAGTCACTATCAGGAGAACGACCTCTCCGCAGAAGCTCACGGCTTCGTCGAGAACTCCTACACCAGCGGCCTGACGCCGCGGGAGTTCTTCTTCCACGCGATGGGTGGCCGCGAGGGGCTGGTCGACACGGCAGTCCGAACCTCGAAGTCCGGTTACCTCCAGCGGCGGCTGATCAACGCGCTCTCGGAACTCGAGGCCCAGTACGACGGCACCGTTCGCGACACGAGCGATACGATCGTTCAGTTCGAGTTCGGCGAGGACGGCACCTCGCCGGTCAAGGTCTCCTCGGGTGACGACAACGACATCGACGTCGGCTCGATCGCGGATCGCGTTCTCGACTCGGAGTTCGACTCCGAGGCGGACAGAGAAGAGTTCCTCAGCGTGAAATCGGAGCTGACGAACATTTCCGAGTACGATGATAGTCGCCTGACCGACGCGGAGGTGACCTCCGATGACTGAGGTCGCCTACGACGTCGACGACGACACGGTCGCGGTCGTCGAGGACACCGACCTCCCTCGCCGACTCAAAGACGAGGTCTACGAGGAACTCGAACGACGCGGGGACGCAAGCGTCGAAGACGCCGACGATCTCGCGAGAGCAGTCGAGGCACGCTACGTCGACACTCGCGTCGAACCGCTCGACCCCGTCGGCACCGTCTCGGCCCAGTCGATCGGCGAACCGGGAACGCAGCTGACGATGAACACGTTCCACTACGCGGGGGTCGCAGAGATCGACGTGACCCAGGGGCTGCCCCGACTGATCGAACTCGTCGACGCCCGGAAAACGCCGGACACGCCGATGATGACGGTCCACCTCGAGGACGAGTACGCCACCGAGCGCGAGAAAGCTCACGAGGTCGTCTGGAACATCGAGGCGACGAAGATCCTCGCGCTGGGTGACGTCTCGACGAACGTCGCCGACATGCGCGTCCAGATTTCGCTCAACCGCGACACCTTAGAGGAGCGCATGATCACGCCCGAGGAAGTCGCCGAGATCATCGAGGACAACCTTGGCATTAGCACGGTCCAAAACGGCACCGAGATTCAGTTCGGCCCCGAGGAACCGTCCTATCGCGACCTGCTCCAACTCGTCGAGGAACTGCGCGATATTACGTTCAAGGGGATCGAAGAGGTCTCTCGTGTCGTCATCCGCCGCGAGGAGATGGACGACGGCAGCGAGGAGTTCATCCTCTACACCGAGGGATCGGCGTTCGGCGACGTGCTCGAAATCGAGGGCGTCGACGCCTCGCGGACGACGTGTAACAACATCCACGAGATCCACCGCAACCTCGGTATCGAGGCCGCCCGCGAGGCCATCATCGAGGAGACGAACAACACGCTCGCAGAGCAGGGGCTGGACGACGTCAACGTTCGGCACCTGATGCTCGTTTCGGACATGATGACGAACAACGGCGAGATCGAGTCGATCGGCCGCCACGGCATCTCCGGTTCGAAGCAGTCCGTGCTCGCGCGAGCGGCGTTCGAGGTGACGGTCAACCACCTGCTCAACGCTGCAATCCACGGCGAGATCGACGAGCTAGACGGCGTCACCGAAAACGTCATTGTCGGCAAGCCGATCAAACTCGGCACCGGCGACGTCGACCTCCGGATGGGGTCGACGAGTACCGGCAGTCACCAGGCCGACTGATCGATGGGCGTCACCCTCGACGACGACGCGCGGCAGTACCTCACGCTGTTCGAGGACGTCACGGGCGCAAGCGGAACCGATTGTCTCATCGAGACGGCGGACGATGGCGGCATCGACCGGATGACCGTCGTCGTTTCGAGCGGGCAGATGGGCGAGGCGATCGGCCCCGACGGCCGGACGATCCAACAGTACGAGGATCGCGTCGACACGCCGGTCCGACTCGTCGAAGGGGCCGACGAGCCGGCCGACTTCGTGGCGAACACGCTCGCGCCGGCGGCCGTCTACAACGTCACGATCAGCCAGAACGATGACACGGTCGCCTACGTCGAAGTCGCCGAGGAAGATCACGGTGTCGCGATCGGAACGAACGGTCGGACGATCGACACCGCGCGAACGCTCGCCGAGCGGCACTTCGGGATCGACGACGTGCAGCTAATTTGAGCGCCGTTTTTGACTCGTTGGCCGCCGAACTTTCACGGATGAGGGAACGTCATCGAAACCACTGCCAACGTACCGTACACCAGACCGCTGCCGCCGGTGGGCGAGACGAACGCGAGTCAGAGCGGTCCACCAGCGAAATAAGAACGTCTTCAGCGTTCAGTATCGCGGCTCTCTCGGATCGTACTGTCTCGTGGGGTTCGTGTGTCAACTGTCGTTTTTGTTCGTGAATATCACAACCAAAACAATAAGCGGACACCCGCTGTTGGCGTTTGTATGACGGAGACGGACTCGGTAATTTCCGACGGAGAGGACGTGAACGAACTCGATATCACGCCAGAAACGGGATGGAACGCGCTATACCTCGATGGAGAGTGGGTTCCAGCCGGCGACCGCGACCTGATCGATGTCGAAAACCCCGCAACGCGGACGACCCTGACGACGGTCCCCTCGGGCACTGAAGACGACGTCGACGAGGCGTACGCCGTCGCGGAGGACGCCCAGGCAGAGTGGGCACAGCGACCGCCACAGGAGCGTGCTGCAATCGTCACCGAGGCCTGCCAGTTGCTGGGCGAGTATGCCGATGATCTCGCGACGCTGTTCGCGGTCGAGTGTGGCGGGGTTCAACTGAAAGCCGACTTCGAGGTCCAACTCGCACAGGGAACGATGGAGGTCGGTGCCGGACTGGCGATGCGCGACGGCGGCCGTCGCAAGGAGTCGGTGACGCCGGGCAAGGAGAACCTGCTCGTGCGCGAACCGGCCGGCATCGTCGGCGTCATCACGCCGTGGAACTTCCCGCTGTATCTCTCGAGTCGCGTCGTCGCGCCGGCCATCGCGCTGGGCAACAGCGTGGTGTTAAAACCCGACGAGCACACGCCGCTGACGGGCGGACTCGTGCTCGCGAAGGTGTTCGAGGAGGCCGGTCTTCCAGCGGGCATCCTGAACGTCGTCCCCGGCTACGGCGACGAGATCGGCGACCACTTCTCGGCTCATCCGGTCCCGTCGGTGATGTCCTTTACCGGTTCCTCGGAAGTCGGACGAGGCGTCGGCCAGCGCGCCGTCGGCTCGTTCACGGAACCGGCGCTCGAACTGGGCGGCAACAACGCCCACATCGTTCTCGAAGATGCTGACCTCGGGCGTGCGATCGATGCCGGCGCGTTCGGCTCGTTCACCCACCAGGGTCAGGAGTGCATTTCGATCAATCGTCATCTGGTCCACGAGTCGCTGTACGACGAGTACGTCGCGGGACTCGCCGACTGCGCTGAGAGCCTCCCGATCGCGGATCCACGCGAGGAGGGTGCGATCGTGGGGCCGGTCATCAACGAGCGTCAGCGTGACAAGATCGTCGGGTTCATCGAGAAGTCGGTTGCTCGCGGTGCGACCATTGAAGCCGGCGGCGGCCACGACGAACTGTTCGTCGAGCCCACGGTGCTCTCGAACGTGACGGGTGAGATGCCCGTTTCCTGTAACGAGCACTTCGGGCCGGTCGCGCCGGTCATCCCGTTCGAGACCGACGAGGAGGCGATCCAAATCGCCAACGACACCGAGTACGGTCTGTCGGGATCGGTTCACTCGACGGATATCTCGCGGGCGCGCGACGTGGCTGATGCGCTGGAGACGGGCATGGTTCACATCAACGACCAGCCGTTGAACGACGAACCCCACGTCGCCTTCGGCGGCGTCGGCGCGTCGGGTATGGGGAGGTACAACGACGAGTGGATCATGGATACCTTGACGACGCTGAAGTGGATCTCTATCCAGCGCGAGCCGCGAGAATACCCGTACTGACCGGCAGAACCAACTGAACCGTTCAGACACAATTCCACAGCCGCCGTGCGATCGGGTGTGTCTCGGCGGTTATCGACGCCTACCAGTCGACGCGATACTCACAGCGTTGGCCACCCTCTGCGCGACACTGATCGCCGACCTCTTCGACCGTGACGCGGCTGTCGGCGAACTTCTTCGCGACGCCCTTGATGAGTCCCTTGTCGAACTCGCACGGATACGGATTCTCACAGATCATCACTCCCTCAGTGGGGCCTTCCTGCTCGAACTCGTAGAAACCGATATCGGTTCCGCGGTGGTTTTGGGTGTACGCCTGATTGATCCCCCGCAACGCGTTCTCGACTTCGGTGAGTTCCGGCGGGAATTCGACGTGTTCAGGGACGTTTCGGCCCATGTTGCGCATTCTGACCCCGCCGTACTCGTCGCGCATATCGTACAGCATAGCCAGCGGAATCTTGAGAGAGTACCACTCGTCGTCTTCGATCTCCTCGAGTCCGTATGCGGCGAGTTTGCTCGTGACCTGCTTTCCGACGAACGACGAGACCGAGTCGCCTGCGGCGATGTACGACTGGGGACTTCGGCCGATCACTTCCGAGCCGTCGAGTTCCCCGTCAAATCCGATTCGATCGTGTACTGTCGGCAATCCGTCACTCGAATGGGGCGACTCGTCGGCGGAACCGACGAGTCGCTTAATCCAGGAACTAACGGGTAGTATCGTGCTGATTGTTGCCATCTAATTTCAGAATGCGATCGATATAACTAATAGCTTCCCGTTACTTATGACATGAATATTATGTCATAATGGTGGAATTGAAATCCGCATCGACCGATACTCCGGTCGCAACGTCTGTGGTCGCGGAGTTGATTCGAGACGGATCCGTTCGAGAACCTCCAGCCTGCCGAGGCCCGCTAATCCACGCTCGACCGATAATTCGGCTGAGCGAAACGCCGTCAGATTCGTCGATCGGGGTCCGTCGAGCGCTCTCGGGCCGTAACGCCGGATTCGAAACGGACCGCTTAAGTGGCTCCGACGGATACCGCCTTTCATGGCAAACGGCAAGTACGCCGCGCGCAAGCTCAAGAAGGACCGCCAGAACCAGCGGTGGTCCGACTCGGACTACGCGCGCCGCGCACGTGGACTTCGAGAGAAGTCCGACCCCCTCGAGGGCGCACCTCAGGGACGTGGCATCGTTCTCGAAAAGGTCGGCATCGAAGCGAAACAGCCCAACTCGGCGATCCGAAAGTGCGTCCGAGTGCAGCTGATCAAGAACGGCAAACAGGTCACCGCGTTCTGTCCCGGTGACGGCGCAATCAGCTTCATCGACGAGCACGACGAAGTCACCATCGCCGGTATCGGTGGGGCGAAGGGTCGTGCGATGGGTGACCTCTCCGGCGTCAACTACAAGGTCGACAAGGTCAACGGCGTCGCACTGAAAGAACTCGTCCGCGGGAACGCGGAGAAACCGGTGCGATAATTATGGCGGCAGAAGATCAACCCGACCCGGACGCCCCCGCAGGTGACGCCGACGCCGACGTCGGCGCGAAGCTCTTTGGTACGTGGGATATCGACGAGATCGCCTATGAGGACCCCTCGACCGAACGCTACATCGCGGTCACGCCGGTCGCTCACACCGCCGGTCGCCACGCCAGCAAGCAGTTCCAGAAGTCCCAGATCTCCATCGTCGAACGATTCATCAACCGACTGATGCAGACCGAGGAGAACACGGGCAAGAAACAGCAGACGCTTAACTTCGTCCGCGAAGCGTTCGAGCTCATCCACGAGCGCACTGAGGAGAACCCGGTCCAGATTCTCGTCACGGCTGTCGAGAACTCGGCTCCGCGCGAGGAGACCGTCCGCCTCAAGTACGGTGGTATCTCGGTCCCCAAGGCCGTCGACGTCGCCCCACAGCGCCGCGTCGACCAGGCCCTGAAGTTCCTCGCCGAGGGCGTTTACAACGACTCGTTCAAGACGTCAACGTCGGTCCCGGAGGCCATCGCCTCTCAGCTCACCGGCGCGGCTAACTACGACGTCCAGACGTACGCTGTCAGCCAGAAAGAAGAGAAAGAGCGCGTCGCGGCGGCTGCACGCTAACGCTCGAGCCGGCTTTTCCCGTTCGATTCTGTCCGCTCCCCTGCTTTTGCCCGTAGCGACCGCTTTCCGGGTTGACTCCGCGATAGCGTGTGAGAAACCCTATACGAACCTGTCATATATCCTCACTGGCCGGCGGCGAGCGCTGTCGAGGGGCGAGGGACGAGGTTCGGTCATCAGTCGTCCCTCGATCGGCGAACGGGGGAATGAAGTGAACCGTTCGCTGGTCCGCGGTTTTCACCCGCCCGAACCGGTTCTCTTCGTGCGATCGGGTGTGTCGTGTCTTTCAGCGACTACTATTCAGTCGTGGGTAGCTCAAACCGGTTCGAAGGTCCACCGTTGCATCTCACCGCCCCACGAGTCCCACTGCTGGACGTTCGCGCCGTCGTCGGTGGCCCCATCCTCGACGTCGAGGGCTTTCCCGCTGTTGACGTTCTCGAGGACGTACCCCTCGCCGTCGGCGTCGATGAGTTCCCATCGTTGTACTTCGCCGTCCCACGGCTCCCATTGCTGGACGTTTGCCCCGTCGTCGGTGGAGCTGTCCTCGACGTCGAGGGCTTTCCCGCTGTTGACGTTGAGCAGGGTGTATTCGCCGTTGCCCTGGTGTTCGACCTCCCACTGTTGGCCTTCGCCACCCCACGACTCGTACTGCTGGACGTTCGCGCCGTCGTCGGTCGAACCGCCTGCGACGTCGAGGGCTTTCTCGCTGTTGACGTTCTCGAGCACGTAGGTTCCGTCTGCGATTTCACCGTCACCGTCGCCAACCGTCACGGTTACCGATTGCGATCCATACGGATCTGTAACCGTCACGAACTCCGTCTGTGTCCCGTCTGCCGTCGATACCGTCACCTCGTGTTCGCCGAGGAATGCCTCCACGGCGGCCGTTCCGTCGCTTCCAGCCGCTGTCGACTCGCTCGTCCACCACTCGTTGAAGACGAGGTCGACGTACGCGTCGTAGCCGGGCTTTGGCGTCCAGTCCTCGTAGAACAGCGGCGCGTCGTCCAGCCAGTGCTCACCATCCCAGGGCCCCCAGATCATGAAGTCCGAGACGGCCTCGTGGCTGAAGGTGAGTTTGAGGTACTGATAGAGGAACTCGCCCTGTTCTTCGTCAGCCCAGTCGTCGTCCGACGCGTCGAACTCCGTGACCCGGATCTCGGCACCGTGTGCGGCGTAGTCGTCCAGCGCGTCGAGTATCTCCTCGGGCGTGAGCGCCGAGTTTTCGTCGAAGTGCGACTGAAGGCCCACGCCGTCGACTCTGACCCCATCGGCGTCGTCGAGGAACTCGATCTGTCGATGGTAGTCGTCTCGTGTATCCTCCCACGGGCCCACGATAACGTTGAAGTCGTTGACGTCGAGGGCGACGTCGGCAGGAGCGACGTCGGTCGCCTGCTCGTACCACTCCTCGAGCACCGGTGCCTCGGCTGGATCGGCGTCCTCGCCCTCGACCGCTTCGATCATCTCGGTTGCGTTGACGACCTCGTTCACGACGTCCCACTGGTCGATTACCGAGCCGTAGTCCGTCCCGTCGTACTCGAAGTCGGCGTAGTGAGTGATGATCTCCTCGATGTGTTCGAGCGAGCGCTGGATGACATGGTCCGGATCGTGGTCGGGACCCTGATCGCCGCTCTCGTGGTCGGACCCCATCGCGTCGACGACGTCTCCCGGTATGGACCAGCTGTCGAGCGAGCCCCACACGCACGTATGTCCGCGCATTTCGAGCCCGTGATCCAGAAGCCACGCGGTCGCCTCGTCGGCCTGTTCCTGGTCTTCTTCCCACATACGCCACTTGTGGGCGTTTCCGAGGACCGCCTTGTTGAACAGGTCCGGGATGATCGACCGATACTCCTCGAGGTCGCCTCCCGTGACGTCGTCGTCCTCGCCGAGAAGCGTCGGTGCGGAGATGGCGGCCCCGAACCCGAACTCGTGTTCTTGCATCTCGACGTCGACGTCGGCATCCGGTATCGGTTGCCCACTCTCATCGACGACCTCGATCTCGAGCGTCCCCTGTCGGTGCTGGGCGATCCGCTGATCAGCGTCTGCCTCCCAGTCGTGGGAGTCAGCGCTCGTCGTTCCCGCTCCAGACAGACCGACCAGTCCGATTACCCCTGTTCCACCGATCGTCCGTAGCCAGTCTCGTCGATTGACCGATCCGACGATTGTCCGCTTCGATTCGTCCGCTTTCGCTTGGTGAGTTGTTTCTTCTGTCATGATGACTGCCCTTCGTTGCGTGACAATTTTCTCTCCCGACGACGATTGCCACAGGAAATAGCCATCAATACATCTTATAAATCAAGGGGATAGTTTAACAATCAAAACTCCGGAAATAGGGGCGGATCTGCGTATCGTATATACGCCAGTTATTTCCCAACACGATCGTCTGGGAAAAAGAGGGGAGCTGACAATGGTCAATCTGCGGCGCGTCTGCTGTCACCGCTGACGTACGCCCGCGTCGCGTCGACGAGCACCTGTCGGTAGGAACTCGAGTCCGGATCGCGAGCGAGTTCTCGGAACCGGCGTTTGAACCCCTCGAAGTCGACGTCGGGAGCGTCCAGCGTGGCCGCGTGCGCGAGGTCGTATAGCCGATGGTCGTCCTCGACGAGGTCGTGGCGTTCGGCAAGCGCGAGCGCGAACGCCGCGTTGACGGCCGTGATCTCGGGATCGGCGCCCGGAGAGAGTCGCTCGAAGCCCGGTCGAGGCGGCGTCTCCGGTCGATCTGCGACCGCCGTCGCGAGGCTCGATTCGAGAAACGACAACAGCTTCTCGCCGGGACCAACCGCGAGCGTGATGTCGTCGGCGTAGATGTCTTTCATGTGGTTGGCGATCTGGTAGCAGTGAGAGAGCTTTCGCCGTTCGACGGACTTGCCGGCCAGTGCGAGGTAGAGTACCTCTTCGATCGATTGGGTGTGGGAGGGGTGTTCTTGCTCGTAGCGGGCCATGTGGGCGAACTCGTGGAGTGCGAGCTCGCTGGCCATCGCTGAGGAGGCGGCCTGACGCGAGATGTTCAGGACGTGGCGGTCGTCGTAGTGTCCGGCCCAGGTGCGCTCGTCGGGGTCGTCCCGAAGCTGGACGTACACCGGTAGCGTGAGGTCGTGCTCAGTTTCGAACCGATCTCGAGCGCTGAGAAAAGGTGCTGTCGGACCGGAGCCCTGTACTCGTATATCCATGCGTGTCTGTTACAGGGACTGTTGCTGTATGTCTTTTACGCCCGTTTTCGACGAGCCCGATCGACCGTTCGTCACTCTAGCAGCGTGCTGAGAGCGTCGGCAACTTATTGCGTGGTATTCACTCACGCAAACTGGACTTTCACGTTGCCAGCCGGTGATACGCGCCGAATTCTCCCGGCGACGAAACGCTGTCGGACCTTTCAGGCCCGACAAGCTTCACATCCGTCGAAATGACGGCGCCGGATGCGAAACACTACCCTTTTGACCCCGCTGGCGGTAAAGGTGGGTATATGGGCCGACGCAAGAAGATCGTTCAAGAGTGTGAACGGCTGATGGACGAACCGGAGAACATCCGGAACATCGCCATCGCCGCTCACGTTGACCACGGAAAAACGACCCTTTCTGACAACCTGCTGGCTGGTGCGGGCATGATCTCCGACGAGACTGCCGGCGAACAGCTCGCGATGGACACGGAAGAAGACGAGCAGGAACGTGGGATCACCATCGACGCAGCAAACGTTTCGATGACCCACGAGTACGAAGACACCAACCACCTGATCAACCTGATCGACACGCCGGGCCACGTCGACTTCGGTGGCGACGTGACCCGCGCGATGCGTGCCGTCGACGGTGCGCTCGTCGTCGTCGACGCTGTCGAGGGTGCCATGCCACAGACCGAAACGGTCCTGCGCCAGGCACTCCGCGAGGGCGTCAAGCCGACCCTGTTCATCAACAAGGTCGACCGCCTGATCTCGGAACTGCAGGAAGGACCGGAGGAGATGCAACAGCGTCTCGTCTCGGTCATCAACGACGTCAACGAGCTCATCCGCGGGATGACTCAGGACATGGACGACATCGACGACTGGACCGTCTCCGTCGAAGGCGGCACCGTCGGCTTCGGCTCCGCACTGTACAAGTGGGGCGTCTCCATGCCGTCGATGCAGCGCACCGGGATGGATTTCGCAGAAATCATGGAGCTCGAACGCGCCGACAAGCGCCAGGAACTTCACGAGAAGACGCCGCTGTCGGACGTCGTGCTCGACATGGTCTGTGAGCACTTCCCGAACCCAGTCGACGCTCAGCCCCGTCGTATCCCGCGCATCTGGCGCGGCGACGACGAGTCCGAACTCGCCGACCAGATGCGTCTCGTCGACGAGTCCGGCGAAGTCGTCTTCATGGTTACCGACATCTCGATGGACCCACACGCCGGCGAAATCGCCTCCGGTCGTGTCTTCTCGGGGAGCCTCGAGAAGGGGCAGGAGCTGTACGTTTCCGGAACCGCTGGGAAAAACCGCGTCCAGTCGGTCGGCATCTACATGGGTGGCGAACGCGAGGAAGTCGATCAAGTTCCTGCGGGTAACATCGCCGCCGTCACCGGGCTTCGCGATGCAATCGCCGGCTCGACCGTCTCCTCGGCCGAGATGACGCCGTTCGAGTCGATCGAACACATCTCCGAACCCGTCATTACGAAGTCCGTCGAGGCGCAGACCATGGACGACCTGCCGAAGCTGATCGAGACGCTGCGTCAGGTCTCCAAAGAGGACCCGACGATCCAGATTACGATCAACGAGGACACCGGCGAGCACCTGATCTCCGGGCAGGGTGAGCTTCACCTCGAGGTCATCACCCAGCGTATCGAGAAGAACCAGGGGATCCCCGTCAACACCGGTGAGCCGATCGTCGTCTACCGCGAGCAGTCCCAGCAACCAAGCGCCGAGATCGAAGGCATCTCGCCGAACCGCCACAACCGCTTCTACGTCTCCATCGAGCCGATGACGGACGACCTCGTCGACGTGATCAAGATGGGCGAGGCTTCGATGGACATGCCAGAGCAGGAACGTCGTGAGGCTCTGCAAGAGGCCGGCATGGACAAGGACGACTCCCAGGAAGTCGAGCACATCCACGGGACGAACATCCTCATCGACGACACGAAGGGGATTCAGCACCTGAACGAGACGATGGAACTCGTGATCGAGGGGTTCGAGGACGCGCTGGACAACGGCCCACTCGCGAACGAGCCGGTCCAGGGGACTCTCATTCGACTCCATGACGCCCGACTCCACGAGGACACCATCCACCGTGGCCCAGCACAGGTCATCCCGGCAACCCGAAACGCGCTCCACAAGGCGCTGATCGACGGGACGATCAAGATGCTCGAGCCGATGCAGGACGTCCGTATCGACGTGCCAAACGACCACATGGGTGCCGCCTCCGGCGAGATCCAGGGTCGTCGTGGCCGCGTCGACGACATGTACCAGGAAGGTGACCTCATGGTCGTCGAGGGTATCGCACCCGTCGGCGAGATGATCGGTTTCGCAAGCGACATTCGCTCCGCGACCGAAGGTCGTGCCTCCTGGAACACCGAAAACGCCGGCTTCGAGGTCATGTCCGACTCGCTCCAGCGCGAGAAGATTATGGAGATCCGCGAGCGAAAGGGCATGAAACTCGAACTGCCGCCGAGCATCGACTACTTGTAACCGACCGACCCCGTCAGTCTTCTTTCTCTCTCGTCTCGATCCCGCTTAGACGGATTGCTGTACCGCTGTATCGCACATCCGAAGACGGGTCGCGACTGCGCCGGAACTGACGGACGGTCGTCCGTGTCAGGGAACGATCGTAACCGGGACCGACGAGCGGCGTGCGACCGCCTCGGCGACGCTTCCGAGCAACATCCGCGAGACGCCCGATCGCCCTTTGCTTCCCATCACGATCTGGTCGACGTCCGCGTCGTGGGCGTACTCGAGGATCGCTTCTGCCGCCGTTCCGCCGACGACGATCGTCTCGACGGAGCGGTCGTACTCGCCGGCGAGCGCCCGGACATCGTCGAAGAACGCCGGTTCGGAGTCGGTCCCGTCGCTCGCCGACGAGCCGCCACCGTAGCCCGTCTCGAGATCGTCGACGGCGTGGACGACGGTCACCTCGTCGTCGGGAAAGCGCTCCAGTGCGTGTGTCAGCGCTGATCGCGCTGGCTCGGAGTCGTCCATTGGAACGAGAACGCGATTGGTCATACCAGTACTACGAGTGCGATCGTAGAAAACGCTCCGCCGAGTTCAACCGGTCGCGCTCCCGTACAGATCGATCCCCACCGCTATCGGGTCGGTACGAGTTCGGCTGCTATACCGGGTCGTCGACCTCGAGCGCCGCCTCGAGCGCCTCGCGTTCCTCCCGCAAGGCCGCGAGTTTGTCCTCGACGCTGCCGTCGCGAAGTCGGTCGCGCTCGTCCGACGACAGCTGTGCGACCGCCTGCGCCGCGGTCTGGAGCCGGTCGTACTCCTCGTCGCGTGCGAGCAAGCGAACCCGCCGCAACGTCGCGACGGTCTCTTCGTCGGCGATCCGTTCGACGAACGGACGCAGCTCTCGCGTCTCTCGTTCGAGGACGCCCGCTTTCGCCGGCGGCCACCCGATCGTCAGCGGTTCGGCGTCGATCCCGTCGAGGTACGTTTGCTGGGTCGCTACCCGGCGTTTGAGGACGTCCGCATCCTCGACGTAGTGTGAGAGCTTTGAGCGGGAGTAGTCGGCGTACTCGAGTAGTTCTGGAATCGTGTACTCGCCGTCGGAACTCCCGAAGACGTACTCCCGGAGGTCCTCTGGCGGCTGTTCGAACGCGACGAACGGATACCACTCGCTTCGCTCGAGGAGATCGAATACCTCGCGCGCCGACGCGTCGAGGCGGTACTCCGCGAAACCCTCGCGAATCAGTTCGTTGTAGCGCTCGATCGGCTCGCGGAGCCGTTCGACCGGTGCGTCGAGATCCGCCGTCGAGAGTTCGAGCAATCGATTTTGCTCGTCGATCTCCTCGTCGATTTCTCGCAGTCGCCTGCTCGCGGCCTTGCGTGCTTCCACCAGCTCTTCGCGTGCCTCTTCACGCTCGTCGATCAACTCCGAGTACTGTTCGGCTGGTTCGAGCGCCGCGTGTGCCGTCTCGAAGTCAGACTTGCTGAGTCGGCGTTTGTCGATCGCATCGAGGGCCTCCTCGAACGCCTCGCGTCCCTGCAGCCGCTCCGGCAAGTTCTGGACGAGCGTGGCGAACTGCCCCTCGAGTTGGATGTACGCTTTGAAATTCTCCTGGCCGGTTCCCGTTGCCCGGTCGACGTAGGACTCGAGCAGATCCGTCGCCTGGCGGTACGCCTGGGCCGCGTCCTCGACGGCCCCGCCACCGTGGTCTTCGACTCGCTGTTTTGCTCGTTCGAATCGCTCGCGTGCCGCCTCGAGTTCCCCGAGTGGAGTCGACTCGTCGGCGTCGGTACGGAGGGCGCGTTCGCTCATCCTGTGTCAGCCCTCGTATACTGCGTCGGGGTCGAACACCTGTTCGCCGACGTTCTCGCCATCGACCGTCCGGTAGAAACACGATCGATGGCCGGTGTGGCACGCGCCACCGTCCTGATCGACCAGATAGAGGAGGGTGTCGGCGTCGCAATCGACCCGCACCTCCTCGACTGCCTGGGTGTGCCCGCTCGTCTTCCCTTTCTCCCATAGTTCCTCGCGACTCCGCGAGTAGTAGTGTGCTCGTCCCGTCTCACGAGTCCGTTCTAACGCCTCGGGAGAGACGTAGGCGAGCATCAAGACCTCGCCCGTCTCGACGTCCTGTGCGACGGCGGGCACGAGCCCGTCCTCGCCGAAGTCGACCGCAATGCCGTCGTCCATGTTCGGATGGATGTTCGTCGGAGCGATAGGTCTTTTGCCGGTGGCGCTGCTGGATCCATCCAAAAATAGATGGGAGAGGACTTACTACTGTGACGCGTTCACATTCGATTGGCCTGCTTCCCGAACGGCAGGTCATCCGAGAACAGACATCCCAACCGCACGAGCGTCTGAGCCACCAGCGTACCCGGCGAGAGTCGCACCCACCGTCACGGTACCCACACCAGCCGAAGACTGTCACTGGCCGAGAATACTCCTTTTGGTGGATTTGAACGCGGACTCGAGGCGAGACAGCACACTCACACCGTCCAAGACCAACAATATTTGGACGTGGTCTCTTGTCGGTTAGTGTGACAACTATGAATACACTCGCGGGAAACCACTGGTGAATGAGTTCCCCTGCTACGGCGCGTTCCCCAACCCATAGCCCACATTTCACCGTCGTGTGTCAGAGGCACGGTCCCGCGAGTGTCGTATTCACTCGAGCGGGCGTCCCGCTCGCGCTTTAAGTGGTTCTGGTCACAAGGTGTAGATATGACGCGGAGGGGTTTTCTCGTCGATTCTCCCGCTCGATAGTGTGGACGCCGCTAACGGCCGGTCTCAAATTGGCTTGGGTTCGCCCGACTTCGGGATCGCCATTCAACGCGGCAGAAGCGTGTACGATCACTGGTTTGAACTACACGCCCGAGACCCTGCGCTCCGTACAGAACCTCGGCTCTCCTCAAATCCGAACGCCGTCTAATGGCCGCCGCTCACGAGTTTGCTCGCAGCAGTAATATGGGATCGCCCGGATTTGAACCACGAGGACTTCGCTGCGCTCGTCCTCTGGGCCCAAATCCTCCTCGTGAAATTTCTGCTGCTCACGGTGTTGTTCGCAGCAAAATCAGTGGGATCGCCCGGATTTGAACCAAATAAAGACATTCCTGCTCGCTTCGCTGCGCGGGCTGTGACTTTCAGGGTTCAAATCGGGCTCTTTCCAATTGCTGCTGCTCACGAGTTTGCTCGCAGCAGTAATATGGGATCGCCCGGATTTGAACCGGGGTCACGGGCACCCAAGGCCCGAAGTATACCAAGCTAACCCACGATCCCGTACTCACCTCTTCTGGGCGCATGCCATAAAGGGTTTCGTTCTGTTCCGAACGATTTTGGTTCTCGCGCGACTACTCTCTGGTATGGTTACGGGACTCGAAATCCTCCTGTTGGTCCTCGTCCTCGCCGCCGTCCTGGGTGCATCGACGCTCATCGAGACGGTCAGACCCTTCATCGTCAACGCAGTCGTCGGACTGCTAGTTCTGTTTCTCGCACAGGCCGTCTTCGGCGTCTCGGTCGCAATCACGCCGATCGCGCTCGCGATCGTCGCCATCGGCGGCTTCCCCGGCTCGTTGCTGGTGCTTTTGCTCTCGATGTTCGGCATCGCATTCGTTCCCTGATACCAGTTTTCGATCGGTTTCTCGGGACGAGCGCAGAACGATCTTCTCCGCGATTGACTCCGACAGTCTGTTCACTCCTCTGTGCCGAATGCCTGTGCGATCTCCTCGTCCGTTGCCTCGACCACCGAATCCAGTTCGATGGAGTCAGTAACTGACTCGCCGTCGAGTTCCCTGTCGAACGCCGTCGCAACTGCCTCGTCGGTCGCCTCTTCCGGTTGCTCGGGAAACGACGGTGGCTCGTGTTCGTCAACCGACGCGCCACCTCGCATCGCAAAGCGCGCTGCGATCTCCTCGTCCGTCGCCTCCGAGCCCGACGTCTCTGTATCTGCCGTTTCCGACGCCACCGCGTCCGATACCTTTCGATCGCAGCGAACGACGTCGTCGAACGCCGCTTCGAGATTCGAGACGAAGTCGTCCTCGTGGCGTGACGGATCGAGGTGAAAGTGCGCGTAGGCGTTGCCGTTCGACAGCCGTTCGGTCAACGCGAGCGCGAACTGGACGGTCTTATTCGGCGGGACGTGTTCAAGCAGGGCATCGAGGGAGTCGAAACAGACCTCGGGCGACGTTCCCGCTTCGAACTGGTCGACGCAGAACTGTAGGATTGCGATGCCGATCGCCGAAAGGTCGGTCGGATCGTCGATCGTCTCGACCGTGACATCGAGTCCGTCCGGCGAGTCGACCGACCGCCCGATCACGAGCAACTGATCCACCTCCGCGAGGGCGAGCGAGTCGAACGTGACCGGTTGGTCGTCCGCGACCGCGACTGTGAGCCGTGCCGACTCGTCGGTTTCGTGGCAAAGGTCGACACAGGGCTCGCGCTCGCGCACCGTCGAATCGGCGAAGAGGACGTTCGCTGGGGGATCGATCTCGTCGGGGGTGAGCGGGTCCATAACAGTCTCTAGGGAAACGTCGTACTGCTGGTGATATGTGCGCTCTCGCCCTTTACCGTTCTGGCCACCTGTCGCTCCCGTTGGAACTTGTCCGGTTGCCTCGCTACTTACTGATGCGTCTGGCTTCGAGAACGTCCCGACTGTCGGAACGACGGCGCAGAACGAACCGAAGGTACGACTCTTGGTGGTCGCTATCAATCAATCCACGACACGGTCGCCTCAGAGTTCTTCGATGCTTCCGTCGGAGTCGCGCTCGCGGAAGACCTGCCCTTCGAACAGCGTCACGATCACGTCGTCGTCCTGCCAGGAGCCGGGAGCGAGTTTCGCCTTCCGGCAGGTCCGATCGAGGTACTCGCGCGCGCTCCAGTTGTTCTCGACGGGCACCGTCGGGTAGAGCCAGCCGCCCTCACCGCCATCGATGGCGACGCCGTGGGTGCCGAGTTCGAGATCCGCGAGCGGATCGTCGGTCAGGACCACGTTCTTGACGGCACAGACCGAGACGGTGAGGTTCGACAGCTCCGATGGTGTGACTTCGGAGCCACAGGAGTCCTCGCTCGCGGCTTCGATGGCCGCGTCGACGATGACGTGGCCGAGCTGATCGCCCGATCGATACCCACCGGCACAGCCGCGCAGGCTGCCGCGGCCTCGAGTCGATTCGAGGCGAACGAACGCGCCGGTTCGCTCGTAGAAGGCTTCCCGCATGCTGCCCGGTTGTTCTCGTTGCCCGTGTTGTACGTAGGATTCGACGGCTTCGCGCGCAAGGTTGACGGCGCGCGCACCGTCCTCGTAGGAGAGGTCGACGCCCTGTCGCTGGGACATACAGATGTACATGGGGATAGTCGTCCTAAAACGCTTCCATTCGATCGAGCAGTGAGTGACGCGACCGACCGGGGAACTTATTCGGCCGAAGGCCGTACAGTAACTGGGAGAGAGAGCCCGGCTGCCGCGGCGAACGCGTCGGCAACGATGCGTTCGCACAACGCGGGCCGTCCGTCAGGACGACTCGCGCTCGCGAGGAAAGTCCCCCCACCTGTTCGGGCAGGTGACCGGGCGCAAGTCCGGAGCGGGAGACCGCTGGCTCTGGAACAGAAACGACACGTCTCGGCCCGACCGATGATGCGTGCGAACCCGACCGAGAGGAAGGGGAGTTGACCCGCTGATGGGCCTGTAGTCGAGGATCGCGGTTCGAGACCGCGGGCCGTGTGTGACACGGTCGACTACGGACAGACGGCCGAGGATCGATGGAACGGCGAACCCTCACCGGTGCAAGTCCGTGCCGTGGTAGCCCGAACGCCCCGCGATACCCGCGGACGGCGCGGATGCTCAGCCGAATGCCGGGACGAACAGAAGGGGGCTTACTCCTCTCGCCCGATTTTCATACACGACGAGCGACCGGTCTGTCTCTCAATCTGATCGTCCGGAAACGGACGAACGCTGCGTTCGCGATGTTTGGTTCTGCTCCTCACCGTGACGGTCGGCGTGGTACCAGCCGACCCAGCCAAAGACTACTATACTCAGCGGGAGTCCCACCAGCGCGACGAGGACGCCGGCGTGTGCTCCGAACGGGTGCACGCCAGTCGTCGCCAGCCTCGTCGTGCCGACGAGTGCGAGCACCGTCGTGGCCGTCGAGATGAGCAAGCCGTTCTCGAAGCCGATCGACCACGCCGGCAGCCGGGTCGAACTTCGTCGGACAGCGGGAACGACGGTTGCGAGGGATGCACCCGTCGCCCCCATCAATAACACGACGACGAAATCGGTCGTGAGGGCGAGCTGTCCCGAAGCGAGAAACGCGATTCCGAGGGGACAGAGCGCAAGCGCGTACGACAGCACCGGCCCGCCGTTTCGGAGTCCATACGCGACCGGTGCGACGAGAATGAGGACCATCGCGAGTTGAATCGTGGTCGCTCGCAACCGATCGTATCCCGTTACGGCTATCTCCGTCGCCGGAACGACGCCGTCGAGTGCGACGGCGAGGATGGCGAGGGCAGCAAACGAGAGCATGGTGCCGATCGCGAGAGCCGAGAGCCGAGCATCCTGCCCCAGCAGTGGTGATTCCAGTGCGGACCGCCAGCCCACGGTCC
Organism: Natrialbaceae archaeon A-arb3/5; assembly: GCA_046614585.1. Lineage (GTDB taxonomy): Archaea > Halobacteriota > Halobacteria > Halobacteriales > Natrialbaceae > JBKKHI01. The sequence goes on along the minus strand of JBKKHI010000014.1, from coordinate 55,489 downwards.
AGCGTTCGGACCGATTGGCACGGCTCCGCCGACCGTCCGTCGGCTCGAGTGTCGGACCGCCGGTTGGCTCGGCGGATTCCTCGCGTCTCGTTTCCGTCTCTGGACGCAGACTGGAAGCGGGGACCGGATCTTGCTGGTCACCGCTCACGGTCGGATCACCGTCACGGCACCGCAGTGGTCGGGATCGGCTTCGTTGTCGAAGCGTAGTCCACCGGGTGTCACCGACCATCCCTCGGCCGCAAACCGCGCGCCGAGTAACTCTCTGGTTCGCTCGTAGGATTCGATCCCGTGGTGGGGGTTGGCTGGTGTGTCCTGATGGGCTTGCATCGAGACGAATCCATCGAACTCCCAGCATCGAACGTGGTGCCGGCCAAATCCGCCGTAGTACGTCTGTGCAGCCGTCGCGTGCTGGTGTTCGTACTGATCTTCGAGGGCGTTGTAGGCGTATCGTGCGTATTCCTCAAAGGTCGTATACCAGTCGTCCGATCGAAGCACGTCCATTACGTCCGAAAGCGTCCGATCGCTGTCTGCCAACTCGAAGACGATATTGATCGGCGCCGTCGGCTCGAACCCCTCCCCGCTCGGACGGTATTGCCAGAGCGCAAACGGCGTCTGCGCTTCCGCTGTCACGGTCTCAGAGGGCGTCTCACTGTCCGGGAGTTCTGCGTCCGTCCCGGTCGATGCCGACGGCATCGCATACACACCACCGACGACTCCGCAGCCGACTAGCCCGGTTTTGTACAGGAATCGCCGTCGGCCAACCATCGTCGTTCAGGTGTAATCGAACACGATAGTTCAAATATATTATTATAAATGGCTGTCTGTTCGTCACGTACTACCAAACAACCTTGACCGACTCTTCTGCCGTTCGGACCGGGAACAGACACCGAATCAGGTCTACTCCGACCGTATTACTGATGCAGGGAGACGAAGCCTGTCTCCCGTAGACGACCGTACCGCAATGTGACGTATGTTTACTTTTTCCCGCGAGGGCGAGTCTATTAGGACGAGCCACCCGTACAACCGGCTAATGCTCGACCTTCGATTTTCGGAGCCGGAACTGGATCGACGACGCGACCACATCACCGAATTCATTCGTGAGCAGGTCGACGCCGCCGGCGTCAACGGCGTCGTTCTTGGCCTTTCGGGCGGCATCGACAGCACCCTCACCGCGACCCTCGCCGTCGAGGCGCTCGGTGCCGAGCGCGTTCACGGGCTCGTGCTTCCGGCCCTCGTGAGCAGCGACGAGAACATGAGCGACGCCGAACGGGTCGCTCGCGACTTAGAGATCAGCTACGACGTCGTCGAAATCGAACCGATCGTCGACTCGCTGCTGTCGGCCTACCCCGAGGCCGAGGGCGACCGCGAGGCGGTCGGGAACGCGCGCGCTCGCGTCCGGGCGGTGCTCAACTATCTCGTCGCCAACCACGAGAACCGACTCGTGCTGGGAACGGGGAATCGAAGCGAGGCCGCCGTCGGTTACTTCACCAAGTACGGCGACGGAGCCGTCGACTGCCACCCCATCGGAAACCTCTACAAGGCCCAGGTTCGCCAGCTCGCCCGCCACGTCGGCGTGCCCGAGAGCCTCGCGGCGAAGACCGCCACTGCGGAGCTGTGGGCCAACCAGACCGACGAGGAGGAGCTGGGACTCAGCTACGAGACGCTCGATTCGATTCTCGCCACACATATCGATGGCCCGCTCTCGGTCGCGGCGACCTGCCGGGCGCTCGACGTCGAGGAAGAGACCGTCGAACGGGTCCGTCAACTGTACGACCAAAGTGCGCACAAACGGACCGTTCCGCCGGCTCCCGAGCCGCTCGAGTGAGGCGCGCGTCGCTCGGATACGGTATCATGGTTCGAACCCGTTCGGGAGCCGACCGAGCGTTTCCAAAGGTCTTTGCCTCCCCCCTCGTAAGGGTCCGCCAATGGAAGAGGCCGACAACTGTCGGCGTGCCGCCCGCGAAGCCGTTGCGGACGTCGAACCACCGCGGTTGCACGATCTCGTCGAAACCGTTCTCGAGGATGCATCGATGATCCCCGCCGCACTCACGATCAGGAGTGCGACCACCGCCACACCCAAGACGGGCGGCACCCTCGATGAACCCTCCCCCGTCGAGCTCGCCCATCTCGACATCGACACCGAGTCACTCTTTACCCACGCCGCCGGCGTGCAACTCATCTACGAGGGGTTGCGTCTGACTCGAACGCTCGCCCGCGAGGAGCCCTGGACCGAGATGGAACGCGAGACCGACGCCGAGGAGGGTGACCTCGAAATCCTGGCCGCCGATATCCTCGTCGCCCGCGGGTTCTACCTGCTCGCACGAACCGACGCCGCCGGGAAGGCAGTCCGGACGGTCCAGGCCTTCGGCCACGATCAGACCCGACGGGCCGATCGCGACGCCGCCGATCCCGTCGCCATTGACGCCAACTTAGAGCGCGACGTCCTCGAACTCGCCGTCCGAACGGGCGCAGCAGCCGTCGACGAACCGCCGTCCACGCGACTGCTCGCGGTCGCCGACCAGCTCGCGACCGACGTCGCACCGTCGTTCCCGCCGGTCGAGCGCTGTCTCGACGAGTTCGAACCCTCGGCGTCGGAGCGCTCGCTCGAGGACCACACGACCGATCGCGCGACCTCGGCGACGGATCCCTGAGATGACACTCCGCGAGACACAGTGCCCCATGCCGGGGGCGAATCGAAACCCATAAAGACGATTCCGACCAACGAACGAATGCGTGCCTGGGTAGCTTAGCGGTAAAGCGCGTCCTTGGTAAGGACGAGACCCCGGATTCAAATTCCGGCCTAGGCTCTCTTTCGTCGCGGTTTACTACGTCAATCAGAGCGTCTCCTCTCTCGGCCTATCCGTTTTCAGCTCGGTATCGCAGCTTCTCGAACCGCGTGACGATCACTGGTCGTCGTCCAACTCGTTCTCGTCGTCGGGTTCGTCGGAACGAGCGAGTTCGACGAGGTGTCCCGCCTCGGAAAGAATAATTTCCTCGGTTCCGAGCCGAGCCGACTCAGCGTTACCGGGGAGACAGAAGACGGGCGTCTCCTCGGCGACGCCGGCGAGCGTTCGCGCGGCGACGGCACGAGTCCCCATCTGCTCGTACGCGAGGGTGGTGAACAGGTGGCTGAAGCCGTCGAGTTGCTTGTCGAGGAGGGGTTCGACCGCCTCGATGACGATGTCGTCGGGCTCGACGCTGGCCCCGCCGGCGGTGATCACGACGTCGACGTCGTCGCGTTCGATCACCCGGAGAACGATCGACTGTACCCGATCGTGACTCGGCGCGACGTGTTCTCGCGTCGCGAGGGAGAACCCCTCGTTCTCGAGGGCCGTTTCGATGGCCTGGCCGGCGGTATCGTCGTCGAGGGTGCGGTTCGACGCGATCGTGACGACGCTGACGCCGAGGGTCGCGTCCTCGGGTTCGGCGCCGTCGTTCGCGGTCGGTCCCCGGTCGGTCGGCTGCGTGGTTGGATCCGTTTCGGTCTCGGGCTCCGAATCCGGGTCCGAGTGCGGACTCGTGTCCGCGTCCACAGCCGCGTCTGGGTCCGGATCCGCGTTGGACTCGGTCATATCCTCACTTCGATTGCCGATGGGAAAACCCTGCTCAATGGGCGTGCGGACTGTGTTTCGGTTCGGGCTCTCGTGCTGAGACGGCATTCGAGCGAGCTATGCGTCTGGTCCCGCGCCCGCGCCGGGCCCAAGGTCGAACTCTCGGTTCGGGGTCGATTTCGAGGTTGTTTCGGGTTCTGGTTCCACGTCCGAATCGGGCTCGATTCCGTCGATCAGCGCCTCGAGCGTTCGGACGTGGTCCTCGAAGAGGTCCTCGCCGCGCTCGGTGAGCCGATAGGTCGTCTGGGGTTTGCGATCGACGAACTGCTTGTCGACTGCGACGCAGTCGGCCTCCTCCATGCGATCGATGTGACTCGCGAGGTTCCCCTCGGTGACGTCGAGTTCGGTCCGGAGGTCGGTAAACCCCGTCTCGCCGTTGGCATAGAGGTGGGCGAAGATTCGCAACCGGGTTGGCTGGTGGACGAGTTTGTCGAGTTCCATGTTAGTGTCGTGCGAGTGCGATGTACGCGCCGATGTGGTGGACCGCGAGTCCGAGGCCGAAGACGGCGTACTCCCAGCCCCGGAACGCGGAGACGAACGGGATGGCCACGGCCAGCACCAGAATCCAGACGCCGCCGAGATAGAACGCGTACCGATCGGCGGCACGGATGTCGTACGCCTCGAGTAACTGGCCCATATACAGGTATCCGACGCCGACGACGGCGGCCGCCGAGAGCAGCGCGAGTCGAACCGACTCGGCCTCGCCGAGGTGCCTGAACACCGGCCCGAGGCCGACGATGAGCGCGCCGAGGCCGACGAAGATGATGCCCAGCCACAGCTTCTGACTGGGAAGCCCCCTCGCTGGCGGTTCGTACTCCGCTTTGATCCGCCGTTTCGCGAGGTAGTCGAGCGCGAAGACGCCGGCCAGCGCCGCGCCGAGCCGGAGGTCGAACCCCCAGCGAAGCCACAACTGGACGAGGACGAAGCCGACGGCGACGCCGATCCCCTCGACGACCCAGAAGCGCCACCAGTAGGGATGGCGCTCCGCGATCCCCATCGCTGATTTGATCTCGCCGAGTTCGGCCTGCAGGGCGTCCGGATCCGCAGTCGCGTCCGCCTCGGTCTCTCGGTTTCGATCCCGATTCATCGGTACGTTCTCGGTCATCGTGCGTCGGTTCCGCAAGCGGTGGTCGTGGTGGCCGTGTCGACGGCCGGGCCGTCCGGCTCGCTGTTGGCGCTCGTTGTCGACGTACCGTTCGTGTAGTAGTTAAAGAGGTCGGTGTAGGTCGGCTCGACGGTCGACAGGTCGGCCGGGTCGATTCCCGTCTCGCGGGCGATCACCGCTACGAAATCCGAGCCGGATCGCTCCCGCGCCCGCGGGAGGAACCCGCGGACCGAGCCGGCCACCGCGTACGGCTCGCCGGCGACAGCCTCGGCTAATGCGGTCGCGTTCGTCACCCCCGTTTCGAGGACGGGTGGTACCGACGCAAGTAGGTCCTCGGGCGTTCCGGTTTCGACGATCCGGCCGTCGGCGAGGAACGCGATCCGGTCGGCGACGTCGGCGTCCATCGGCCGGTGGCTGGCCACGACGAGGGTCTTGCCGGCGTCGCGTTTCTCCCTGAACAGTTCGTGGACCGTCCCGATCGCCGTGAGATCGAGCGCCGCCGTCGGCTCGTCGAAGAGGTAGATCGGGGCGTCGATGCTCGCGGCGATCGCCAGTTCGAGTTTCCGCACCATGCCGCCAGAGTAGTCCTCGACGGTCTTTGCGAGGGCATCGCCGTCGAGGTCGAGCCGGTCGACGTATTCGCTCCACTCCGTGAAATTCGGGTGGAGCCGTTCGTAGAAGGCGATGTTCTCCCGTCCAGTGAGTTTCTCGTGAGCGAGCGCGTCCTGCAGCAGGAAACTCGTGGTGTCGTCCCGGTCGGTTGCGGGCGATCCGAGGATGTCGACCCGGCCGCTGTCGGGTCGGTCCCCGCCGGCCAGACAGGAGAGCAAGACGGACTTGCCGGCCCCGTTCGGTCCCATCAGGACGAGGGTCTCACCGTCACGGACGGTAAGATCGACACCGTCGAGGACCGCGTCCTCGTCGTCGAACGATTTGCAGATATCGGTCGCGGTGATGACGGCGTCAGTCACGTCGGTCACGGCCACCACCCCCGGTCGTAGAGCGAACGATTCACGACGAGCGTGCCGACCACGAGCGCGAGGACGGCGTAGCCGACGAGCAGGGCGACGTGTTCGGGGCCGGTCGGCAGCGCCGGCGGCGCAACGCCGAGTTCGGTCCAGTTCTCGGCCGGGACGAGGTGATAGACGAGCAGCCGCGTCGGCAGCGTGTTGGGAAGGACGTTCAGCAGGTCTCCGTCGAGCGGTGCACTGCCGGGCATCGCACCGTTGAAGCCGGTGAGGACGAACGCGCTGACGGCCAGTAGCGTCGTGGTCCACTCGGCGACGCGTTTGTTGTCGGCGACGACGACCAGCGGGATCGCGACGACCATCCAGAACACGCAGGTCAGTACGCCAGCGAGCAGGACGATCGCGATCGATTCGGGGCCACGAAGGCCGTACGTCGCGCCGGTGGCCACGCCGGCCAGCATCGTCGCGGCGAACGCGGCGCCGGCGAGGACGAGCCCGGCGGTCATCCGTCCGGCCAGCTCCGCCGACGGTGAGATCGGCATCGACCGGTAGGCGACGTAGCGGCTGTCCTCGAGGTCAGTCGCGAGCTGGTTGCCGAACAGATAGAGGCAGACGAACATCGCGCCGAGGACGCCGATGCCGATTGAAAAGGTTGCATCCGAAGCGGCTGACGAGTCGGTCCCCTGCGTCGCCGTGAGCAGGTACATGATAGCGGGGAAGGCGACCACCCACAGGAGCATGATCCAGCTGTTTCGGACCTCCTGCAGGCTTCGGGCCGCGAACGCGGTGGCTTGATCGAGCCAGACGCGTCCGCCCGCCGTCGGTTTCGAGGCGTCGGTGGTTGTGGTCCGAACGGGTTCGGGGTCGGGTTCGGTGTCAGAGAGTGAGTCCGTTGACATTCGTCTCGTTGCTCACTGACACGTTCTCGGTACATAATACTTTCCAGCACAAAGTCTATTTGCGACGCAAAGTGTATTCGGTCGAGCGAATCGGGCGAACTGTTATGCGACACTCCCCATTGTATCCGTCTATGCAGGCGGTCACAATCACCGAGCACGGCGACACCGACGTCATCGAGTACGGCGAGTACCCCGACCCCGAGGTCGGGCCCAGCGAGGTCCTCGTCGACGTCAAGGCGGGGGCACTCAACCATCTCGACGTGTGGGTTCGTCGCGGACTGCCGACGCTGTCGCTCGAGATGCCCCACGTGCCGGGAAGCGACGCGGCGGGCGTCGTCGAGGCCGTCGGCGAGGACGTCACCCGGTTCGAGCCGGGCGACCGAGTCGCACTCACGGCCGGCGTAAGCTGTGGCGACTGCGAGTTCTGCCGGCGCGGCGACGCGACGCTGTGCGTGAACTTCCACCTCATCGGCGAGCACGTACCGGGCGTTCATTCGGAGTACACCGCCGTTCCCGAGGACAACTTGATTCCGGTCCCCGACGGCGTGGACTGGGTGACCGCCGGCGCGTCGTCGCTCGTCTTCCAGACCGCCTGGCGGATGCTGATCGACCGCGCTGATCTCGCAGCCGGCGAGTCTGTGCTCGTCCTCGGCGCGAGCGGCGGGGTCGGCCACGCCGCGCTCCAGATCGCCGACTATGCGGGCGCAGAGGTGTACGCGACAGGCAGCACCGAAGAAAAGCTCGAGTACGCGTACGACCACGGCGCGGATCACGCGGTCAACTACGAGGATCGAAACTTCGCGGAGTGGGTTCGCGAGGAGACGGACGGCCGCGGCGTCGACGTCGTCGTCGACTACATCGGCGCGGGCACCTGGCGGGATTCGATCAAGAGCCTCGCGAAGGACGGCCGGCTCGTCACCTGCGGCGGCACGGCCGGCGGGAATCCAACGACGGACATCCCGCGGATCTTCTGGAACCAGCTCCACATCATCGGCTCGACGATGGGGACGCCGGGGCAGGTCGACGACGTGATGGAACTCGTCTGGGACGGGACCTTCGAGCCCGCGATTCGAGAGGTGCTCCCCATGAGCGAGACGGCGCGCGCTCACGAGATCGTCGAGGGACGCGAGGGCTTTGGCAAGGTCGTCGTCCGACCGGACAGCGAGATGTGACCGACGTCGCTCGCCGCCGCAGTCTGGAACCGTGACTGCTTTCATCGTTCGCTCTGAAGAAGTACTCGTGAGTTCGAGCGACGATAGCGGCTACGTGCACGATCCGTCGGCGTTCGACGAGGACGGCGAGCGGCGGGACGACGCCGACGAGTCGGGGGAAGGGTGGGTGGACGAGCCGGCCCATCCCGCGACGGCTGACCGTGAGTTCGACTGGCGCGGCTGGGTCCTCGTCGGTGTCATCGTCTTCGCGTTCGTCGTCGCTCCCGTCGCGATCATGCTGTGGCCGCCGGGCGTGAGCTACCTGTTCGCACTGCTAATTTTGCCGCTCGTGCCGGCGGTGTTGCTCGCGGTGACGGCCGTCTGGGCGACGACTCGTCCCTGAAAACGAGGGGGCGGATTAGGGCGATTCGAGCGCGTCCTCGAGTCGCTCGAGGACGGCCGATCCGTGGACGGCGTCTTGCTGGGGCGTCTCCTCGCGGTCGAGATAGTGTGTTAGTTCATCCGCGAGTTCGGCGAGCTGTTGGCGGGTGAGCGCGTTCGTCTCGTCGGATTCGATCGTTTCGACGAGTGAAACGGCCCACGCTGGTGGCGACTCGTCTGCGTCGAGTGCGTCGTCGACGCGGTTCGCCAGAACGTGATGGGCGACCCATTGTTCCGCTCTGGAGAGCGTCACTTCGTGCGTCTCGGTTTCCGGTGGTGGGGAACTCATTTCGTCACACGGACCTGTTCTGACGGTCCTCAGGGGACGGTACGAGGAGGGGGACAATAAGTTTGTTGAACGATACCATATGACACATCCGGGTGAACGCAGCGAGTTCGTCGTGGTGCAAAAACCCCGTCGGACGGGCAGCGACGAGCGGTCGACTAGATCGACCATCGTCAGCGAAGTGACGGCAGTCCACGAGAGTTATGAGAACGAAACAGCGACACGCAAGCCCAGCGAAACCCGGTGATAGAGACAAGTACGTCTACGCCTGGTCGGAACCGACGTCTCGGCGCATCGCAATCTCGAACCACGGACAGAGGCGGAGTTGGCGGTACCACTCCGGGTTCGAATGGAGTCGCTCGTAGGGTACCCACATCAGCCCGGCGACCTCCTCCTCGTCCGGATCGAGGCTGCGATCCGAAAGCGTCAGCTTCAGGACGGCACAGACCTCGTGCTCGACGCCTGCGTTCTCGAAATAGCGCTTGTACTCGAACCGGTCGGTCAGGCGCAGGTCGTCGTACTGGTCTGGCGTGATTCCGAGTTCTTCCTCCAAGCGCTGGCGGGTCGCTTCTTCCTGGCTCTGTCCCTCGACGGGATGGGAGGCCACGGTGCCGTCCCAGTGGGTTCCCCAGAGGCGCTTGCCCGGCGCTCGCTGAGCGAGGAGCACGTTGTCGTCCTGATCGAAGACGAGCGAGGTGAACGCTCGGTGGCGGATGCCGTCGCCCGTGTGGGCCTCGAGTCGGTTGACGAGGTCGAGTTCGGTGTCGTCGCCGTCGACCGCGATGACGTCCTGCTTGGCGTTCTCGTGCTCTAAATCCTCCTGTGGCGCAGACATACCCACACAATCGCGGGGACTCTTGAAACCAGTATCGTCTTCCAGTGACGAACTGACGAGCATCGACGTCGTACGAGCACCGACGCACCGAATCTCGCCGCAGGTTGCCTCGAATTCACTCCTCGAACGGCCACTCGGCTTCGTCTTCGTCCGGGTTCGGCCGATAGCTCTCGCCAACGGGGATTTCGAGCGCGCGTGCGGTCGTCTCGATGGAGAGCGAATCGGTTTCTAACATTTCGCCGTCAAGACTGTACTCGACGACGTCCCGGCGGCTCTGGATCGTGAGCGACGGTGTCCGTCGCTGGACGACGTGCGTCCCATCGCGATTAAAGAGGCCTTCGCGGGCCGCGTCGCTGAGCAGGTCGATCGCAGCGGCGTCTTCGATGATCGTCACCTCGAGCAGGCCGTCCTCGGCGTTCGCTTGGGCAGTTCGCGTGCCGGAAAACCGCCGGCAGTTACCGACGAGGACGAACAGCGCCTTCCCTTCCCACGTCCGCACAGTATTTCCGCCGGGATCCATAGCCGTCTCCACCCGAAGCGGGAGGGAGTCGAACGACTGGATGGTTTCGAACGTGTTCTTGACGTACGCGAGCACGCCCAACTCTCGTTTGCTCTCCGAGGACGTCTCGCTGCTAGCTTCGGCGGTGACGCCGCCGACGCAGGAGTTGACGAACGCGCGGCCGTTCGCGAGTCCGAGGTCGATCCGCCGCCGAGGACCGCGCTCGATCACCTCGAACCCGTGCTCGACGCCCTGGACGCCGATATTCGCCGCGAAGTTGTTGCCGGTTCCTGCGGGGATGACGGCGACGGTCGTTGATTCGAGCGCGTCGGCGTCGACGATTCCGTTGACGACCTCGTTTATCGTGCCGTCGCCCCCGACCGCAGCGACGAGGTCAGCGTCGGGTGCCGCGTCGCGGGCCAGTCGTCTCGCGTCGCCGCTTTCCTCAGTTCGCCGAATCTCGAACCCGTGATCGCCCGCCAGTTCGACGACGTCGTCGACGTGATCCTGGCTCCCGCTGACCGGGTTGAGAACGAGGATGCGCTCACCGCTCGTCTGACCCGCGTCCGCTCCGCTCGATACCATATCGTGGGAGACGCCGGCCGAGCGCAAAAGGGCCTGCCCGGCGTATGCGTTCGCGTGTACGCCGTCGACCTTCACACGCACACGCGATTCTTTCACGGTCGCCGAAGCCTCGGGGATCGGTTCGATCCGATCGGCGTTCGGCTCCTCGCGTGGGCGGCAAAGCGGCGCGGACTGGCGGGACTCGCGACGACTAATCACGACTACTACACCGCGTTCGAGCCGCCCGGCCCCGTCACAACGCTACCGGGGATCGAGATCACGACCGACCGCGGCCACGTCCTCGTCGTCGGTTCCGATCCGCCCGCGGCGACGAAGCCAGGAGCACTCTCGCCGCGTGAGGCGGTCGCGTTGGCCCACGAGCGCGACTGCGCTGCGATCGTTGCCCACCCGTTTCGAAACAGCACGGTCCGAGAACTCGAGGACGTGCCGTTCGATGCGATCGAAGTCAACGGCAAGCACCCCAGATCGCGGTCGCTCGTCGAGGAGTTGGCGGACAGTCGGAATCTCCCGCTGGTCGGCGGAAGCGACGCTCACTACCCGTTCGAGGTGGGACGCGCGTATACGGTCGTCGACGCCGACCGGCTCACGCCCGAGTCGGTCGTCGAGGCGATCCGTGACGGTCGGGTGAGTGCACGCGTCTCTCGCTCGCCACTCGATCGACTACTGCGTCGAGGATACCGGACGATTCACCGGAGAAAGCGCGTGATCGACGCGATCGAGAGACCGACACCGGGCATTGGAGTGCCTCCCGGAGAAGACGACCCGAAAAAGAACTAGCGCTGCTCGTCCAGAATCAGCCGCGTTTTGGTGCTGATGACTTCCTCCTGATCGCGAGCCTGCGTGATGAGATCGTTCACCCCGCGCGTGTCCGCGGCGTCGACGACGAGGACGATATCCTGTTCGCCCGAGACCATCCAGACGAAGTCGACCTCCTCCCACTCGGCCATCCGCTCGGAAACCGCCTTGGTATCGACGTCGACCGCGACGCCGATCTCGAGCATCGCCTTGACGTTTCCCGTCCGCGTCGAGATCGTAAACCGCTCGATGATCTCGTTGTCCATCATCCGCTCGACGCGGTTGCGAACGGTTCCCTCGCTCGTTCCGACCTCGTCGGCGATCTCGGTGTAGGGCATCCGGGCGTCTCGCCGGAGGATATCGAGTATCTGTCGGTCCAGATCGTCCATGGAGATGCGTGACTACGACCAACAAGCACTTACCGATTACGAATTTCGTAACTCAGCTTCGAAGACAACACTTATGAGGGTGTGTCCAATACGTAGATCGTAATGACAGCTGCCTACGTTGCACTGGAGGGCGGCCACGTGATCGAGGGGCGTGGACGTGCTTCGGGCACGGCTCGTGGCGAACTGGTTTTCACGACGGCGTATACAGGGTACGAAGAAAGTCTCACCGATCCATCCTACGAGGAGCAGATCTTGACCTTCTCGTATCCGCTGATCGGTAACTACGGCGTTCGCGAAGAACGATTCGAGGACGACCGCGTTCACCCGCGTGCGGTCCTCGCGAAGGAACTCACCGAAGACGTCGCTGAATGGCTCGAATCGGAGGGCGTTCCGGCGGTCGACCACCTCGACACCCGCGAGGTCGTCACCGACATCCGCGACGGCGGTGCGATGAAGTGCGGAATCGCAGTCGGCGAGGACGTCACCGAGGAAGACGCCCTGGCGGAACTCGAACAGTGCAAGGGAATGAGCGAACACACCGACATCGGCGCGCAGGTCAGCGTCGACGAACCCGAGGTCCACGGCGAGGGTAACGACGGCGAGACCGTCGCGCTGGTCGACTGCGGCGCGAAGGGCTCGATCGTCGACTCGCTGCTCGCCCGCAACGCCGAGGTTCACGTGCTTCCATACGACGCGGACGCGAGCGAGGTCGAGGCGGTCGACCCCGACGTCCTATTCATCTCCAACGGCCCCGGTGACCCCGCGAACTACGAGAACGCGATCGGCCTCGTCGAGGCGTTCGTCGAGGACACGCCCGTCGCCGGCATCTGCCTCGGCCAGCAGATCGTCGCCGAAGCGCTCGGCGGCACCACCGAGAAGATGACCTTCGGTCATCGCGGCGTCAACCAGCCCGTCCTCGATCTCGAGTCGGGCCAGGTCGTCATGACGACCCAGAACCACGGCTACACCGTCGCCGATCCGGGTGAACACCTCAAGATCACCCAGATCAACGTTAACGACGACACCCCGGAGGGAATCGACGGCGTCGAGTACGACGTCATCACCCGCCAGTACCACCCCGAGGCCAACCCCGGCCCAGAGGACACGCTCGACTTCTTCGACGACGTCCTCGCGATGGCCGGCGGCCAGAGCCAGCGAGCCGTTCCCGCCGACGACTAAGCCGGTCGACTTTCTGAGACGGTTTACTGCGGTCGAACGACCGGTGTAACCGCGGCCGTCTTTCGGTTATCGGAACTGACTGGTAGCGGACTACTGTTTCCTCTCTCCTGAAACAGAGCGCGGTATTCTAACTCCCTGGCCGTTCGCGTGTCGATCTCGGTATCCGTCAGTCATATCTCCGATATGATTGTTGGGTAGAGCGCTTTTAAGCGACGCACCGCCTTTCGATTATGAATGAGCCGTACGATACTTTGTGTCGACTCCGAGGAGCGGATTGGGGACGTTACGTCGGCCGTTGAAGCCGACGACGAGCTAACGACGGTCGAAGCGACCTCGGTCGACGAAGCAGCGACGCGACTCGCGGACGAACCGATCGTCTGCGTCGTCACCGCCTACGAATTTACCGACGGAACCGGAATGGAGATCGTCGAGACGATACGAGAAGAGACGCCACAGACGCCCTGCGTTCTCTTCACCGACGTCTCGCCGTCAGAAATCGAGACGTCGTCGTTTCAGGAACTGATCGTCGAGTATCTCAATCGCGATCTGCCGGACGCCCACGATCGACTCGGATTCATCGTCAACGACGTGATCGACCACAGCGCACAGGTCGGGTTTCTCAAACCGGATGACGAGGACGAACGCCTCGAGACGCTCGAACGCTACGACGTCGACGACCTACCGATCGAGGAGAGTTTCGACCGAATCACCGATCTGATCGCCGACCACTTCGGCGTCGCCGTCGCGTTTATCGGGCTGATCGAGGAGGACGAGGAGAACTTCCTCGCGTGCACGGGAGCCGACTGGGATTCGCTGACTCGCGAGGACACGATGTGTACCCACAGCATGCTCCAGGAGGACGTCATGGTCGTCGAGGACATCGCAGACGACAAGCGATTCAACAAGAACGAGCAACTCGAGAACCTTGGCATCGTCTCCTACGCAGGCGCGAACATGACCGCGCCGAACGGGCAGGTCATTGGACAGGTCTGCGTGCTGGACCACGAGCCGCGAGGGTACTCACCCGCCGAGCGAGAAACGTTAGGGCAGTACGCCGACACCGCGATGGAGATCCTCGAGCTTCGCCAGACCGTCCGTGAGGCCGAAGCCAAAGCCGTGGAGGTGGTGAAATGAGCCTCGCCGGTTCCGACGCGTTCGGCGTCACCTCGCTCCCGATCGACGACATCGACAACGGCACCTCGATACTGCTGACCGGCGAGGATACCGACGCGCTCAAGACGGTCTTCGCTCGGTTGGTCGCCGCCGAGGAGGGCGAACGGAGCATCGTCCTCGCGACCAATAGCGAGGGGCGGCTTGTCCAGCGAGCGCTGAATCAGGCGAACGCGGGCGCGGGATCCCGCGCCTCCGTCCTCGCGTGTGAGGGACCGGACGACGACGAGACGATCAAACGCGTTGACGACCTCAGCGATCTGACGTCGCTCGGGATGGAGTTTTCGAGCCTTGTCGCGACCTCACAGCAGTCGACGACGCGCTTTCGGTCCGGTATCTTCTTCTGTTCGACGATCTGCCAGGCGGTCGAGGATACGCGAACCGTCTATCGGTTCTTGAACACCAACTTCCTGACCGAGCTCCGACGCGGTGACGGGATCGGCGTCTGTGCGCTGGATACGAGCGCGGACGTCGGAGCGGACGTCGACAGCATGATCGCGGGGATGGAGACGTCGTTTACCGGACGGATTCACGTCGAAAAGACGGGGGCCAACCAGGGAATGCTGGAGGTTACGGGCCTCTCAGCGACCGACGAAACGATCGAAACCGCGCTCTAGGACAGATCAATCGACAACGGTCGGCACCCATCAGTCGGCGTCTTCGAACCCGTAGACGACCTCGACGGAGGCGCTTACCGTCACCGGATCGGCGTCGATCTCGGTCCCCGTCGCCGCAGCGTCGTCCGCCTCGACGGCGTCGTCCGCGACGTCGTATCGTACCGGAACCGTGTTCACGTTCGTCGTCGAGACGGAGACGACTCCCGCGAGCGAGACGTCACGGTTCTCGGCGATGTAGGTCGCCTCCTCGTCGGCGTTATCGAACGCGGCGTCGATGGCCTCGTTTCGGAGTTCTGCCTCGGTTTCGTCCTGCAAGGTGAAGTTGACTCGTCCGACGTTGTCCGCACCAGCATCGATCGACGTGTCGATGAACTCACCGACGCGGTCGACGTCGTCGAGTTCGACCTGAAACGAGTGTGTCCCCTCGAAGCCCTCGACCTCGTTGCCGCGGACAGGATGGACCCGATACTGCCCCTCTTCGACGTTCTCGTCCGGAATCCCGAACTCGTCGAACGCGTCTCGAAGCTGTTCCGCTCGGTCGGCGAGTTCGTCGTTGACCTCGTCGGCCTCGTCGCCGCTCGCCTCGATACCGACGCTCACGACGGCTTTGTCCGGGTCGGTCTCGACCTCGCCGTTCGCGCTCACCGCGATTTCGCGCTCCATCGCGGTCTCCGAGGCCGCGCCGGTCGTTCCCGATCCGTCGTCGTCCGAACCCGGGTCATCGTCGTCGGTCGCGCTACTCGTACATCCCGCTATCGCCGCCGTTGTCCCGATCGCAGATGCAGCGAGGAACTCTCGTCGGTCCATAGCTGTCCAGTCGCGGCCGATACTCAAAACATTCGTGCAAGCTGAAAGGATTCTTTCACCGACCTGAAAAACGGGACAGGTTACTTATCACGTCCGTTCGAGGCATAGCGTATGTCGGCAGATCGTCTCCTCGTTCCCGTCGCGAACCCAGAAACAGCCGACCGACTGCTCGAAACCGCCACCGACCTCGCATCCGACCGCGACCTCGAGATCCTCGTCCTCAACGTCGTCACCGTCCCGATGCAACTCCCGCTCAAACAGGCCAGCGAGTCGCTCGACGTCGACGAGAACGAGGCGGTGGTGAACTACGCGGTCGAACAGGCCCAAGAGGGCGGCGTCGAGGCGACCGGGCGAATCAGGTTCGGCCGTGACGTGGCGAACAGCGTCTGTAACGTCGCTGACGAAGCCGATGCGGCGGCGATTCTGCTGGGGTGGCGCGGTAGACCGCAGCGTCGCGATATCGTCCTCGGAAGCTACATCGACGAGGTGCTCGCCGAGGCGTCGTGTGACGTCCTCGTCAAGCGGATCGACCGCGATTACGTCGACATTTCGTCCGTTCTCGTCCCCGTCGCCGGCGGGCCGAACACGGCGTTCGCCGCGTCGGTCGCCGGCTCGCTCGCCCGCGTCCACGACGCTCGCGTGGAACTGCTCACTGTCGTTTCCGACCGCGACGAGGCGCACGTCGCCGACGCTCGCGACCTCCTCACGAAAACGTCACCGGAACTCGGCGCCGTCGAGTCCGTCGAGGAGACGGTCCGCGAGGGCGAGGTCCTCGAGACGATCGTCGACCGCGCCGCCGACCACGATATGACCGTCATCGGTGCGGCCGACGAGGGACTCCTGCGCCGCGTCCTCGTCGGCGACCTCCCCGAGACGATCGGCCGCGAAGTCGATAGTTCGGTTATCATGGCGAAACGCCATCAGGGCGTTTCGGAAACGCTGTTGCGACGGGTTCGAGATCGGCTTCGGTAAGCGGAGTCAACCGGTTTGACAGCACTCCAGCCTCCGTGTTCTCGTGTCTGAAACTACGCTGTCCCGTAAACGCCACCGCGGCATCCACCTTTTTCCGTTCGGGTTCGTTCCCTCCGGTCACTCACCGCTCACGCAAAAATCTGGACCAAAAAACTGCTCGCGTCGCTCGCAGCGCTCAGTCGTGTCTGAAACTACGCTGTCCCGTAAACGCCATCGCCATTCCGTGCTCGTCTGCCGCCTCGATCACGTCCTCGTCGTTGACCGAGCCACCGGGCTGGACGACCGCCTCGATGCCCGCCTCCGCGGCCTCGTCGATTCCGTCGGGGAACGGGAAGAACGCGTCGGAGGCCATCACTGCACCCTCTGCGTCTTTTCCTTCCGCGTGCTCGTCCGCCTTCATCGCCGCGAGCCGAACCGCGTCGACGCGCGACACCTGTCCCATCCCGACGCCGACCGTCTCGGTGCCGTCGGTGAAGAGGATCCCGTTCGATTTCACGTGTTTGAGCGTTTGCCAGGCGAACACCATCGACTCGAGCTCCTCGTCGGTCGGTTCGCGCTCGGTGACGACCTCGAGGTCGTCGACCGAAATCGACTGCATATCGCGCTCCTGGACGAGTCGGCCGCCGACGAGCGGCTTCTCGGTGAACCGTTCCGTGCGCTCGCCGAGTTCGTCGACATCCAGTACGCGCAGGTTATCCTTCTCGAACAGCACCTCAAGCGCGTCGTCGGTGTAGCCGGGGGCGACGACGACCTCCTTGAACGAGTCGATGATCTGCTCGGCGGTGTCGGCGTCGCACTCCCGGTTCAGAGCGACGATGCCGCCGAACGCGCTCATCGGGTCCGTCGAAAGGGCCTTCTCGTAGGCCTCGACGAGCGAGTCGGCCGTGGCGCAGCCCGCAGGATTCGTGTGCTTGATGACGGCGGCCGCGGGCTCGTCGAACTCCTTGATCAGATTGAGTGCGCCGTCGGCGTCGTTGTAGTTGTTGTACGACAGGGCTTTCGCGCCCTCGTTCAACTGGTCAGCGTGGACGACGCTCGCCTCGTCGCAGGTGTAGTCGGCATAAACCGCGGCGTCCTGGTGCGGGTTCTCGCCGTAGCGAAGCGTGTCTGCGCGGTCGTTCGAGACGAGTCGTCGACCGGGAAGGCCGCTGTGGTCGCTTTCCTCATCGTCCGTCGTCGCAACATCGTCTTCCACAGTGACGTCGCCTGCTTCGAGGTCGACGTCCACGGCATCCTCGGCGAACCACTTCACCGCCCGCGGGTACGCGCGGAACTCGCCCTCGTAGAGGACGCGCTCTTTCAGGGTCTCCTCGTCGTCGCCCTCGTACACCGGAATCGGCTCCTGGGTGACGACCGGGCCGGCGTCGACCTCGCTTTCGACGACCGAGCCGTTCTCATCGGTCGCGTCGGTGACGACGTGGACCGTACAGCCGGTCACGGAGACGCCCGCATCGAGCGCGTCGCCCCAGGCGTCCATGCCGGGGAACGCGGGCAGCAGGGAGGGGTGGACGTTCAGCGTCGTCGGTGCCTCGGAGAGGAAGGTGTCCGAGAGGATGCGCATGTAGCCGTCGAGACAGACCAGATCGAACTCGTAGTCCGAGAGGGTCTCGAGCACGGCCTCCTCGTGCTCGCTCCGGCCCATGTCATCCGCGAGCGGGACGACTTCGGTCGGAACCCCGCGCTCGGCGGCGGCCTCGAGCACCGGTGCGTCTTCGCTGGTCGCGAGGATCATGGCGAGTTCGGCCCCGCCAGGCTGTCGGTCGGCGATATTCAACAGGTTGCGCCCTCGGTTGCCGGCCATCCCGGCGATTCGCGTCATAGGCGTATGCCCGCCCGCGAGCGGCAAAGTGGTTGCGGTCTCGAAGTCGAATGTGTGCATATACGTGGATACTACCTGTGTAATTCTCCCGAGAAGCACCTCGAATATGCACACTCGTGGGCTCTCACCACCCGGGTTTCGATACCCTTTTGCACCGGGCTGGAAAGACTCGGACAATGACCGATACCGATACGCTGTACGCCGTCTCGCCGCTCGACGGCCGGTACGACGGCCGGACCGCGCCGCTGTCGCCGTACGCGAGCGAGGCCGCGCTCATGCGGGCCCGCGTCCGCGTCGAGGTCGAGTACCTGATCGCGCTGGCCGAACTCGAGGCGACGCCGCTCGAGATCGGACTCACCGAACGCGAACAGCTTCGCGGCCTCTACACCAACTTCGCCGAGGAGGACGCCCAGCTGATCAAGAAGCTCGAAACCGAGGGCCACGCCGGGTTCGACGCGACGAATCACGACGTCAAAGCGGTCGAGTATTTCGTCCGTCACCGTCTGTCAGAAGACAGCGACGCCTCGGCCTGGATCCACTTCGGGCTGACCAGCGAGGACGTCAACAACCTCGCCCACCGGCTGCTGGTCCGCGACGCCGTCGAGGCGGTTCTGCTGCCGGCGCTGTTCGACGTGCAAAACACGCTCGCCGAGATGGCTCGTGAACACCGCGACCTGTCGATGCTCGCCCGTACGCACGGTCAGCCCGCGACGCCGACGACCTTCGGCAAGGAGATGGCCGTCTACGCCTCGCGGCTCGGCCGCACGACGGGTCGCATTCGACAGGCGACCGACGAGCTCAGCGGCAAGCTCGGCGGGGCATCCGGCACCTACGCCGCCCACGTCGCGGCCTACCCAGACGTGGATTGGCAGGCCTTCGCTCGAGAGTTCGTCGCGGACGGACTCGGTCTCGAGTTCGAGCCGCTGACGACCCAGGTCAACCCCTGCGACGACCTCGCGGCGCTGTTCGATGCCTTCCGCGGCGCGAACGACGTCCTGCTCGATCTGGATCTCGATATCTGGCTCTACGTCTCCGATCGCTACCTCGGCCAGGAGGCCGTCGAGGGCGAAACCGGCTCCTCGACGATGCCCCACAAGGTCAACCCGATCGACTTCGAGAACAGCGAGGGCAACCTCTCGAAGGCGAATTCGGATCTCACCTTCCTCGCCGACTACGTCACCACCTCGCGGCTCCAGCGGGACCTCTCGGACTCGACGGTCAAGCGAAACATCGGGGCCGCGTTCGCCCACTGTCTGATCGGCTACTCGAAAACGGCCGCCGGCCTCGAGAAAGTCGTCCCCAACGAGCACGTCATGCGCGAGGACCTGGAGTCGACCCCGGAGATCATCGGCGAGGCCGTCCAGACGATCCTGCGACGCGAGGGACAGGAAGACGCCTACGAGCAGGTCAAAGCCGTTACTCGCGGGAAAGACGTCTCGCTCGACGATTTCCGAGAGATGTTCGACGAACTCGACGTCGACGAGGACGTTCGCGAGGAACTGCACGCGCTGACGCCGACGGGATACACGGGCGTCGCGAGCGAACTGGTCGACGATCTGGAGTAACCACGCGACTCAGTTCTCGGCGGCGAGTCTGCAGTGCCGGCCGAGCGACGCTGAGTAGGACTTTCGCAGTGATGAGTCTCAATGCAGGTCCTGCTCGCACGAACACAGGGGATGACCCACCCTCCCCAGCCGACTCACTCGCTGCGCTCGTTCGCCCCTCGCGCAGCTTCAGCGCGCAGTTCTCGCTGTTGCTCGAACGACTCGCCAGTGCACGCCACCGCAGGATGGGTTGGTGACCCGAATCGATACGTAACTCACCCGTCTCTATCACTTCGACAGGGACGAGAAGCGTTCTATGACACGCTGACCGGTGGGAAACGGGTGTTCAGTCCGTCAGCCCGAATCCGGTTTTGAACAGGTAGATGTCGATTACGAGCACGACGGCGGTGAGCACCGTCAACACGCCGAGCGAGAGCCACGGCGCGATATCGGCGTAGGCGGCCGGCGCGACCTGGTGGAGGTCCGAGTAGCCGAGCAGTCCGTATCGCACGCTGTCGACCATGTAGACCATCGGATTCAGCAGGGAGACGGCCTGCCAGATCGGCTCGAGCATGGTCAGCGAGTAAAAGACCGCGCCGAAGAAGACCAGCGGTCGGAGGATGAACTGGTTCATGACCGTGAGATCGTCGAAATCCCGTGCGACGAGGCCGCCGATGATCCCGAAGCCGGCGAACAGCGCCGAGATGACGATCATGGTCGCGACGAGGAAGGCGGCGTTCGCGACGCTGATCGGGACGAACAGCGCGCCGATGACGGCGACGATGACGCCGACGATCAGCCCGCGGACCGCGCTGGCGGCCACGTAGGCGAACACCATCTCGGCGTACGAAAGCGGCGAGGTCAGCGTCTCGTGGATGTACTCGTTCCACCGGCCGTGGAAGATTGAGAACGAGGCGTTCTCGAAGGCGTTCGAAATCGTTCCCAGGACGACGAGTCCGGGGATGAGAAAGAGGATGTAGCCGAAGTCGGCACCCTCGACGCCCTGCACCGGACTGTCGATACGGCCGCCGAGGATGACGCCGAAGACGGCGAAGTAGAGGACGTTCGTGATCGCTGGCGGCATGAAGGTGTTCTTGGGACGGCGAACGAATCGGAGCACCTCGCGCCGGAAGAGCGTCCGGAACCCGACCGAAAACATCAGGCGACCCCCTCCTGCTCGAGTTCTCGGTCCGTCGTCGATTCATCGTCGTCGTTGGCGGCCGACGAGCGCGTGACCGATCGATCCTCGCGCTTGGTCAAATCGACGAAAATCTCCTCGAGCGACGTCCGAGTGATCTCGAGGTCCGCGATTTCGTACCCCGACGCCTCCAGATCGTGCAACAGTTGCGGCGCGGTCGATCCCCCGTCGTCGACGCGAACCTCGAGTTGATCGCCCGAAATCGTCGCCTCGTGTGCGTACTCACCGACGTCGGGCGCACCCGACGGCGCGGATTCGAGTCGGACGGAGATCGTGTCCGTCCCGCGGGTCTTTAGCTCGTCGGGGGTCGCGACGGTGACCTTGCGGCCTTCGTTCATGATCGCGACGCGATCACAGAGCCGTTCGGCCTCCTCGATGTAGTGCGTCGTCAGTAGAATCGTCGTCCCCTCGTCGTTGAGTTCGGTGACGAGGTCCCAGAGGTCGTGGCGCAACTGGACGTCGACGCCGGCTGTCGGCTCGTCCAGAATCAGGAGGTCTGGATCGGTGACGAGCGCACGCGCGAGCAACAGCCGTCGTTTCATCCCGCCCGAAAGCCAGTCGAAGCGTTCGTTTCGCTTGTCGTAGATACCGACCCGTCTGAGGACCTCGTCGGCGCGCTCGGCGGCCTCCTCTTCCGAGACGCCGTGGTAGCCGGCCTTGTGCATCAGCACCTCCTTGATCGGGAAGAAGCGATCGACGTTGAACTCCTGGGGTGCGAGCCCGATCGCGTCGCGAGCCTGTCGGTAGTCGGCTTCGACGTCGTGGCCGAAGACGCGAGCCTCGCCGCCGGTCTTGCGGACGAGGCCGACCAGCGTGTTGATAAAGGTCGTCTTGCCCGCGCCGTTTGGCCCGAGCAACCCGAAGAACTCACCCTCCTCGACGGTGAGCGAAAGTCCCTGTAGCGCGCGTAACTCACCGTACTCCTTCACGAGATCCGTCGTCTCGATGGCCGGTGGCATCGCCGCAGAATCGGCTCCGGTTGCGGTTAAGAATGTTGGTCTCGTCGCCTGAAACGTTCGATGCGGCGGTTTTTACCGGATCGGTGTTCTCAGTCCGCGGTTCGCGGTCCGGGCGAGACTGCGACCGCCCCGCTCTTTTGGACGATGTCGAACGCGGTCATCAGATCGGACCGTGAGATCAGCCCGATGAGGTCGCCGTCGGTGACGACCAGCAGTCGGCCAATGTTGTTCTCGCGCATCCGCTCGATGGCGGTCATCGCGTCCGAGTCGGGTCCGATCGTCTTCAGGTCGGTGGTCATCACGTCCTCGACCACGTAGGCGTCGCGCTCGACCGGATCGACCTCGCGGGCGTCCGAGAGCGTCACGAGCCCGATCAGTCGTCCGTCACCGAAGCCGTCGGTCTCGACGACCGGATAACCGGTGTGGCGCTCGGCGAACATCCGCTGGAGCAACTCGGCCACGGTCGTCTTCGGCTCGACGGTGTGGAGGTCGTCGACCGGCGTCATGATGTCGGCGACGGTCACGTCCTGGAAGGCAGCCTTCATCGTCACCTGCTGGGCCTCGCTCGAGGCGGCGATGTAGACGAAGAAGGCGACGCCGATGAGGATGATGTTGAACGGCGGGATCAGCCCGAACAGCCCCATGATGATCGCCAGGAACTTGCCGACGGCTGCGGCCTGCTGGGTGGCTTTGGCGTACGGTCTGGATCGGGCGAGAAACGCCCTGAGGACGCGGCCGCCGTCCATCGGGAACGCGGGAAGCATGTTGAAGCCAGCGAGGGCGATGTTCAATACCGCCAGGTACGCGAGGACGAACCGTGCGCCGTCGAGCCCCGCGGGCGTGACGAGAAAGAGCGCGTAGGAACCGATCCCGACGAGCACGGAGACGATCGGACCGGCGATAGCGATCGTAAACTCCTGTCGCCAGTCTTCGGGCATCTCCGAGAGCGCGGCGATCCCGCCGAACAGCCAGAGCGTGATCGAGTCGATCGGAAAGCCGTATCGCTGGGCCGTCAGCGAGTGACCGAGCTCGTGGAGAATAACGCCGACGAACAGCCCGATGGCGGCGATCAAACCGAGCAACCACGGGGTCATTCCATCAGTGATCGCCGCAACATCGATTCCGGCACCCAGCCCCGCGTTCAGCAGATTCGCGAGCGGCTCGAGTTGAATTCCGATGAGGTAGGCGAACAGTGGCAGGACCAGCAAGAACGTAAGATCGAGCTTGATCGGAATCCCGAACAGCGACCCGATCCGGAAACTCTTCATCATGCCACGTACTATCAGTGGAACGACCTTAAACACGCCGCCGTCTCGTTCTTTCGCCCCCTCGAACGATTCACACTCCATTGGATACCCCGCACGATCGGTCGTGTGTCGATTTCCACTGACTACTTCAGTAGCCAAATCGGGCGTCTTGTTCTGCAGCCATCCGATTGACCCATGTATTGTCGTTCTCCGAATCAATGGATATAATCACACTAGTATTGCTAACCCAGTATTCATCCCCTGCACCATAGGCTTATACGGAAGATCCGCGTTGTAACCGATATCATGATGCAGCAGCACGCCGACACCGATCAACTCGGTCCGCTCCCATCCGAACTTGAGTCGCCGCAAGGAAAACTCGTCTACCTCTACCTCGAGGCCAGCGGGAGCGCGACCGTCTCGGATCTGAACCAGACGCTCGCGATGAACAAACTGGCGATCCTGAGCGTTCTCAACTCGCTTTCGAGTCAGGAACTCGTCGAGAAGAACGGCACCGAGTACGTGCTGATCGACTGAGCCCTCGTTCGACCGGGGTGTCGGCCGAACTTCCGGCCGGCGAGGACGAAACGCGTGGTTCGAAGGCTTTATCCGCACGGTAGGCTTCCGTTTTCGTAAGTAACCACAACCATGTCCGACAAACCCGCCTCAATGTATCGGGATATCAGTAAGCCGGCCTACACGCGCCGCGAGTACATTACTGGCATCCCAGGTTCGAAGATTGCACAGCACAAGATGGGCGACATCAGTGCCGACCCCGAAGACTACCCCGTCCAGATCAGCCTCGTCACCGAGGAAGAAGTCCAGATCCGCCACGGATCGCTCGAGGCCTCGCGCCTCTCGGCCAACCGCCACATGCTGAAAAACGCTGGCGAGTTCCAGTACAAGATGATCCTGCGTAAGTTCCCCCACCACGTCATCCGGGAGAACAAGCAGGCAACCGGTGCGGGTGCAGACCGTGTTTCCGACGGGATGCGCCAGTCGTTCGGAAAGATCGTCGGCACCGCAGCCCGTATCGACAAGGGCGATCGGATCTTCACGATCTGGTGTGACGTCGAGGATGCCGACTTCGCCAAGGAAGCGTTCCGCCGCGCCTACAACAAGATCACGCCGCCGTGTCGCATCGTCGTCGAGCGAGGCGAAGAGCAGCTGATCGCCTAAGAACGAAATTTTACGCTGCGCTCTGGCGCTCCGATGTCAGCATAGCTGACATGCGTCGCGCCGACGCTCGGTAAAATTTCGATCAAAAGCACTCTTCCTTCCGTTCCGAACGCATAGCGTTCTCCACATCAGTCGTCGGCCCACTCGCTCAGCCGTCGGCTTCGCTCGCGGTGAGTCTGCTGTGACAGCCTGCCCTCCCCCGAGTCGTGCGACTCTCGCATCTGCTCGAGTCACACTCCTGGCCGGTTTTTCGCTTGGTTCGTGCATCCGAGCACCTTTTTGCCTACCTGTGCCCGAGTAGCGTGTATGATCGATCTCGCGGTCGCCAACGCGAAGCAAACGTTCCGGCGGATGCGCGAGCCGCTTTCCGAGCGCGGCATTCGGGTCCATCACGTTCCCGTACGCGAGCGCGCGGTGGACCTGACTGACCCGCCGTGGTCACCCGACGAGTACGACGTCGGCTTCGTCTACCCCGGTCGGCTGATGGAGGGTGGCGTCGCCGACGCGTTGCTCGAGATCCCGTGGCTCAACGGGCACGAGGCCGTGTTGACCTCGCGGAACAAGGCCGAGGTGCTCGCGCGTCTCGGGCGGGCGGATCTGCCGGTACCGGACTCCGTCTACGTCTCGAACGACGTCGACGAGTCCGAGTTGACCGATGTGTTCGAGCGCTTCGAGCCGCCGGTCGTCGTCAAGCCGAACTCGACGACCCGCGGCGTCGGCGTCGCGAAAGCGCACGACCTCGACTCGTTTCTGGGCATCTGTGACTACCTTTCGTTGGTTCACGACTACCGGGCGACCGGCGATCAGTCGTTTCTCGTCCAGGAGTACCTGCCCGATGCGGTCGATTATCGGGTAATGGTGCTCGAGGGAGAGTACGTCGGTGCGGTCGAGCGCCGGCTACCCGACGAGGCCGTCTCGGAGGGACAGTGGAAACACAACGTCCACCGTGGCGCGGAGGCAACCGGCGTCGAGTTGCCCGACGAACACCGCGAGCTTGCGGAGGCAGTCGCCGCCGAGCTCGAAATTCCGTTTCTCGGCGTTGATCTGCTCGAAGTCGAGGATCGGCTGGTGGTCAACGAGACGAACGCCCGGCCGACGATCGACGAGGAGACGAAGTACGAGTCGGGGTTTTACGATCGGCTGGCGAGTGCGATCCGCTCGACGGCAGTTCGATAACGGTTCGACTGTAGAAGGGGATGCGACCGCGACGAGTGCTTACTCGAGGCTGATGTCCGAGGATTTCTCGGCGGGTTCGAAGACGACCTCGAGGACGCCGTTGTTGTAGGTTGCGGATGCGGTGTGTTCGTTGACTCGGGTCGGCAGGGAGACGCGCTCGTCGTACTGGTGGTGGTCGCTGCCGGCGGAAATCGTCAGCGTCGTCCCGTCGCACTCGAGGTCGATATGGTCTTTCTCGACGCCCGGGAGGTCGGCGATGACCCGGACCTCGGTGTCGGTCTCGTGGATGTCGATGTGGGTATCCATTCCGAAGCCGTTGTCGGCGGTGTTCTGCGAGTCGAAACCGACGTTGCCGTCGGCCTCGCTCATCATTTCGTTCATCATCCGTTCGATCTCGCGAAACAGGTCATCGAAGGGTTCGTCGCGGTCGTCTCGGCGCATGGGTGTCCGTAAGAAGGGGAGGTGCAAAAACTTTCCCCGGCGTATCACTCGGTTAGTCTGCAGTCTGTCGATCGACCGCGCGCGTGTCCCGGTCGCGAAGTCGACCGAAGCCGATGCCAAGCGTTTCGTTCGTGAGCGATCTGCTCTCGGGTCCTGTCAGGTGACCCGAGACGGCTCGCAGCGCGTCGATGTTTTCGGGGACGACGTCGGACTCCTGGTGGATCGCCTGCATGCAGTACAGATCTCGCCCCTGAAGGGTGAGCGACTCCTCCCAGAGGCAGTTCTCCCAGATGTCGCCGCGAGGCCGACCGGCATCAAGCGCGAAGTCCTTGAGCGTTCCCGCGCCGTCGATGCCGGCGTACTCCGGAATCGTGACGATCCGGTCTTCGGCACGGAGACGGTCGCGGATCTCGGCGACGTCGTCGGGTGCCTCTTCGAGCGTGACGTTGACGGTGTGGACGTGCATCATCGTCGTCGGCACCTTCAGGCCGATCGTGTCGATGTCGAGGTCGGGATAGATCGTCTGGACATCGGGGCCGTGGTGGGACGGGATCGAAACCGGATCCGGAACCGCGTCGTTGATCGGGCCGCGATCGGTCTGGTCGGGGTCGCCGCCGCGACGGACGAGCGTCACGCGAGCCTTCTCGATGCCGTAGTTCTCGTGAAGCGGCGCGACGAACCGGGAGAGCCCCGTCGTGTTGCAAGAGACGACGCGGACGTACTCTGCTTTGGTGGCCTCGTCGTAGTTCGAGCGCGCGTTGAAGCTGACCTCGGCGACGGTCGCGTCCTCGCCGCCCTGGAAGAGCGCGGGGGTGTCGTGACGTTCGTACAGCGGCCGGTTGTCGGCGCCGACGCCGGAGGGCGTCGCATCGACCATCACGTCGCTTTCGGCGACGAGGTCGTCGACTGTTCCGGCGAGGTCGATTCCGATCTCGCGGAAGCCGCGAGCGCGGTCCTCGTCGACGGCGTAGACGGGGTAGCCCGCCTCGTGGGCGCCGACAGCGACGTAGTCGGGGCTTCGTTTGCCGACGCCACAGACTTCCATATCGGGTTGTGCACGGACGGCATCTGCAACCCGTTTGCCGATGGTTCCGTACCCGTTGATTCCGACCCGTAACATACGGTTCACTCTCCACCGCCGACACGCATAACTGTTTTGCAAAAATTTTACAGATGTTAACTCGAAATAGAGTAATTTGGAAAAAATCGCAAGACTTAGTCGCCCTGTGGCCAAGAACAATATTTTATATTATATGTTCTACTGCTGGTATGTGTGTGGTAATACTTCGCTCATTCTCGAACGGATGACTCTCGTTTCGTCGTGTCTTCTCGCCTCGATAGGGGAACAAATTTAACGGTGGGAGGCCTACTACTCGGGTATGAGTGAACATTCGTACAGCGAGGACGGAACCGGTGAGAACCTACGGATCGGACTCAACGGCTTCGGCCGAATCGGCCGCAACGTTCTCCGCGCATCCCTTTCTTACGACAACGTCGATATCGTCGCGATCAACGACGTGATGGACGACGACGACATGGAGTATCTCCTGCAGTACGACTCGGTCCACGGCCGACTCGACGACGTCTCTCGCGACGGTAACACGCTCTCGATCGGCGATCACGATATCGAGCTGCTCTCCAAGCGCGACCCAACGGAGCTTCCCTGGGACGAACTCGGCGTCGACGTCGCCTTCGAGGCGACCGGCATCTTCCGCACCTACGACGACGCCGCCCAGCACTTAGATGCCGGCGCGGACAAGGTCGTCATCTCGGCCCCGCCGAAAGGCGACAAAGAGGTCCCGATGTTCGTCTACGGTGTCAACCACGACGAGTACGACGGCGGCGACGTCGTCTCGAACGCCTCCTGTACCACGAACTCCATCGCCCCGGTCGCAAAGGTCTTAGACGAGGAGTTCGGCATCGAGTCGGGCCTTCTGACGACCGTCCACGCCTACACCGGCACGCAGAGCCTCGTCGACGGGCCGTCCGGTAAGCGCCGCCGCGGTCGCGCCGCCGCCGAGAACATCATCCCGACCACGACCGGCGCTGCAGTCGCCGCCACCGAAGTTCTCCCCCAGCTCGAGGGGAAACTCGACGGGATGGCAATTCGCGTCCCCGTTCCGAACGGCTCGATCACCGACTTCACCGTCGACCTCGAGGAGGACATTACGAAAGAAGAACTCGAGGAAGCCGTCCGCGACGCGGCCGACGACGAGCTCGCTGGCGTGCTCGGCTACACCGACGAGGAGATCGTCTCCCGAGACATCGTCGGCATGCCGTTTTCCTCCTACGTCGACCTCGAGGCCTCGATGGTGCTCGAAGGCGGCCTCGTGAAGGTCCAGACCTGGTACGACAACGAGTTCGGCTTCTCGAACCGGATGCTCGACCTCGCGACGTACGTCGCCGCCGAAGCGGACGACGTCGACGCCGAGGAAGCCGTCGCCCAGTAAGCCCGCCCGATCCTTTTAAACTTTAAGCAGCTTCGACGATCCCGTTCACTTATGGCTACGTTCAAGACGATCGACGATCTCGATCCAGCGCAGCAGTTACTCATCCGTATCGACATCAACGCCCCAGTCGAGGACGGGGCCGTCCAGGACAACCGGCGGTTCGCTCGCCACGCCGAGACCATCGCCGAACTGCTCGACGACGATCACGCAGTCGCCGTCCTCGCCCATCAGGGCCGGCCAGGACGGGACACGTTCGTCTCGCTCGAACAACACGCCGACATCCTCGCCGACCACCTTGACACCGAGGTCGGGTTCGTCGACGACACGTTCGGCGAGGACGCACTCGAAGCGATCGACGCCCTCGACTCCGGCGACGTGCTCGTCCTGGAGAACGCGCGGATGTGCGACAAGGAACTGCCCGAGGAAGAACCCGAGGTCAAAGCCGAGACGGAGTTCGTTCAGACGCTCGCCCCCGAGTTCGACGCCTACCTCAACGACGCCTACTCAGCGGCCCACCGCTCGCACGCCTCGCTCGTCGGCTTCCCGCTCGTCATGGACGCCTATGCGGGCCGCGTGATGGAAACCGAGTACACCGCCAATTCCGCGATCCAGGAGCGCGAGTTCGACGGTACCGTTACGATGGCACTCGGCGGCACGAAAGCCGAAGACCTCATCCCCGTCATCGAGCAGGTCGACGACACCGTCGACCGGTTCTGTCTCGGCGGCATCGTCGGCGAGCTCTTCCTGCGCGCCGCCGGCCACGACGTCGGCTACGACGTCGACGGGACGGAGTTCTTCGATCACCAGTGGGAGAACCACCAGGAGACGATCGAGCGCGTCCTCGACGAGTACGGCGACCGACTCCTGCTCGCGAGCGACCTCGCCTTCGAGGACGACGACGGCGAGCGCGCCGAGGCGGCGGTCGACGAAATCGAGAAGGAAACGTCGTACCTCGACGTCGGCTCGGACACCGCCGCGGAGTACGCCGACCTCGTCCGCGACTCCGAAGCTGTCTTCGTCAAGGGTGCACTCGGCGTTTTCGAGGACGAGCGCTTTTCCGACGGCACCGTCGAAGTGCTCTCGGCTATCGCCGAGACCGACTGCTTCTCGGTCGTCGGCGGTGGCGACACCTCGCGTGCGATCGGCATGTACGGCCTCGACGAGGACGACTTCTCGCACGTCTCGGTTGCCGGCGGCGCGTACGTCCGGGCGCTAACCGGAGCCTCGCTCGTCGGCGTCGAAGCGCTCGAACGCGACGACTGACCACGAGCGATCCGATTCTGCCGTTCGTGCGGTGGCGAAGGGAAGACATATCGGTCCCCTCGTCGCATTCGACGGTATGTCCGAGCTTCGTACGGCCGCCGAGACGGCGGTTCGCCAGTGTCTCGAACTCGAGCCCGACGAGTCCTGCGTGATCGTCACCGACGACGAGCGAGAGCCGATCGGCGAGGCGCTCTACGCGGTCGCGAGCGAGATCACGGACGACACGGCGATCATCCGCTACCCGCCGGGCGACCAACACGGGGCCGAGCCGCCCGAACCGGTCGCGGCCGCCCTTTCGGGAGCCGACACCTTCCTCGCGCCGACGACGAAGAGCATCAGCCACACCCGCGCCCGCTCGGACGCGACCGACAGCGGGACTCGCGGCGCGACGCTGCCCGGCATCACCGAGTCGGTGTTCGTCACCGGCCTCGACGCTGACTACGACCGCATCCTCACCGAGTGCGAGCGGATGCTCGATCGAGTTGCCGGCGCCGACGAGATACGGGTCACCACCGACCGCGGCACCGACATCACGTTCGACCTCGGCGACCGCGAGTGGCACGACGACACCGGCGACGTCAGCGCGCCGGGCGCGTTCTCGAACCTGCCCGCCGGCGAGGTGTTCATCAGCCCCGAATCCGCCGAGGGAACCTACGTCGTCGATGGGACGATGCGCCCCCACGGGCTGCTCGCGGACCGAGAGCTCGAGTTCGTCGTCGAGGACGGCCTCGTGACCGAGATTTCGGACGACGAGATTCGGGGGCAGGTCGAAGAAGCCGCGGCGCAAGCGGGCGACGCGGCGTACAACCTCGCCGAACTCGGCATCGGAACGAACGTCGGCGTCACCGAACTCGTCGGCTCCGTCCTGCTGGACGAAAAGGCCGCGGGAACGGTCCACATCGCCATCGGCGACAACGCCGGCATCGGCGGCGAAACCGACGCGCCGATCCACCTCGACGGGATCATCCGCGAGCCGACCGTCCTCGTCGACGGCGAGGAAATCCACCTACCCGAACCCTATCGTAGCCACTGACAGTCAGTGCGCACCCGATCGTATGACGGACACGCGGCTCGGAACGAAGTGAGAGCCGCGGCAAAGCGAATAGTGCGAGACCGAAGGTCTCGCATACCATGCAAACGGCGCTTCGCGCCGTGAGCAGACGGGAAGGGACGACCCGTGAGCGATGCGATCGGTGTGAAAACAGTGTCAGTGACTACTATACTATCGACCGCAACGGCCGGTCCAATCGCCTTTTACGCGCGTAGCGTCTACGACGCGCTATGAGCGACATACCGGACCGCGTTCCGACGCCGTGTCCCTCGTGCTCGCCGGATCTCGAGACTGTTCACGAGGTCCTGACGGCGAGCGAGGGCGGCGGCACCGTCACCGTTCGCTGCAGCGAGTGCGGGCACGTCCACAAGGTACAGCCAGAGCAACAGCGCGAAGTTACCCTTGACGTCATCGTCTCGCAGGGTGGCGAGTCGTTCGCGGCGAACGTCACCACGCCCGAGGACGAGACGATCGAGGTCGGCGACGAGTTCATCTTGGAGACCGACGAGGTGCTCTCGACGGTTCGCGTCACCGACGTCGAACTCGACGGACAGAAGCGCCGCGACGAGGCCGAAGCCGACGAGATCGAGACGGTCTGGACTCGGGAGGTCGACAACGTCTCGGTCAACGTCACCGTCCACCCGCAGGACGGCTCGCGAGAGGACAGTCGATCCATTACGGTTCACGTCCCCGGCGACTACGAGTTCGAGGTCGGCGCGGTCGAATCCTTCGGTGACGACGAGTTCGAGATCGACGCCTTCGTCGTCCGAAACACCGCCCAAAGCTTCGACCGCGACCGGTACGAGATGGAGGGCGATTCGGTCCTCGCGAAAGACACCAAACGCGTTTACGCCTACGACGAGACGACCAGCGCCTGGTCGGCCTGGTAACCCAAGACCGATTTCGAGCCGGTCGAGTCGGATCCGTTCTGCTGTCGAGGTGAAACGGGTACCCTGGCACGTGCTACCAACAGCCTATTCGCGGGGAACCAGTATTCCGATCTATGAGCAACCGCTCCGACTACGGCGAGGCTCGCGAGCGAATGGTCCGAACCGTCGCATCGCGCGTGAGCGACGAGCGCGTGCTCGATGCGCTCGCGGCCGTCCCTCGCCACCGCTTCGTCCCGCCGGATCGTCGCGGCGACGCCTACCAGGATCGGCCCCTCCCGATCGGCGACGGGCAGACCATCAGCGCGCCTCACATGGTCGCGATCATGGCCGATCGACTCGCGCTGAAGCCGGGCGAGTCAGTTCTCGAGATCGGTACCGGCTGTGGCTACCACGCCGCGGTGACTGCCGAACTCGTCGGCGCGGAGAACGTCTACAGCGTCGAGTACGGCGCGGACCTCGCTGAACAGGCGCGAGGCCGGCTCGCGGAGACCGGCTACGGCGAGGTTGCCGTCCGCGTCGGTGACGGCCGCGAGGGGTGGCCCGAGCACGCGCCGTACGACGCTGCCTACGCGACCTGTGCGACGCCGGAGCTACCCGACCCGGTCGTCGAACAGGTCCGCCCCGGCGGCGAACTGCTCGCACCCGTCGGCACGGGCCGGCAGACGCTCGTCGCGGCGACGAAACGCGAGGACGGAAGCCTTGACCGACGCGACCGCGGCGGCGTTCGATTCGTGCAGATGCGGGGGTGATCCGGCCCCCGATCGGCGGCGGGAACGCAAGCGCGACTTTCATAACTGGCGGGGAGATAGCTCGAGTATGGACCCCGCGGTACTGCGAGCGGACATGGTCGACGGCCTCGAATCCCCGCCAAGGGACGTCCTGACGGACGACGCCGTCGCCACCGCGATGTGTGACGTCCCCCGCCACGAGTTCGTCGACGACGAGCGAACGGCCTACGCCGACCGCGATCAGGAGATTCTCGGCACTCGCGTGCTCGCACCCAGCACGGCCGCTCGGCTGCTCCAGGCGCTTTCGGTCGAAGACGGTGACTCCGTGCTGATCGTCGGCGTCGGCGTCGGCTACACGGCCGCCGTGATCGCCGAACTCGTCGGCGCGCGCAACGTCCACGCAGTCGATATCGCCCGCCCGATCGTCTCCGAGGCCAGAGAGAATCTGCGCCGAGCGGGGTACGACGACGTGCTCGTCGACCACCGCGACGGCGCTGACGGACTGCCCGAGTACGCGCCCTTCGACCGAATCTTGCTCGAAGCCGCCGTCGTCGAGCCGCCGCGACCCTTACTCGAACAGCTATCGGCGGACGGCTGGCTGGTGTTCCCACGAGGGACACAACAGCAGTCACTCGAACGGGTTTCGACGACCGGCGAGTACGAGCGGTTCGGCACCGTCACCTTCGATCCGCTACTCGTCGACGGCGAGCAGTTGGGGGCGATCGAGCGCAATCGGACGATGCGCGAAGACCGCGAGCACGCGCTCCGCCACGCCCAGTCTCGACGCGGCTGGGAGCAGGAGTGGATCGAGTGGGACGACCTGCAGTGAGGTCGGTCGAAGCCGTATTTTCTGCAGAACAACACGCCAGCGATCGCTCTCTCGGGTGGTAACTACGGAAAGTGGGGGTGGGGGATTGGGGGTGGCGACAGTCTGGTACAGATCGCCATCAACCCCTAACGGCTGGCGAGGATTAAGTATACTCTCTAACTGTGTAGCAACGTTGCGCTATTGACTCTAGTTAATTAGAGCCACCGTCGAACGCCAGCGTGACGAGGGTTCGCTGGGCCGCCCGCAGGTGGTAGTGATACGTCGGCGCTGACACCTCGAGCGCGTCGGCGAGGTCCTCGCCGGTACTCTCGCGCGGCCACGCGAAGTAGCCGCTGTAGTGTGCCGCCTGCAGCGCTTCGAACTGGCGTTCGGTGAGGCGACTCTCGAGATCGGTCGCGAGCCGTCCGGTCGACGTCGTGGACGTTCGCTCGCGTCGGGCGAGCAGTTCCGTCTCGGGGTAGCCGTCCCTGATCGACTCGATCAGCGAGCGCGTCTCGACCGGCTGTGGCACCTCGAGAACGATCGTCGACGCGCCGTTCTCGGCGGCGATGCGTCGGAGTCGGACGTCGTACGAGCGCAGCGTCTCCAGAAACGGCGTCGGTGCGATCGTCACCTCGAACAGCGACGTCTCGTCGCGCTCCGAGACGACCGAGATCGACTCGACCGACGCCTGCCCCTGTTCGATCTCGTCGACCGCCGCCGTCGAGGGCATGTCGACGAACGCGACGATGCCGTCTCCCCGGTCGATCATCCCGTGAAGCGTCACCGATCCCTCGACGTGCTGGGAGAACTGATTGAACAGCAGTCCCGCATCCCGACACTCGAGTTCGAGTTCGAGGCGGCTGTCCGTGAGCATCGCCCGCGTCCGCTCGACCGTTCCGATCGCGTGCCCGATCGTTTCGCCCAGTTCGGCGAACACCTCGCGTTCGCCCGCGCCGATCGAGTCGACCCCGCCGACGTGAACGAGCAAGACGCCGTACCGGCGCTCGTCGTCGAGCAACGGCACCGCGAGGACGGTCTGGTAGCCGTGCGTAAGCGCCTCGGTTCTGCGCTGATCCCAGCCGTCCGCCTCGAGGACGTTTTCGACGACTTGGCTCTCCCCCTCCTCGAGAGTCGTCCGTATCAGCGCCGCTTCGGGGGCGCACTCGCCGTCGGCTCGGACCCGATCGATGTACGTCGTATCAACGCCGTCCCACACCGCGGGTTCCGGCGGTTCGTCCTCGCTCGCGGCGATCCAGGCGAAGCGGTACCGCTCGGTGTCGGCGAGTCGCTCACACACCGTCGTTTCGATTGCCTCGCGCGTCGAGGCCTGTGCGATCCCGTGGTTGATCTCGCGGATGACCTCGTTGATGTGGTTGAGCCGGGTCAGCTCCTCGTTTTGCTGAGTCAGTGTTCGATCGTGCTCGCGAAGGAGTTCCTCGCGCTCCGCGCGGTCCAGGGCGGCCTCGGCGTTGGCCGCCAGAATCTGTATCAGCTCGGTCATCGTCTCGTCGAACCCGTTCGCCTCCGCCGTCCCCGCCACCAACACGCCGTGCGAACCGAGCGGCACGACCCGCTCGCTCCGACTCGAGGGTTCGACGGTCGTGATTCCCTCCGTCTGTGCGATGTCCGCACAGTAGACGCTTTCGCCGGACGAGAAAGCGTCCCAGACGTGTCCGTCGCCTCGCTCGACGGTCGTTTTCGGGTCGACGAACTCGCGCGAGGTGCCGGTCGAGGCGACGTGGGTCAGGCTCCCGATCTCCGGGTCGAACTCGTAGGCCGCCGCCACGGTACTCTCGAGGATGTCCGCCGCGGTTTCGATCGCCGCCTCGTAGATCTCGGCTTTGGTCTCGGCTCGCATCAACGTTCGCGTCGCCTCGTGTAGCGTCGCCAGCGTCCGCTCGTACTGGCGTTTGTTCTCCCGCAGCGCCCGCTCGGTTCGGTGCTGCGAGACGGCGTTCGTGATCTGATTCGCGAGCAGCGTGTACTGCTCGTTTCCGACGCGCTTTTGCATGTACTGCGTGACGCCCGCAGCGATCGCCTCGCTCGCGACCTCCTCGGACCCTCGCCCGGTAAAGAGGATGAACGGCAACTCCGGATTGTCCTGCCTGACCCGTTCGAGGAGTTCGATCCCCGTCAACTCGGGCATCTCGTAATCGCTCACGATACAGTCGATTTTGCAGCGAGACAGGACTTCGAGCGCTTCCTCACCGCTCGTGGCTGATTTGGCGACGAGCGAATCGTGCTCACGCTCGAGCATTTCGGCGGCGATGTCCGCGAAGCCTGGCTCGTTGTCGACGACGAGGACGGTGATCGAATTCGTCATTGCTACTCGATGCTAACTGTTTCGAGGAATGCGCTGGCGGATACTAAGTGGTTAGCATCGTCGGCAATTCACGCACGATAGATATGTCACTGTCCGTGGCGGCATCGTCCGAATCAGTCTCCGTGGTGCACCGTCCGAATCAGTCACGGACGGTACCGAGACGGCGGACTCACGAACGAAAAACCGAAAAGAGGCTGCGCTCGCTCCAATTCCCACCCCACTCCGTTATCGCCAGGCCGGAAGCGTCGGCGCGTCGTCGGCCTCCATCGAGAGCCAGGCACCGTCCGCGGAGATGTCCGCGATAACGTACTCGTCACTCGCGCTCGATTCGCTCGCATCGATCGAGCCGACGATCGTCTCGGACTCCGTCATGGCGTGGGGGTTCGTCGCCATGTATGTGAGTGTCTCCCAGACACATATAAATTCGTCGAATCGGACTATCTGATTTCAGTGACCGATCAGTCACGTGGCGCGTTCGGACGCGGGAAACACTGGGTTTATACTCATTTTTGCCGTACCGTGAGGACATGAACGTAGCCGACGCGATGACGCCCCGCGAAGACGTGGTAACCGTCGAACTGCCGGGAACCCGTGCGGACGTCCTCGAGTACCTGCAAGAGCGATCGTTTTCGTCCGTCCCGGTTATCAAACCGACCGACAACGGGCCGGAGTACCGCGGTCTCGTCTCCCGGGATGCACTGATCGAACAGCCCGACGAGGACCAGCTCGTCATGCTGCTGGACGACGTGCCGACGACGACGGCCGAGACCGCGCTCGAGGATGTCGCGCGACTGATGGTCGACGAGGGCGCGCGCCGCGTTCCCGTGGTCGACGGCGAATTCGAGGGAATCGTCACGGTAACCGACGTGATCCACGCTATCGCAACCGGTAATCAAGAGACTGAGGGAACCGTCGAGGGCTACGCGAGCACCGACGTGAACACGACCTACGAGGGCGCGCCGCTGCCGGTCGCAGAGCGGGAGCTGTACTACGCGAACGTGCCCTACACAGTCGCACTCGACGATTCTGGTGGAATGAGCGGCGTGCTGACCGAGGTCGACATCATCGACGTCGCACGCATCGTCGAGGGCGAAGAGGAGACGGGCAACAACTTCCCGGATCAGGATTCGCAGTGGTCCTGGGAGGGGATCAAGGGTGTCGGCAGTCGCTACCTCCCGACGCGTGACATCGAGATTCCGAACGGGCCGGTCAGCGAGTTCATGACCGACGGCGTGGTGACGGTCTCGGCACAGACGACCGTCCAAGACGCCGCACAGCAGATGATCAGTAACGACATCGAACAGATCCCGATGGTCACCGGCGAGCAGTTGGTCGGCATCGTCTGTGACGTCGACATTCTGGAGGCCCTCTATGAGTGAACAGCAACAGACGGATACGAACGCGGACGAATCGGCGGCGACGAGCGAGAAGCTGGTCGAACTGGCCAAGCGCCGGGGCTACTTCTTTCAGTCCTCGGGAGCCTACGGCGGCGTCGGCGGCTTCTACACGTTCGGTCCGCAGGGCGCGTCCCTGAAGGGCAACGTCGAGGACGCCTGGCGCGACCGCTTCGCCGTCGCCGAAGGTAATATGGAGATCGACGCGCCGACGATCATGCCCGAACCCGTCTTCGAGGCCTCGGGCCACCTCGACGGCTTCGACGATATGCTGATCGAGTGTCCCGAGTGTGGAACCTCCAGTCGCGCGGACCACCTCGTCGAGGACAACACCGAGTACGAGGACGCGGAAAGCCTCCCGATTCCGGAGGTCGAGGAGATCATCGCCGAGTACGAACTCGTCTGTCCCGAGTGCGGTGCCGGACTGGCCGACGTCGCCGTCGAGGACTTTAACCTCATGTTCGCGACGAACATCGGCCCCGGCGACGCCGACCCCGGCTACATGCGCCCCGAAACCGCACAGGGTATCTTTGTCGAGTTCCCCCGACTGAAGGAGTACGCACGCAACCAGCTCCCCTTCGGCGTCACCCAGATCGGCCGCGCCTACCGCAACGAGATCAGTCCCCGCCGCTCGATCATCCGCACCCGCGAGTTCACTCAGGCCGAACTCGAGTACTTCGTCGATCCTGAGGAGGACGAACCGGACCTCGAGTCGGTCGCAGACGTCGAGGTCACCCTCTACCCGGCCAGCGAACAAAACGCCGAGGACGGCGCGGAACTCGAGACGACGATCGGCGACGCAGTCGAGGAGGGCATCATCGGCGACGAGTGGGTCGCCTACTTCCTCGGCGTCGCCAAGCCGTGGTACGACGCGGTCGGCGTCGACATGGACCGGTTCCGGTTCCGCCAACACCTCGCGGGCGAGCGCGCCCACTACGCGGCCGACTGCTGGGACGCAGAAAGCGAAATCGATGGGAACTGGATCGAGATGGCCGGCTTCGCCTACCGCGGCGACTACGACCTCTCGAAACACGCCGAACACTCCGGCGACCGCTTTACCGTCTTCAAGCAGTACGACGAGCCAAAGACCGTCGAGCGCGCCACGGTCGATCCCGACATGAGCTATCTGGGGCCGGAGTTCGGCGGCGACGCCCAGGCCGTCGTCTCGGAACTCGAGGCCCTCGCGGGTCGGGACCGCAGCGCGTTCGAGAGCGACACCGTCGAAATCGAACTCGAGGGCGAGACCCACGAGATCCCCGCCGAAAAGACCGGCTTCGCAGTCGAAGAACAGACCGAGGCCGGTGAGCACGTCACGCCCCACGTCGTCGAACCCTCCTTCGGCGTCGACCGGCTGGTCTACACCGTCCTCCACCACGCCTACCGGGAGGACGAGGTCGACGGCGAGGAGCGCACCTACCTCGAACTCGACCCCGAGGTCGCACCGACGTTCGTCGGCGTCTTCCCGCTGCAAAACGACGCGGAACTGGAGTCCGAAGCGCGCGAGATCGCCGCCGAACTGCGGGAAGCCGGCCTCTCCGTGACGTACGACGACTCGGGGAACATCGGCCGGCGCTACCGCCGCCAGGACGAAGTCGGCACGCCGTTTTGTGTGACGGTAGACTACGAAACGCTGGAAGCCGACGAGACGACAGTTACCGTCCGCGAGCGCGATACGACGGGACAGACGCGCCTGCCGGTCGACGACCTCACCGAGACGCTGTCTGCGATTCGGACCGGCGACCTCGCGTTCGACGAACTCGCTCAGTAGGCAGAACGTGCTCGTCGGCCGAACATTCAATTAGCGAGGTGTCCTATAGATCGTATGACAACATCCGTTGGAACGGCGCTCGTCGCCGGCGACACTACCGAGTCTCCGGGCGAACGTGCCGCCACGAAGGCGCTGTCACAGCTGCCAGGTGAGCGGGTGGACTTCTGTCAGGTGTTCTGTTCGGTCGAGTACGATTTCGACCGCGTTCTCGCGGACGTTCGTCGCGTCGTCGGTCCCGACGCGGCGGTGGTCGGCTGCTCGGCCAACGGCTCGTTCACGCAGGAGGGATGCGGAACCGGCGTCACCGTCGGTCTCGTCGAAAGCGACTCGCTCTCGTTTTACACCGGTCTCGGGACGGGGCTCCGGGAGAACGTCTCACGGGCGGTCCGCGAGGCGGTCGCCGACCTGCCGAGCGCGGTCGACGACCACCCCTACGCCGCGGCAATCAACCTCCACGACGGCCTCAGCGGCGTCGGCGAGGAACTGGCGCTCGTCACCCAGCAGAAACTCGGTCCCGAGGTCTCGATCGTCGGGGGGTCTGCCGCCGACGATCACCGTCTCGAGGCGACGTACGTCTTTCACGACGACGAGGTCGTCGAAGACGCGGTCGTGCTGGCGATGATCGGCGCACAACAGCGGCCGGCCGTCGCCGTCGCACACGGTCACGAACCGCTCTCGGGCCCGGTCAGGGTGACCCACTCGGACGGGCCGGTCGTCTACGAACTCGACGGCGACCCCGCGTTCGACGTCTGGAAGGACGCCGTTCGCGACCGAGTCCGCGAGGCGTTCGGCGTTTCGATCGACGAACTCGACCACGACGACACGCGCCTGCAGGAAATCCTCTGTGAGTTCGAGTTCGGCATCAATCAGGGCGAACAGTACAAGATGCGCTGGCCCTGGACCGAAGGCGACGACGGCGCGATGCACTTTGCCGTCGACGTCCCCGAGGGGACGGTGCTTCGGGTGATGCACGGCCGGCCGGAGGCACAGATCGAATCCGCTCGCGAGACGGCCCGTCGGGCGCTTCGGGACGCGGGAGACGTCGAGATCGCCGGCGGGTTCATCTACGACTGTGCGTGCCGTCGGATCGCCCTCGGTGACGAGTTCGAAACGGCGGTCGGAGAGATGGCGGACGAACTCGGCGTGCCGTTCGCCGGCTTCGAAACGTACGGCGAGATCTGTATGGGGCCGGGACAGTTCAGCGGATTCCACAACACGACGACCGTCGCCCTTCTCCTGCCAGCGTGATGGAACACGACGAACTCGTCGCAGCGTTCGGCCAGACCGTAGGCGTCGAGAAGGCGGACGCACTGATCGAGACGGCCCTCGCCGAACTCGAAATGGATCGGATGGAGTCGTACTCGACGCACGAGGTCGCCGACATCTGCGAGACGATCGCTCGAACCACCGACGGGTACCTCGCGATCGTCGCGAACGAACTCCGCGTTCGCGAGACCGCAAAGCGACGGTTCGACGCCTTGCTCGAGCGGGTGACCGATCCCGTCGTCTCAGTTTCGTTTCGGAAGTCCGAACCGATCGTGACGGCGCTCAACCCGGCGTTCGAGGCGACCTTCGACTACGGTCCCGGCGCGATCGGTCGACCGCTCTCGGAGCTGATCGTTCCGGACGACGACCGTTCGGAGACGGTCGATCGATGGCTCCGATCCGACGACGGCGGAACCGAAGTCGAGCGGCTGACGGCCGACGGCGAGCGCCGAACCTTCCTCTTTCAGTCAGTCATCGTCTCGGGGTTCGACGGTGAGGTGGGGGGATACGGTATCTACACGGACATCACCGAGCGCAAACGCCGCGAGCGACGGCTCGAACGACAGAACGAACAACTCGAGCGGTTCGTCAGCGTCGTCTCACACGACCTCCGAAACCCGCTGACGGTCGCACAGGGGAACGCCGACCTCGTCCGTGACATGATCTCCGACCCGGACGTCTGCGAGCACCTCGACCAGGTCGTTGCGGCCCACGAGCGAATGGAAACGCTCATCGACGACCTGTTGACGCTTGCAAGCCAGGGACGGATCGTCGACGACCCGCAACCGGTTCGACTGCGCCCCGTTATCGAGAACGCCTGGCGGTACGTCGAGACAGCCGGTGCGACGCTCGTCGTCGACCTTCCGGACGAGTTGACGATCGACGGCGACGCGGAACGACTGCGCCAACTGTTCGAGAACCTGTTTCGGAACGCAGTCGAGCACGGCCGCTCCGCCGACGCGGCCACCGATACGTCCGAGAATACGCCCGCCACGTCCGAGCAGTCCACAGACTCGACTGAGGCCGACGTCACGGTTCGCATCGGATGGGACGACGGCGTTCTCGTCGTCGAGGACGACGGTCCCGGCATCGACCCGTCCGAGCGCGAGGACGTCTTCGAACACGGGTACACGTCGTCGGCGGAGGGGACCGGCTTCGGACTCGCCATCGTCGCGGCGATCACCGACTCCCACGGCTGGACGATCGACGTCACCGACGGCGACCTCGGCGGCGCGGCGTTTCTGCTCCGTGGCATCTCCGTCCATCGCTCGGGCTGAGTATCGACCCCCACGTACTTGTCGGTCGCCGACCCACGCGGTACTAGCATGCGCTGGACCGGACGGATCGAGCAGTTGCTGTACGACGGCGAAGACGTCCAGCGACGCGTCGAGGTCGGCTCCTCAACGGTCGCCGTCACGTCTCACCGCGTGCTCGCGTTCACGCCCGACAGCGACGGGCCAGCCTACCGGTACGCCGACCGTCCGAACGTCCGAAGCGCGACCATCGAGACCGGCGGCTCGGCGCGTTCTCTCTTCTGGGCGACCGTCGCCGGCGTTCTCGGACTCTCTTTGCTCGTCACGGCCGCGCTGTTCAGTTTCGCGGATCTCGTCCCCGACGTCGACACCGGCGGTGGCGACGCCGTCGGCTCGACGGGCGACGTCGTCGGCGGCGCGCTCGGAACCGTCGAGACGATGCTCGTCCTCGTCGACCTCGGAATTCTCCTCGGCGGCGTCCTCCTGCTCGCCGTTGCCGCGGGGAGCGTCGCCCTCTACTCGCGTTCGCGCTCGCGCAACCTCGTGATCGAGGTCCGCGGCGAGGCGGACATCGAACTCCCCGCCGCAGGTGTCGACGACGCCGGTGCAGTCGCGCTCGAACTCGACGAGGCGATTCGGCCGGATGCAGCGAGCAAGTGGGACGGGCTCGGCGTCGATTCCGAGCCGAACGACGGGTTCGGTACCAGCGAAGATGGATTCGTTGCGAAGTCGGGACGCGAGCCGAGTCCCGTCTCCGGAGACGAACTCGGGGAACGCAGCGGGCCCGAGAACAACGACTGGAGCGCGGAATTCGGTGAACTCGGTGATCGTGCGGCGTCCGACGAGGTCGACGCGTTCGAGCGAAGCGCCGGGGAACACGAGTCGAGCGAACTCGGCCGAAGCGACGACCACGAGTTCGACGCGGACGACTGGGACGACGCACCCAACGGGTTCGGAGAAATCGATCGGGACGAGGAAGACGACCCGTTCGGGGAGGTCGACCCCGACCGTGAACGAGACGAGTTCGGATCGGCGCTCGACGGCGGTCGCGAGGAGTCAGGCTGAAAGCCGTCGACTCCCTACGGCCGCTGATGAACGCAGACGCGGTCCGCGAGCGTGCCCGATCGTTACCGCGCGAGCCCGGCGTCTACCAGTTTCAGGAGGGAGAGACGACGCTCTACGTCGGCAAGGCCGTCGATCTCCGGAGTCGGGTCGGTTCCTACGCCGACCCGCGAAGCGCTCGAATCCAGCGGATGGTCGACCGCGCCGACGGCGTCGACATCGCGGTGACGGACACCGAGACGCAGGCGCTGTTGCTCGAGGCGAACCTGATCAAGCGCCACCAGCCCCGCTACAACGTCCGGCTCAAGGACGACAAGTCGTATCCGATGGTGCAGGTGACCGGCCACGACGCCCCGCGGATCGAGATCACGCGCGATCCCGACGGCGAAACGCGAGCGGGGAGCGACACCGGCACGGCGACGAACGGTTCGGGACCGACCGTCTTCGGCCCCTATACGAACATGGGGCAGGTCGAGACCGTCGTGAAGGCACTGCGGGAGACCTACGGCATCCGTGGCTGTTCGGATCACAAGTACGCGAACCGCGAGCGACCCTGTCTGGACTACGAGATGGGACTCTGTACGGCCCCCTGCACTCGCGAGATCGACCTCGAGAGTTACGCCGAGGACGTTACCGCTGTGAAACGGTTTCTCGAGGGAGAGACGGGTATTCTGGCGGACCCGCTACGCCGCGAAATGGAGGCCGCGGCCGAGGAGCAGCACTTCGAGCGCGCGGCGAATCTCAGGGATCGACTCGAGACGGTCGCGGCGTTCCACGGCGAAGGCGGCGAGGCGGTCCAGTCGGTCGGCGACGAGCGCGCCGTCGACGTCCTCGGGGTCGCCATCGAGGGCGAGGACGCGACCGTCGCCCGCCTGCGCGCCGAAGACGGCAAACTGGTCGACAGGGAGCGACATAGGCTCGACGCGCCCGGTGGTGGCTCCGGGACCGTTCCCGACGGCGAGGACGAACCCGAGCGCGGTGGCGTCCCCGCGGTCCTCGCGGCGTTCATCGTCCAGTACTACGCCGAACGACAACTCCCGGACGCCCTGTTGCTGCCCGAACGCCACGAGGACGACGAGGTCGCGGCCTGGCTCGCGGCCGAAGGCACCGCCGTCCGCGTCCCCGGTGCGGGCCGCGAGGCGAAACTCGTCGAACTCGCGTTGAAGAACGCCCGCCGGAACGTCGGCCGGCGAGACGAGTGCGGGATGCTCGCCGACGCGCTCGAGATCGACGCTGCCGGCCGGATCGAGGGGTTCGACGTGAGTCACGCACAGGGAAAATCGGCTGTCGGCAGCAACGTCGTGTTCGTCGATGGCAGCGCCGAGACGGCGGACTATCGCCGGAAGAAACTGACCGAGCAGAACGACGATTACGACAACATGCACGCGTTGGTAGCCTGGCGCGCCCGCCGCGCAGTCGAGGGACGCGACGACAGACCCGACCCCGACCTGCTGGTGATCGACGGCGGCGAGGGCCAACTCGGGGCGGCCCGCGACGCGCTCGCCGAGGTCGGCTGGGACGTGCCAACGGTCGCGCTGGCGAAAGCCGAGGAGACCGTCATCACGCCCGATCGGACGTTCTCGTGGCCGCAGGATGCGCCGCACCTGCATCTCCTTCAGCGCGTGCGCGACGAGGCCCACCGCTTTGCGGTGCAGTACCACCGGACGATTCGCGACGAGGTCAAGACGGTGTTGGACGACGTGCCGGGCGTCGGCCCCGAGACGCGCAAACGGCTGCTCGGGCGCTTCGGGAGCGTCGAGAACGTCCGCGAGGCGAGCCTCGACGATCTACAGAGCATTCAGGGGGTCGGCGAGAAGACCGCCGAGACGATCAAATCGCGGCTGTGAACGTCGCCGTCGATCCTTCGCCGTTGCGAGGGCAAGGTGAGGGCTATTCACCGTAATCGACCATATTCTCCGTATGGCAGACGAAGACTCGCTCGAGGACCTCCTCGACGAACTCGACAGCCAGAGCGACCTCGAGACGTCCCAGCAAGTGCTCTCGATTCGGATGGAGAGTCGACGGTACGGGAAGCCGGTAACGATCGTCGAGGGGTTCGACCTGCCCCGATCGGAGATCAAGTCGATCGCTTCGGACCTGAAAAGTGCGATGGGGACCGGCGGAACGGTCGACGAGGGCCGAATCGAACTCCAGGGCGACCACCAGGACCGCGTTCCGCCGTTACTTCGCGAGCGCGGCTACGACGTCCGCGAGTGAACCCCGAACACGCGAGCCGAGACTGCAGTTGAATCAGTCGAGTTCTGCCCGGTCGCTCGTCGCGCTTCGAATCCGGTCCCGGAGTGACGGCCCCGCTTCGATCGGAACGCGAACGTCGAAGGAGACGTCGGCGTCGTAGTCGGCCTCGAACTCGTACCCCTCGCTCTCGAGGATGCCGCGAACCGTTCCGGAGTCGTCGTACTCGACGGTGATCGAGACGGTCTCGTGTGGCCGCTCCTCGACGACGCCGGCGGCGTCGACAGCGTCTTTGACCGCCTTCGAGTAGGCCCGGACGAGCCCGCCGACGCCGAGTTTGGTCCCGCCGTAGTATCTGGTGACGACGGCGGCGCAGTTTTCGATCTCCCGCTTTTCGAGCACGTTGAGCGCGGGTTTCCCCGCGGAGCTCGAGGGCTCGCCGTCGTCGTTCGAGTACTCGCGCAGGAGGTCCCCGTCGGCGTCGGCTCGCACGCGGTAGGCGGGGACGTTGTGGGTCGCGTCATCGTACTCCGCGGAGACGGCGTCGACGAACGCCTCGGCCGCCTCGACGGAGTCGACGGGTCGAACGTGGCCGATGAACTCCGACCCCTGG
Organism: Natrialbaceae archaeon A-arb3/5; assembly: GCA_046614585.1. Taxonomy (GTDB): domain Archaea; phylum Halobacteriota; class Halobacteria; order Halobacteriales; family Natrialbaceae; genus JBKKHI01. Next base: position 10,552 of record JBKKHI010000014.1, on the reverse strand, counting down.
ACGACGAACTCGGCGGTGGCCGGCTCGGCGACGGTGTGATACGTCCGGCTCACGACCGCACACCACCGACGAGTCGCCCGTCGTCGCCGCGAGCCTGCATCATACCCGGAGTAGCGTCGCCGCCGAAAAGAGCGCGTCGGTCCGGACGCGAGGTCGTCCCCCCGCTGATCCATCGACCGCCACCCGCTGCAATCTCGCGGATCCCGCCAGTACGTTATTGTCCGTTGGCACGGTAGTTGTTGGCATGAGTGACGACGTCTTCGAACACCCGCTCGCGGCCGACCTGATCGACGCCTGCCGCGCCGTCGTCGGCGAGGAACTGCGCAGCATCACCTACTTCAGCGAAGAGACGGTCGAGCAGGTGCTCCTCCGCGACGACCTCGAACGAGCCGCCGATCTGACCGAGTTCGCGGATCGCGAGCGGAGAGGGTTCGGTTCGGGATCGACGTACAGCAACACCGAACTCGGCGAATACGGAGCGACGATTCGGATGTTCGAACACGGCTACCTGGTGCGCGTAATTCGAGAGAAACACGGCGTCTGGGTGACGACGGACGATCTCTCGATGGGGAGATTCGAGGACCTGACGGACGAACTCGCCGCCGTCCTTGACGAGGCCGACGTGATCGAAACGGGCAGCGAGGACGGTGAGAAGACGGAAGTCGAATAGCGACGCCGCTCACTGCAGTTCGATCTTTCTGACGTAGTCGAGATCCCTGATCTCGGTGATCACCGCGCCGGGCAGTTCCTGGTCCGTGATCAGATAGAGTCGGGGCTCGTCGGTGAACTCGGGGTCCTCGCTGATCGTCTGGCGGATCGAGATACCGTTGTCCGCGAGGACGCCAGTGACGCCCGCGACGATCCCCTCCTGTCCGGCGTTATCGGGAACGATCGACAGCACGGTCAACTCGAGAACGGGCGCGAGATCCATCAGGCTCGGCACCTGCGAGATGTTTTGAAAGATCCGGCGCAGTTCCTGATCCGCGAGGATGACGTCCGTCGTCGAGTCGACGACCCGCCGATCCACGCCGATCTCGCGAGCGATTCCCGTGTTCGGGATCTCGATGCCGCCCGAGACGACCCGTCCCTCGTCGTTGACGGAGAAGCCCCGCTCGAGCAACAGCCGAATCACCGCCTGCTGGCTCGGCGAACCTTCGAACTTCCCCATGATCTCGTCGAACATTCGTACTCGTCGGGTGTATGCGCGGGCACGTATAATGATCGGTGATCGAAAGGGCGGTCATCGCCGAAAGGGCAGTTATCGGTGAACGAAAGGGTGCGGCAGGTGTCGGCCTGTGGACGTGCGTCTGACTGACGTTTTTACGCTCCCGGTTCGAACGACTGCCCCATGCGCGCACTCCGGAACTGCGACTTCTGTGACGCCGAGGCCGTCGGCGCGTTCGAGATCGTCCCACCCGAACTCGACCCGACCGAGGCCGAACAGCGCCGCGTCGTCCTCTGTCGCGACTGCCAGACCCGCCTCGAATCACTGCTCGAACCACTGCTCGCTCGCGCTGGCGTGACGGCGGAGAGCGACGACACCGATCCCGAATCGGCACCCTCGTCGGCTTCCAGCTCCGCGTCGAGCGACGATCCTTCGTCCGGAACCGTCGATCCAGAGACGCCGCAACCGACGACGGGAATCGCGTTCGGCGACGACGACGGCGCGAGCGAGGCGGACGACGTAACCGATTCCGATCACAGCATGCCTGGTGATGGCGACGATTCATCCTCGCTTCTCGGTTCAGCCTCCGGTTCCGACGAGGCTGAGACGTCGAGTGTCGATGAGACGGCAGCCGAGGCGGAGGCGACGGGTGACGACAAATCCGGCGAGTCGTCCGACCAGCCCGTCTCAGCCGGTGAATCCTCCGACTCGACGGAGAGCGATACCGCGTCCTCGGCAGACAGCGTCTCGGCGACCCGTCCGCCCCAGGCCTACGCCAAGACGATCCGACTCCTCCGAAATCGCGAGTTTCCGATGGAACGCGACGACGTCGAAGAACTCGCCGCCGGCGCGTACGATCTCGAGCCGAGCACCGCCACAGCGATCGTCGATCACGCGCTCGAAAACGACGAGTTCACCGAGCGCGGCGGGACGTTACACCGTGCATAATCTCTCGAAACCGCGCCAAAAGCGAGCTACAGCGTCCCCTTCGTGCTCGGAGTCCCCTCTCGGCGCTCGTCGAGCCGCGTGGCGTCGTCGAGCGCCCGCGCGAGGGCCTTGAACAGCGCCTCGACCTCGTGGTGGGCGTTCTCGCCCTCGACCTCGACGTGCAGCGTCAGTCCGGCGTGCATCGCCAGCGACTCACCAAAGTGGCGCGCCATGTCGCTCGTGAACTCGCCGATCTGGGCCTGTGAGAACGTCCCGTCGAAGTAAAACCGCGGCCGGCCGCTGACGTCGACGACCGTCCCCGCGACGGCCTCGTCGAGGGGGACCCGTCTGTCGGCGTAACGGACGATCCCCGACCGATCGCCGAGCGCCTCGTCGATGGCTTCCCCGAGGACGATGGCGACGTCCTCGACCGTGTGGTGGTCGTCGATCTCTAAGTCGCCGTCGCAGTCGACCTCGAGATCGAACAGGCCGTGCTTGGCGAACGACGTCAGCATGTGGTCGAAAAAGCCGATCCCGGTGTCGACTGCTGCCGTCCCGTCCCCGTCGATCGCGACCGCACACTCGATCGACGTCTCAGCCGTCTCGCGCGTTACGGTCGCCGTTCGCTCGCTCATATCGAACCGATCGAACTCCCGGTACAAGGTGATTGCGCTCAGCGACCGCGTTTGATCGCTCGAACTCGGATCCGTTTTGACGATTGTCGTCAAATAGTGAAAATCCCCAAAAAGCGATTAAACAGACGAATAAAATGTCTCGGCGGATCTAGAACGGTCACAAAACGTCGGTTTACACTGGCTACTGCGGTGAAACGGATCGAAACAGCCCCAATCTTCGACCCATTATATGCACTGTTAGATGAATGTCGTGTATACGAAGAGGTGACCCGACCTGATGTCCAACTCCTCCCCCCTCTCAAACGAATCGATCGGTCCCGCCGGCCACGAGGCAGACAGCCAGCGCGAGAACCACCACATTATCCGCTCGTTCAAAGGGCCAGCCCAGTTCCTCTCGTTCTGGATCGCGATCGCGCTCCCGTTCGTCCACCTCCCGCTTCTTGCCCAGGGACTCGGTAATCCGCGTATCACGCTGGCGTTTCTCGTATTGATTGGCGTCAACGTCCTCGCGTTGTATCTTGGCCACGGCTACAATCAGGACTGATCGTTCTGCCACCCGTCTCGACGCTGAGAGGCGTCCGAGCCGGTAGGCGCGGTTCGCTCATCGGGTCGCTTTGGACGCACTCATCTCCGAACCGGTTATTTTGTTCGCGCTCACAGGTGGGGACAGTCGATGAGTATTCGTGTCGATTGGCGCTCGAGTGCCAGCCTCACCGGGACGGTGCTGAAGTGGCTCGCCGTTCCGCTCGCAGCGCCGGCCAGCCTCGCAGTTCTCGACGGCGACGACCCGGTTCCGTTTCTCGTCGCCATCACCATCACCGTCGTCGCCGGATTCGCCCTCGAACAGCTAAGTACTGAGCGCGAGCTCGGCCAGCGAGAATCGTTCCTGATGGTCGCACTCACCTGGCTCGGCGTCGCCACGGTCGGCGCGATTCCGTTTTTCCTCGTCGGGCTCGGATCGGGGGGCTACTCCTCGTTTGCCGGAGTGATCAATGGCCCCGTCAACGCGATGTTCGAGAGCATGAGCGGGCTGACGACGACGGGTGCGACGGTGATGAACGCGTGGGACTTCGAGAACCAGTCACGAGCCATCCTGCTCTGGCGCCAGCTGATCCAGTGGCTCGGCGGACTCGGGATCCTCATCGTCGCGATCGGACTCCTCTCGCACCTGATGGTCGGTGGTGCCCAGCTGATGGAGACGGAAACCCAGACCAGAAACGTCCGCAAGCTCCGCCCGCACATCTCCGAGACGGCCCGGCTCATCTGGGGCATCTACGTCGGAATCACGATCCTCGCGATCGCTGTCTTCTACGGACTCCACCTGATCGGGCTCGCACCGAATATGACGCTGTTTAACGCCATTTCGCACGCACTCACGAGCGTCGCCACCGCCGGCTTCTCGCCCGAGGCCAACAGCATCGCCGCGTTCGAGCCGCTCGTCCAGTGGTCGATCATGCCGTTCATGATCGTCGGCTCGACCAACTTCGTCCTGCTATACTACCTCACGCAGGGTGAGTTCACTCGTCCCTTTAACTCCGAAGAGCTCCGCTTTTACCTCGGCACGCTCGCCTTTTTCGGTGCCGTGGTCGTCGCCATCCTCATGTTCGATCCCGACATCGACATGGGGATCGAGCCGACGATCCGCCACGGCCTGTTCAACGTCGTCTCGTTGGTGACGACGACCGGCTACGCCTCGACGGATTTCAACCTCTGGACGCCCGGCGCGAAACACGCCTTGTTCCTCTGTATGTTCCTCGGGGGCATGGCCGGGAGTACGACCTGTTCGATCAAATCCCTGCGCTGGCTAGTCGTCCTCAAGGCGTTCAGACGCAACCTCTTTACTGCAATCCATCCCGCCGCAGTCCGCCCGCTGCGAGTCAGCGGCGGCGTCGTCGACGAGGAGACCGTCAACGACATCTTCGGCTACGTCATGCTCGCCATCGTCATCTTCTTCCTGCTCACCGTCTTCCTCGTCGTCGACGCCGCCCGCGCCGGCGAGTTCGTCGGCGAGTTCGAGGCGCTCGGTGCGGCCGCCTCGATCTTTCTCAACATCGGGCCCGCCTTCGAGATGGCCGGCCCGATGGACAACTACGCCGGCTTCCCGGCCAGTTCGCGAGCCGTCATGATCGTCATGATGTGGATCGGCCGCATCGAGATCATCCCCGTGCTCGTGCTCTTGTTGCCGGCGTTCTGGCGCTCGTGAACTGATCCGGCGTTGTTCTCCCCATCGACCTCGAGTCGAGATCAGCCTCTCTGATTCGGATCGCGAAATCGTTTGCCGGTCGCGCCCGTCAGCGCCTGCACCAGGATCCGGCGCTCGCCGCGCCGAAGGATCCCGCTGGCCGTCGACTTGTCGATCCCGAGTTCCGCTGCGAGTTCTGCGAGCGTGCAGTTTCGTGGCACGTCGAAATAGCCCTCCCGAAGCGCCGTGTCGAGCACCTCGCGCTGTCTATCGGTGAGCAACGCCGTCGCGTCCCCGGCTTCGACGAGCGACTGGAGTTCGTAGGGATACTCGGTCGCGTCGAGGATCGTCCGGAGCCGGTCGAACGCCCCGCGCGTTCCCGTAAAGTCCAGTTCGTACCAGCCGTTCTCGACGACGACGGGAAACTCGAGTGGGAACGACGACTCCTCGACAAAGCCGTACAGCATCGTATCGGTGGTCTCGTACTTCGCGATCGATCGATCGTCAGTCAGTTCGAGTCTGTTGTACTCAACGATCGACGAGTGAGCGGCGACGGCATCCGTGACCGCTCTGGGATCGTCGTCGACGATTTCACCCAGCTCGACCGCTGTCTCCCCCGTTTGCGTCCCCGCGAGTAATCGAAACGTCGCGTCGGGAAACGACTCTGAGAGCTCGGCGACCCACGCGTTTTCGGGTAGTCGAATTCGCAACGATGCGGTGATCATCCGGTCGTTCGCCACGACGCGAGCGATCGACCAACGTCTTTCGGCCCGTACGCGCTCGTCGCGCCGGCTCGAGCGACGTCACTTCGAACGTCCGGACCCGATGCCGTTCGCGAAACCCCAACGTGTTGGGGAAGGCTATTCGGCAGTGTTCCCCCAGTTTGAAGGTATGAACGGCGAAACGACGAAAGCGAGGCGGCGACGAGCGACGAAGATGGGAGGGAGACTGGAATGATCGACTCGAGCGCGGACGTGTGGCTCGCCGATCCAGTCCTCTGGATTCACGTCCTCGCGGGCGTCCTTGCGCTGGTTGCGGGACTCGCCGCAATCGTGACGAGGAAAGGCGGCCGTCGCCACAACGCCGCCGGCAGGGCGTACGCGCTATCGATGACCGTCGTGGTCGTCACGGCGGTTCCGCTGGCGGTCTGGACGACCAACTGGTTCTTGCTGGCCATTGCCGTCTTCAGCGGCTATCTCGTCTTCGGGGGATACCGCGTGATCGTCCGGCGGCGCACCGGGCTGACCGCGCTGACGCCGATCGATTACTCGGGGCACGGATCGATGGTGGCCGTCGGCGGCCTGATGGTCGCATTCGGCGGGTGGCAGACGGTCACCGGTCCGCCCGGACTGGCACCGGCACTGGCCGTCTTCGGCGCGATCGGCGCCGGGTTCGCCGCCCTCACGCTACTCGAGTTTCGATCGCCACCCGGTGAACGCACGCCGTGGATCAACTGGCACGTCGGCTTCATGGGCGGTGCCTACATCGCGACCGTGACCGCGACGATTACGGTCAATCTGACGACGATCCCGCCGCTGGTTCGGTGGCTGGGGCCGACCGCAGTCGGTGTCCCGCTCATCGTCTACGCGACCCGAACGGACGGCTCGCGGTTCGCACCCGCAGCGTGACTCGGATGTGTCGTTTCCGGCGCACTCGCGGCCCGAACAGCGGTTACACCAGTAAACCGTTACAGCAACCAGTCTCAGCCTTCGAGCGCGTTCCGTGCCTCCGCGAGCGTGAACTGGCCCTCGTAGAGTGCACTCCCCACGACGGCGGCCGCCGCGCCGGTGTCGGCGAGCGCCTGGACGTCCTCGAGCGTGGCCACGCCCCCGCTCGCGATCACCGGAATCTCGGTCGCCTCGACCAGTTTTCGAACGGGCTCGGTCGCGACACCCTCGAGTTTCCCCTCGACGTCGACGTTCGTAAAGAGGATTGCGGCGGCACCCAGTTCCTCGTATCGTTTCGCGGCATCGACGGGCGAGATCCCCGCCCCTTCGGTCCACCCCTCGACGACGACCTCGCCGTCTTTTGCGTCGAGGCTGACGACGACGCTCTCCGGGTGCTCCTCGCTGATTTCTGCGACGATTTCTGGTTCCTCGACCGCCGCGGTGCCGAGGATGACGCGGTCGACACCGCGCTCGAGCAGGTCGACGGCGTCCGCGACGGTTCGAATGCCGCCGCCCAGTTGCGTGGGCACGTCCACGGCCTCGACGACGGAATCGATCGCCGCGGCGTTTTCCCGTTCGCCCTCGAACGCGCCGTCTAAGTCGACGAGGTGGAGTGACGTCGCTCCGGCGTCGATCCACCGCCGAGCGGCCTCGACGGGCTCACCGTAGGTTTTCTCCGTCCCGCGCTCGCCCTGGACGAGCTGGACGACCTCGCCGTCCTGTACGTCGACGGCCGGAATCACGTCGAACCCGCGCTCACCGACGGGTTCCTGGCTCGAGTCGTTCATACTCGTGTGAGTGCGTCCGGCGGGAGTAAAGGCGACGATTTGTCTCACCTCATTGGCCCACACGGTCGCCGCGCTCACGGTCTTCGAAATCAGTCCGATCTCCCCGCTCGCGAGTTCGTCCGCGTTGCTGACTATAGTGGCAACTGAAACTGTTCACACACCAATCGCACGACAACTGTGCGATTGGGTGTGCACTGACTTTCAGTGGCTACTATATTTCCTGATCGACGAACCGCTGCAGTTGATCTTCCCACCCGTCACGTTCTCGGCATTGCGCCTATCTAGAAGCGTTGACACACATCACGTTCGTATTTTACCGATCGTATCCGGGCATCGCCCTTTCGGAAGATAGTCGAAAGGAACGATAACGTACAAGAACGATCCAGGTCTCGTCCAGTACTTATATAATTAGTATAGTCGTATTTTCTGTCGATGGTCGAAACTCTTCTACTCGTTGGTGTCGTCGCTTCGATATTCGTCGGGTTCAACATCGGCGGATCGTCGACGGGGATTACGTGGGGACCGTCCGTCGGGGCTGGAATCGTCAAGAAGACGACTGCGGCGGCGGTTATGACGGTCTTCGTCTTTCTCGGTGGAATGACGGTCGGTCAAAACGTCATGACCACACTTAGTGATGACATCATCACGATCGACCTCACGCTGTCAGCCGGCGTTGCCGTCCTCTTTTTCATCGGATTGGGCATTCTCGTCGCCAACGTCTTCGGCGTTCCCGTTCCGACATCGATGACGACCGTCGGCGCGATCGCCGGACTCGGACTGGCGACCGGCACCCTCAACTACGAGACTATTGCGGAAATCATCTCCTGGTGGGTCGTCACGCCGATCATCGGCTTCTGGATCGGCGGGATCATCGGCCGATACATCTATCCTGAAGTCAATCGACGAGTGACGATCGAGAAATCCGATGGGCCGTTATTGACGTTTGATCGACAGGAAGTGGTCCCGAAGCCTGCACTTGGGCCGAACACGACCTGGTCGGAGGTCGGGACGACAGTCGTCGTTCTCGCTATCGGCTGTTACATGGCGTTCAGCGCCGGGGCGAGTAACGTTCCAAACGCGGCTGCGCCGCTTGTCGGTGAAGCCGGACTGGAAGTGAACACCGCGGTCATCATCGCGACGCTCGCGATCGGCCTCGGTGGATTCACCATCGCCCGCCGGACGATGGACTCGGTCGGGGGCGAACTGAGCGACATCCCGCTGCTCGCGGCGCTTTTCGTCATGGTGACTGCCTCTACGATTACGACTATTCTCTCGTATATCGGGATCCCGATCAGTCTCGTGATGGCGACCGTGATGACGATCGTCGGGATCGGCTGGGGCCGAGCGACCCGCCCGATCACCTTCCGCGAGGCTGTCACCCGCGAGTCCGAGGTGACGGAGCGCGAGATCGAACCGGGCGTGATCGTCGCCGAGGAGGAGGCGGGTAAACCGGCACCCCCGATCGGGGAAGAAGAAGCCAGCGAAGTGCTTCACGGGCGCGATCTGTTCAATCCTCGGGCGGTCATCAAGTACGTCTCGATGTGGATCATCGGCCCGTCGATGTCGACGATTCTGGCCTACGGGTTCTTCACGCTCCTTCCAGGGGTTGCCTGACAGAGGCGGTACTTACGTCCCTGGCTGTCGTATCTCGATCTATGCTCTCGAACATTCTCGTTCCGATGGACAACTCCGAGCACGCCGTCTCCGCCCTCGAGTACGCACTCGAGGCCCATCCCGAGGCCGACGTCACCGTTCTCCACGTCGTGGGCGTCCCCTCGATGATGATGGGCGATGCCGTCGCGCTCACGCTTGAGGACGATATCAGCGACGCCGCTTCCGAACGCGCCGAACTAGTCTTCGACCGCGCCCACGAGACCGCGGACGAGCGGGACCGAGAGATCGAGACGATCGTCGGAATCGGCCACCCTGCTCGGAATATCATCGACCGTGCCGAGGAGTACGACACGATCGTCCTCGGAAGCCACGGCGAAGACTGGAGCCGCGCGACACACCGGTTCCTCGTCGGCAACGTCGCCGAGACGGTGTCGAAACGATCGCCGGTCCCGGTGACGATCGTCCGCTGAGGTCCGCAAAACCGTCCGTCCGCAGCTACGACTCGGACTCGTCTTCGACCGACTCCTCGACGATTTCCTCGACCTCGTCCTCTCGAGGACGTCGATCGACCCGCTCGTCGACGGCCTCGACCTGTGCCTGGACCGCTTCGACCTGCTTCTCGACGGTTTCACCGACCGTGTCTTCGACCGTCTCGCTGACCGTGTCTTCGACCGTCTCGCTGACCGTGTCTTCGACCGTCTCGCTGACCGTGTCTTCGACCGTCTCGCTGACCGTCTCCTCGACAGTTTCACCGACGGTTTCCTCGACCTGCGCCTGGACCTCTTCGACCTGTTTTTCGACAGTTTCGCCGACGGTCTTCTCGACAGTTTCGCCAACGGTCTCTTCGACTTGCTCTTGCACCTCACCGACCTGCTTTTCGACGGTCTCTTCGACAGCCTCGGTCATCCAGTCCGGATCGAACCGGGCCATCTTCCAGACGACGTGGACGACGTACGACGCGAACACGCCGACTCCGAACGCGATCCCGACGTTTGTATCGAGCGTCGCGATCAGGACGATCGAGAGCGCGATCAACGCGCCGTAGGCGAGATCGACGACTGCGTCGACACGGATTGGGTTCATCATCGGTGTTCGTCACCCGTTGTCCGCGAGCAGAGACGTCCTCGACGACGATCGGTGTGGTCGATTCGAACCTCTTTGTCGATGGACCTGGCCCGTTTCACGTTCGTTCGCAATCTACGTTCCCGATTGGAATACATGCTACCGGTTCGTAGGTATGTCTAGTTGAAATTCTTTGGTACACCACTCGAGTAACGCACCATCTCGTGGAGTTGGCGGAGTTATCGGGCGATAGTGTCACCGAACGCATACCTCGTCCGTCCCAGCGATCACCTCACCCTGATACTGTCGGACAGATGTCAGTGTGCAGTCGGTCGCGAATTCGCGGCCATCCCTGGGGCGACAGCCGTGGTACTGCGACCGATCTTCAAATAGTTTCGTCCAACAGTATGAACAGGCGAGTTTTTACCCTCGGACACCATCCGTTCTAGTTTAGCAGATCGGGGTATCCAGAGACGCCAAGCTAGAATCGTCAGTAACTAGGAATTTGAGAA
>JBKKHI010000012.1:0-130550 GCA_046614585.1 Natrialbaceae archaeon A-arb3/5 | reverse complement strand
CTTGCAGGGTTGCGGTTGTGCTGGACACACTTTCCGCACCCTGCTGCTTCGTACGTGACGCTTTCTATGACACGCTCCCGGTCCCAGGAAAGTCGTTCAGCCGAGTGGTGATGATCCAGCCGAATACGGGGGACGACCGTCGCATCGTGAAATACGAGTGGGTCTCGAGCGTTCCTCCCACTGATCGGTTGGCGTTTGACGACTCCGATTCCGAAAGCCCTCGACGGCCTCGCGGTCGCTCCTGCGGATATCCGGCCGCCGGCCGGATAGAGCCCCAGGACCGACTCCCCGCCGGCGCGAGTCCGTCTCGCCCTTTCAGTCCACCAGGCTCCGCAACCGCCTGCCCGCCCCCGGATCGCGCGTGTCCGCGCCGCGGCGCGGACACACGCTCTCGGCCGCCGCCACGGTGCGGTGGGTGGGGCTGAAAGGGGCCGGCTGGCTCGAGGACGGTGGACGACGCAAGCACCGGAACGACTAAAGGAGTGAGGAGCGCAGCGAGGCCCCCGACTCGAGCCAGTCGGGGGCTTTCGCGGTCAGCATCTCCGGTACATCCCAGGAACTCCTTTGAACCGTTCGCTGCCACGCTGACAGTCCGTCTCACTCCTCGCGAACCACCACGTCCGCAGCCGGCGCGTTGCGCATCACGCTCTCCAGTCCGTTGCGCGCCCCTGCCTTGCGGTCGTACCCCTCGCCGCTGTCCGCGATGATGTTCCCGTTGTCGTGGACGAGCCGCCAGCGCCACTCGTCGGCCCGATCGCGGTACAGTTCGAACTCGGCACTGCTGGTCTCGGCGGCAGGTTCGACGAGCCCAGCGATGTCGGCTCCAGTTTCTACGACTGCCTCGCCCTCGCTCGCCTCGTCGGCGTCGTCCGCGCGAGCAGCCGAAACGCCGTCGGGCGCGACCGCCTCGCCGTCGACGAGCGGCCACTCCAGTTCGACCTCCAGTTCGGCCGCCTCCTCGTCAGCTTCGTACTCGATCTCGAGTTCGAACCCCGCCGGAATCCGGACCGTCGGCCCCTCCGCATCGCCGAGTTGGATCGCCCCGCTCGCGACCCTGTCGGCTAATCGGCGCAACACGGCCTCGCCCTCGGCTCGGGATACGAGTTGTTCGTACTCGTATTCTTCCTCATCATCCTTCGCTTCCGCCGCGTTCTCATCCGCTTGATCTGGGTTCGCCATACCGATCCATACGACGGTCCGTAGCAAAAGCACGCACCCAACACAATCCGGGTCGAAGACGACCTTCAGTACAACGTTTCAGACGAGATCTTGTGGACGTTTTGCGCCGTGGTCTACAAGTTCGGTATCGAAAGAAACGAGCGTTGCATCGACACTGTTCGCGGCCGATAATACGAGCGCATCCATCGGGTAGAGAAACGTGTCTTCCTGAAGCTGATTCGCTTCCATAACATCTGACGCATCCGGAAATGCGACTGTTGTTCGACTGGAGAGACGCTGTTCAATTTTGCTAATACGGTCCTTCTCGAACTGTTTCTTCTTTGCGAGGACCGTCCGTAACTACATGAGATTGTAGACAGAAATGTATATTTCGTCAAATTCGTCAAGAATCCTGACCGCTAACTCGGAACGGGCCGTGTCGTGAGTAACGGCCGCAACGATAATATTGGTATCGAGAAACAGCCTCATATCTGCTCGCGAACGTCCCGAACCTCTTTGACGGCGTCAGTTTCGACATCAACGGCTAGCTCCTCGAGTGCAGTACCAAGGGGCATCTCCTCATCGTCATCGGGGTCGCCCGCCATGAATTCGGCGAAATCATCGGTAGTGAGGCTCATGCACCTATTTACTGTTGGGAGTTTCAAAAATCTGCTGGTGAAAAAAGTGGCCGAGAGGTTTCAACAGTAAGCGGTATTCCGTTTTCTCACTAGTGAGGGAGTGATGAATCGACGGGTGACTGGCGAAGTGGCGTGAAAATATGGACTGCTCGGGATTGAGCCAACCCGAAGGGTTTGCGATGTTCGACGAGTCCACGACTGAACGAGCGAAGCGATGTGAAGAAGTGGACTCGTCGGGATGGTGAAATGTTCTTTGGTCGCGTACTCTTTCGAATTTTGGTCATCATGATCTTGTTATGGTAAGTCTTGGCGGCGAACCGTCATTTTCTCGCGCTCGGTTCTCGCATCGTAGTGTTCGTACAGCACATCGAGCGAGACATCCATTCGCTCGCTCACTGTCTCGGGTGCCGTTTTCTCGTTGAGGTGGTTCGTAATCGCCCCGCGACGGACTGCGTGGGGCGATCGTGCTGACGGGCACTTCGCCGGCGTCGAGCTCCCGCTTCGAGCTTCGCAGTCGCTCGGGGTTCGGTCGTGCGGACACTCCGCGTAGGTACAGGGGTGCAGCGCCCGGATCACCCACTTATAGATTGAGTGACCGGTCGGCCTGGTCCCCTGCCACGTCGTGAACAACGGTCGACGACCGTGTTCGTCGACGACGTTCTTTCGATCAGGGTTATTCACGAAGTCGTCGAGTATCTGGAACCAGCGCGGTCCGAGGTAGACCCACCGACTCCCGTCATCGCCGTTCTTGAGCGGCGTGTCCGTTTCGGGACGGTGCTCAACTCGAATCGCCTGATCGTCCTCGTCGAGGTCGTCGACGTCGAGCGCGCGAACCGCTCCCCGTCGCATTCCCGTTCGCCAAATGAGTGCGATCAGGGCGTGATCTCGGCTCGCGTAGTGGTGTCGGTCGAAGTACCGAAGCGCCTGCTTTGCACGATCTGCCTCCAGGAACACCTCGCGGGACTCGGCCCCGTCCGGTAGCTCGGGAGCGTGCAGTTTCTCGGCCAGCCCATCTTCGACAGCTTCGATATCGGCCCACCATCGCAGAGCCATCCGAACGCTGCTCAACTGCTTTTGTAACGTGATCGGCGCGACGTCACTCCGACGCCACGTCACGAAGGCCGACAGATCACGGCCGGACAACTCGTTCAGGTTGTCGATCCCTTCTTCTTCGACACACCACTCGAGAAAGACCGAGAGCCGGTGTCTGGCGTTCTGCATGGAAGACTCGCGAATGCTCGGCTTCCGATGTGCCAGGAACCGATCAACCCCTTCCTCGGGAGCGAGTGGCTCGAGGTCGTCGCTCATATCGAGTCTCCCAGCGGCCCGATCTCGTCGAGCAGTTGCAACTCGTCACGGTGGACTGTCTCACCGCTCTGTTTGTTGTGCAGCGAATCGAACTCCGGCATTACATCGTCGTCAGCAGCGCGTGCGCAGGCGGCACACCAGAAATGGTGATTCGTCGGCTCCCAGTCTCGGTGCCCGCGCGGGCACACCCACTTCCATCGATCGATCTCGTCATCAACTTGAATCGTCGTCTTCGGCGACATCAAGCCAAGCTGATGGGATGGGGCATAAAAGGCCGAATCCTTGTACGCACGGTGAAAGTGAAACTTTAACTCCGATAGCGTTTCAGCCGGGTGAGACCGTTGTTCAGTAGCAACTTTCACTTTCACGAGACTGTTGTCGTGAGTGAAAGTAGTCCGGACCGTGGGCTGTGGGCCGCAGTCCGATCGATGCGGTCGAACGGGGGCTTTATTCCCCCGCGGCGTGCGTGTTTGCATGCTTCCGTACCTTGATTACGGAAGCCAGCGGGCCGGTGCCCCTAACACCGGGTCCGCGTTTCTGACGAGGACCCGACCGGGCAGCGGCGGGTCCGTCTGGCTTCCGTTGCTCTCAAGCAGGAACGTAGGATACTTAATTCTAGTGTATTGTACGATATGCTACGATGACTCTTAAGAGTCAGAACCCATCTGGAACCAATCAACCTAACAGGCTGATAAGAGTCAAACAAACTAAATGCGAAGGCCACGGGTGGACTGGATGACTCGAGCAGACGATGCAATTCTCGAGTTTCTGCTGAACAAAGGTAACCACCCAATCGTATCTACTCCAGCAGTTATTGAGGCGAACATTGATTACAAGATTTCGCACGTTAGATCCCGTTTACGTGAACTTGATGACGCAGATTTAGTAGCATATTATGACAAAAATCGTGGACTCTACGAAATAACCGATCGAGGTCGTGCGTATCTCGACGGTGAACTTACTGCTGACGACCTCGAAAGAACCGATAGTTGACTGATTGTTTTGATCGTGTAGAGTGATACAAGGTCCATTATCAGCACTGATAAGAATAGGTAATTAGATAGTCCTGCAGTTGAGTCTGTGACACGATGCGACGACGTGCATATCTTGGTGGGATAGCAGTGTCAGTAGTAGCGTTTTCGGGATGTAGTGGATTACTCGGACCTGATCCGCAGGTCACTGATACGGAAGCGGGTCAGTCTTTTTCAGGTGCAATATCCGGCACTGGTGAAATAGGGGTTGCATTGGTCAACGAGGGGCAGTCTGGTGAAGTCGAGATCGAGGTTGTTCTCGAAGATGACGGTGGAACGGTCCTTGGACGGGAAACTCAGCAAATTACGATGGATGAAGACGAGCAACGACAGGAGACGATTTCAGTCGATATTCCTGACGGTACCGAGCGGTACAGGGTTGAGGCGGAGGCAGCTTAACAATGCACCGACGAACTGTTATTGCAGGGTTCAGCACAGTATTCGGACTTGGCCTATCTGGTTGTCTTGGTGCTCTCTCGGATGATGAGGAAACTCAAGAAGTTGTCGAGAAGTATGAACAAGCGTATTTCCATAATACGCAAGCAGTAGAAGATCTGGAGGATGGGCTTGAAAATTATCATAGCTCAGACTACGGTGCTGCAGAACTTCGTTTTGATGATGCTGAGGGGGAATTTAGAACTGCAGAGGAAGAACTGCCCGAGATTGAAGAAGTGGCAGAGTTAGGAAGTGAAGATGCTACTGATATAATAGTCGAAGATACCGCCGTACTATCCGGCGCACAGGTAGCTGCTGGGCACTCTGCATTGACTGCTCAGTCCCTCCAGGGCGATACAGCACCTCTTTCGAAACCACCACTTGAAAATCTCGAGGAAGATATACGTACAGGTGAGTTTGTAATACCTGATCCAGAAACTTTTGAGTCAGCGTTCTAGCATCGATCTCGAAGCACGATTTTACTGACTTTGATCAGACGTCGATCGCCTCAACGCGCTCAAGGGTCCATTCGCCGTCGTCGATGTGACGGATATGAAGGTGATAATCGTCTTCGAGTTCACCGTTTTCGTCGAGCAGTCCCTCAACACGGAGGTCGTCTTTCGGGAGCGTGATACCGAACGAGTTCGTGTCCAACCGGCGGATCTTGTTCAGCGCCATACACGGGCGGCAACCCGCCTTGGTATAAAGGTTGGTGACTATCGGTTTTACCAAGGTATCGCCAAGGCTTTGCTCAACTTTTCGGTGCGGTGGAGCAACGCATCGGCGTTGTATGGCATCCAATACAGTCGATAAGATCGATATGGTCGCGCTGTGGGTCTATTCCCTCATGGCGACGATGGTGTTCGGGATCTGGACGTTCGCACTCGACGTGTTCGGCGGGTACGACTTCTCCGAGCCGTTTGCGAGTTACGGCGGCACAGAGATCGGTATTCCGCTGTCAGTGACCACGCTGGCGTTCCTCTGGATTCTGTGGACGAACGAGTTCGACGGGTCGAACTACTCGAACATGGAGCGCTGGACGATCATCGCCGTGCTCGCGCTGCCGGTCGTCTACGAGTTCATCCCAGCCGCCGGGAACCTGATCGCGTACAACGAGTACGTGCTGGTGCTGGCGGCAGGGATCTGTACGTTCGGTGCGGTCTGGATCAGCTACACGGAGTGATTACGATGACGGACACACAAACCTACGTTTCAGACTCGGAGCGGGCCGAATGGTACGATCGAACGATCACCGGATACATCGTCACGGCGTCGGCGATCTCGGTCGGATTGTCCCTGCTCATGGGGGCGGGGGTGGTCTGAATGTCGGCATCGGACGATAGCCCACAGCCCACGGCCCACGATCAGCACCCAGCCGAGATTCAGGACCTGCTCGAAACTGACGCGAGTCGGCGAACGATCCTTCGCGGGCTCGGCGCGGCGGGGACGGCGACGGCCGTCGGCTCGGCAGGGATCGGCTCTACCGGGGCGATCGACATGGTAGAGCCGGAGACCGTGGCGAAGGCCGCGGCAGTGACCTACGTCGCGGCTGGCGCTGGCGCGACGATCGCCGCGTGGGAGTACGCCACCGGAGACGATGGGGACGGGATTGATGAAGACGACGTGCTCGAGGATCAGATTTACCAGACCACGACGAGTGTCGCTGACGGTCGTGAAGCGTTCGTTGACGAAATGGAAACGCAGTTTCTTGCGCCGGATGATCCCCAGAACACTCCATATGGGCGCTCTGCGTGGCAGACAATCAGGGCAGAGGCTGTCCGTGAGATCGTCAACGGAGGCAGCGAAGCAGATGCCCGGTCGGCCGCGATAGATGGTCTCGATTTGCAGACGACGCGATCGCTTGTCAATGTGTTAGAGCGAGCCGCGACGGGTGTGAACGGGCTGATCGAGGAATACGTGATTGACTACGAGGAGGGTGTAGGGGTCCACGAGTGGGATGATGGGGACTACAGCCGAGAGATTTCCCCACACAGCGACCATAGCGATATGGAAAGTGTCGATGCGTCCGAGGTAGGAGATGGCAACTATCTTGCGTTCAAAAAGGACATCAGCGATGTTTGTCCGGTTGATCCAACTGAATTAGACGGGAGAGACGACCCATTAGAGATTTATCTGTTCGCAGCGGAACGTAGTAGCGGTAACGAACGAATTATTAGATATGTCAGTAGTAGCGTTTTCAGCCCAGAGATGACGTCTGACGGCGGTTACGTGTTAGTCGCCACCCACAGCGATTTTGGAGATACTGTTGTATTGGATGGTGACCTGTTCTCGAGCATCGTTAGCGTGATTCGGGATGCGCACAGTAGCATCCGCAGCGACGTAGAAACCTACGTCGGGAATCTGTATCAGGGTGTTCAACAGGGAGCGATCGACCCGAGTGACGTGCTGTCGTCGCAGGACATTATCGACGAGTTCGCCGACTCGAGCGAACAGTCGCGGCTGGCTGCCGAGTTGATGGCAGTCGGCGCGCACGTGCCCGGAGAGGCAGGATATCAGGCGACGATCTCGCATCCCGATCTCCAAGCCGACGAACTCACGGGAATGCTGTACCCGCAGTTCGAGGGCGAGCCGATCGACGTCTCGGCGGGAATGACGATCGCCCCGGAGGACTACAGTATGGCGTACTTCGGCTATGAAGCAGAGTTCGGGGACGAAGACGACCCGTTCGAGACGATGACACTCTCGGGAGAGGAGCCGCTGGAGGTCTTGGATGTTGACGGCGTTGAGGGCCAGACCGAGATAGATGTTGACGATGACGAGACGGCCGGGGAGAACGGCCGGGTTAGTCTCGGAGACGCAGACCTGCCGGACGAGGGGACGATCGTGATCGAGGACGGAGACGGGAACCGATACACGGTAGATCTCGAAGACGTGCAAAGTGACGAGACGGGAGAACAGTACATCGAGGTGCCCGAGATCGAATCCGGCACCGATGTCGAGCGAGTCAAGGCGACGCCGGACGTCGAGTATGAGCGGACGGTCGAGTACGTCGCCGATCCGACCGATGTCGATAGCGAGGAAACGCTCGCTCGTTTGGAGGCTCAACGCGAGCAGATCGAGGAACTGAAAGAGGCACTAGACGATGACGACGGACTTCTCGGCGGCATCGGTGGCTGGGGCGGTGGCGACGGTGTTGGTCAAAACCTGTGGGTCGGACTCGGGTTCATCGTCATCGTCCTGGTGATCGTGGCGGGAGTCCTCACCGACGCGATCGATTCGTTCCTCGGGTGATCTGATTTATGCGATTTTCACTTTCGAGAGCAGTGGTAGCGGCGGTGATCGTCGTTTCGATCGTCGCGATGGGCATGGGCCTCATGGGCCAGGTGACAGCACAGGACGACGCCACCAACGAGAGCGAAGACGAGCTGGGCAGCGACGAGATCGACATCGACGCCGAGACGACGATCACGGACTTCGAGTTCGACGACGGTCAGGTGTCGATCACGATCGAATCCGAGACGAACCAGCCAGCACTCGTATCGGACGGACTCGCTGGCATCGATCAAGAGGGAGCGACGCGCGTGCCCGAGCAAGAGTACGACCTCACGCCAGGATCGAACGAACTGCGGATGTCAGTCGAGTCGATCAACGGCGATTCGTCGGTTGCTGTCTCGACACAGGGCGGGACGATCCGGCTCTCGACTGGGATGGACCCGCAGCAAGACCCGAGCCCGTTCAGTCGGACGCCGTCAGCAGCGGGCTGGTTCGGCGGCGCACTCACGACGCTGGCGATGATCGTTGCAGCCGCTTGGAAGATCAAAACCGAAGACCACGACGACGTTGAGGTGGTCGAATGACCCGATTCCTTCCCGATCCCGAACGGCCACTACCGACGTTCGCGAGCGACCGGGACCGGCTCGTCTTTCTGCTCGCCGAGTACAAGATCCCGCTCTCGGTCATGGCGCTTGCGCTGGTGATTATCCTCACCGTGTGGACGCCCTCGATTCCGACGCCGCCCGCGTGGGTGGTTCACGTCGCGATCTCGGCGTTCCTCTTGGCGATTCCGGCGTACATGGCCGGGCTGAAAATCGCTCGCTGGCTCTATCCCGGTCCCGACTGGGTTTACATCGGTGTCGCTGACCCCGGAACAGCCGGGTCTGACACCGAACAGACCTGCGAGTACGACGGCAAGAAGGTCAAACCGGAGGTGTGGGACGAGCGGACCGAACACGAAATGTCACCGCTCCAGCCGTCGAGCGGTCGGTTCGACCACATCGTGACGAAGTTCAACTACTACGAGGAAATCGGCGAGGTAGAGGTTCGCGGTGCCGACCAGGAGACGCTACCGCCGCATGAAGCGTGGGTCAATGCAACCCGAGTCGACACGGTGTACGAACATCACCAGAGCCTGAAACGCCGGTACGCGCAACTGAAACGAAACGTCGCGGACAAGATCACCGACACCCACGACGCCACGATCATGCAGGAGATCGCCGAGAGCGAGAAGGCCGACCTCGTTCCCGGTGTCGAGATCACCGAGCAGATCGAGGAAATGGAGGCAGACGTGAAGGACTTGCCCGACGCGCCCGAGCCCGACGAGCGAACGCCCCGAGAACGGCACATGGACATGGGGCTGGCTGACTCGGTTGACGACGCGCTCGACGATCTCCGGCCGATGGATCACGATGGCGAGGTAGCAGCCGCGACGGACGGAGGGAAAAATGAGCAGTAACGGCGACGGGGGAGAATGGGCAGCCTCCGAGTCCAAGGACTGGAAGGACGGCCGCCACAAACGGGAGAATCGCCACGTCGCAGATCACGGCGGAATCGTCAAGGACAGCCAGACACGGCGGCACCTGACGGTTCTCCGGCGAGTCTACGAGCGTGCATATTCGCGCGAGTGGATTGATTCGGAGTGGCCCGACTCGCTCGAGGAAACCGATCTGTACCAGGACCGGATGCGCTACCACGAAACCGAGACGTTCAGCGACCGTCTCGACCGTGGTGAACTCGCGAAGGTTCGCCACCACGTCGGCAGTCAGTCCGACGAGATCGACGTTTCGGGCTGGCACGACATCGAACGCATTCGTGATATCGTGAGCGATCGGCACCTTCGGCTGTACGAGTACGGTGAGCCAGGGTCAGGGAAGACATCGGCTGGCTGTCTCGCCGCTCGTCACTGGCTCGAACAGCAACGCGAGCAGGGCCACGACGATGCGTACATTATCACGAACATCCGCACGCTGGCTGGCGAAGATGAATCGATCATTTGGGTCGACAACTGGGCGGACCTAAAAGAGCGCGTCTACGCCGACATGGACGACGTGCTCGAGGAGAACGTGTCGCCGGTCCTGTTCCTGTTTGACGAGGCATCGTCACAGGCCAGCGGCGGCGGGAAAGACGGCTGGGAAACCGGCCAAAAGCT
The DNA here is from genome assembly GCA_046614585.1 of Natrialbaceae archaeon A-arb3/5. Lineage (GTDB taxonomy): Archaea > Halobacteriota > Halobacteria > Halobacteriales > Natrialbaceae > JBKKHI01. Next base: position 120,594 of record JBKKHI010000012.1, on the reverse strand, counting down.
CGCCACGCTCGTCTACAAGATCCGCAAGTTCGGTGGCGCGATCATCATTATCGGCCACGACGGCAAGGACCTGCACCCCGCGGTCCGTGAGCTGTGCATCGTCCTGCACAAAGCGTCGAAAAAGCAGGCGCGGTTCTACGAGACGATCACAAACCGGAACCCCAAGCAGCCGATCACGCCCGAAATCGAAGGCTGGCCGGACTCGAAATGGACACCAAACGACAAAGATCCGGCCCCGTGGTCGTGGTCCGACGGACAGGGTGACGATTCGCCCGCAGACGAGAACCACATCGCCCGAGAAGACGCATTTCGGGAGTTGGCGATTTGGACGGTTATTCAGGCAAAGACTTGTTCTGACGGCGATCCGCCGTCAAACGCCGACGTAGCGAATCAGCACCTGTACGGCTCGTACTCGCCTGAATGGGTCCGACAGCGGTGGAACGAGTATCAGGACGGCGAACACGGCAACGTAGTTGCCGATATACAGCGGGAAATCGCATGACTTCGACGACTCGACACCCGTTCCAACAACAACTAACCCCGTCTCGTAGAGTAAGGGGAACCCGCACGATGGGCGATAGATGGGCTGTTATGGGCGGTGTTAGCGTGGGGCATGGCCCGGTGTCGAATTATATATAATACGCGCGAGAGGTTCCGCGAATGCCAAGCCACAAATCCAACAAATTCGGAACGAAATGCGAGTACCGCGCAGCCGACGAGTACCAGCTCGAACTGTCGCGATCGTCCTGGCACGATGCGCGAATGCAGAACGAGAAGCCGGTCGAGATCAAAAGTACGCGACTCGAGCACAGCGACGGTCAGCCGGGGAATTTCAAGGTGTACGAGGCGTACCACCGAAAGCTCCGGCGGAACGACGGGTATTACGTGTTCGTCGTCTACAAGCCCTCTCCGTTCAAGATCCTCAAAATGAAGCGAAAGCACTCGTCGCAACTGCCGCGGCTGTCGTGGCACGGCGGCGGGAGCCACCGCGGGACTCGACAGGCGAAGGTCGCGATCTCCGACGTCTTCTGACCGATTCCGTTACTGGTCGCCTTTCTTCTCGACGCCGATCGTCGTCTCGACCTCGAAAGTGACGGCACGAGTCGACAGTGTTTCGGCGATCTCCTGGCGCTGCTCGCTGGTGAGGTCGTCACGCTCGAGGACCTGCCGAGCTGCACGAACGAGTTGGTCGACGTCTTCGCAGGCGAACGCGACAGCGTTCGATCGGTTACAGTCGTAGAACCGCGATGCCTTCTCGATAGCGTCGTAGCGCCACTCGTTGCCGTCATCGGTTCGAATGCGAACGGAGCCGGGCGTCTCGTTTCGGGCCATGCTCGTGAACACGATCTCCATTTCCTAGATTTTTCCGGTCACTCACTGCCCGCTCAGTTATAAAGGGGGCATCGGAGTGGGGCGTGATCCGGCCGATCAGCGAGCCCATCGTGACGACGATCGGCGAAATATGAACACGGCTGATTCGCGCTCGTGTTCATATCCGGGAAATCGATTCTCGCGACGTGCAACCCCGAGAGGTGGTGTGGTCCCCGGTGGATAAAATTCGTTTGTTTACCTACTCTTCTTCTAGCCATGGTGGAGGTGCGTATGTATTTCCGTCTTCAGACAACGATCGAGTGATGGCTCGATCGACCATTTCCCCAGTTTTATTAGTCAATTCGTCAGATATGACTTCAAGTTCTTGTTCATACATCATGACTCCTTTTCTTTTCAAATCATCAATAAATAGCTCTGAAAAGTATAGTTCATCATACGTGCCTAGTGATCCACGCTCTTCGTCAACTAATTCGCCGAGATCAACTTTTGTTTTAAATAATGTAGCGTCGTGAAGACGATCAATACCATCATTCACACAAATGTTGACTTTTACTTCTATCTCTTTCACACCATTGTTAAAAAGATCAGATAATACATTGTGAGCATAATCCTGTGTTACTTCACCTGTGTCCTTATTTTCTACTGCCATAATTACAGGAGTTCTGTATGTATAAGGCTCAGAATTAGGCTCTAAGGCTGACGCTAATTCAGAAAAATAACCCAGTCTGTCTGATTGAGACTCTGGAACCCTTTTTGAAATCTCATAATGTTCTTTTCCGCGATAGTCCTCATCATCAAATTCTATATATGTCATCATACCTGGGCGTTTTGCTATACCTTCTCCGACATTAATTAGTTCTAAGGAAATCATGTCCGCGGGGGTATATTCTTCCCCACGTGAATTCACAGATATTGATTCAATGTCAATTATTGGTGTATGGTTAGCCATCATCATCTCCTCCTGATTTTCCATAATTTTAGTTTGTCTACTAGATATCCTATATTGAAAATAATATAGAATAAATAGGCCAAATGTGAATATCGCTGACAACAGGGCTATTATTTCCTGCGTTGACAGAGAATTAGCTGCTTCCATATTTTGGCTTCCTATGTAACCCATATAATGTTACGGGGTTGAGTAAAGACGGAGAAGAATTTTCGCGCGCACCACAAGGGTGCATTTCGCATGCTTCAACTGAGTTTCCGAGGGCGGGACAGTTAGTTTGGGAACTTGGCCTTAGCCACACCCTCTAATCCGGAATTCGACCCTTGTGGTCGGATTCCGGGATGGGTGCGGCCGGGGCCGACCGGAGCGTAAGCGAGGATCGGTCCCGGCCGCACGCGCCGCAGGCCCGGCTATCCGGGTAATACACGCTGAAATACGCGAAAAGAAGTACGAGCGCGAGTGTTGCCACTCAGCGGGACGGCGCTACCGGGCGAGCCCAAAGCCGCAGTTCTGCTCGGTCACGATCTCGCCGCGCTCCTGGAAGCGCTCGATCGCGGCGTCGACGTCGGCCGTCACCGACGAGAGGATCAGTCGCAGGTCGGAGTAGCTGACCCGCTCGTCGCGGTCAGCGAACTCTATCCACGCCGCTTCCAGGTCGATCTCGTCGGGATCGATCGCCCGATCGTCGTGGTCAGCCTGCTCGTCGAGCTGGCGCTCACGCTTCCGCCGGGCTTCCTCGTGATCCCAGTCGGCTCCGGCCCATCCCTGGTTCAGGTCGTGGAACCGTTTCATCGAACCGTCGGCGAGTTCGACCCGAAGGTGAACGCCGCGAGCGTTCCCGTAGCGGTCGCAGATCGCCGTGTACGCCTCTCGGGCGAGGTACTTCGCGTCGTCTCGGTCAGCGGCGACGTAGCGCGGCTTTAGCAAGAGACGGCAGTCGTTCCGACTCTCGTCGATCCCGACGTCGTAGCTCCGCACGAAGCGGTCGAGCGCGTCCGTCTCGACGCCCTGAGCGGTGTCGGCCACTTCCATCACCGTCGAGCCGATCGATCGGCGAAACTGTTCCTCGGCCGAGTGAACCCGTCTGAGCATCTCCTGAGCCGCGTAGTCGCTTGTGATCTCCAACTGGCCGTAGGTGTGCTCGACGAACCCCTCAAGCCGGTCGACGGCCCGGAGAATCGTCTCGTAACAGTAGCCCGTCTCGTCGGACACGTCGCTCGGTGACACCTCTCCGCCGTCGGTGAGCAGCGTTTCGACAGTTGCACGAGCGGACGGGTTCATGTTGCCCCACAGGCGCATCACCGCCGCTTTCTGCTCGCTTTCGATCTCCGGCAGCGGACAGTCGACGAGTTTGAGCGAGCGACGATCTCGGTCGTCGGGGTCGAAGTATGCGTCCTCCTGGTACTGCTCGCCGCCCGTCTCGTCGAGGCCACCCCAGTCGAGCAAGTTCACCAGCAGTTCCTCGAGCTCACGTCGAAGATCGTGGCGATCGAGTTCGCCGTCGTCGCGTTCCCAGTAGACCGTCTTCTCGGTGACGCTCGTCTGGTAGCCGACTTCGAGCTTCGGATGGTAGCCGAACTCGTCGGGATCGTAGCTCTCGGGATCTTTCATGTAGTAGTGCTTGGCTTCCTTCCCGATCTCGTGGCCGCGAATCAGCATTCCGGCTCGGCTGTCGTCGATCACGCTCGTCACGTAGTCACCGGGCCGCTCGCGGTTGTCTTCGACGTGCTTGCGGTAGCCCGAACGATCGGATTCGAGTAGCGTGTGCATCCGGGCGATCGGTCCGTCAGCCGCGTAGATCGGCCCGGACTCCGACCGCAACAGGCGCACGTACACCGCCGCGTCGACAACGTTGCTCGTGTGGTGAAACTCGTCGAAGTACCGGCGTGGAATCCCGAACGCCGCCGCGGCCTCGCCGAGTAGGAACGGATAACGGTCGAACTCGATGTTCGAACCCTGTACCTGTGCATCCAGGTAGGGAACGCCGAGGTCCATGTAGCCGTTCACGTCCTTGGTCGGCCCGGACCATTCGCCGTCGCCGTCGCTGTCGGCTTTCTCCCGGCGTTTCATATCCGGCCAGCGGGGCCGGAACGTGATCGTTCCGCCTTTGATTCGGTCGCTCCGATCGGCGCGCTCGCCGTCGTCGAGTCCATCCTCGCAGACGAAATAAATCCGGTACAGGTAGGCCGTCTCGAGTTTGTACGACGGGTCCGACCACGGGAGAATCGGCTGCTCGTCGTAGTCGAGACAGACTCGCCACGTCTCGCCGTCGGCTTCGAAGGTGCCGGTCGGCTTTCCATCGATTCCCCAGTCGTGGTTCTTCCGAACGTCCGTCAGCGCGTAGTACGGCGTCAGCCCATCACGCACGATGTGAAAGTGCCCGTCGAACTCGTGGCACTGGAATCGGAGGAACTTCCGCGCACTCACAGCAACCCCTCCCGTTCAGCGAAACACGCCGTGCACAGCGGGACCGGCTGGCCGATTCGCGCCTTCACTTCCGGCCCAACGTACTCGCAGTCGTCACACTCGGGCCACTGCGGGTCCGGCTCGGCAGGCTCGTCGCTCTCGTCTTCCGGCGGGTCCTGCGGCTCGAGGCCGAAGGCAATCAGGTCTGCCACGGCTACCGCCCCCGACCTCCGTCGTCGTCTCGGTCGGCGAGGTCAGCACCGCACTCCGAACAGCGATAGCACTGCTCGCTTTCAGCGCCACAGACCGGACAGACGGTCATAGCGGCCCCTCCCGCGCATCGCGAACAGCGCGTGTGCAGTCGGAACACAGCCGCCGGAGCGCGGCGACGCGATCACCGCATCGCTCGCACTCGGTAGACTCGACGAGTCGAGTCATCGCGACCCACCGTCCGTAGCTACGTCGACAAGCGTCGCCTGTTCGTTCTTGAGATAGGTCGTTCGTCGTTGCAGGTAGGCCTCGCGGGCAGCGGGCTCGGAATCAATGGCGATCCACTCGCGACCGAGTTGCTCGGCTGCGATCGCGGCCGGCGCTGTTCCAGCGCATGGCACAATAACTGTCTCGCCGGGTTCAGTGAGCCCTTCAATCCAAGCGCGATACGGCCCGACAGGCTTCACGCTCCCCCATCCGTAGGGGTAACTGTCTTCAACGCGACGCGGGTGGCGTGCGATTTGGCGGGCACTCGCGGTAGTCCGGCGATCTGTCTCGCCCTTATGGGCGAAGATAACAGGATAACCGCCATTTGAAAGGTATTGGCCGGGTGTGCTGGTGTCGGGGTCGCCACCTACGTCGACGTAGGTCACCCCGCCACGTCGGCGGTACCCGCCGCCCTCGTACCACGCGCTCACGTCGCCGTACTCCTCGCGAATATACGACTCCAACCGCGGCGCAAGCCAGTCGTCGGCATCGGCGATCAGCCAACCACCGACTTGCAGGTTCTCCCAAGCTACGTCGACGATCTTCGCCGTCATCTCGAACTCGTGGGTCGGGTATTCGACTCCGAACGCGCCCTGCCGTCCTGGGCGCGCCCAGGCGTCGTCGAGACAGATAACCGCTGCAGACTCATCGAGCGAGTGCAGCTCGGCGAGTGCGTCGGCAACTCGATAACCCTTAGTCTCGCTCATCGGCTCACCTCGGTTGGTGCGAGTGCCTGTTCACGACGAGCGTCGTCAGCGACACGTCGCCGGAGATCGTCGTCAACGTGCTCAGTCGCAACGAACTTCACCGGACCGCACGCTCGCGGCGGCAGCATCCCGGTGTTGCCGTTCCATTCCGTGAACTCGAGCCAGCCGGATTCCCGAACCGTCGCGTTAGCGACGTACACCAGGCTATCGCGCGTTTCGACGAATGCCGGGGAAAACCCACTCGGCAGGTCCCGCGGATCGATCCGCTCAGACATCGGCCTCGCCTCCGTGACGACCAGCGGACGTCTCCGGGTCCGGTATCTCGACAGTGATCCCAGCAGCGGAGCCCCGACTCAATCGAGCGTACGTATCGCACTCACCACAGCGATGGGCTCGGTCACTACCGTCACCGAAGACGCGACAAAACCGATTGGTGACATGTTCTCCGCAGTGCCGACAGGTCGAGTTGTCGACCGACGGCCAGGGGGCCACCGTCATGCTGACCCCCGATTTCCTTCGGCAAAACCGCATGACTGCGTACAGGCGAATCCCGTACGGGTAATCACTCGGTGTAGAGAGGGGGTTTCTACGGAGTAATTGTCACTGCATAATTCCGCGTCAATCGCTATACGTACGGTTGACTGGACACTTCGGAACGTGACAGAAATCCGATGGACTCGTCGGGATTTGAACCCGAGGCCTCTTCCTTGCGAAGGAAGCGATCTACCACTGATCTACGAGCCCTCGCACGTTTCTAACCCGGGTTTGTATTTGTAGCTTGTGTTTCGGCGACGGATCGCTACTCGACCCCGGGCTAGCGAGTCTCGGGGTTCTCAGACGACCGACTGATTCGAGCCTTCCGCAGACCGTGCGTTCAGTACTCGCATCCGGCCCGCGATCAGCCCCAGCAGGAATCCGGTGAAGTGGGCGATCAACGCGACGCCGGGCGAGGCGGTTGCGAGCGTCACGGCTGCCGCGAGGCCGGCGAAGACGACCAGTGCCAGCCAGCGCGGGACCTCGACGAACGAGGCGAGGCTCGCCGATAGCCGGTTCGACGCGATCAGGTAGCCAAGCAGTGCGAAGACGGCACCGCTGGCGCCGAGGACGCCCTCTGTCGGCGTAGCGAGAACGAACGGCATCGACGCCGCGGCGTTCGTGATGAGAATCTGTGAAACCCCCGCGATCGAGCCGGTAACGAGGAAGAACGTGTGGAATCGCAGCCGCGTCGTCGCCCGGGCGATGGGCCAGCCGAAGACGATCAGCGCGAGACTGTTCGAGGCGAGGTGCCAGAGGCCGCCGTGTGCGTAGACGCTCGTAACGATCGTCCATGGGTTGGCAGAAATCGGTGGCGTGAGAACGAACAGGCCGGCCATCGCCCCGACGGCCGCGGTGACAGCCTGCAAGACGAAGACGACGAGGAAGACCACGAGCACCTCGAAGATGGGATTCGAGCTACGCTGTCGTGACGACGGTTCCGAGCCCGTCCGCACGGTCGAGTTCGTCGACGACCGCGATCGGTTCGGCATACACGACACTGCCACGTCGACCGATAAAAGTCTGTAGACAGCGGGTAAGAAAACGAAAGAAAGCTCGTCGGATCGAATCGAGGCGGTCTAGTCCTCGAGGACGATCTCGATCGAAACGTCGTTCGGCACCTGGATGCGCATGAGCTGTCGGAGTGCGCGTTCGTCGGCGTCCAGATCGATCAGGCGCTTGTGGACGCGCATCTCCCAGTGCTCCCACGTCGCGGTGCCCTCGCCGTCAGGCGACTTCCGGGTCGGCACCTCGAGGGTCTTGGTCGGCAGCGGGATGGGACCGCTGAGGTTGACGCCGGTGTTGTTCGCGATCTCGCGGACGTCGTCGCAGATGTCGTCTAGGTCGTCTGGACTCGTGCCCGCGAGTCGAACGCGTGCCTGCTGCATTTATTTCTCGTGGACTTCGAGGACCTTACCGGCCGCGATGGTCTGACCCATGTCGCGGATGGCGAAGCTCCCGAGTTCTGGGATCTCGCTGGACGGCTCGATGCTGAGGGGCTTTTGTGGTCGGATGGTGACCACAGCAGCGTCACCCGACTGGATGAAGTCAGGGTTCTCCTCGGCGACCTCGCCGCTGGATGGGTCCATCTTCTTGTCGATGGACTCGATCGTACAGGCGACCTGCGAGGTGTGTGCGTGGAAGACCGGCGTGTAACCGGCCGTGATCACGGACGGGTGCTGCATGACGACGACCTGTGCCTGGAACGTCTCGGCGACGCTTGGTGGCTCGTCTGCAGGACCACAGACGTCACCACGGCGGATGTCGTCCTTGCCGATGCCGCGGACGTTGAATCCGACGTTGTCACCGGGCTCTGCTTTTGGCACCTCTTCGTGGTGCATCTCGATCGTCTTCACTTCGCCACCGACGTCCGATGGCTGGAAGGAGACGTTGTCGCCGATGTTCATGACACCGGTCTCGATACGTCCGACTGGGACGGTACCGATTCCGGAAATCGTGTACACGTCCTGAATTGGGAGGCGAAGCGGCGCGTCCGTCGGTGGCTCCGGCTCTGGGAGGTCGTTCAGGGCCTCGAGCAGGATTTCGCCGTCGTACCACGACGTGTTGTCGGAGGCTTCGGCGATGTTGTCGCCTTCGAACGCCGAAATCGGGATGAACGAGGCGTCGCCGGTGTTGAACTGGACCTGCTTGAGCAGCTGGGTCACTTCCTCGACGACCTCGTCGTAGGTGTCTTCCTTGTAGTCGACGACGTCCATCTTGTTGATGCCGATGATGAGCTCGTCGATACCCAGCGTGCGGGCCAGGAAAACGTGCTCCTGGGTCTGGGGTGCGACACCGTCGTCAGCGGCGACGACGAGGACGGCGTTGTCGGCCTGGCTCGCGCCAGTGATCATGTTCTTGACGAAGTCGCGGTGACCAGGACAGTCGACGATGGTGAAGTCGTAGGCGTCCGTCGAGAACTCCTGGTGGGCGATGTCGATGGTGACACCGCGTTCGCGCTCTTCGGCGAGGTTGTCCATGACGTAGGCGAATTCGAATCCGCCCTTGCCCTTCTCCTCGGCCTCTTCTCGGTGCTGTTCGATGACGTGCTCGGGAACGCTCCCCGTCTCGTAGAGGAGTCGGCCCACGAGCGTACTCTTCCCGTGGTCAACGTGGCCGATGATGGCCAGGTTCTGGTGTTGGTCGCTCATTGTTGTAGCTCACGCGCAGAGGCGCTTATATCGGAGTCTTTGGCTCGTTGCGGTTAAAACCATTTCGAAAGCGTATTCAGCCGAACCCGGCGCTTGCTTGCGGTTTGTGTCTCGTACACACGGCTCGAAGGTACCGTGTTCGGAGCGTGAATTTCCTCGTCGCTGGTGGGTGTGAGTACGACACGAGTCAGATCATGTCAGAAGCAGCGCATACATGTCAGTCGCCATCGAGCTCAAGGATTCCTTGAACGTACAGATGCGAGTAGACGCCAAACCAGACGACAGAGAGCAACTCGCCGAGACTCGTCGAGAGCACGCCCACGGCAGTACCGAACGGAATCGAGCCGTCTTCGATCCCGGGGAGAAAGCCGACGAGAAACAGACTACCGGCGCTCGCGAGCGCGGAGCCGACCAGAAACAGGGCCTTTCCGCGGTAGTTGGTCGTGATCGTCCAGCTTATCCGAAGCGATTCGAACGGTCCGTACTCGCCGACGACGCAGGCCTCGATCGCGAACCAGCACTTGAACAGGACGAAAATCAGCGGAGCGAACGACGCGAGGACGATTACGATGAAAAGTGAAACGACTAGGGTGGCCGCCAGATCGAAACCGGTCAGAGAGACAACGCCGCCACCGATGACGACAGCGGCGAACGCCACCATCGACGTGAGGAACATGACAGCGAAGACGACGAGGACGAAGAGGATCGAGAGTCCGATCAGCGCGGGCAACCGGTCGAGAACATGCTGAATCCCGTTTCGAGGCGTCACCCGCGAGCCCGTCAGCTCGCCGGCGGCAACCGAGGCCACGTACGCCCGGAGGATCACAAGTAATCCGAAGGCGAGTATGCTGTCGAGCAGATCCACGACTGGAATCGGCAAGTACAGCGAGCCGCCGAACTCGAGCGCTCGGCCCGCGACGACGAACGCCACCGCGAACAGTAAGATCGACGGAGACGATCGACACAGACGACCGGTCCAGACCAGCGCGTCGACCAGTGTGCGTCGAGTCGTCGCCACTGAGACGTTTCGACAGTCGAGACAGCAGCAATCCGCGTCGTCTCCTCGGGCTTTGATCGTGGGTGCCGCGGCTGTCTCCGAGGGCTCGCCGGTCGCATCAACGTGGTGGGATGCCGCGTTCGACCGATTACTCATTCATCAGAAGTGAAACGAGAGACGAGATCGCCGATCGCGAGCAGGACGGCGGTCGGGCCGATAAACGACGAGAACGACTTGAACGCCCGTTTGAGACTCACGCGGTCGTCGCTGGTTCCCAGGAAGACGACCATCGGCTCCTCGGAGACGACGAAGACGTCCATCTCGCGCCCTTTCTCCGAGTAGCAGGTGTCGGTGACCTCGATCAGCTCTGCCGCTTCGAGCTTCTCTAAGTGGTAGTGGACGTTCTGGAGGGACATATCGAGGCGGTCGGCGACGGTCGCTGGCGTCGCCGCCTCCTCGCTCAACAGTCGGAACACGTCGTGGCCCGTCTCCGAGGAGAGGGCCGCGAACACGTCTCTGGTTGCCTCGTCGTCGATACACAGCACCGACGGCTCGCCGGTTCGCTGGACCGATGCGTCCGTTCGTGTCGGCAGTAGTCGTGTCATGTACTGGAAATCGATACCGATGTGTCGGGGTATTGAACAGCGAACGAGGTAGGCGTTTCGCGAGGCGATCGTCAGCCGGCCGGCGTCGGCTCCGGCTCGTCGGACGAATCGTCGGTGTCAGCGGCAATCCGGACGTAAAATGCCGTGTACACGGTGTAGAGGTACGCGCCGACCACCGTCGTCACCGCGACGCTGATCGGGACGACGAACAGCGGATCGAAGCCGATATCGACCGGAAGCAGTTGCGCGATGACGGCGTCCGATCGCACCGATCCGAACAGCACTTCAGGCATCAAAACGGTATTCAGGAGAACCAGCCACAGGAACGAGAAGGCGAGCACGCTCCGGAGGTTCGAGCGCACGACGCGGATGCTTCGCGAGAGCGACGAGGTCGCCCCGTTATCCTCGACGACGATGGCGGTGTCGTAGAACTGGACGAACATGAGAACGACCAAGAGAACGAGCAGGTAGCTCCCGACGAAGAGGATTGCGAGCGCGAGCGCCGCGCTCTCGCCGAGGGCATCGATGCCGAACACCCACGCGCCGCCGCCGACGATCGCGAGCGGAAACGTTCCGAACATGACGGCGATCGCGATCAGGCCGAACAGGATCGTCGCGAGCAACATGCGCACGTAGTACGTCCGACCGGCTCGCAGAAAGGTTCCGAACGACGGGTCGGACTCGCGAACGGCTTCCAGCGCGATCCCGAGAAAACCACCCATGACGAACGGAAACGCGAGGAAGAAGCCGACTGACGCGAGCGTGTCGACGGCAACCGAGTCCGACAGTTCGCCGATCGTCGAGAGCTGTCCGACGAGCGCGAGGGCGAATCCGGCCGCGAGAAGCACCGGGTTGTTCCGAAGGGCTGTCCATCCGTCTCCGAAGGCGGCGCGGACCGTCATTGTGTTTCGATATGCGGCGGATATCGTATTAGAAACCCCGAAGGATCAAAATCGTATTTGATCATCGCCCGACCGACCGCAGAGGGTGTTACTCAGGGATAGCCGACGCTCTCAATCGTGCGTTCCGGCCCGAAACCGAGTACGAAAAACCGATCGTGTCTGCTGGAGACGGTCGGTTACAGTTCCGGCAGTCGTCCGACGTCCGAAAGCACCGCCGTCGCGGTTTCGGGACCGCCGGCACCGCGGCCGCTCGAGGCGAGCGGGCCGGCGTGGCGGGTTTCGAGCTGGACGATGTTCTGCGTACCAGAAACCGCGAGCGCGCCGTTTTCGGGGACGAGTCGCGGACCGACGCGGACGCTCTCGCGAGTCGCCTCGCCGATGAGGCGGATCGTGCGGCCGTCCTCGGCGGCGAGGTCGAGCGCGCTGCCCGGAATCGACTGGATGCCCTCGACCGTCGCGTCCTCGAGCGAGAAGCCGCCGTCGGCGAGCACGTTCGCGAGGATGACGAACTTCAGCGCGGCGTCGGTGCCGTCGACGTCGAACGTCGGATCGGCTTCGGCGACGCCTAAGTCCTGGGCCTCGCCGAGGACGTGCTCGTAGTCGAGTCCCTCGGCGGCCATTCGGGTGAGGATGAAGTTCGCGGTCCCGTTGAGAACGCCGCGAGCCGCGGTGACGGCCTGTGGCGTGCAGTCTTCGATCGTCGAGAGGACGGGGATCGCGCCGCCGACGGTCGCCTCGAATCGGATCGAGCCCGCGCTGGCGGCTTCGAGGTCGCGCAACTCGTCGTAGCGCTCGGCGACCGGTCCCTTGTTCGCCAACACGACGTGGCGGTCCGCTTCGAGTGCGCGTTTCGTGTGCGTAAAGCCGGGTTCGGCGTCGCCGAGCGTCGTCGGCGTCGCCTCGACGAGGACGTCGTACTCGGTGTCGAAGACGTCCGCGGCGTCGGCGGTTCCGACGGCCTTCCCGCCGGCTTTCCGCTCGAGTGCGCGTTCGACGTCGATCCCATCGGCGTCGATGGCGGCGCTGCTCGAGTCGGCGATGGCGACGACCTCGTGGCCGTACTCGCCCGCGAGGTCGGCGACCGATCGACCAACGTCGCCGGCACCGAGGATGGCGAGCTCCATCAGGCGTCACCTCCGAGCAGGGGCTCGACGACGGTGAGATCCTTCTCGGTGCCGATCGAGCGAATCGATTCGAGCGCCTCGTCGGCACGGCCGGAGTCGATCGCGAGGCGAACGCGAGCGCTCGCGACGGCTTCCGTCCCTTCGGGCGCGGCGAGCGAGAGGTCGAGCACGACGGCGTCGACCTCGTCTTCGATCCGCGAGAGGGTATCTGAAAGGTCGTTCTCGACGAGTTGACCGACGAGCACGACGCTGATCTCGTCGCCGTAGTGTTCCGCGCCGGCCTGGATGACGTTGACGCCGGCGTCTCGGAGCGCGTCGACGATGTCGTCGAATCGATCCGGCGGGCACTCGAGGTCGACCTGGACTGGAATGTGACCGCGCGGTGTGATGTTGCCGCGCTCGTGGTGGATGCTGAGTAAGTTTCCGCCGCTGTCGGCGATCGGTGCGAGCGCGCGAAGCAACTCGCCGGGCTCGTCGACGAGTTCGAGACGGACGGTGTAGGCGCGAACGCCGCCGTCCGTCTCGGGATCCTCTCCCTCGTCGTGCTCGTCGGCGGGTTCGTCAACCATCGCCGTCACCTCCGTCGTGCGGGCGTCTCGACGTCGTCATTGCGTACGATTCCGCAATTGATGCTTAAAAGCATATAGTCGTTCCCAAAACTATCCGACTACGTCAACGTACCCCATGACCCCGGAGAGAAAGAACGCCGATCCGACGGCCATTCGACGACGATTGTTGGTTACAGGTGGTCCTCGCCGGGGTTCGACGAGCCCCAGTCGCCGCGGCCGCCTTCCGTTCGGTCGACGCCCATAATCGATTCGGCCTGATCGGGGCCGCCGAGGCTCTCGCGCGCGTCGGGGACGCGGATGGTGACCTCGTCGATCTCCGGCCATTTGATGAGTTCGGCCTCGATGTTGCCCGTCGTCACGTCGCTGACCGAACAGCCCTTGCAGCCGCCGCCGAGTTCGACGATGACCTCGCCGGTGTCGGGGTCGGCCTTGCGGACGGCGCTGGTTCCGCCGTGCATCTGAATGATCGGCATCTCACGGGTGAGCCACTTCTCGACCTTTTCCTGAAGCGACAGGTCGGTGTCTGCGTCAGTCATTGTCGGCCCTACGGTCTCGAGCGGTGAATAGGTTTGGTCGTTCGCCCGAAATCGTCAGGAACGACCCTGATCGTTAGCGCTCGTCGATTCGGCGAGCGATCAGTCGAGCCCCAGTTCCTCGGCGTCGAGCGGCGGCTGGTCGTCCTGTTCGCCGGCCCGTATCGGGAAGGTGTAGAGCGCGCCGTCGGTCATTCCGTGGGGGATCACCGGAGTAGAGCTCGCGACGAACGTCTCGCCGGGGTCGGCGACGCGAGCCGTCCAGAAGCCCGCGGTTTCGGGATCGCGCCACGAGGCGAGTTCGACCGGCTCAGCGGGGTCGCTCACGTCGTGGATGGTCACGCCGCCCTGGTACCACGAGGCGTAGAGTTCGCCGTCGCGGAGTTCGAAGTTGTGGGCCGTCGTCCACAGCGGCCCGTTGTACCGCTCGTCGCTCGCCCGCGGCGCGTCGATCGTGGCTCGATGCTCGGGTTCGGTCGGATCGCTCGCGTCGTAGAGGTCGATTCCGCCCGGCCCGTCGGGTTCGGAGCCGCCGGTCGCCCACGCCTCCCGGCCGACTGCAAGGAGGTCGCCCGTCTCGTCGACCGCCGCGTAGTGGTCGTTGCCCGGCAATCCCTGGACAGCCTCGGTGTCGTCTTCGATCTCGCGTTGGGCCTCGAGGTCGGTGTCGATGACGCGACCCAGGTGCTCGGGCTCGGTCGGATCGCTCACGTCGAGCAGGTAGGTGCCGGCGTTCCAGTGGGCCAGATACGCGACGTCGTCGTGGACGTAGACGTCGTGGAGATAGCGCGCGAGCCAGTTGACGTCGCGCCAGCCGGGTTCGTGTTCTAACAGCGACCAGCGGCCGATCTCCGCGGGGTCATCCTCGCCGACGTCGTAGACGACGAGCGGGTTCTCGTCCACCTGATTCTCGACGACGTACAGCATCTCGCCGTCGAGGTAGCAGTTGTGGATGTGAAAGCCGGTTTCGAACGGCTCGGTGAGCCGCTCGGGTTCGGCGGGATCGCTCACGTCGTAGCAGACGAAGCCGTTGAACTCGTCGCCGGGCGATCGGTTCGCCGGGCCGGCGACGACGAGCACGTCGCCGTCGACTTTGACGTCTAAAATCTCCGTCATCGGCCGGCCGTCGAACGCGAGGTCGCGCTCCTCGGCGAGCACCGTCGGCTCGGCGAGGTCGCTCACGTCGACGGTCGCGAAGCCGGTGGTCGCGGCGAGGTAGGCGATATCGCCGTCGTCGCCGACGACAGCCTCGGCCGCGCCAGGGACGGCGACCTCACCGAGGGGGTCGTAGGCGTCCTGCCCGTCGTTGCTGTCGTCGGTACTCGGCGACGAGGAGCCGCCCAGACAGGAGCCAGCCAGTGGGACCGCGGCGACCGCGCTCGTCTGGAGGAGGGCTCGTCGGTACATACGCTCACCAGGAGACGGACGGCCAAATAACGTATGGTTGGATGACAGGAGACGGGATCCGGGATTACCGCAGTCGGCGTCGATCGCCGGTGCCGCCAGTCAGCGCGCTTGCGAGCGCACCTTCGAGCACGACGTCGTCGCCCATATCCGTCACGCGGATCTCGGGGACGTTGGTCATCACCATCTCCGAGACGCGCTCGCGGATGGGGTCGACGACCAGTTCCTCGTTGTGCAGGGCGACGGCCCCGCCGAAGGAGACGATGATCGGGGCGAACGAGTGGACCACGTTGGTCACGCCCAGCGCGTTCCAGTGAGCCAGTTGCTCGATGACGTAGTCGGCGAGTTCGTCCTCGCCGGCCAGATCGAAGACGTCCTTGGCGGTGAAGTCTGGATCTTCAAAATCGAGGTCGGTCGCGATCGTCGGATCGTCCTCGGCGAGCAGTCGGGCGTAGTCGGGAATGCCGTTACCCGAGCAGTAGGCCTCCCAGTGGCCATCCCGTCCACAGCCACAGGTGAGCCGACCACGCGGGTCGACGACGCAGTGGCCGACCTCGCCGGCGTTGCCGTCCCAGCCGTGAAGGATCTCGCCGTCACAACAGACCCCGGCACCGATCCCCGAGGAGATGGTGATGTAGACCATGTCGTCGGGGTTTCGGTCGGCGTGAAAGCGCTCGCCGATGACGCCCGCGGTCGTATCGTTGTGCAGGTAGACCTCGTCGCTGTCGATCAGTTTCTCGATCGGGCCGGTCAGCGGGATACGATCGATCGAGTCCGGCAGGTTGGCGGGATCGATCACCGCTCCTTCCGCGAGGTCGAACGGGCCGATCGAGCCGATTCCCGCCGCGTCGATCTGATCCGGCGAGACGCCACCGTCCTGACAGGCCTCCCGAAGCGTCGCCAGCACGCCTTCGGTCACGTCGATCCCGGTCGGGCCGCGCGGCGTCGCGTTGCGGCTCACACCGATCGTCGTGCCGTCGTCCTCGGCGACGAGGGCGCGAACGTTCGTCGCGCCGAGATCGACGCCGGCGTAGTAGACCATGTACTGTAACGACTGCCGTGAGCGCACTTAACTGTCCATACTATTCTTCACTCTCGTAGGGTTCGCCGACCGAGGAGGGCATTCGGGTCTTCCCCCACGCGGTCAGGACGACGACGACGGCGACGTAGGGAAGGAGGTTGACGAGTCGCGCCGAGACGTCGATGCCCACCGTCTGAAGCTGGACGTTCAGCATGTCCAGCCCGCCGAACAGCAGCGCCGCGGCGGCCGCCCCGATCGGGTTGTAGTTGCCAAAGAGGTAGGCGACGATGCCGATCCAGCCGCGGCCGTCGACCATCGTGTCCCCGGTGCCGACGAAGTGGCCCTCGTGGGCGAGCAAGACCGCGCCGCCCAGCCCGGCCATCGCTCCGGAGAAGATCGTCGCCGCGTACCGCACCCGGTTGACGTTGACGCCGGCGGTGTCGAGCGCCTCCGGGTTCTCGCCGGCTGCCTGGATCCAGTAGCCGTACCGAGTTCGGTAGAGGACGACCCACGAGGCGAGGACGATGACGAGGGTGAGGATCACGAGCGGCGACTGGTTGAAGACGATCGACCCGATCCACGGGATGTCTTCGAGAACGGGGACGGCGATGTAGTTGATGCTCTCGAGGCCGGGACTGGATCGGCTGTCCCAGATGATCGCCGCCGTGAAGGGAGCGAACCCGAGGCCGATGAACCAGACCGCCAGCCCGGCGACGATCTGGTCGGCCTTGTAGCGGATCAACAGGACGGCAAAGGGGATCGTCAGTAGTACCGTGATGAGCACCGCGACGAGGATCGCGAGCACGATGGAGCCCTGTCCGGGCGAGGTCCCGCTGAGCAGGAACATCGTCGCCGCCGAGGTGAACGCACCGAAGATCATGAACCCCTCTAAGCCGATGTTGAAGACGCCGCTTTTCTCGGCGTACAGCCCGCCGACTGCCGCGAGCGCGATGGGTGCCGCCACCTGCAGCGAGCGGTTGACGAACCCGGCAGTCAGGATCTGATCGAGCACGACGTATGCGTCGACGAGCTGCTCGGTCGAGACGTCGAAGACGGTGGCGAGTGCCACACCGAGTGCGAGCAGCGCGACGACGGCGAGGCCGCCGAGTTGGACGCGTCTCCGGCTCGCGTAGTCGGAAACGCTCATCGGCGGTCACCTCCGAGTCCGGTTCGCTTTGCGAGCATCCGGAACAGCTCCGGCGCGGCGACGAACAGGACGACGAGGCCGACGATACCGTCGATCAACTGGACGGGAACGTCGCTGTTGATCTGGATGTGCGAGCCGGCGGATTCGAGGCCGCCGAACAGCAGGCCGGCCGGCACGACGCCGACCGGATTGTTCGCCGCGAGCAGGCTGACGGCGATGGCGTCGAAGCCGTAGTTGCCGACGCCCGTCGGGTCGGTGTAGTATCCCTGTATCATGATGACGAAGACGGCGCCGGCGAGGCCGGCGACCATGCCGGAGAAGGTCATCGTCGAGACGATCATCCGTTTCGCGTCGACGCCGGAGTACGTCGCGGCCGACTCCTGATAGCCGCTCGTCACCATGTCGTAGCCGAAACTGGTCCGGGTCATAACGAGCGCGACCAGCGCGACGACGGCCAGCGTGACGACCAGGCCGACGAGCGAGAGGTTCGGATCGTCGAAAATGACCGACGGCAGTCCGACGTTGTCCGGCATCCGCTCGGTTCGCGTCGCCGTCGCCTCCGGATCGCCGAACCGGCCCGCGACGAGCCAGCCGACGAAGCCGATAGCGATGAAGTTCAACATGATCGTCGTGATGATCTCGTTCGCGCCGGCGTAGGCCTTCAACGCGCCGGGCAGTGCGGCGTACAGCCCGCCGGCGACGATCGCGACGGCCGTTCCGGCGAGCATCAGAACGATGCCGCCGGCCGCACCGTTTGGCAGCCACGGCGCGAGGTTGACGATCGCGATGACGGCCGCGAATCCGCCGACGATGAACTGACCCTGAACGCCGATGTTGAACACGCCCGCGCGAAAGGCGATCGCGACGGCGACGCCCGTGAGGACGAACAGCGTCGAGTACCGCAGCGTCCGCGCCACGGCGCGCTCGCCGCCGACGGAGCCGATTACCAGCTGGTTCGCGAACCGAACCGGGTTGTAGCCCGCGGCGGTTACGATGAACAAGCCGATGAGAAGCGCCGCGGTCGTCGACGCGACGGCGATGCCGATCCGTTCGAGGACCGTCGCGTCGAGCATCCGCGCGGCCGCCCAGTCGAGCGCGCCCCGAACGCGGCCCGGCGAGTCGTCGCTCACGACTCGACACCCCGTTCGGACGGCTCGGGCGAGGTATCGTCGTCAAGTTCGTGGCCGGCCATCAACAGGCCGAGTTCGGACTCGGTCACCGCTTCGGGATCGACGACGTCGATGAACTCGCCTTCGTACATCACCGCCGTCCGGTCGGCGAGCTTCTGGATCTCCTCGAGTTTCGAGGAGACGACGACGACCGCCAGCCCCGCATCCCGGAGTTCGATCAGCCGGTTGTGGATGAACTCGATCGAGCCGATGTCGACCCCGCGAGTCGGATGTGAGGCGACGAGGACGTCCAGGTCGCGGCTGATCTCGCGGCCCACGATGAACTTCTGCTGGTTACCGCCCGAGAGCGAGGCCGCGTCGGCCTCGGTAGTCGGCGGCTGGACGTCGAACTCGCGGACGATCTCCTCGGCGTGGTCGCGGACGTTCGTCCAGTCGAGGATGCCGCCGCTTGCGTACGGGTCGACGGTCTGGTTGCCGAGCAACGCGTTCCGAACGAGATCGTACTCCTGTACCAGCCCCTCCGTCTGTCTGTCCTCGGGGACGTAGGCGATGCCGGCTTCGATTAGCTCTCGACGGTTCATCCTCGTCACGTCCTCGCCGTCGAAGGAGATGGTGCCGTCCGCGACCGATCGAAGCCCCGTGAGTCCCTCGACCAGTTCGGTCTGACCGTTCCCCTGGACGCCCGCGATACCCAGTATCTCGCCCTCGCGCACGGTGAGGTCGACGCCGCGTACCTGCTCGAGTCCGCGGTCTCCGCGGATCCGGAGATCGGTCGCCTCGAGCACTGGCTCACCCGACGTCTCCGTCCGTTCTAGCCGGTCGAACAGGACGTCGCGCCCAACCATCAGCCGGGCCAGTTCCTGCTCGTCGGTCGCGTCGGCGTCGACGGTGTCGACGGCCTCGCCGTCGCGGAGAACGGTGACGTGATCGGCCGCCCGCAGCGCCTCGTCCAGCTTGTGCGTGATGAAGATCAACGACCGGCCGTCCGCACGGAGGTCGTCCATGACCTCGATCAGTCCGTCGACCTCCTGTGGCGTCAACACCGCCGTCGGCTCGTCCAAAATGAGCACCTCCGCCCCGCGGTAGAGGCTCTTGACGATCTCGACGCGCTGTTGGGCGCCGAGATCGAGTTCCTCGACCGGCGTGTCGAGGTACCGATCGACGTCGAAATCGTACTGCGAGCAGATGTCCTCGATGTCGGCTCTGGCAGTCGACTGATCGACCATCCCGCGGTCGGTCGGCTCGTGGCCCAAGACGATGTTCTGAAGCACCGTCATCGGCTTGACAAGCTGGAAGTGTTGGTGAATCATCCCGATCCCGGCTGCCATCGCGTCCCGCGGCGAGTCGAACTGTCTGGGCTCGCCGTCGACGTGGATAGTTCCCTCCGTCTGGTCGTACAGCCCGTAGAGAACGCTCATCAGGGTCGTCTTCCCCGAGCCGTTCTCGCCGAGCAGGGCGTGGATCGTCCCCGGCTCCAGCCTGAAGTCGACGTCGTCGTTCGCCACGACGTCGCCGAATCGTTTGGTGATCCCCTCGAGTCGAACCGCTGGCGGCGTAGTATTAGCAGTCATATATAGTCGATAGGCGTATACTCATGGTGCGAGCGATGTGAGTTGCCGGTCAGCAACTCGTCGGCCCGCAGGTGAGGTCGATCTCGTCGTTTTCGAAGCCTTCGACTGCGTCCGCGAGGTTCTCGTCGAGCGAGTCGGGTAACTCACCCTCGACAGCCTGGCCGACGACGAAGTCGACGCTTCCCTGTTCGACGCTCAGGTTGTTCTCGCCGACGTAGTCGTCGAAGTTCCCGTCGGCGGTTGCCGTCGCGACGTCGTAGGTCGCTTCGTTGAGGGCCTTGACGGCCGAGCCGAGGATGACGTCCCGGTACTGCTCCTCTGAAACCGACTGGTCGACGTCGACGCCGAGCGCGAACCGATCCTCGTCCTCCGCGGCCGCAAAGACGCCTGCACCGCCCGCCGAGGCGGCGTGCCAGACGATGTCTGCACCCTCGTCGTACTGCGACTCGGCGATGTCGTTCGCCGGACCGGTGTCGTCGAAGCTGCCGCTGTAGCCCGTCAACACCTCGATGCTGTCGTCGATCCACTCGACGCCCTCGATGTAGGACTCCTCGAAGGCGTTGATCAGCGGGATGTCCTCGCCGCCGACGAAACCGACGATTGACTCGTCCGGGTCGGTTTCACTGTCCTCGTGTTCGAACTCCTCGTGGGTCATCGTCGCGGCGGCGACGCCCGCCAGGAACGACATCTCGTTGTTCATCTCGATCCAGCCCGAGACGTTGTCGGCTCCGTCGACGACGTTGTTGATGAGCATCCAGCTCTGATCGGGATACTCGCTCGCGTTCGTCTCCATCGGGTCAGTGTGGTTGTCACCGACGCAGATGACGAGGTCGTAGCCGCTTTCTGCGGCGTCGGCCTGCGTCGATTCGTACTGGGCCTCTTCTGTCTCCTCGATCGTCGTGAACTCGAGGTCGTGGTCGTCCGACGCCTCTTCTAACCCCTCGACCGCGTTGTCGTTGAACGCGTTGTCGTCGAACCCGGCCGGACTCGAAATGATCGCAACGTTCGTCCCGGCATCCCCGTTCTCGTCGTCGAGACACCCGGCGACGACTGCGCTCCCGAAAACGGCTGCACCGGACGCAAGGACCGTCCGCCGATCGACCGATCGGACGGTAGTCTGGTCTGTCGCATCCACCGAATCGGTGTGAGTTACCGTATCACGACTCATACAAGATGAAAATTAACACACATCATTATAAATATTGACATACTAGACGGTCGTTCCGGTAGTGCGCGACGAGAAAAGATGGGATCAGCCAAGCAATGACATCCTCCCCGCCGTGAACGACGTAGGCGGGCGGAGCAGTCGGCCGAACGGGACTACAGATCGTCGCTCCGGACGAACGTCACGGGACAAGGTGCAGAGAGGAGCACTTCCTGCGCCGTCGAGCCGAAGACCGCCTTTCCAGTCGGCGAGCGACGGCGGCCGCCGACGATAACGCGATCGGCGTCGACCGAGGAGGCGAGATCGACGATCGTCGTCCCGTGTTCGCCGACCGCGCCGCGGATCTCGTAGTCGACGTCGTACTCGTCGAGTTCGGCCTGCAGGTCCCGGATCGTCGAGTGTCGCGTCGCGACGTCGTCCGGATCGACCTCGGCCGCATCGTCGTCGAACTCGAGTTGCTCGCGGACCTCGTCGTACTCCGAGTCGGTAAACACGTGGGCGAGGACGATGGTCGCGTCGGCCGGTTGTGCGACCTCGACGACCGCCTGTGCGAGCTCGTCGCTTCGGTCGGCGTCGCCGGGCCCGACAGCTAACAGCACCGTCTGAAGTGTCATACGACGACTATGGTCGAGGATATACTTAAATTCTGGATATTTCGACGGCAAAACTCCGAGATAGCTACCGGGCGGTGACCTCCTCCCCGTCGTGAACAGAGCGGGATCTCCGACCCCGCAAGCAGTCGGGCGGAGCCCGACGACGACGGGGCTTCCCGAACCGCACCGCAGCGTTGGGATATTTGCCGGTTTACGGTCGGGCCTGCTCTTGTGGGACTACTCGCCCCGTTTGCTTGTCGAACAGGCGGACCGTTGGCTGGGCCAGACAGCCGTTACTCCTATCCTGCGAGGGATTTGGAGTTACCGTCGCTCGCATATTCTCTGCCGCATTCAGATCACTGTTGGCGACCAGTCCGCAGTCCGAACAGACGTACAAGCCACGCTCAACTCGGTTTGAATCGGCCTGCGCTCCACAGGCGCAGCAACTGATCGACGTTGCCAACTCATACTCATCGACTCGTTCAACGTCGATCCCACGTTCTTCAGCTTTGTACTCGATCTGCTGAATGAGCGTCTCAAACGCCCAGTCGTGCAGGCGTTTGTTGCCGTGGCGTCCCCAGTCTTCATCCGCCCGGATGTTCTTCGGATGGCCGACCGCGATCGTGCCAACACCACGCTCTGCACACTGTTCGACGATATCTTTCGATACTGCGTGCAGGAAATGCGTCTGGCGGCGTGATTTTTTCGTTCGTACCCACTCTGCGGTCTGTGAGGGACCGTTCTCACCTTCAGTGTCGTACTCTTTCTGCCGGAAGTAGTGGGCGTCTTCTTTCAGCGCGTTCCCGGATATAATATCGTCTCGTCACCGATCGAGACTGCTGCTGTATTACAGATGCCGAGGTCAACACCAGCCGTCTTTGCGCCGGAGTGGTCAGGGGCATCGATGGCGACTTTACAGACGAAGTGCAACTCCCAGTGGTCACCAGTCCAAACTGCCCGGACTTGCTGGTGGTTCGTGTCGAGTTTGAACCCGTCTTCTTTGAAGGTGATCGTGCTGCGTGGTCGCTGGTCGCCGTGTTTCCGGTAGCCCGGTGGATTCGCGTCTGGATCGTCCTGTTGGAACCACGACTGGAAAGCACCAGACAATTCTTCGACGATTGCCTGACTGGATTGGGCATTCAAGTCTTTCCAGCAGTCCTGCGTTTTCATGTAGGACTTGAGCGGTCCTTCGTCGGGTATTTCTCCCGTGTGATCCCAGATGCGGCTGATGGTCCACCGAGCGACGTTCCAGATTTTACTGCCGGAACGACCGAGTGAGTCGAGGTCACGTACGACACCCTCACGGTCGTTCGTGAGTGTTGCAGTAATGGTGCGTGTTGTGACCAGACTCACATACATAGCCTATGACAATGAAATAACTTAATGGCTGGGATTTGACGTTGAATACCCAGTCAGCAGGAACGATGGAGGCATCTTCCCGGAGCTTACGCGATTCACTCCCACCCTGCTCGCTCCTCGGTTCCGACAGAACGTCGGAACACTCGTCCCTCACGGGAAGGGTGGGATTCTCTCGCTGTATGAAGATATATCACCCTCAGCAAACAGTATATACCGCTCGCTGGGCAACGACACCGCATGGACGGACCTGACCTCGAGGGACAGACGGTGCTCGTGACCGGAAGCGCACGCGGCGTCGGCCGCGAGTTCCTGCTGGCGACGGCCGAGTGCGGCGCGAAAACGGCCGTCCACTACCACACGAGCGCCGAGACGGCCCGCGACGTCGCCGAGGCGGCGAGCGAACGCGGCGCGGACGAGACGATGACGGTCCAGGCAGACGTTACCGATCCCGAGAGCGTCGACGGTCTGTTCGCCGCCGTCGAGACGGAACTCGGAACCGTCGACGTGCTGGTGAACAACGTCGGGGACTTCGCTCCTGCCCGTTGGGACGACCTCGCGTTCGAAACCTGGAATCGGGTGCTCGAGACGAACCTCAACGGTACCTACCTCTGCTCGAAGCGCGCACTGCCGTCAATGCGAGAGGAAGAGTACGGGCGGATCGTCAACGTCGGCTACGCCTCCGCGGAGAAAGGCCTAGTAAGCCCGAAGAACTTCCCCTACTTCGTGGCGAAAGCCGGCGTGGTGATGTTTACACGGATGCTCGCGGCCGACACGCAAGACGACGGCATTACGGTCAACGCGATCTCGCCGTACGTCGTCGAAAACTCCGCGGAGTTTCCCGAGGAACTCCCGCGCGACCGACCGGCCGGCTTCGAAGACCTCGTTCACCCCTTACTCTTCTTCCTCGATCCCGAAAGCGAGTACGTCAGCGGCGAGAATATCGAAGTCGACGGCGGCTGGCTACCGGAGCGGGTCTGAACACATTTCATTACTGGAACGAGGAGAAAGATAAATATACCAGACGCGGATAGTAAGTGCCACTGAATGCACACCCCTGGCAGCCAGTCGACAGTGGACCGGGACGCCACTCGCCGACGAGCGGGACCCGACGGAAAACCAGCAGGGATGGGCGGTCGTACAAACGCAATTGGCACTCTTTGGTGCAACGTTTCGGTCGCTCAGCGTCGGACACCATGACGGAATCGACCGAGCGGCCCGCATCCGATTCGACCGCCGATCAGCGTTCGTGGTCGGACCGTCTCCGGAACGCCGTCTTACTCTCTGTCGACTTCCAACAGGGGTTCGACGAGCCCTCGTGGGGATCGCGAAACAATCCCGATGCGGAACGGCGGGCGACAACACTGCTTTCTCGATGGCGCAAAGCGGATCGACCGATCGTCCACGTCCAACACGATTCGACCGAGCCCGACTCACCGCTTCGTAGCGATCAACCCGGATTCGCGTTCAAATCCGAACTGAAGCCGATCGACGACGAGCGTACGGTCACCAAGTCCGTCAACGGCGCGTTCGTCGACACCGACCTCGAGGCGTGGCTTTGCGAACGATCGATCGAGACGGTAGTTCTCACCGGGTTGACGACGGACCACTGTGTCTCGACGACCGCACGGATGGCGGAGAATCGCGGCCTCGACGTCCTCGTAGTCGCCGACGCGACAGCGACGTTCGACCGGACGTACGACGGGGAGCACTTCGACGCCGAGACGGTCCACCGGACAGCGCTCGCCCAACTCGACGGCGAGTTCGCGACGATCGTTCGGGCGGCGGACCTCTTACACGACTGACGCCGGTAGCCAGTAGTCCGTGAACGCGCCCAGTTCGAAAGTGGTGAGATCGACCTACACAGTTCGTCACCGGAGCGACCCAGTTGATTGCGATCGGGTATGCCGTTTCGTCTGCCGGGAGAAAACAGCCGGTCGAAAACGCGGCGAGTGACCGATTCTCGGACTCGGTCTACAGACGGAGCAGGCCGAGGCAGTTCACCGGAGCGCGTCGATTCCGAACTGATGGCCGGCGAATCGAGCGAGCAGCGGGATGTCGTCGAGTCCGAACAGCCGCGCGATAGAGAGCACGTCGCCGCGGTTTGCCTGCGCCAGGGTATCGTCGTCGAGCCGACGGAGGTCCTGCATGAACTGGTCGTAGCGGTCGTTTTCCGCGAGATAGAGCAGCTTCGTCATCCACATTCGGTTTCGAGCGTTCGGAGCGACCTCGCGGTGCCAGAGGGTGTCGTACACCTCGAGGTTTGCGGCGTTCGGTTCGATGTCGCCGTGTTTGAGACAGCTGTCAGCTGCGGCGGCGGCCATTCGGCCGGATTGCATGCACTTGTTGATCCCCTCGCCCCAGAGCGGGTCGATCGTCGGAACCGTGTCACCGATCGCCATGAACCGATCAGTGTGCATCCGATCCGGAAGCTGAATGTGGGCCGAGCCGCGGTGTTGTTTCCCTTCGAGGGGTTCGGCCTCGCGGAACCGCGGATCGGTCTCGAGCCAGTGCTCCAGGTAGTCATCGACGGTGAAGCTCTCCTTGGCGTTTCGCTGGTGGATGTCGTTCTGAATGAAACAGAGGCCGACCTTCGCGGTGTCTTCGCCCGTGTGGAAGATCCACGAGTAGCCACCCGGCGCGATGTTGTGATCCAGTCGCAGCATCATCGCGTCGCGCAGATCGGCGAACCCGGGCCGATCGATGTCGATCCCCTCGAACTCGTACTCGATGCCGATCGCGTGGTTCTCGCGTTTCAGATCGACGACGCCGAGTTCCTTCGCGAGCGGCGCGGCCGGCCCCGTCGCGTCAATGGTGATGTCGGCGTACACTTCCTCGTCACCGTTGTACCTGATGCCGACGACCTCGCCGCCTTCCGTGATCGGCGCGGTCGCGCGCGAGCTAAATCGGTACTCCACACCGTCGTCCGCGCTGTCGGCAACGAGAAACCGCTTGAAGTCAGCGAACTCGAGGACGGCGCCGGGCTGTTCCGTCGCGTAGTAGTCGTTGGGCGACTCGAGGACGACGCTGTCGGTGTACTGCATGACGACGTCGTCCGGGATGCCGAACGAGGCCATCATGGAGGGGAACGTCCCCGCAGTCGACTTGTTGCTCTGGCGCGGGAACTCGTCTTCGGGTTCGGTTTCGAGGACGACGACGTCGTAGCCTCTCGCGGCGAGGTCACGCGCACACTGGGCGCCAGCCGGCCCGGCACCGGCGATCGCCACGTCGTAGCGGTCGTTCATGTAATCGAGACTGTATCGGACCCTAATGAGTTTGTTCAGTCGTCGCCGTTTTTCGCCCACATTATAATTATTTTCCCTGAAGTACTACTCATCACACGGTGGGTGAAACGATGCCCAGTCCCTTTTCACTTGGCGTGGTTGTCCGAATTCCGCGTCGGTGGGGACCGAGCACCTTTTTGCTCCCCTCGTAAAACAGTGGGTCTATGGTCGACGTCCTCGACAACAAACGGGCCGCGACGCGGTTTCGGATTCTCGTCCAGATCGCAGAGCGCCAGCCCGCCGTCAGCCAGGGAGAGATCGCCGAGGAAGTCGGCGTCACGAGTCAGGCCGTCAGCGAGTACATCCGCGACCTCGTCGACGACGGCCTCGTCGAGAAGGAAGGGCGCTCGCGCTATCGCGTCACCCGCGAGGGCGTCGACTGGCTCTTTCGGGCCGCAGACGACGTCCGCCGGTTCGCCGACCACGTCACGGGCGACGTCCTCGGTGCGATGAGCGAGGACGCCGCCGTCGCGACCGACAACATCGAGGAGGACGACACCGTCTCGCTCTTTCTCGAGGACGGGCTGCTCCACGCCGAACCGGGAAGCGAGGGGCCCGCAACCGGAATCGCAACCACCGACGCCGCGGCCGGAACTGACGTCGGCGTCACGAGCTTCGAGGGCGTGATGGAACTCGAGCCCGGTTCCGTCACCGTCCTCCAAGTTCCCCCGGTCAGATCCGGCGGCAGCCGCGAGGTCGATACGGAGACCGTCACCGAACACTGCGTCGACGCCGACCTCGTGCTCGCGACCGGCGTTGAGGCCGTCGTCGCCTGCGAGGTCGCCGAAATCGACCCCGCAGTCACCTTTGCGGTCGGCGACGCCGCGGCCGACGCGGCCGAACGCGGGCTATCGGTCACCGCGGTCGCGACGACCGACGCCGTCGGCCGTGTCACCGACACGCTTCGGGACGCAGACGTTTCGTACGAGGTACTCGAAGGGTAGTCGAATCGCAAGTCTGCGTTACTGAGCGCCATCATTCGGGGCGTCGAGTTCACTCATTAGTCGACGCGTGGAAGGAGATGAGTAACGAAACCACCGGAATCGTTATTATCCAATTCCGGATAAGATTCGTATGACTGCTGACTTCTCGCTCGACGGGCGAACACTTGCCGGCGTTTCGAACAGTGACGGCGGCGACGTCGGTTCCGACACAGTATTTCAGTTCGAACAGGATGGCGACCGCTTGTACGCGAGCTACGCCGGTGGCGACGTCGTCGATGGCCACCTGGTCGGAACGATCGACGGGGATCAGTGGGACGTCCGGTACGTGCAGTTAACCAGCGATGGCGAGACCGCTACCGGACACTCGGTCGGAACGATCGAGCGACTCGAGGACGGTCGCATCCGTGTCGAAGACGAGTGGGAGTGGGAGTCGAAATCAGGGACCGGCGAGTCGGTGCACGAAGAAGTCGAACCACCGGCCGAATCGAACGAACGTGGCGATCGTTCTCAACCGATGTAACGCAGGTCGTCGTCCGTCGGCACGTCCATCTGCTGTTGTTGCTGTTCCATCTCCTGAATCTTGCCGATGACGTCTTCCATCTCGTCGGCGCGCTCGTCGAGCGACTCGTAGTCGAGTTCGAAGCCGAGCAGTTCTTCGAGCACCTCGAGCACCGCGCGGGCGCTTTTCGGATCGACGAGGTAGCCGCTCGTCTCGCCCATCAGGCAGGCTGCCTCGAAGCCGCGACGCTCGCCTAATCCGAGCAGCAAGCCGGAGACGCCGACGATACCGCCGGCCGGTTCGTCCTCGCGGAACTCGACGCCAGCGTCCTCGAAAGAGTCGAGCATCGACTCGTCACTGACGGCGCCAACGACGGCGTACTCGTCGATGAGTTCGCCCGTCGGAACGCCACCGAGTGCGAACACCTCCGACGCGCCGAACTCCTCGGCGACATCGAGAAACGCACTCGTCAGGGTGTAGTGTCCCTCGTTCGTCTGGGCCTGGTGGTCGCCGGTCAACACGAGCAGGTCGCGCCCGTCCTTGACCGAGACAGCGTACAGTTCGGCACAGGTCAACTCCGAGACGCCGCCCTCGATGGTCACCTGCGGCGGGAACTCGTGGGAGTAAATACGACGAACGAGCGTGCTCTCGCCCTCGAGTTCCTCGAGAACGTGATCGACCGCGAGCTTTCCGACGTGACCGACGCCCGGCAGTCCCTCGACGAGTACGGGGTCGTTCAGGTCGACCTCGGCGACGTCGTCGATCTCGAGTTCGTCCATACCGTATCAGCGATGGCGACGTTTAAGAGACCGTCGGTACTCGCCGTACGGATCGGTCGGATCGAACGGAGCCGGCGCGCTGTTTTCGGCGTCGCTGCCACACTCCGGACACGTCGAAGAAAGGGTGTACACCGGGCGGTCGTGTCGCTCGCGCCACGCCGAACAGACCCGGATATCCGATTTCATTACTCGTCGTCAGTGCGGCGTTCGCGGTGGTACTCGCCTTCGCCGTCGTGTCCGTCGATCGCGGCGATGGCACGCTGGGCACTTTCCTCGAGCTGTGATTCGGCGGTCTTGTAGTTCGGGGCCCGAACTTTGATACGGTACTCGGGCGCGCCGACGTAGCTGACTTCGAGGTCGACCTCTTCGGGCACCTCGCCGTTGCCCTCTGCTGCCTCGAGGGCCTCGCGAATGCCGTCGACGCCGCTCGGCGACGGGTTCTCGAGGTCAACGTAGCCGGTGACGTTGACGTACGGTACCGAGACGTTCTCGCGAGCCGTTTCGACGATGGCGTCGATCTCGTCGGCGTCGAGATCGGTGCTCTCGAGGGCTTCGTCGCCGTGGATCGCGGCCTGCTTGAAGCCGTCGTAGAGGCTACCGTGTGCGCCGATGAGCTCGTTTGCGATCGACGTATACGCCTCGTCTTCGATGTCGTCGCCGACAGCCAGATCCATCCAGTTGTCGGCCTTTTGCTCGTTTTTCCACTGCTGGATCTTCTCAGAGCGCTGGTGGTCGTTGACGTCTTTCAGCGAGAGGTCGATCTGCTGGGACTCCGTATCGACGTCTAAGACCTTACAGACGGCTATCTGACCCTCTCGGACGTGATCGCGGACGTTCTTGATCCAGCCGCTCGCGACTTCCGAGATGTGGATCAAACCGCGTTTGTCCTCGTACTCCTCGAGATCGACGAAGACGCCGAAGTCCTCGATCTCGTCGATCTTGCCGACGACGAGCTCGCCGGTGTCGGGCCAGCCGCTGTATTTCATCGTGACTCGACAGTTTCTATGATCTCGTGTTCGATCTCGGCTTTGCCGCCGGTCGGGCGGGCAAGCGTCGTGCCACAGACGGCACAGGCGACCTCCGTGGAGGCCTTGCCGAAGACTGTCTGTTCGTTCTCGCAATCACCGCATCGGACGCTGTAGAAATTTCCTGCCATTGTAATCACTCCTGGAACTCGAGTCGGCCGGTTCGCCATCCTTCGCGGAGGTGGGCCTTGCCACACTCGCTGCAGCGGTATTTGAGGTCGGTCTTCTTGGTCGGCTTCTCGCCGGCGGGCACCTTCGAGAAGCGACCGGAGTTACCGATCGACGAGGAGTTTCGCTTGGTTCGGCGAGCGTCCCACTTCATTCCCGACGAGCGGCCCGATCGGACCTTTTCGGCTTCGTGCTCGTGGTGTTCGTGACAGTGCGGACAGTACGTATTGAATCGGCGTGGCATCTGCATGGTTATCTCACTTGCTGTGGCCTAAGGTAGGCCTGTTTAAAACCCGTTTGGTTCGTCGTCGACGGGCCGTCCTTCGTTCGGGGCTGTCGTCTTCGACAAATCGGTCGACGACCGTCGGTAGTTTTCGATGAGTTCAACAGTCACTCGAGTCTCAGACCGGTCCGTTTCGGGGGAAACCAGTAGGAAACGGGGTGTTTCTTCGGAATATTGGTGAACTGCTATTACATAATTGACTGGTAATATATGCGGAGATTCTGCTTGCTCTCTCAAGTGATAGCTATACTCGGCTGTCAGCCCTCCGTTCGATACTTCCCGTGAGTCAGTATACCAATCGGCCGCCCGAACGGTATCAGATTCGCCACTTTCGGCCGGGCGATCAAGAACAGATCGTCTCGCTGCACGATTCCGTTTTTGGACGGGAATGGGGACACGACTGGTTCGAGTGGAAGTTCAAACGAAATCCGTACGTCGATCACGTGCCGATCATCGTGTCGACGCGAGGTGACCAAATCGTCGGCTGTCGCGCGTTTTTCGCTCTCGAAATGCAGATCAATGGGACGACACAAACCGCCCTCCAACCGTGCGATACGATGGTACACCCCGACCACCGTCGACAGGGGCTTTTCAGTCGAATGAACGAACTGGCGCTCGAGTACTACGCGGACCGCAGCCCCGCGTTTTTCTTCAACTTTCCGAACGAGAACTCGAAGCGGGGAAACCTCAAGCACGGCTGGCAGGAGGTTCGGACGGTTCCCATGTACTATCGGGTGCACGATCCCATCCCGCTTCTCAAAACGTGGATCGACGGGGATGGGTCGGGAAAGATAGACAGCGACGAGCGCTCAGGGGCCGACGCGTCGATTGTCGCGAACGTGCTTTCGTCGGCCGAGACGAGTTCCGAACGGGAATCGGACGGGGTGCGGGTCGAGCGCTACGAGACGCCGCCGCACGCGTTGCTGGCGTCGATCGGCGAGCAGGAATCGACCACCGGCATCCGTGCGAACCGGTCGGCAGAATTCTATCGCTGGCGACTGGATAACCCCGCCTCCGAGTACGCGGCCTACGTGGCTACCCGCGACGGAACGGCGCTCGCCGCGTTACTCGTCTCGGTGGCCGAGGACTGCGTTCAAATAGTCGACATCCTCTCTCGGAACGATTCCGCCCGTCAAGGCGTCGTCGGCGACCTCGTCAGCGGCGTGATCGGCGCGCATTCGGACCGGAACTATTTCACCGCGTTCGGCGAGTCCCTGCCGAACCCGCTTCGACGTGGGTTTTACCCCGATACGCGGTTCCCGCTGTCGACGATTATCCGTCCAACGACGCGGACGTTGCTCGCGCGCGATATTGGTGACTCGACGCTGATCGAAAACAGCTCGCCAGCAGACTGGCAACTCACGCAACTCGATTTGGACACGGCATGAAGCCCCTGAGCGCTCCAGTGACGTCACAACCGTCTCTGAACAGCGTCGGTTCACACGTTCATGCAGCAACGCGCGACGCGAGAGCGTCGAAGCGTTTAATCCGCTCTCGTGAGAACGACGCAGTATGAGACAGCTCATCATCTACGGAGACCCCGGAATCCGGGCAGGAGCGATCATCGAGTACGATGGGTCCGACGTGGTCTGTTTCGGCATCAATCGAAACGGTGAGTGGCACGGCCCCGAGGAGGTCCAGCTCTGGTGTACCGTCGGCGCAGAAGACGAGTACGAAGACTACGAGAAACGCAACTACATCCCCCACTTCCTTGACGTCGACCACGTCGACGCCGAGGACGTGACCGTCAAGCGAGCCAACGCCGACCTCGCGATCTGAGAAACTGTACGACTGGAGCGTTTCGGAAGCGAGCGGAACTGACGTGAGAAGAGGGGTTACCGAACCGCCGCTCGATCGATCCAGCCCTGAATTCGTTTTTCTGAGATATCCGTCTGTGCCGCCAGTTCCGCCGCATCGGCGTCGGCGAGCTCCGCGACCGTTTCGACACCCGCTGCAGCGAGTCGATCCGCGTACGCTGGGCCGATTCCTTTGATCGAATTGACTGGTTCGGTCGACTCCGACTCCCTTGTCTCATCCTGTTCCGGTTCCGACTCGTCTTCGGGGGCAGGCTCCGACTCGTCGACGGTCGCATCGGACGCGTCAGCGTCGAGTTCTGACTCGTCGGCGTCGCTATCGACACCGTCGTCGGGTTCAGCTGCCGACTCATCGAGAGTATCGGATTCGGTCGCCGATTCGACGTGATCCTGTTGGGGGACGTTGTCCTCCGTTGGCGTCGCGTCGGTCTCGGCCGGCCCCGCCGCTTCGGCCGGCTCCGCGGCCTGCTCGGGGTCGTCCGCGGGCTCCGTCATCGATCCAGTCGAACCTGCCGCGGAGGTGCCGGCCGCCGCGGCGTCCTCGTCGAGGTCCGTGTCGTCCGCCACCTCGGTGCTGTCCGTTCCGTTCGATCCCTCTCGTTCGACCGTTACGCCGACGTCTCGCTCACTCCCTGGCTGTGACCTCGCGTTCCCGAGCCCCAGCAGCGACTTCAGCTTTTGGAGGAGTCCCATTAACGCGGTGTACACGGCTCTGGCACTTAAATTCGTCTACTACCATACACATACCAAGAACGATCGGAGGAGAAACTGTCGAGGATTTGGACGGATAGACGGGTGACCGGCGACCGATCGACGAGTTCCGAGTTACAGCCGCGATCGAAGCGCCTCGTTCATCGTCTCGACAGGGCCCTCACGGTCGGTCCACAGTTCGAAGGCCTCGACGCCCTGATAGAGCAACATCCACGCGCCGTCGACCGTCGTCGCGCCGGTGTCGGCCGCATCTCGCAGGAGGCGCGTTTCGAGCGGCCGGTAGACCGCGTCCATCACGGCGAGGTCGCCGTGGAGCGCGTCGGCCGGCACGGGAGTCGCGTCCTCCTCCATGCCGACGCTCGTCGCGTTGATCAGCACGTCGGCATCCGCGAGCAGCGGTTCTAGCTCGTCGAGCCCGTGGCCCGTCGCGTCGGGAACCTCGGCGGCGAGTTCGTGCGCCGTCGATTCCGTCCGGTTAGCGACGTCGACCGTCGCGCCCGCGTTCGCAAGCCCGAAGGAAATCGCTCGACCGGCACCGCCAGCGCCGACGACGACCGCGCGCGCACCCTCGACGGTGACGTCGTACTCTCGCAGCGCGCGCAACGCGCCGATCGCGTCGGTGTTGTGGCCCGTCGGACCACCGTCTCCGGTGAAATCGATCGTGTTGACCGCGCCGATCTGCGAGGCCAGATCGTCCGGCTCGACGAGGTCGAGGACGTCCTGCTTGAACGGGATCGTCACGTTCAGTCCCGTGATTCCGAGCGCAGCCGCGCCCTCGACCGCAGCGCCGATCTCGTCGCGGTCGGGTTCGAACGTAACGTATCGTGCGTCGGTGTCACACGCCTCGTAGGCGGCCTCGTGCATCGGCGGCGACAGCGAGTGGCCGACGGGGTTTCCGAGCAGTCCGAAGACGTCCATAGCCATCGTTGTACTCGACTTCGAGGCAGGTGACGTATATACTGTTTGCTGTCCCGGCCGGGTTTCATTCGACGGCCGAAGCGCTTTGCCCCTCGACGGTGTCGGTCCATCGCATGATCGAAAGCGAACGAGACCTCTTCATCCAGCGACTCCGAGAGCTCTATGAGATCGAACGCGAACTCGAGGAGTTGCAGTCCGGACTCGCCGAGGCGGCGACCGACGAGGACCTATAGTAGCCACTGAAAGTCAATGCACACCTGATCGCACGATTGCTGTGCGATCAGTGTGTAAATAGTTTCAGTTGTTACTATAGAGGAGTTCTACATGGCCCACAGCGAGGCGACCACGGAGCAGATCGGCCGGCTCGAGCCGATCTTCGACGCGATCGAAGCCGAAATCGAACCCGGAACGATCGAGAACACGGTGCTCGATGGTCTGCAAGCGGAGCGCGAGGAACTGGTCGCGGACCTCAACGATCCGATCCTGGGCGACCTTATCGAGGCGGAGGTCGGACGCGCGATCGAGCGCTTCGAGATCACGAAACTCGAGACGCTGCTCGCGTTAGCCGATCGGATGGAGCTTCCGCCCGAGGTCGTCGATCCGTTAGAAACCACGAAAACGGAGGCCGAAAACGGGCTCGCGGAGCTACAGGAGCTAACCGAAATCTGAGAGAGCGAAACGACTGTCGCCATCGATCGAAACCGGTCCGGGTCGAGAGTAGTTCGGAGGCTGCTGTCGCGATTTTCCAAGTTAGCGTAACCGTGGGAACGCAGTTGCACTCCACGAGAACGCAGCTGTGCCTCGGGAACGCAGTTTCACTCCACGAGAACGCAGCAGTAGCGACGATGACTAACAGCGATCCGTCTCAAAACAGGAGCGAAACCACGTAGACGATCGTCAGTATCATCGCGACTGCACCCACCGCGACGAAAAGCGCGCTCTCGAGGGAGGGATTGCCTGCTTCGACCGGCGCCGAACTCGGTTCCGGGCCGTACTCGTCTTCGTCCGATTCGGCGTCGTCCGCCTCGTCGTCGCGGCCGCCGGAGAGGTCAAGCGGAATCCGATCTCGCTCCGCCTCGGTGCCGGCGTCCGAGGACCAGCCGACGGCGTCGTCAGTCCCGCTCGTTGGCGTCTCCGTGGCTGCCTCATCACCGTTCTCGCCGGTCGTTCCCCACTGCCACTCGGTCGTCTCGTCGGTCCCGGGCTCGTCCGCTCCCGCCGGTCGTTCTCGCTCGTCGGGCTCGTCGGCGGGTCCGGACGCGTCGTCTCCCATACCCACCGGTAGTGGATCAGTCGTCAAAAAACCGCGGACCTGTTCGTCGCCGACCGCCAGTTTAGGATCGGTCCACTCGGTCGCTGGTATCTCCGCCGTAGACGACGCCGCGTTCGGCGTCGAGCGTGACGGTCTCGCCGTCGTGAGCCGAATCGACGGCCGAGCCGCTGATCATCGGAATGTCCATCTCGCGGGCGATCAGCGCCGGGTAGCCCGTCATCCCGCGCTGGGCGTCGACGAGTCCGCCGAGTTTCTCGACGTCGCCCTCGAACTCGCCGTCGAAGTCGGCCGACAGCGCGAGGATCGCGCCCTCTGGAACGTCGGAGAGGTCGCCGTCCGGCGCTCGGGCGAGCGTCCCGGTCGCGCGGCCCTCGACGACGACCCGGCCGGTGGTCAGTGAGTCGGCGGCGACGTGGACCTTCAGCATGTTCGTCGTGCTCGCGCCCTCGAGTTCGGTCATCATGCCACAGAGGACGACGACCGTATCGCCGCTCTCGGCGACGCCGGCGTCCAGAGCCGCCTGGACTGCCTTCTCGACGACCGCGTCGGCACCCTGATCGGAGACGCGAGCGTACAGCGGCGTCACGCCCCACGAGAGCGCGAGCCGTCGGCGGACCTCGTGGCTCGGCGTCGAGGCGACGACCGGAACGCCCGGCCGGTACTTGGCCGTCTTCAGCGCCGTGTAGCCGGACTCGGTCGCGGCGACGATCGCGTCTGCACCGATGTCGCGCGCGAGGAATCGCGCGGAGCGGGCGAGCGCGTCCGTTCGGGCCTCGCCCGCGGCGGGGACTCGCTGTTCGAGCTGTTCTTCGTACTCCTCGGACTTTTCGACCTCGCGGACGATGCTGTCCATCGCCTCGACGACGGTGACCGGATGGTCGCCGATAGCGGTCTCGCCCGATAGCATGACGCCGTCGGTGCCGTCGAGGACGGCGTTGGCCACGTCAGAAGCCTCCGCGCGCGTCGGTCGGCGGGCGGTGATCATCGAGTCGAGCATCTCGGTGGCCGTGATGACCGGCAGGCCGGCCTCGCGACACTTCCGGATGATCCGTTTCTGGACCATCGGCACGTCTTCCATCGGACACTCGACGCCGAGGTCACCGCGTGCGACCATGATCCCGTCCGAGGCCTCGATGATCTCGTCCAAGTTCTCCACCGCGCCGGCGCGTTCGATCTTCGAGATGATCGGAATCTCCGCGCCGAACCCTTCGAGCACCTCGCTGACTTCGTAGACGTCTTCGGCGTCGCGGACGAAACTCGCCGCGACGAAGTCGACTTCCTTCTCGGCACCGAGTTCGAGGTCCTTGCGATCCGACTCGGTGACGACGTCCAGATCGAGGTCGACGCCCGGGACGTTGACCCCCTTTCGGCCGCCGAGTTCGCCGCCAGTGTCGACGTGCGCTCGGACCGCATCGCCCTCGTTCTCGAGGACGGTCGTCTCGATCATGCCGTCGTCGAGCAAGATCGTGTCACCCTCTTCGACCGGTGCGATCGGCAGCGAGACGCCGATGGTATCCGCAGAGACCTCGTCACCTTCCACGAACCGGATCTCGGAGTCCGTCTCGATCGAGACCGTCTCCCCCTCCGGAAGCGGTGCGGTCCGGATCTCCGGACCCTGCATGTCGAGCATTACCGCAACCGGTTCGTCGCTGTCCTCGTCGACGGCGCGTACGCGGTCGATAAGCGCCGCTCGGTCGTCACGACTCCCGTGGCTCGCGTTCAGGCGAGCGACGGACATCCCGGCCGCTGCGAGTTCCTCGATCGTCTGGCGATCGCCCGACGAAGGACCCAAAGTACAAACGATTTTCGCGTTTCTCATGGCACCGGATTATGAGAGCACGGATAAAAAGATAGGTGACTTACTCGGCTGTGAGTTTATTTCCATGCCGTCGTGTGCCACGTCAACGCTTTCAGTTTCACCAACGTGTAGTACGAACGGCATATGCCAACCTACGCATCGCTCATCGGACTCGAGGATCGATCCGTCCAGAACGCCCAGGAACTCGCCTCGATCTGGGGCGAGATACGAACCGAATTCGACGATCACGACGCCGAACTCGTCGACACCTACGCCGCGCTCGGCCAGCACGATTTCCTCGTCATCTTCGAGGCGAGCGATCGGGAGTCGGCGTTCAAGGCAGCTCTCACGCTCCGCCGGCACGGACTCGAGGGAGAAACGATGGCGATCGTCAACACCGAGGACTTCGCGGACCTGGTCGACGATATCTAACGCGAACCACTCACACAGAGTAACACGCCAACTCAGTCGGCTGGTTGCTCGAGCAATCGGGTAACGCGCTCGCCGCTGACGACTTCGGGGATGATGACCTCGTCGGCACCAGCTTCTCTCGCGACCGATTCGTACATCTCCTCGCCGACGCGAACGAGCAGTTCGGGCGAGGCGGTGGCCGTCCCGGTGACGATCGTGATCTGGATGTTGACGTTCGAGTCGTCGATCGCGGCGACGACCTTCGTCGCTCGTTCGATTCCGGCCTCTTTCAGCACCTGCTCGCGTCTGGCATCGCCCGTGACGAGCAGATGCCCGTCATCACGGACGCGGTTTGCGTGTTCGTCGTCGATTTCGATAACGACGACCGTTTGTCCCGCCGCAGCAAGCCGGTTGGCGATCGTCCGTCCGAACATGCCGTACCCGCAAACGATGACGTGCTCGTCGGCTTCCGTGATCTGTCGTTTCATAGTTGCTCGTGTCACCTCGTCTCGAATCTGGCCGCCGAACATCGCGGTGACGACCGTTTCGCCGATCCACAGTCCCGAGAGAACGAGTCCCACCGTGACCGCGATGGCGTACACCTTGGTCGCCCGCTCGGGACCGGCGTGTTCCTCGAAGTGAAGCTCGATGCTCGTCAGATCGATCAACCAGAACGTCGCCTCGACGAGCCCGACGTTCCCGAGGTGGGACAGACCGAAGACGCCCGCGACGACGATCGTCGCGAAGACGCCGATCGGAGCCAGCGTGCGGCGCAGAACCGGCCGGCCCGTCGAATGAGTGTTGGTATCGAGGGACACGATTTAGTGAACGCTCGCAGTGTACAAATAACTATTTGAGATTGTTTTTAATGGGCATTCGGATTCTTAATACAGCTCCTTTCAAACACATGTAGTAGTAAGCTGGAAAACTGCATAAACACTTCCGGGAAGATTAGTCGTCGGCGACGACGGCTACTTGATTTTCTCGCCAACGTCGGCGTCGCCGTGGGTCGTCAGCAGGTCCGCCTGCTCGCCCGCTGCGAGGATCATGCCGTTGGACTCGACGCCGAACAGTTCGGCCGGTTCCATATTCGCGAGCAGGATACACTTCTCGCCGGGGAGTTCGTCGAGGTCGTGGAGCTGCTTGATCCCAGCGACGACCTGTCGCGTCTCGAAGCCGATATCGACCTCGAGGCGCGCGAGGTCGTCCGCGCCCTCGATGCCCTCGGCGGTCTCGATTCGGCCGACGCGGATGTCGACGTTCTGGAACTCCTCGAAGCCGATGCGGTCCTCGAGTAGCGGCTCGAGATCGCTGTCGGCCGCACCGCCCTCGTCCGCGGACTCGTCGCCGTCGTCTCCCTCGCTTCCGTCTTCGTCGGCCGCATCCTCTCCTCCTGCGGCTGCGACACGCTCTTCGAGTTTCTCGTTGAGGTCGGCAACGCGGTCGTCCTCGATCTTTTCGAACAGTTCGCCGGGCTCGTCGAAGTTCCGCGGCGGAGCCTCGAGCGCGTCTTCGAGGTGGGCGTCGGCGACCGAGCCGTCCTCGCCGAGTTGCTCCCAGAGGGCCTGTGCCTTGTCCGGTGCGATTGGTTCGAGGAGAACGCCGACGGCCTTCGCGATCTGGACGCAGTCGCGGATGACTTGTGCAGCCTCGTCGGGTTCCTCATCGGTGAGCTTCCAGGGCTCGTTGCGCTGAATGTACTCGTTGCCGAACTGGGCGAGCTGGGTCGCGGCCTGGCCGATGCCGCGGAGATCGTACTCGTTGACGCTCTCGCGGGCGTCGCCGATGGCACCCTCGATCCGATCCTGAACGTCCGGGGTGACGTCCGCGTCCGGCGTTCCCTCGTAGTTGCGGTAGGCAAACAGCAGCGAGCGGTACCAGAAGTTGCCGACGGTCCCCACTAACTCGCCGTTGACCTTCTCCTGGAAGGCGTCCCACGAGAAGTCGACGTCCTGCTGGAGGCCGCCGGTTGTCGTCAGATAGTACCGGAGCAGGTCGGGATGGAATCCCTCGTCGAGGTACTCCTTCGCCCAGATGGCTCGATTCCGGCTGGTCGAAAGCCCCTTGCCGTTGATCGTGATGAAGCCGGTCGCGGCGATCCCACGGGGCTTGTTGTAGCCGACGCCCTCGAGCATGGCAGGCCAGAAGATGGTGTGGTGCTGGATGATGTCCCGGCCGATGACGTGCATAATTTCGCCGTCTTCTTTCCACACGCGCTCCCAGTCGTACTG
The DNA here is from genome assembly GCA_046614585.1 of Natrialbaceae archaeon A-arb3/5. GTDB lineage: Archaea > Halobacteriota > Halobacteria > Halobacteriales > Natrialbaceae > JBKKHI01. Next base: position 81,286 of record JBKKHI010000012.1, on the reverse strand, counting down.
GTCGGTCCCGACGCGCTCTGAGTACTGCTTCGTGCTCGCGATATACTCGATCGGCGCGTCAACCCAGACGTAGAGAACGAGGTCCTCGGTTTCGCCCGCTTCATCGGGGTAGTCGATCCCCCAGTCCATATCCCGCGTGATACACCAGTCCTGCAGGCCGTCCTCGATCCACTGGCGCGGCTGATTTCGCGCGTTCGAGGTTCCCTCGAGGCCGTCGAGGAACTCGGTGAGGAAGTCGGCGAACTCCGAGACTTCGAAGAACTTGTGGGTCCGCTCGCGGTATTCGGCCGGATTGCCGGTGATCGTACTCGTCGGATCCTCGACCTCGCCCGGTTCGAGGTGGCGCTGACAGCCCTCGTCACACTCGTCGCCGCGGGCCTTCTCGCCGCAGTAGGGACAGGTTCCCTCGACGTAGCGGTCGGGGAGGTACTGGTCGGCGTCGGGATCGTAGGCGACCTGGATCTCCTTCTCGTAGATGTAGCCCTCCTCGTCCAGCGTGCGGACGATGTCCTGCGTGAGCTCGGTGTTCGTCTCGTCGTGGGTGTGGCCGTAGTTGTCGAACTCGACGTTGAACTGGGGAAACGTCTCCTCGTACTGGTCGTGCCACTCCAGCGCGAACTCCTCGGGGTCGACGGCCTCCTGTTCGGCGTTGACGGCAACCGGCGTGCCGTGCATGTCCGAGCCACAGACGTAGGCCGTCTCCTGGCCGAGCGTCTGCAGTGCGCGATTGAAGGCGTCTGCGCCGATGTATCCCCGCAGGTGACCGATGTGGAGGTCCCCGTTCGCGTAGGGTAACCCACAGGTCACGACCGCGGGACGGTCCGTCGGAAACTCGTCGGTGCTCATATCCCTACTCTTTCGCTGGCGGGCGTAAAACCCGCCGGTTTTCGCTCGACAATCAGCGTCCGCCGCTTATTTCACTCAGACGATATATAGGAACGAAAGTTACTTTATATAGGTGATAAAAACTATTCAACCGCAGCTAACGGTATCAATAACCATGAGTTCAGTTGACATTCCAAGAGAGACGTGGGCGACACGCATCGGCTTCATCTTCGCCGCCGTCGGGAGCGCGGTGGGACTCGGGAACATCTGGCGGTTCCCGTTTCAGGTAGGACAGGAAGGTGGTGCTGCGTTCCTGTTTATGTACCTGCTGTTCATCGTCATCATCGGCTTTCCCGCGATGCTCGTCGAGTTCGTCGTCGGTCGGCGGACGAAACGTAATCCGGTCGGCGCGCTCAGGGAGATTGGCTCCGGCGCGTGGCAGTACGTCGGCTGGATCTTCATCACGACCGGGTTCGTGATCCTCTCGTACTACAGCGTCGTCGCCGGTTGGACGATCCGCTATACGCTTCTCGGCCTGCAGGACGGCTACCTCGCCGACGCCGGTGAGGCCGAAGCGCAGTTCGTCAGCCTCGCGAGCGGACTGGACGCGATCGCCTTCCACGCGCTGTTCATGCTCGTGGTGATCGCCGTCGTCGGTGCCGGCATTAAACGCGGGATCGAACTCGCGGTGAAAGTGATCGTTCCGGCGATCATCGTCATCACGATCGGGCTGGCGATCTACGCGGCCACGCTCGACGGCGCGGGCGAAGCGTACGCGTACTACCTCTCACCGGATCTGGGAGTCATCGCCGCAAACTGGACGAGCATTCTTCCCGCGGCGGCCGGACAGGCCTTCTTTACCCTCTCGCTCGGGATGGGTGTGATGATCACCTACGCCTCCTACCTCGAAGAGGATCGAAATCTCGCCGAGGACGGGGCGATCGTCATCGGCTTCGATACCGCGATCGCGTTCGTCACCGGACTGATCGTCTTCCCGATCCTCTTTACCGCGGGCGTCGATCCGGCCGATCCCGGCGCCGGTGCGATCTTCGTCTCGCTCGCCGCAGCGTTCGGCGACATCACGCTCGGCTGGCTCATCGGCACGGTGTTCTTCGGTACCGTCGCCATCGCCGCGCTCTCGAGCGCGATCAGCCTGATGGAGGTCGTCGTCTCCTACGCGATCGACGAGCGAAATATGGACCGGATGAAAGCGGCGGCCATCATCGGCGGCGCGATCTTCCTGCTCGGCATTCCGTCAGCGTACGACCTCGTGCTGCTCGACCTGTTCGACCTGTTCGCAGACCAGATCCTGCTCGTACTCGGCGGGCTCTTACTGGTCATCCTCGTTAGCTGGTTCCTCTCGGATCTCGCGACGGAGGAACTCGCGCGTGGGATCGGTGACCTCGGCGGGTACGGTCCCGCCTGGATCTGGTCAGCCAGGCTGCTGGTCGTATTGGTCCTGATCGTCTCGCTGATCCTGGGGATACTCGGCTACATCGACTTCCTCACCGGACCGTTCGCCGAGTGGGTCGGCGAGCAGTAACCACAGCGAACCGATCGATTCACGATTCGCAATTTACTCGTTTTCTACCGACCAGATCGCCGGAAGCAGTTCGAAGCGGCTGCCAAAGAGGACACCGACACCGAGCAGCACGAACCCGAAGAACGCAGCCATGAAAACGACGTGACCGGGTGCGAACAGTACCGCCACGGCCGCGACGGCCCACAGCAACCACGCGATCCCTTCCCACGGTCGGCCGCCGTAGACGCGCCAACAGGCAAGCGACAGCGCGAAGCCGCCGAAGACGGCCGCGACGACGATCCCCTCGAGCACCGTCGACGCGACGATCACCGCCGCGAGGCCGACGAGCGAGACAGCGTCGATCCCATCCATTGCTATACTCGGACCTGGCCCGGGCCAGCCAAACGAGTATCGATTGATTCGTGACAGTCACGGCGGAGACGGCGTCGCTATAGTACTAATTGACACTCGTACGGATCGGTCGGCACAACCGTAGACGAGTGCGGTTGCGCCGGAGTTGACTGACAGCAGTTCGTCTCAATACGACAGAAGACATATGATCGTTGACGGGAACGGTTACGTATGGAAGAGAATATCGTCGAACGGAATTTCGCCGTGAGCTTCCTCCTCGGACTCGGAGTTATCATGGCGATGGCGTTCGTCGGAGAACGACTTGCGCTAGTCCTGCTCGATTACGGCGTTCCGTACGGGGACTGGATCGGCGTGGCGGTCGGAACCGTCCTCGTTTTCACGGCGTTCACCGCGTTGTACACGCGCCTGGATTCGATCGCCGGGGAGCGATAGCGGACGAGTAGTATAGCAAATCAGTCGTCGCTCGCAACCGGAACGCTCGCGCGGACCTCGAGCCGGTCGAGGTCGCTGATAAAGGAAGCGAGCATCTCGCGGGTGACGTGGGGCATACAGACGATCCGGAGCTCGCCGGTTCCAGTCCGGGAGATTCGCCAGCCGTTCCCGCGCAACGCCTCGAACGTCGATCGGGGGACGTCCGCCGCGACGAGCGGAAGCGTCGGATCGACGACTTCGTACCCGCGTTTTTCTAAGGCGTCGGCTAGCCACTCGGCGTTGTTCTGCGAGCGAACGTACTGGCTCCGGTAGCCGCTTGGCCACAGCTCTTCCATCGCGGCGACCGCGCTCGCGACGCCGGCACCCGATCGGGTTCCGGTCAGCGTGGCCTGCGTCGTCGACTCGAGGTAGGGCGTGTCGACGGCGAGTTCGTCTAGGAGGTCGGGCGAGCGCACGAGCAAGCCGCCGGCCGGAACCGCGGCCTGACCCATTTTGTGGGGGTCGATCGCCATCGTGTCGACGGCCGCATGGCCGAAGTGCCACTCATACTCCGTAAAAGGGAGGACGAAGCCGCCCCACGCGGCGTCGACGTGGAGCATGGCGCCGGCCGAACGAGCGATCTCACCGAGTTCGGGGATCGGATCGACGCGGCCGTACTCGGTCGTCCCGGCGACGCCGATCACCAGCGCCGTCTCGGCGTCGACGCAGGATCGGACGGCCTCGAGGTTGGCCCGGTGGCGCTCGTCGGTCGGAACGATGCGAAGGTCGACCCCGAGAAGGTCGGCGGCCTTCTGAAAACTGAAGTGTGCCGACTCGGGCATGACGACGTTCGGTCGTTCCGCATCGGCGCGCTCGCGGGCGATTCGAACGGCCTGAATGTTCGCTTCCGTTCCGCCGCTTGCGACGTACCCTGACGGCTCGTCGAGTCCGGCAATCTCGCCGAGGAGGGCGACCGCATCGTCTTCGAGTGCGGTGACGTTCGGATACGTTCCGGGATCACCCGGATTCGTCGCGAGAAACCGTTCGGCCGCCTCGCGCGCCACCGGGTGGGGTTCCGTGCACATCGACGACAGCACCCGGTCGAACGCCTGCGGCTCGATCTGCATATCACGTATTTTGACCGTTGCCGGTATATGCGTTGTGTTTAGGAGTCACCCACGAACCGAGCACTACTCGAAGCCGTCGACGGAATGCACTGGATCGTCGCTCGACGGTGAGTAATAAAACAAGCATCTATAATAACAATTTTAAACAGAGACAATAGTTTGGTTGCTATGGATCTCACACGACGGCGGTTGCTCTCGACCGCGACTGGCACAGCACTCGCAACTGTTCTGGCCGGTTGTACCAATGGATCGGACGACGGGCCGGACGACGACGCGGATTCGGACTCCACGGCCGATGACGGTGAGGCGTCGGACGACGAGGAGGGCACAGCAAACGGATCGGACGACGAGGGGGAGACAACGGACGATTCGGACGGCGGAGAACCGACAGAGTACTCCCTCGAGTTGCTCGCGGAAGAGAATATCGACCACGAGCACGCCTGTTTGCACGCCGAGTTCGACGACCGGACGTCCCTCGAGGCCGGCGCGACCGCCGACGAGGCTCCGACTGTCGAGGAGACGCACGTCATCTGGGAGGTCACCTACGAGGGCGATGGCGGGTACGTCAGTTTCGACGCCGACGCCCACGATTACGAGGGGGCGCTCGTCTTCTACACGGCCGAAGGGTCGGCCGATCCCGTGACGGGAACCGTGCTCGAGGACGGCGACGTCGAGGACGATGCCTGTGACCCGCTCGACGAGTACATCGAGGTGGAACCCGACGACGGCTTCATCACGCTCGAGCTATAGTAGCCACTGCAAGTCAATGCACACCTGATCGCCAGACGGGTCGGCGATCAGTGTGTAAATAGTTGCAGTTGTTACTATAGAGGCCGACGCCGCCGCGTAGTACCGTCGGTCCGCTTTCACGACACTGCTCTGAGATTGCCGAATTCGTTCGAGTGGGACACAATTATCGATGGTCGTGACCTGTGCTGTCCCCTCTCAACGCGGAGCGTGGTTGATTGTTGGACCGGAATAGCTCCGCCAATTATATTAAAAGAATATGCAATCATAACAACTTTAAATAACAAATAGAGTGTTCTTATTATCATGATCCGCGATGCTCAGCAGTTAGATCAGCAGACTCTCAAATTCGCAGCAATAGTGGTGACTGCGCTACTATTCGCCAGTATAGCCTTCGCAACTGGCGTTGGTGCAAGTGAGGAATTTGCGCCCGGGGAAGCTGACGGAGTAAAAATCGTCGCCGAAGAGCACGTCGATCACAATCACGCGTGTGTTCACGGTGACTATGACGACCGGACACCACTGACTGGTGCAGATACGATCGACGGGGTTCCAGTCGTCGATGAGACACACACCATCTGGAACGTCACGTACGACGGTGATAACGGATACGTCGTCTTCGATACTGACGAACACGCCTATGATGGGGACTTCAACTTCTACTTCGCAGATGGCTCGGTCGAATCCACCGGATCGGAGATCCTCGAGCAGGGAGAGGTAGACGAATGTGACACCCTCGACGAGTACATCCAAGTCGAAACGCCGGATGACGGACAGATCGCACTCGAGTTTACAACGGGCGATGAGGGTGACGAAAGCGACGAGAGTGACGAAGGCGAAGATAGCGACGAGAGTGACGACAGCAACGACGGCGAAGATAGCGACGAGAGTGATGACGCCGACGAAGGCGACGACGCCGACGAGGGATCGAGCGCAACCACCGAGCTATCGAACCTCGATATCGGCACCCAGGGCGACGACACGAGTCTCGTCGAAGGTGAGGACGTAACAATCGCCGCCGAGGTCGAAAACAGTGGCGACCAGGCCGGTGATTTCACGCTCGAGCTAGCCGTTGCAGACGAGGTTCAGGCTACCGAAGGTGTCTCGCTCGATCCCGGTGCGGACGAGACCGTGCGTTTCGACGATTCGGTTAGTGACTTCGAGCCTGGGAACTACGACGTTACGGTCAGCACGAACGATGATGAACTCGCCGGGACGATAGAAATCGTTGCGAAGTCCGGGTCCACCACGGGGACGATTACTGACTCGGCAGGTGAGATGGTCGAGTCTGCCACAGTCGAACTCTACGTCGGACAAAGCGATACGAGCGGCAGTGCGGACCACACGAGAGAGGTCGACGAGGGGGACGCTGGCGAATACGAGTTCCCCGAGGTCGACTCACAGTTCGACGAGTACACGATCGGAGTAACCGGCGTCGATGGACACGAACCGACAGAGCGGACGATTTCGCTCGAGGCAGGTTCGGAGGTCGTCGCGGACGTCCAGCTCGAAGCCCTGTCAGATCACGACGAATCCGATGGGGTCGGCAAATTCGAACTCGTAGACGACGAAACGGGCGACGTGGTCGCCGAGATCGACGACGGGGAGTGGGACGGCGAACTACCCGCCATTGAGGAGCCGCCGATGGAACGGTACGGCTTCGTCGCCGTAACGCTCGAGGCGGACGTCGAAGACGACGCCGGAAACGAAATCAACCTGAGCGAGGACTCCCCGTACGAACTCGGCGTCGAGCCGGTAAACGCCAGCGCGGAGGAACTGCTTGACGTCGACGAACGCGGAGACAGCGTCGTGTTGGACGGCGTCGGCGACGGCGAGGCCGAGGTCGTCTTCCAGATCCGCGACGCTGACGGGGTCACGTACGAAACGCCTGCCACGACCATCGATGTCGACGTCCCGCGAGGCGTGAAATTCCTCGTGGAGACTAATGTCGATCACCACCACGCTTCCTTCCACGGGAACATCGACGAGCGAACGCCGCTCGACGGCGGTGATGCGCCCGGTGACGGACCAGTACTGGAACAAGACCACGTCATCTGGAACGTCACGTACGACGGCAATGCAGGGTACATCACGTTCGACGCGCATTCGGAGGAGATCGACTGGTACGATGGACCGTTCGTCTTCTACGTCGCTGACGGGGCAGCCGAGCCCGTCAACGCCAACGTTCTCGAGCGCGATGAAATCGGCGAGATCGAGTCCCCGGCCGGTACTGTATACGAGACCGATACTCTCGAGGAATACATTAAGGTCGAAACGCCCGAAAATGGACTGATTCACTTCCGAGTCGCCGAACCCGAGGAGGCCGGCGTCACGACTGCTGGCAACGAGTTCGCCGGTATCGTTTCCGACGACGAACCGCTGCCGGTATCGGCGACCGGGCTGACCGATGAGGACGGGAATCCGGTTACCGATGACAATGCGTCGGTGCAGCTCGTCCGTGACGACGACGTGCTCGTCGAACAGACGAACGTCACCATCGAAGACGGCGAACTTTCCGAAGTGACGATCGATACCGAACGAATCGACTCGTCGGTCGAACCTGGCTCGGCAACTGTCTCGATCGAGGGAGCCGAGGCCGGATTCGAAGACCAGGTCGAACTCGTTCACGAGGTCCGATCCCTCGACGACGGGTTCAATACGGAGTCGATTCCCCAGCCCGCAACACTCCACACGGAGGGTGTCAGTTCGATCGAACAGTGGGATACCGATGCGGAAAGCTACGTCAGTCTCGGTGCGAACCACGGTGAGGACGACATCATCGATTCGGCCGGTGCGCTCCATCGCGGGCTGTACGTCGACACCAACAGCGATGCACGGATCGGCTACGAGTTCGAGACGTCCGAGGCCTCGACGCCCAGTGACGTCGAACTCGAGAACGGGTGGCATTTCGCGAGTTCCAATTTCGCACTCGGTGAAAGCGAGAGCACGCGCCACCTCGATGACGACCTCGTGAACGTCGACGTCAGTGGCGACGGAATCACCGTCTTCGACGAGCGTCAGCGAACCCAGCTCAATGCGTCGGCGACAGTCGAGGGGTACGATACCTATTGGGTCTACGTCGACGACCCCGTCCGGAACGTTCGCGGAATCGTCGATCCGTCCTACGATCCGTTAGTCCGGTCGAGTAACCTCGAGGAAGCCGAATAACACACCCACTAACCGATATTTCATGATCAATCTACGATCAGTCGCTGTAGTACTACTGTTGGTTTCAGCGGTTGCTGTCGGAACTGCAGCTGTCGTAACAGCACAGGACAACGCCCCCGGTGAGCCGGCGAACTTCTACGGCGACGTCGTCGACGAAAACGGTACCGACGTTCCCCCCGGGACGACCATCGTTGCGGTCGTTGATGGCGAAATCGAGGGCGAAATCACCGTCGAGACGGCCGGTGAGTACGGCGGACCGGACGCGTTCGACGAGAAGTTGAGCCTCGACAGCGCCGCCGGCGACGAGGTTTCGTTCCACGTCGAGGACGCCTCCGGGCCGGAAGCACTCGAGAGTCCGATCGATCTCGAATCCGGGACGACCGAACAGTCGCTGACCGTTCCAGCCGGAGCGTTCGAATACGAACCACCCGATCCCGAGCCGACACTCGAGTCCATCGACCTCGAACTCGACGCGACCGACCTCGGGACGGACGAGAGTACCGATGCGACGGTGACCGCCGTGTTCGACGATGGCTCTACAGCGACGGTCACCGACGAGGCAACGCTCTCGAGCGGCGACACTTCCGTCGCTCACGTCGACGGAACGGTCGTCACTGGGGAAACAGCGGGCACTGCACTCATCACCGCCGAGTACACCGTCGACGGAACCACGGAAGCCGACGACCTTGAGGTTGGCGTCAGTTCGGACTCCGGCTCCGACTCCGGTTCTGATTCTGGCTCCGGTTCCGATCCTGGGGACGACCCCGAGCCCGAACCGGAACCCGAACCCGAGTACACGCTCGAACTCCTCGGCGAACAAAATATCGACCACGCCCATGCCTGTACCCACGGCGACTACGACGACCGGACGCCGCTCGATGCAGGCAACTCGCCCGATGACGGGCCGGTCGTCGACGACGATCACGTCATTTGGGCAGTGACGTACGAAGGGAGCGAGGGCTACGTTACCTTCGACGCTGACGCACACTGGTACGACGGTCCGTTCGTCTTCTATATGGCTGACGGCTCGGTCGAGCCCGTCGATGCCACCGTGCTCGAGAGCGGGGGGATCGACGAGTGCGATACGCTCGACGAGTACATCGAGGTCGAAACGCCGGACGACGGAACGATTGTGCTCGAACTCTCCGGTGGGTCGAGAGTCGACGACGATGACGACGACCAGTCACTCGATGCACCGACGGACGAATCTGATGATGCAGTTCCAGAAGCGGTCATCGACATCGATCCGTCGAACCCCGTCACCCACGAGAACGTGACGCTCAACGCCACCGAATCCGACGGTGGTGGTGGTGCCGACATCGACACTTACGAGTGGAACGTCAGTGGCGACGATCTAACGGGTGAAACGGTCAACACGACCTTCGAAAACGCGAGCGAAAAGACGATCGAACTGACCGTCGAGAACGAAGACGGCGAAACGGATACGGCCAACGAGACGATCAACGTGTCCGAACCGAACGCCACCGTGTTCGAACTACCGTCTACTGCGGTCCCCGACGAGGTGACGGTAAACGCCACGTACACCGTGGCGGCGACAGTCGCGAATACTGGAACCGACAACGGAACGGCGACGGTCACGTACGAGTTCGACGGTGAGCAACGCGGCGAACGAACGGCCGAACTCGACCCGGACAACGAAACGACACTCGAGTTCAATACCACAGCGCCGGCCGAAGCGGGCGAGTACCAGCACGTGTTCACCACGGCAAACGATAGCGTCTCCGAAAACACGACAGTCGAACCTGCCGACGAGCAGGATCGAAACGAGACCGACAATGCATCGGATACGGACGATCCGTCGACAGGGGACGAACCAGAGACCGAAGAGAACGAGACCGAGGAAAGCGAGACCGAACAAACACGCGAAGAATCCGACGACGCCACGTCCGGGTTCGGTATCGCGGTCACGTTCGGAGCGGTTCTCACTCTCGTCGTTGGGATGGGTCTCCGACGGTGGAAATCTGGGACCGACCGCGACACCAGTAACTGATCGCCGACGTTCGAAGCCGTCGACCTCGACGCGACCGAACTCGAGACGGACGAAAGTACTCCTGCGACGGTGACCGTCGTGTTCGACTCACCAACGACGGTCGCCGACGAGGCAATGCTCTCAGCCGGCGACACGGTAACAAGGGTCCGGCCGGCAAACAGACCAACACCACCTTCGAGTGGGGAATTATTAAATCATCCCAGAAGTATAACACTATTTGTTAATAGTGTCACCACAAGTAATAATATTTTTACACAATGAGTGCCACGTGCCAGTATGGACTTGACACGGCGGTCAGTGTTGAAAGGCACAGCGGGGGGCGTTGCACTGGGTACGCTCGCTGGGTGTCTGAGCGATCCCGACGAGGGGGGCGATACCGACGGCGGATACGCTTCGTTCTTCGCCCTGTGGGACTGGGCCAATCAGGTCGCCGGCGATGAACTGGCGTTCGAGAATCCAGTCGACACGGGGGAGATGGGTCACGGCTGGGAGCCCGATGGGAATCTCGTCCCGGAAATCGCCTCGAGTGAGGTCTTCATCTACCTCGACACGCCGGAGTTCGCGTGGGCACAGGACATCGTCGCCGGCCTCGAGCGCGACTACGAAGACGATGTCGCCGTGATCGACGGACTCGAGGGGATGGAGCCGTATCTCATCCCGTTCGATGGTGACGGTGACTCTCTCCCGGAACCCGATCACAGTCACGAGTTCGAGCCTGAGGACATCTCCCGGGACCTCTTTGACTTTTATGACCTCCGGTCGAACGATCAGCTCGGCTACTGGCACATCGACCACTGGCACGGCGGCGTTCCCGACGTTCCCGTCGACGACAGCGTCCCGATCGGTGTCGCCTTCAGGGACTCCGAGGAACGGGTTGTTCCGCTTGGTCCAAACGAAGCGTTCCAGTTTGACGCTCGCTTGGCCGACGACGCGCCGACGGATGTCCTCGAGATAACATCACACGGCGACTCCGTCGAGTTGAGCGGCCTCGAGACGGGCGAAACGGAGATCATCTTCCAACTCCATCACGAGGGAGAACTCGTCTATGAAACAGATGCGGCCCCGATGAGTGTCGATGTCGTTGCGGAGGTCGACGAGGACGGAGCAGGATCGTTCCACGATCCGCACGTGTGGGTTGATCCCGTGCTCGCGAGTCGAGTCGTCGACACCATCGCTGACGGACTCGCCGAGGTTGACCCGGACAATGCCGAACTGTTCGCCGAAAACGCCGAGGAGTATAAAAATCGACTCGACGAAGTCGACCAGCAGTTCGAACAACTCGTCGAGAACGCAGAACGCGACACCGCCGTCTTTGTCGCCCACGACTCGTACCGATACGTCGAACGACGATACGGGTTCGAGTTGCACACCCCCGTCGGCGTGGCACCCGACGCCGCGGAGTCGCTCGAGGATATTAGCGATATGATCGACGTCGTCGAGGAACACGACATCGACACGATCCTCTACGATCCGTTCGAAACACCGGGCGAGGACGAACTCCCGATAGCGGCGGAGATGCTCATCGAAAACAGCTCCGCAACCGACGCCGAGCCGCTCAGCCCTGCTGAGGGGACGACTCACGAGTGGGCCGAACAGGAGTGGGGATGGGTCGAACAGATGGAAGAGGTGAACATTCCATCCCTCGAGAAAGCGTTGGGACAGGCGTAAAGCCGTGACCGTGTCAGAAACGACCACGGAGCTTACTCGCCGTTCTCGTCGATCCGGGACAACCAACGGGAACCCATGACTGTGGATACGAACCGGTCCGATGATGAGACGGACCCAGCCGACTACGGTCGTGATCGGTTCAAACAGCGAGGAAACCACTCGGCGCGTGAACTGATCGAATTGGTCGGAGTGGGCATCACGGCCGTTCTCGCTGTCGTCATGATCGGTTTCATCACGCTCGATTGGCTCCGGTTCGCACCGGAGTGGGCCGTAATCGGCACCTACGCGGATCTGCTGTTCGAGCAGTTTCTGATCGCTGGAGCGTGGATGGACGTCTACCTGGGAACGAACGTGTTCCGACACCCCTTCACGTGGCGAGCGGTCGCAACGGGCGTGCTCATCGGCATCGTCGCACCGCTTATTGGAACGTTTCTGGTTCACCGGCAGATGGCGCTCATCGGTGAGACGCTTGCACATACGGCGTTTGCCGGTGTTGCAGTCGGGCTGTTGTTTGTTGCCGTAACCGGTTGGGACGGGTCCTTACTGTTCGTTGCACTCATCGTGAGCGCGCTCGGTGCGGTTGCGCTTCAATGGTTGACCGAACACACCAACACCTACGGAGACGTCCCCATCGCGATCGTTCTCAGCGGGAGTTTCGCAGTCGGAACACTGCTCATTAGCTGGGGTCGGGATTTCGCTTCGATGGCGATCGATATCGAGGGGTTCCTCTTTGGCAGCCTCGCGATCATCACAATCGAAGGCTCCCGGATGGTTGCTATGCTCACCGTCGCCGTCGTCGCCATCGTTGCAGTCACCTACAAGCAACTGCTATTCATCACGTTCGACGAACAGGCCGCCCGCGTTGCGAAGATCAACGTCGATCGGTACAACACACTACTAATCGTCATGACCGCCGTTGTCGTCGTCGGTGCGATGCAAATTCTCGGTGTGATCCTCGTCGCTGCGATGCTCGTCATCCCGGTTGCAACCGCCTCACAAATTGCCCACAGTTTCCGCGAGACGCTGGTGCTGTCGGTCCTGTTCGGACAGGTCGCAGTCCTCAGCGGGGTGGCGTTCTCGATCAGAACGAGCCTCCCACCCGGCGGTTCGATCGTCGTCATCGGCATCGCCTGCTACCTATTCGCGATCGGCCTCTCGAACCGATCCGACACATCACTATCGATACATTGACTGGTGAGAACGAACAGAGTATGACGATTTGTCGAACTACTTCGAACGGCCGCCGCTGCAGTGAACTGCGCGGCGACTGGAACAGTTGAACGGGAAAATAACCACTCGAAATAGGTATCAGGTCAGCGAACCGACTCGAGCAGGAGCTTCTGTTCGACGCGTTTTACCTCGTGTTGGACGTCGCGGACGGCGTCGATGTTCGCCGAGATCGAACTCACGCCCTCGTTGACGAGGAACTGGACCATCTCGGGTTTGGAGCCGGCCTGGCCACAGATGCTCGTATCGACGTCGCGTTCGCGACAGGTTTCGATCACGTCGCCGATCAGCCGCAAGACGGACGGGTGGAGTTCGTCGAACCGGTCGGCGACGTGCTCGTTGTTTCGATCGACCGCGAGCGTATACTGGGTGAGATCGTTGGTGCCGAAGGAGGCGAAATCGATGCCGGCGTCGGCCATCTCCTCGACGGCGAGCGCGGAGGCGGGCGTCTCGATCATCACGCCCCACTTGCGCTTGTCGGGGTCGATGCCGGCTTCTTTCATCAGCGACTTCGCCTGATAGACGTCTTCGGCGTCGTTGACCAGCGGGAACATGATCTCGACGTTATCGTAGCCCATCTCGTAGAGCCGCCGGAACGCTTCGAGCTCGTGGGCGAAGACGTCGGGACGGTCCAGCGAGCGGCGGATGCCCCGATAGCCGAGCATCGGATTGTGCTCCTCGGGTTCGTCCGCGCCGCCCTCGAGCTGGCGGAACTCGTCTGTCGGCGCATCGAGCGTGCGAGTCCGAACCGGACGCGGGTAGAACTCGTCGGCGACGCTCCTGATCCCGTCGACGAGTTGCTTGACGTAGGCGTCTTCGCCCTCCTCGGCGATGAACTTCGCCGGGGTACGGTTCAGCGAGAGGATCATGTGTTCCATCCGCAAGAGCCCGACGCCGTCGGCACCCGTCGCCGCGGCGCGTTCGGCCGCCTCGGGAATCGAGACGTTGACCTTCACCTCCGTCGCCGTCATCGGTTTGACCGGCGATTGGGGCCTGACTTCCTCGACGGGTTCTGTCTCCTCATCGGGTTCGACCGCCGTCCCCTCGAGGACGTGGCCCTTGTCGCCGTCGATGGTCACGAACTGCCCGTCGTCGAGGACCGTGGTCGCGTTGGTCGTGCCGACGACGGCGGGGACGCCGAGTTCGCGCGAGACGATCGCCGCGTGGCTGGTCATCCCGCCTTCGTCCGTGACGATCCCTGACGCGCGTTTCATCGCGGGCACCATGTCGGGCATCGTCATCTCGGTGACGATGATATCGCCCTCGCCGACCCGATCCAAATCGTCGAGTTTCGTGACGATCCGCGCCGCGCCGCTTGCGGCCCCCGGACTCGAGCCCAGTCCGTCGACGATAACTGCGCCCGCGTCGGACGCATCCGCGCTCGAATCCGCTGGCTGGTCGACGGTCGTGCCACCGCTGCCGCTGCCGTCGGTCACGCTATCCGCGAGGTCGACGGCCGGTTCGACCGCCTCCGTCTCGCCGTCGCTCGCGTCGTCGATCGTCGTGATCGGACGCGACTGGAGCATGAACACGTCGCCGTCGCCGGACTGCGTCCGGCTGCCAAATGGGCTCCGCTCGTCGCTGCCGACCATCGCCCACTCGACGTCCTGGGGTTCGCCGTAGTGATCCTCGACGCGCTCGCCGAGTTCGACCAGCGTCTCGATCTCGCTATCCGAGAGGACGCGCTCGTTCCGTTTGTCTTCCGGGACCGCTCGCTCGACGGTCTCGCCGTCTTCGCCCTTGACGTGCATCACCTTCTTTTCGGCGACGGTGACGTCCGTCGATCGATCGGACCGGGAGACGACGTAGTTGTCCGGCGAGACGGCACCGGAGACGACGGCCTCGCCGAGCCCCCAGGCCGCCTCGACGATCATCGTCGGATCGCCGGTCGATGGGTGGCTGGTGAACAGGACGCCGGATTTGTCGGCATCGACCATCCGCTGGACGACGACGGCGATGTTGACCGTCGAGTGATCGAAGCCCTGTTCCTGCCGGTAGTAGATCGCCCGCTGGGTGAACAGCGAGGCCCAACACTCCCGGACGCGGTCGAGGAGATCCGCTTCGGTGACGTTCAAGAACGTCTCCTGTTGGCCCGCAAAGGAGGCGTCGGGCAGGTCCTCTGCCGTCGCCGACGAGCGGACCGCGACGAAGGCTCCGTTGTTCTCGTCGTCCTCGGACGTTTCGTCCGTTCCGACTTCCCCGTATGCAGCGAGAATCTCCTCGCGCAGGTCGTCGGGAAACGGCGTCTCGAGGATGAGCTCCTGCGCGCGGTCGGCGGCCTCGGCGAGCGCGCTCGAGTCGTCGGTGTCGACGTCGACGGCCGCAAACAGCTCCTCGTCGATCTCGGACTCCTCGATGAACGATCGGTAGGTCCCGGCGGTCACCACGAACCCCGGCGGGACGGGCAGTCCCGCGCCCGTGAGTTCGCCGAGAGACGCACCCTTCCCGCCCACCGTCTCTATATCGCCGGCACTGATCTCGTCCAGCCAGAGTAGAGCCATTCTATCTGGGTGGACACTAGACCCGATAAAGAAGATTGCGAATAATCATAATAAATCGCAACTCGAAACGGAATTAATTACCGACCAATCTGGCGATTTTCGCCGGAGCGCGGAGAACTAGAGCTCCGCGTTGAACCACTTCGTCGCGGCGATGAGTGGGACGGCAATCCAGACGGCGACGACCGCGTAGACGAACCACTGCTGGAGGTAAAACGGCAACTCGGTGAGGGCCTCGCGGGGCGGCCCCTCGGCCGTGAGAGCCGGGTTCAACGCGGTACGAGAGAGACGCGGCACGGACTCGACGACGGACGACAGCGCGTACAGATGCATTCCGTCGAAAACCACGTTGTAGAGGTTAAAGCGGGTGAGCAACGGCGGCAACCCGTCCCACGGCGGCGCCAGAACCGCCTGAAGCGCCCCCTCGCGGCCAGGGCTCGAGGTCACGCCGAGCGGGTTCCCCGAAAGGGCGTACGGAACGAGCACGACGCCGAGACTCCCGAGAACCGCCGACTTCCATCCCTTCGCGGTCGTGCCGACGAGCACCCCGCAGGCGACGAAGATGCCGACGCAGGCGACGGCAAAGCCCGTCGCGACGAGATACGGAGTGCTAACGGGCGCGTGGCGATACCAGACGGCGGCCGCGATGGCGAGTGCGGGGAGGACGATGACGAGCGCGGCGGCCGTCAGCCGGCCGAGGAAGGTGCCGAGGACGACGTCACGCTCGGTGTAGCCCGCCTCGAGGAGTTCCGCGTAGGCGCCGTCGCGGCGACGCCGAAGGATCGCCGGAACGGTGATGCCGAGGCCGACGATCGGCCCCAGACTCAGGATGAGCGTCGAGAGCACGGCCACGCCGAGGACGTCGCCCGAGGCCAACAGTGCCTCGAGACCGGTCAGAATGTCCTCGCGCGTCGGATCGGTCCCGAGGACGAGTTCGAGCGCCTCGAGCTCCTCGGCCTCGGCGATCTCTGCGACGTTCGCGTCGCTTTCTTCGACCGTGGACACGGCGCTTTCGAGCACGGCGGTGTAAATCGGCGAGACGAAGAACGCGACGAGCCCGGTTGCGATCGCCATCGGAACGGCGACGCCCCAGAGTCGGAGGCTGGTGATGGCGGTTCCGGCTTGCTGTCGGCCGAGCGCCAGCCACGACGTGGTTCCCGCTTCGAGCGATCGGACGCCGTCCTCGTCGGCGGCGGAGTCAGTTGCGAGATCATCGATTCCGACGCCGAGTTCGGCCGGGAGCTCGCCGTCGATCGCGTACCGATAGAGTGCAGTTTGGACCGCACCAGAAACGACGAAGACGACCACGATAGCCGTGATCACCGCGCCGGCGACGAGGACGACCGGCAGCGTCAACGGGCCCAGCGGGCCGACGGCGATATCGACGCCGCGGTAGAACCAGGCCGCGAGCAGACCGACGGCGGCGAGGAAGCCGGCGGACGTGATCGCGAGTCCGAGCGCGCGAATGCCGACGGTAGCGAACGTCGCCGCGCCGAACTCGGAGCGGACGGCCGTCGCGAGGTCGTCGACGGCGTCGCCGAACGATTGGTCCTCGGACGAGAGCGCGACGACCGGGAACGCGAACATGCTGACGATCTCAAGGCCGAACGAGGAGAGTCGACCGAACACCGCACCGAGTTGGCCGAACGAGCCGAGCGATCGGACGACCATCCCGCCGGTGCCGAAGACGAGCGCGGCGACGGCGACGAGCCGGAGCCGGTCGAGGGCAACGGAGAGTCCGGCCCCCAGCGAGGGCGCTCTCCCCTCGAACAGTTCGTTGAGTTCGTAACAGTACGCGACCATGAACAGCGCGTAACTGAGCGGGACCAGAAAAAAGTACAGGACGAATCCGGCGGTCAGAACCGCTGGGCTGTAGCCGTCGCCGACGGCGGGGTACGCGAACAGGGCGAACGGATAGCCCAACGCGACCAGCGTCGTCAGGAGTGGGTACAGAAACAGCTGCGGCGCAGCCGTGAGCGTCCGGAGAAAGGCTCGTGCAACTCGGTACTGTCGGTCGAG
The DNA here is from genome assembly GCA_046614585.1 of Natrialbaceae archaeon A-arb3/5. GTDB lineage: Archaea > Halobacteriota > Halobacteria > Halobacteriales > Natrialbaceae > JBKKHI01. The sequence continues at coordinate 63,691 of JBKKHI010000012.1, read as the reverse complement.
ACCGATCATGTGTCTCAACCGACTCTATCCCCGTTCAGTATTTATTACTTTCCAATGTTTTCTTCCATATTTTTATCTCCTTCGTCCATTATTCCCTTCGTCTGAGTCGGGAAGGGTATTACGCCTCGAGGATCTCGTCGTCCTCGTCCTCGGGAACGACGAGCGAGCCGTCGAGCGTCGTCACGCCGCGTCCGCCGACCCGGACGGGGTCGGTTCGAACGCGGACGATGCCCGGCCGGTCGACATAGTGGCCCTGCTCGAGGCGCAACTCCTCGGGGAGGTCGTCGTCGAACGCGCCGAAGCGGTCGAGGTACGCGCCGACGGCACCGCTTGCCGTCCCCGTAACGGGATCCTCGGGGACGCCGGCACCGGGCGCGAACATCCGACCGTGAAGCGTGGAGTCGGCCTCGAGCGCGTCGAACGTAAAGAGGTAAACGCCGGTCGCGCCGACGTCCGCCGTCAGCGCTTCGACCGCCGACAGATCGGGATCGGCGTCGCCGAGATCTGAGAGGTACGTGATCGGTGCAATCAGGAAGGGAAGCCCGGTCGAGGCGACCGCAAGCGGGATGTCGTCGCTCGCCCCCTCGAGCGCCGCTTGCTCGACGCCGAGCGCGTCGGCGACACGGTCGTAGCCGACATCTGCCTCACGAATCTCCGGGGCGTCCTGTGTCATCCAGACGGTTCCGTCCTCGTCGACCTCGATCTCGAGCACACCGATGTTCGTCTCGAGGGTCGTCGTCCCGGGCTCGAGCCCCTCGTCGGCGAGGTGGGCGAACGAGCCGATCGTGGCGTGTCCACAGAGGTCGACCTCCTGCGTCGGAGTGAAGTACCGAATCACGCGGTCGGCGTCCGCGCTTTCGAGCAGGAAGGCCGTCTCGCTGACCGCGAGTTCGTTTGCGATAGCCTGCATCTGGCTCGTCGATAGCCCGTCCGCGTTCGGGACGACGCCGGCAGGGTTTCCGGCACACGGCTCGTCGGTGAACGCGTCGACCTGAAGCACTCGCCTCGTGTTCATACGAGGTGGTGACGCGGGGGACTATTCGTCTTTTTCACTCGGATCCCGCAACGTCGATCAGGGATACGGACGGACAGCAGCCCGTCTCAGTCGTCGCTCGGCGATTCCGTCTCGATCGCTGACTGATCGCGCCGGCCCGCGGTGAGGTCGCCACCTCGCCACGTGCCTCGGCGGAACCAGCCGACGGCGATGATCGCGCCGAACAGGTGCGAGACGGCGAAGGAGAGCCAGATACCTGCCGGACCGATCGCGTCCGCCGCGAACCAGGCGATGGGGAGCTGGACGACGATGAACGCGAGGATGACGAGGCCGGCCGCGGTCAGGGTCATTCCGGCACCGCGGAAGCCACCCATGTAGGTGTACATGACGCCGAAGAAGCCGAACGAGGGCGCGACGTAAATGAGGAACGTCGCGCCGGCGTCGATGACCGCCGGATCGGTGGTAAAGACGGCGACGATCGGCTCGGCGACGAGCATCGAGAGCAGCCCGACGACGGTCAGACTGGCGAACAGAATCGTCGCTGCGACGCGGTTCGCCGTTGCTGCGCGGTCCGGTTTGCCGGCACCGATGTTCTGTCCGGTCATCGTTTCGACGCCCTGTGAGAGTGCGATCGCCGGCAAGATGATCACCGAGAGGATCCGCGTGCCGATCCCGTAGGCGGCGACGACCGGCGTCGAGAACAGCGCGACGATGAACAACAGGAGGTTGATCGAGAGAGCACGGCTCGCACCTTCGAACGAGGCTGGTAGCCCGAGTCGGACGAGCTTCCACCCGAAGGAGAGGTCGGGTGTTAACTGCGAGAGGTGGATCTGTACGCCGCGATAGCCACGGAGCATGATCCAGAGCCCAATGGCGAGCGTGACGGCGCGAGAGAAAATCGTCGCGTACGCCGCGCCCGCGATGCCGAGTTCGGGGAATGGCCCGACGCCGAAGATCAGCAGCGGATCGAGGATGATGTTGATCGTGACCGAGACGAACATGATGAGCATCGGCGTCACGGTGTCGCCGTAGCCCCGCATGAGCGAGACGAACATGAAAAAGCCGAAGACGAAGACCAGCCCGAGCGAGTAGATCCGCATGTAACTCGCGGCGGCCGCGACGACCTCGGGTTCGGCACCGAAGAGTGCGAGAAGATCATCGACGACGAAGTAGCCGCCGAATCCGAGCAAGAACGAGCCGATGATCGAGAACGAGACGGTCTGGGAGGCCGCGTACTCCGCGTCCGCTTCCTGGCCGGCACCGACGTACTGGGCAACGAGAATGCTCCCGGCGACCGAGAGGCCCATCGCGATCGAAATCAACAGGAAGACAATCGGAAAGGCGAAGCTGATCGCCGCCAGTTCCGTCGTCCCGTACCGGCCGAGCCAGAACGTGTCGGCGATGTTGTAGGCGGTCTGGAGGACGTTCGTAATGATCAGCGGGATCGACAGATAAAACAGCGGTCGAACGATTCCGCCGGAGGTGAGGTCGAGTTGCGTCTCCGAATCGAAAATCCGTTCTATGTGCTCACGGACGGTCACTTACTGACCCTCCGTCCGAAAACGCGTCGAATCCCGAACAGCCGCTCGTACAGCCACACTGTTAACTAACCGGTCAGTCAAGTAAGTATGTTCCGCTCGTCGACCCCATCTTCCGGAGTATCTGACGCCTGCTACCACGCAACTGGAGGGGTGTAGCCGGCCGATCAGTCTCGACCGATCAATCGTCGCTGGGCTGTTCGACGGGCGAGTCCTCGGTCGACTCCGCCGCCGTCGACTCGCTCGCGTCGTGCGTACCGACCGGCGGCAAGTTTACGTCCGCAGCGGGCGAGGTCTCGAGATCCGTCTCGGTTTCGAGCTGTTTCATCTCGCCGTCTGCGTCGCGTGCGTCCTGATCGATCCGCATCGAGCAAAAGTCGACGCCGCACATCGAGCAGAATCGGGCCTCCTTGTAGTTGTCTTCGGGCAGGGTCTGGTCGTGATAATCCCGAGCGCGGTCGGGGTCGAGCGCGAGGCGGAACTGCTCGCGCCAGTCGAAGGTGTAGCGCGCCTCCGAAAGGGCGTCGTCCCAGTCTCGCGCGCCGGGTCGTTCGTTGCCGACGTCTCCGGCGTGGGCGGCGATCCGGTAGGCCGCAAGCCCGTCGCGGACGTCTTCTTCCTCGGGGAGGCCGAGGTGTTCTTTCGGCGTCACATAACAGAGCATCGCCGCGCCGGCCTGGGCCGCCATCGCGGCGCCGATCGCGCTCGTGATGTGGTCGTAGCCGGGCGCGATATCGGTCACCAGCGGCCCGAGGACGTAGAACGGCGCGCCGTCGCAGACCTCCTGCTGGCGCTCGACGTTCTCGGCGACCTTGTGCATCGGAACGTGTCCGGGGCCTTCGACCATCACCTGGACATCGTACTCCCAGGCGCGGCGGGTGAGTTCGCCCAGCGTGTCGAGTTCGGCGTACTGGGCCTCGTCGCAGGCGTCTGCGAGACAGCCGGGTCGGAGGCTGTCCCCGAGGCTGAAGGTGACGTCGTGCTCGGCGAAGATTTCGCAGATTTCGTCGTAGACCTGAAACAGGGGGTTCTGCTCGCCGTGTTCTTCCATCCACTTGGCCATGATCGAGCCGCCTCGCGAGACAATCCCTGTCTTGCGGCCGTCGGTCAGCGGGAGGTGTTCGGCGAGGATGCCCGCGTGGATCGTCATGTAGTCGACGCCCTGCTCGGCCTGCTTCTCGATGACCTCGAGCAGGATGTCGGTCGTGAGGTCTTCGGGGCTACCAGCCCGCTTGACCGCCTCGTAAAGCGGCACGGTCCCGAGCGGGATCGGCGAGTGTGCGACGTGGGCCTCGCGGATCTCGTCTAAGTCGCTGCCCGTGCCGAGATCCATCGCCGTGTCCGCGCCGTAGTGGACGGCGGTGTGAAGCTTCTCGAGTTCCGTCTCGATGTCGCTCGTCGTCTCGCTGTTGCCGATGTTGGCGTTGACCTTCGTCGCGAACTCGCGGCCGATGATCATCGCGTCGAGGGCGTCGTGGTTGACGTTCGCCGGGATCACGGCCTGTCCCTCGGCGACCTGCTCGCGGACGAACTCGGGGTCGCGGTTCTCGCGCTCGGCGACGCGTTCCATCTCCTCGGTAATCGTGCCGTTTCGGGCGGCTTCGATCTGTGTCTCTGGCATCGATAACTAGGTTGTACTATCGAGTTATAAATAGTTGTCTGAACTGACGAGACGGCGACGAGCCGTTTCAGCCCACTTATCAGGGTTGACGCCGGATTTCGGACAGGTGGCCATCAGATGTCCGACCTACCGGACGATTTCGACTGCACGATCACGAACTGGGAGTACATCTACAGCCTCTGTCGGGACGTCAGTCACGAGGTCCGTCGCGACGAGTTCGAACCCGACGTCATCGTCGCACTGGCTCGCGGCGGCTGGTTCGCGGGGCGGTGTCTCTGTGACTTTCTCGGACTCGACGACCTGACGAGCCTGAAGATGGAACACTACGTCGGCACGGCCGAGAAGACTGGCGACCCGACCGTCCGCTACCCGATGCCCGAAGGCAGCGTCGAGGGGAAAGACGTCCTCATCATCGACGATATCGCCGACACCGGTGGCTCGATCGAACGCGCGTACGAGTACGTCGACGACCGAGACGCCGGCGAGGTCCGCACCGCCACGCTGCAGTTGCTCCAGACCAGCGAGTTCGAGCCGGACTACATCGGCGAGCGACTCGAGGAGTGGACCTGGGTGGTCTACCCCTGGAACTTCATCGAGGACATGATCGACCTGACCGAGAGCGTCATGGATCAAGCCGACCAGGAGACGTTCACGCAGGACGAGGTGCAACACTTCCTCGCGGAGTTCCACGGCATCGAGCGCATCGAGATGGAGATCGCCCAGCCAAACCGGATCCCCGAAGTGCTCTCGGAGATGGAACGGCGCGACGTCATCGAGCGGGACGGCCCCGGCGAGTGGGCGTTACTCGGAGACTGAGCGCGAGACGGATCGCTGGCTGCACCGCATCACGCATCGACGAGCGCTCGCGACGCGTTCCCCGCGACGAGGGCCGTACACGCGATGACGGCTGCAGTAGTAACGAGCGGATTCAGCGCGCCGAGGAGCACAACGGGAACGACGATCGCGTTATAGACGAACGCCAACCCGAGATTCTGGCGGAGACGTCGCTGTGCGTTTTCGGACAGTCGAAACGCCCGATCGACCGCGGCGAGGTCGTCCTCGACGATCGCGAGGTCGGCCGCGTCGGCGGCTAGCGCCGTACCGCCGCCGAGCGAGATGCCGAGGTCCGCTTCGGCGAGCGCGGGCGCGTCGTTGGTGCCGTCGCCGACCATCGCGACCCGATTGTCGGCCTTGAGTCGGCGTATCGCCGCCGTCTTTCCGCCCGGCGGAACCGCCGCGAACAGGTGATCCACGCACGGATGGCCGTCGAATCGTTCGGCCGCCGGCTCCGTGTCGCCGGTGAGGACCACCACCTCGATGTCGCTCTCGTGGAGGCTCGTGACCGTCTCCTCCCACTCCGTCCGCGACTCGTCGCCGACGACGATCACGCCCTCGGCGCGTCCGTCCCAACCCACGACAACCGGGAGTCGGCCGGCGTCTCGTGCACGCTCGAGACGGGTGTCGAGATCCGCGTCGACGGTCCACCCGCGATCTCGAAAGAGGCCGGGATGGCCGACGAGCACCCGCTCGCCGTCGACGACTCCCTCGACGCCGGTCTCGTGGCTTCTGAACTCCTCGACGGCCGTGTCCGGCTCGTGACCCGGCATTCCGCCGTCGGAGCGAGCGGACTGCGTACCGCCTGAATCGTCTGCAAGCGCGTCGACGATGGCCGCCGCTGCCGGATGTGATGCCCGTCGTTCGAGCGCCGCCGCGGCGGACACTAGTTTCTCGGGCGCGTCCGCGTCGAAGACCGTCATCTCGCCAGTCGTAAGCGTCCCCGTCTTATCGAAGACCACGACGTCGACGTTTTGCAACCGTTCGAAGACGGTCTCGTCGAAGACGATGATCCCGTGCTCCATCGCCTCCCGAACGCTCGCGGCGACCGAGACGGGCGTCGCCAGCCCCAACGCCCACGGACTCGCGACCATGACCGTCAGCAGTACTGCCATCGTGACGTCCGCCGCCGTTCCGCCGAGAGCGTACAGCGTGGTGCCGACGGTCGCCGCGGCCGCGAAAACGAACGGGGCCACACGTCTCGCGAGGTAGTCGGCGCGGCGCTGTCCGCCGTGATCCGCGCTCTGGACGTTCCAGACCGTTTCCGTGAGTCGATCGATGCTGCTCTCGGTCTCGTCGCCGACGTCGACGACCGCCGCACCCGTCGTCACGACCGATCCGCCGACGGCCGCCTCGCCCGGCGACTTCGAGATCGGAAGCGACTCGCCGGTGACGACGGACTCGTCGACCGTACACGAGCTTTCGAGGACCCCGTCGACCGGAATCCGTTCGCCCTCTCGGACGAGCAGGCGGTCGTCCGACTCGAGATCCGCAACCGGGATAGACGTCGTCGTGCCGCCCGGTTCGAGTCGGCGGGCCGTCTCGACCTGCGAGATCGTGAGGTCGGTGAGTCGCTCGCTCGCGCGGCGTTTGACCGTCGCCTCGGCGAAGACGGCGGCCATGACCAGCGCGGCGACGAGGATCGTCAGATCGTAGTAGATCTCGACGCTCCCGCGGACGAACGCCATCGTCCCGTACAGGTAGGCGCTGACGATCGTGAGCGCGGCGAGCAGGTGCGTGTTCGGTCGCCGGCGTTTCAGACTGACGTACGCTCCCCGCAAGAGCGGCAGACCGGTCAGATAGAGGACGATCCCCGTCGTCACGAAAAACAGCGGGAGGAACAGGACGCCGTCGAACTCGGCGAACCCCTCAGCGTAGTATCGCAACACGCCCCACTCCGAAAACTCGGACAGATAAATCGGATAGAAGACCGTCACGTAGGGAATCAACAGGAAGGTGCCGAAGACGATTCCCACGATGTACCGAACCTCGAGCATGTCGTTGCTCCGGCGCTTGCGAATCCCAGTCATCTCGCGCGACCGGCGAGTGCCGCCCGACTCGTCGTCGCCGGCCGTCGCCTCCTCGCGGCGGTAGGCCGTATACCCCAACGTACTCAACGCGTCCTGCAGTTCGGCTGCCGACACGTGCTCGGGGTCGTAATCGATCCGAACGGCTTCTGTAACGTAGCTCGCGCTCGCTCGTTCGACACCGTCGTAACCGGTAGCGATGGACTCGAGAAAGGACTCGCACATCGCCGAGTGCATCCCGTCGATCCGGAGGTACGTCCGCTCGAACTCGTCTCCCTCGTCCGCTTTGGAATCAGCGCCATCGCGCTCGATTCTCGACTCGTCTGCTCCCCCCTCGTCGCGCTCGTTCCGATCTTCGCCGGTTCGTCCGGACGACTCGGGAAGTGTCGTCTCGACGTCTCGACAACCGGTCGAACAGAACGACGCGCCGGTCGCTGTTTCGACCGCGGAGTCCGAAAGCGACGCCCCACAGAGGGCACACCGAGACCGCGTCTCCCGACGATCGCGTTCCACAGTCGACATGCGCGTCCGAACGCATTAACGGTGGTCGCTGGTCACCGCAGTGGGGCGTCGATCGTCACGTTCGATCGCAGACCTGTCAGAGACGCCAAACGGTATCCGACGAGCACGGTTCACGACCGGTTCGACTCGAGATCGGCCTCCTCGCTCCCCTCGAGCGAGTCGACCGTCGTCTCCGTATCGTCACCGTCGAACTCGTCGACAACTCGGTCGCGCGGATCGACCATGCACTGTTCGCAGTAGACGTTCTCGCCCGACTCCGGGACAGCGATCGTTGTTCCAAATAGGACGCGGCGACGTTCGTACCGACGGTACTCCCCGCCGTCGGCCGAGCGGCCACACTCGTCACAGCCGACGTCCTCGGCGTCGACACGCGCGGTTCGGACCTCGCGTTTCGTGCCGATCGTGTACACCGGATCGCTCGACGCCTCGGCCGCCTGCCAGCAGACGACGAGCCCGACCAGAAACAGGGTCACACCGAGCCACCAGAGGCCGAACCACGTCGGGACGAAAAACAGGGACACGAGGATCCAACACCACAGCAGCGCAAAGCCGATGCGATCCGCCACGCGGCGAACGCCGTCTGCGGCGCTCGGGTGACGTTCCGGTCGTGTCATTCGTGTAACGACACCGCTGAATGACGAATAAGTGTTTCGGCGTGACTGTTCGTTCGTCCCTCTCCCGTTCTATCGATTAGTGATTATCTGCAATTGTTTCTGTCAAGTGGGTGTATTCTTGCTTTCCTGGGAAATAATAAAGACATATGCGGATAGGTTGATGAATGCGCTTATGCCGCATGGGGAGGCCAGGATCGAGGGAATTTCGGGGGGAATTCCTGAGACAGCGAATTTGGATACGGAGACAGTCTCGCTTCTCTTCGTCGAGGACGACGAAACGGTTTCCGAACAGGTTGTCGCGTCCCTCGAGCGCAATTACAGGTTCGAGGTCGATGCGGTAACCGAACCGCGAGTAGCGCTTCGTCGGCTCGAAGACGGGGCGGTCGTCGACTGTCTGGTCAGCGGATACGAACTACCGGGAATGAACGGGCTCGACCTTCTGCGAGCGGTGACGAACCAATTCCCATCGATCCCGTTCGTGCTGTTCGCCGCACAGGACACCGACGTGACCGCGAGCCAGGCGCTTCAGCAGGGAGCTGATGACTATCTCCGGAGGGAGGGCGACGAACCCTGCTCCGAACTGCTGGCGGCTCGCGTCCAGACCCACGTCACGAACGCCCGGCAGCGACATCGCCTCCGTGAGCTGTCCGCGACCGCTGAGGACGCTGGGCACGCGATAACGATCACCGACAGGGAAGGGACGATTACGTACGTTAACGAAGCGATGACACGAATTTCGCGATACGACGCCGAAGAACTGCTCGGCGAGACGCCAGCAGTGTTCGAATCCGTCGATCGCGATCGGCCGTTCGACGAGACGGTCTGGGAGACGATCCAAGATGGAGACACCTGGCAGGGAGACGCCATCAATGAGCGCAAGGACGGCAGCCAATACGTGGTCGAACAGACGATCCGTCCGCTCACCGATATCGACGGGACCATCACCGGATTCATCGCGCTCAATCGCGACGTTACCGACCGGAAAGACCACGACCGAGAGTTACGGATGTTCCGCCAGGCCGTCGAACACGCCGGCCACGGCGTCATGATTACTGACACTGACGGCACTATCGAGTACGTCAACGAAGCCTTCGAGCAAATGTCCGGGTACACTCGTGAGGACGTGCTTGGCGAGACGCCCGCACTCCTCAGTTCCGGTGAACACGACGACGAATTCTACGAGGATCTCTGGAACACGGTCCTCGAGGGCGACATCTGGCGCAACGAAATCATCGATGAGCGAAAGGATGGTCACCGATACGTGATCGATCAGACGATCGCACCCATCACCGACGACGATGGATCGATCCAACAGTTCGTGGCGATCAACCAGGATGTCACGGCTCGCAAGGTTCGCGAGCGCGATCTCACGTTCCTCAAACAGGCGATCGATCAGGCAGGAATCGGGATCGGAACGTACGGTCCCGACGGGACGCTGACCTACGTCAACGAGCGACTGGCCGAAATCGCCGGTACCGAGATCGAGACCGTCAAGGGAAAACACGTTACCGATGTCGGCGAAACGCTTGATCTCGACTGTTTCGACGACTACTGGAACTCGTTCGAGGAAGACGAACGCCGCGTCTCCGAAGGTGCCACCGAGCAGTTCGACACCGGCGAGGTCGTTCCGACCGAAGTTATCAGCTCGCGAGTCATCATCGACGGAGATCCCTATCAGGTCGCTAGCGTTCGCGAGATCACCGAGCGCAAGGAACGCGAACGCGAACTCGAGCGCTTTCGCGAAGCAGTCGAATACGCCGGCCACGGCGTTATGATCACGGATATCGATGGGACCATCGAGTACGTCAACGAAGCCGTCGAAGAGACGACCGGCTACTCAGCGGCAGAGATACTTGGACAAACGCCACGGATACTCAAGTCCAACGAGCACGACCGACTATTCTACGAAGAGTTGTGGGGGACGATTCTCAACGGCGACGTCTGGCGCGGTGAAATCGTCAATCAGGATGCGAACGGTCGCCACTATGTGATCGATCAGACGATCGCACCCATCACGGACGAAGACGGCGACCCGACGGAGTTCGTGGCGATCAACCATGACATCACCGATCTCAAAGAATACGAGCGGGAACTCGAGGCCCAAAATAAGCGGCTCGAGCAGTACGGAGAGACGGTTGCCCACGATTTGCGGAATCCGTTGACGCTGCTAGCCGCCGAACTCGAGCAACTCCGGACGACGATCGAACGAAATGACGCGGAACTCACATCTGCACGACAGGCGTGTGCGAACTGCCGAGAGACGGTGGCCGAGATGCGAAGTCTTATCGACGACTTACTCGAGATGGCGAAACAGGGACAACTGGTGCTGGATTCTGAGACGACGAACATCGGTTCGGTGGCCGACGCCGCCTGGGAGCAGTTCGAAACCGGTGACGAAGAACTTCAGGTGACAGACACTGTCGTTGCAGCGGATCCAGAGCGCCTTCGAGAACTGCTGTTGAACCTGTTCCGGAACGCGCTCGAGCATGGCGGTGACGGAGTAACCGTTCGAATTGGTCCGCTATCCTACGACGGGGGCTTTTACGTCGAGGACGACGGCCCTGGTATCCCGGACGGAGAGCGGGACAACGTACTCGAGCGAGGGTACACGACCGACGAACACGGCACGGGGTTCGGATTGGCGATCGTCACGGAGATCGCTCTGGCACATGAGTGGCAGGTCGACGTCACTGAAAGCCGTGATGGTGGGGCACGGTTCGAGATCAGGACTGACGAGGGTCGTTGACCGCTGTCCGACAGTGTCGCATCGACGAGATCCTGAAACGGTGCCAAATAAACGCTCTGTATGTAGACTACGAGCGATTCAGTTCGCCAGTTCGTAACCTGCCTCGGAGTCACGGCTCGAAGCACTCGGCTGTTCTACCGCAGACAACGGCGGTTCCATCTCAATCAGCGATGGCTTCCTCTGGCTCCGCATCCGCCGTCGCCTGCTGAATCCAGAGGTCGCCGAACAGTTTGTCCTGTTCGAGTTCGATCCGGCCTCGGTGGGCGAGAAAGAGTAGGGCAAGATACGTCATCACGCGCGAGCCGCCGGTCTCGTCGATCTCGGCGTACAGCACCTCCTCGCGGCCCTGCTCGTAGTGGTCGAAGAGCACGCGCTCGACGTCGTCGATCACCGTCTCGATGTCCTCCTCGTGAGTCGTGTGGGTGACGTCGTCGCTGGTCGGCTCGTCGTCGACCCGAAACTGGTCTTCGGCGTGGTAACTCAGTTCCTGGACGCCGCGGTCGTAGCCGCTCGGCGAGTCGCTGGTGTCGTAACTCCGGGACTCCTTCCACCAGTTGTCCCGCTCGGCGCTCCGGAGTTCGCGCACGAGCTCGTCGAGCGTCTCGGGTTTCCCTCTGGCCTGCTTTCGCTCGAGTCGGCGTTCCATCTCCGCCTCGAGGTTCTCGACCGGATCGAACCCAGGCGGGTAGCTCTCATCCTCGTCGGCTTCGTCCATTGCCCCCTCATCAGCGAACGGCGCTTCCCACGGCGGGAGGTCCTCGTCGTCGGGCTCGTCCGGCGCGAACAGCTCGTCGCTTTTCATCCGCAAGAGGACGCTCGCGTAAAACAGCGCGCGGCCCGACGTCCGCAGATCTGCGTCGTCCAACGCTTCGAGGAATTTGTCAGTGACGTGGACGACATCGATATCCCACGGATCGATCTCGCCGTCCTTCGCTAGCTGGACGAGCAGTTCGACGGGTTCGACCTCGTCCTCGTCGTCCTCGCCTCCTTCGTTCGAATCGCCGCTCGACTCGGTGTCGTCCTCCGAGAACTCGAAGACGGCTCCGCCACTGCTGTCGTCGCCGGTCGCGGATTTCGGCCGATCTCGATCCTCGTGACCGGCGATATTCAGCGGGATGTCGTCGCCGCCATCGGTTCGAACCTCGCGGTAGAACTCCTCGCGGGCCGAGTCATCGCTCGGATCACCAGGGAGTTCGCCGTCTCGCGGTTCACTCCGTTCACCGCTCGACGTTCCGGAGCCGCGTAGCGGCTCCTTAGTCATCAGCAGGCACCTCCTCACTACTCAAATCGATCCCGGTCACCGCGCTCACGTTGTCCTGTTGCATCGTGACACCGATCGCCCGCTGGGACCGGTCGAGCATCGCCGAGCGGTGTGAAACCACGACGAACTGGGCCTCGTCGGCCAGTTCCTCGACCATCTCGCCGATCCGTTCGGCGTTGACGGCGTCGAGGAAGGCGTCGACCTCGTCCAGCGCGTAGAAGGGAGCCGGGTTGTGCCGCTGGATCGCGAAGATAAAGGCGAGCGCCGTCAGGGACTTCTCGCCGCCGGACATCGCGTCGAGGCGCTGGATCGGCTTATCGCCCGGCTGGGCCTTCATCGTCAGCCCACCGTCGAACGGATCGTCCTCGTCTTCCAGGTGGAGCGTGCCGGTCCCCTCCGAGAGCTTCTCGAAGATTTCCGTAAAGTGGGCCGCGATCGAGTCGTAGGCGTCCATGAAGGTCGCCTTCTTCTGGGACTCGTACTGCTCGATCCGGTCGCGGATTCCCTCGGCCTCCTCGACGAGCGTCGCCCTCCCGTCCTCGAGTTCGTCGAGATCCGCTCGCACCTCGTCGTACTCGTCGATCGCGAGCATGTTGACCGGCTCCATCGCCTCCATGTCGCGTTGAAGGTGGTCGATCATCTCGAGAACGGTCTCGTGATCGGGGACGTCTTCGGGGTCGTACTCGCCGACGTCGGCTTCAAGACTCTCGATCTCCCACTCGAGGTCGCCGACGAGGTCGCGTTTGTCCGCGAGTTTGCTCTCGACGGCGTTAACGCGGTCCTGTTGCTGATCTCGTTTGGTTCGTGCGTCCGCGAGTTCTTCTTTGAGATCGCTCCGGTCGGCTTTCAACTCGGCGAGTTCGTCCTCGAGCTGTTCGACGGCCTCACGTTTATCTTCGAGTTCGTCGCGCTTCTCGTCGATTTCCTCCTCGCACTCCGCGATTCGGTCCTCGTGTTCGGCGACCCGGTTCTGGGCGGCCTCGATGTCGTCGTGGAGGTCCTCGATCGCGTCCTCGGCGTACTCCGCTTCGAGCCCGAGTTCGTTGAGTTTCCCGTCGATCTCGTCGATACGGGACTCGCGCTCGTCGATCTCGTCTTCGAGCTCCTCGATCTCCGCCGTGAGTTCGGGGATCTTCGAATCGGCGAGTTCGGCCTCGAGCTCGTCGATATCGGCCTCGATCGCCTCGAGTTCGGTGGTTCGCTCGTCGATCTTCGACGAGATTTCGTTCATCCGCTCGTCAACGGAGTCGCGTTCCTCGCGAAGGTCCTCAAGGTCGTCCTCGAGTTGCTCGATTTCCGCTTCGATCGAGTCGCGTTGTTCGTCTACCTTCTCGATCTCCGTCTCGATCGATCGCACCTCGTCTGCCGCGTCGGTCTTGCGGTCGCGAGCGTCGTCGAGTCGCTGCTCGACGCCGCGCAGGTCCTCGCGCAGGGACTCGCGTTCTTCCTGGAGTTCGGTGATCTGTTTGGCGACGCGCTCGAGTTGGCCCTCGCCGCCGCCAGTAAAGGAGTAGCGCGAGCCGCCGCCGGAGCCGCCGGTCATCGCACCGCTCTTCTCGACGAGGTCGCCGTCCAGCGTGACCATCCGGTAGTCGCCCATGTACGAGCGGGCGGTCTCGATATCCTCGACGACGAGCGTATCCCCGAGGACATACGAGAAGACCTCCGCGTACTGGCTGTCGAACTCGACCAGGTTGTATGCGAAGCCGACGACGCCCGGGTCGCTCGGGGCGTTCGGCAGCCGACGCTTGTGCATGTCGGTCATCGGCAGGAAAGTCGCCCGCCCCGCATTTCGCGATTTGAGGTGTTCGATACACTGCTGGCCGATCACGTCGTCGTCGACGACGACGTTCGCCAGCCGACCGCCCGCTGCGGTTTCACAGGCGACGGCGTACTCACCCGGAACGGTTCCCAGTTGGGCGACCGCGCCGTGGACGCCGTCGATCCCCGAGTTGAGGATCGTCGTCACCGCGCGGCCGAACGAGGAGTCGCCGCTCTCGCCCGCGTTTGCCTCGAGTTCGGCGTACTCCTGTTGTTTCGCCTGGATCTCGTCGTCAACGTCGTCGATATCCGCCTGAATGCGGCGCTTTTCCTCCGTGAGATCGTCGACGACGCTCGCGATGCTCTCGCGATTTTTCTCCGCTTTCTCGAGTTCGCGCTCGAGGTCGCCGCGCTTGCTCTCGAGTTCGGGGATCGCCTCGCGTTTCTCCTCGATCGTCGACTCTTTTTCGCTGATCGAATTCGAGCGACGACGCGCCTCGTCTAACAGGCGATCCTGCTCGCGCTGGAGATCGTTCTTCTCGGTCTTTGTCTCCTCTAAGTCGTCCTTGCGATCGGCGAGGTCGGCTTTGAGCTCGTCGAACTCGGTGTCGACGGCCTCGATCTCGGCATCGAGTTCCCCTTTCTCCTGCTGGCGCTCCTGAATTTCGGTCTTGATGGAGGCCTTTTCGAGTTTGTGCTCGCGCATCTCGTCTTCGAGGTCGTCGATCTGTTCTTGCTTGCGATCGATCTGGACGAACGCCTCGCGGCGAGTGGATTCGGCCTCGTCGATTTGCTCCTCGCTGGCCTCGATCCTGTCCTCGAGCCGGGAGATGTCGCCTTTGATCTCCTCGATCTCGCTTTTGATGCGGAGCTGTTCGTCCTCGCCCTTGCGCTCGATTTCGGCGTTTAAGTCCTCTAGGTCCTCTTGGAGCCGGACGACTTTCCCCTGGCGCTCGTCGAGTTCACGCTGGAGGTCTTCGAGATCGGATTCGAGATCCGCGACGGTGTCTTCGGCGGCTGCCAGTTCCTCGCGCTTCTCCTCGAGTTCGCTCGCCTTCTTGTACCCCTCGTACTCTTCCTTTTCGCGGCGCAGCCGCCGGTAGCGCATGGCGGTTCGGCGCTCGTCCTCGAGCTGGGCGAGCCGGTCGCGTTTCTCCTCGATACGGAGTTCGGCCTCGTCGATGCGCTCCTCGACGACCTCGAGTTCGCCAAAGGCGTCTTCCTTTTTCGCGTCGAACTCGGCGACGCCCGCGATCTCGTCGATGATCTCCCGACGGGCGTGGGGCGTCATATTGATGATCTCGGTGACGTCGCCCTGCATGACGACGTTGTACCCCTCCGGGGTGACGCCTGCCTGGGCGAGCAGGTCCTGAATGTCCGAGAGGTTGACCGAGCGGTCGTTCAGATAGTAGTAGGAGTAGTAGTTGTCCTCGGTCTCTTTGACCCGGCGGCGGATGCGGATCTCGTCGACGTCGCCGACGTCCTCGCTGCCGGCAGCGTTGACGACCTGCGACCGGTCGAGCGTACTGTCGCTGTTGTCGAGGATGACCTCGACGACCGCCTCGCGCGGTCCGCCGGAGTTCTGGCCGTCCTCGTGGCCAGGGTTGTAGATGAGATCCGTCAACTTCTCCGCGCGGATACCGCGGGTGCGGGCGAGTCCGAGCGCGAAGAGGACGGCGTCGATGATGTTCGATTTGCCCGAGCCGTTCGGCCCGGTAACGACCGTGAAATCCTCGTAGAACGGGATTTTCGTCTTGCGACCGAAACTCTTGAAATCGTCCAGAACGACTGCCTTGATGTACATTCTCTTCTCGAGACCTCCGCTATATAGACGGGAGCCGTACTCGGACGAGCCTCGAACTGTCCGTATCGCGGCTCGGCCGCGTGGTTATGCGACAATAATGTCGTCGCTACCTGAGTCTTCCGCTTCGTCACCGGCCGCCCCGGCGTCCCCGTCGGCGTCGGCCGTCGCCTCGGCGACCTCGTCGGGTTCGGCTTCGTGCGTTGCGTCTTCGGCGTCAGTGACCGCCTCGGCCGACTCGGAGTTACGCCGGTCGGGAACACGAGTCGGCGTCTCCGCGTCGAGTTCGGCCTCGAGCACGCGGACGCGCTCTTTCGTCTCGACGAGTTCGTCCGTCAGTCCCTCTACCGTCGATTCGAGTTCTGCAACCGTCGATTCGAGTTGCTCGACGCGATTGTTCGACATACTCTCTAGGGCTGTTCCCTGACACATAAACGTACGTCAGACACACGTACTCGTTCTAGCAAAAATCGCGTCCGGTGGTGACGTGCTTCGACGGGGTGTGACGCGTCAGTTTTGGTGCAGCCACGACCCAGCCCGTGGCATTCAACATTCAGTGACAGCAATCCGTCTCAGAGGGCCGTCGCGACCTCGTCGAGCACCGTCGTATCGACGAAGACGACGACGTGATCGCCCAGTTCGAGCACCGTTTCCCCCCGAGGCGTGATCAGTTCGCCGTCGCGCGTGACGGCACCGATGACGACGCCGTCCGGAAGTTCTGCTGTAACGTCGCGAATGCGATTCCCGAACAGGAGGCTGTCGCGGTCGACCTCGACTTCGAGGACCTCGGCGCGGTCGTGTTCGAGCATCGCGAGGTTTTCCGTGCGTCGTTCACGGGTGAAGCGGGTGATCTCCTCTGCGGTCACGAGCCGCGGGTTGATCGCGACGTCGATGCCGACCGTCTCGAAGAGGTCGACGTACTCGCCGTACTCGACGACGCCGATCGTTCGCTCGACGCCGATCCGTTTGGCGAGCAGAGAGACGAGCAGGTTCTTCTCGTCGCTGTCTAAGGCGGCGACGACGATATCTGACTCGTCGACGTGTTCCCGGACGAGAAAGTCGATGTCCGTCGCGTCGCTTTCGAGGACGAGCGTGTGCGGAAGGCGTTCGGCCAGCTCCCGCGCGCGCTCGTGATCCTGTTCGATGAGTCGGGGTTCAAGCCCTTCTTGCTCGAACAGGCGGGCCGTCTGGTAACCAATCTCGCTGCCGCCGACGATGACGATCTCGTTCGCCTGCTCGAGCGTCGGCGCGGGCGTCAGCGAACCGGAGAACTCGCGGACGCTCTCGACGGAGCCGATGACGACGACCGCGTCGCCGGCTTCGATCACCGTCCCGCCTTTCGGAACGACGACCTCGTCTTCGCGGATGAGCGCCGCGAACGTTAGCGACTCGAAGCGATCGGCTTCGGCGACCGTCTCCCCGGCGATCGGGCTGTCGGCGTCGATCTCGAACTCGGCCATCCGAACCAGTCCGTCGGCGAAGCTGTCGACGTCGCACGCGCCGGGCAGACCGGCGATGTCGACGGCCGTCTGTGCGGTGTGCAGGTCGGTACAAACCATGAAGTCGACGCCGAACGCTTCCTCGGTGCGCTCCCAGGTTCGCAACAGGTTCGTCTGCTTCACGCGAGCGATCGTGAACGGGTCGTCGACCGTCTTGGCCGCCCCGCAGACGACGATGTTCGTCTCGTCGCCGTCGGTGCTCGCGATCACCAGATCCGCTTCCTCGAGTCCGGCCTCTTCGAGTGTCTCGATCGACGTTCCGTCCCCCTTGATCGCCAGCACGTCGTGTGAGTAGGTAATCGACTCGATCCGATCCCCGTCCCGATCGATTACGACGACCTCGTGATCGTCCGCGAGCGCCTCGGCGATGTTCGTCCCGACCTCGCCAGCCCCGACGATGATCACGCGCACTGACAGACCACCCACAGACCGATCCGTCTCATTGTTCCGGCGTACTCGTTCCGAGAACAAGTGGATTGCCATGCGTTCACCCAGACGAGAAGCGAACGAAGACGCCGGAGAGCGACCGAGGGCGGCGAAGAACGACCGGGGACAGTAGAAAACGACAAGAGGCGCACTGGCTGTGAGACGCCAGTCTCGACACACTCCCCGACTAGGGCATTTCGTGGATCGTCAGCTCGACCTCACGGTGCTGTCCCTCGATATCCTCGACGAGCCGTTCGACGACGGTTTCGGCTTCGGAGAGCAGCCTCGGTTTGACCTTCTGGACGACCCAGTCGATCGAGACGAACCGCGGCAGCGAGATCGCATCCGCATCGGCCGAGTAGGGGTCGTACTCCGCCTCGAAGTAGATCCGACTCGCCGCCTCCGCGTCAGCCGGCGTAGCGTCGGGTTCGGGCTCGACGCGCCACTCGCCGCGGGCGTCGACGTCGCTGACCAGTCGCCACTCGAGCGATTCGGGTGCAGCTATCTCAGTCACCTTCGAGTTCGCAGTATAGCTGAGCTTCCACCAGGCGAGGCGCAGACCGTAGACCGAGCCGACGCCGCCATCACCGTTGACCCGGACCTCTTTCAGGTGGTCCGTATACCGCGGATAGTCGGTGAACGATCGGACGTACGGAAAGACCTCCTCGGGCGGACGGTAGGCGACGGTGCTGAGGAGAATTCTGTCCACAGGGACGCTATGAGCGGATCGGAAGTAAGGATTGCTATCGGCTTCACGCAGCCGTTATCAGCTTTCGTTCCGATCAGTCGGTCGTCGTCGAGCGCGCTCTGTCGCTGGCGCTGCTCGAACCGCGCCGAACGGCGTCGATCCGGTCCGCGATCGGCGGGTGGTGGGTCGCCAAACTGTAGAGGAGCCCCGCCTCTCGCGTCATGTCGTTGGCCGACGCGAGCACCTCGAGCGCGTCGACGGTCGCGTCAGGACCGGCGCGTGCCGCGGCGTAGGCGTCGGCGCGGTACTCCTGCCAGTAGGCGAGACCGCCGAGCAACAGAACGTGATAGACGGCGTAGCCGGCCATCAGCGGTAGAAACAGGCCGGCGAAGCCGAACTGTTCCTCGAGTGCGGTGACGCCGAGTGGTTCGGCGGCGACGATCCAGGCCACGATTGCGGCGACCGTCACGAGCCCGCGCTGCCAGAGATGACGGCCGGCGACGTGGCCGAACTCGTGAGCCAAAATCGCCCGCAACTCGTCGTCGGAGCACTCCTCGAGGAGGTAGTCCGTGAGAAAGACGTACCGCAGGCCGGGTATCGTCCCGGCGACCATCGCGTTCGCCGTCTTGGTCGACTCCCCCTCGAGCAGGGACAGCCCGCGGGGTTCGTAGCCGAGGTCGGCACAGAGCCGATCGACGCGCTCGCGTCGCTCGCCCTCGAGCGGGACCCGTTCCTGAAAGAGCGCGATCAGATACGGGGTAAGCCCAAATATCGCGAAGATGACGACGCTGATCCCGCCCACGAGGACGGGCAGCGACGAGCCGACGAGCGACGTCACTGTGAGCACGCCGCCGACCGCGAGTCCGACCAGCGCGGCGCCCATCGCGATGCCGGCGACCGTTCCCTTGACGACGCGAAACGCGGACGCGGACGTCCCACGCAGCGACCGAATCGTGGGGTACAGTCCGAGGACGACCGCGACGACCGGCAGCGTCGCCATGCTGAAGATCACGAGCACGGAGAGGAACAACGGGACACCGGGGACAGCCCCGAGCGCAGGGGCGACCGACTCGACCGCGGCAGTCGTCCGATCGGTCAGATCGAACGTGAAGACGAACACGATAGCGACGATCGGCAGGACGAAGCCGGCGACCTGCTGCGCTCGCTCGAGGCGGTGGAGTCGGTCCGCAACCGGCGACTCCGCGCATGCGACGCGAGTAGCGTACAGACGGAAGCCGAGAAACGGGACCACCGTGACTGCAAGCGCGACGAGGCCAACCAGATACATAGGTTCATCGTGCGACGAGACGGCTCAAAAAGATGTTGGTGATATAACTATTGTGCGACCGTCGAGGCCCGACCCAGTCCGTCGCGAGTGAGAACCTTCTATACACACTGCCGGCAACGAGGAGACATGCGCGACGTTTGCATCGTCGGCGGGGGCACGTCCGGCCTCGCCGCCTCGATCTTTACTGCCCGTGCAGGGCTCGAGACGGTCGTCATCGACGGCGGCGAATCGATCCTCGCCCGAAACGCCAGCCTCGAGAACTACCCCGGTTTTCCCGACGGGGTCGACGCTCGTCGGTACCTGCAACTGGTCCGCGAGCAGGCCCGAAACGCCGGAGCCACGTTCGAGTTGGGCCGCGTCGAGCGCGTCGGGGCGAAAGACGAGACGGACCTCGACGCCGGCTTTATCCTCGAAACCGAGGGCGGCGAGCCGATCGAGGCGCGCCGGGTGATCGCGGCCTCGTGGTCGGACAGCGAGTACCTGGTTCCCCTCGACGTCGGTCGGATGCAACGCGGGAGCAAACACTTCGTCGACGTCGACGAGGGCGGCCGCACAGCTGTCGACGGGATCTACGCGGCGGGTCGACTCGCCGACGAGCCCCACCAGGCCATCGTCGCGGCCGGTCACGGAGCGAAGGTCGGACTCGCCGTCATCCACGATTCCGACGCGAACTTCTATCACGACTGGGTCGTCCCAGAGGGCTATTTCACCGGCCGCGGCCGCGAGGTGCCGCCGGGCTGTGAAGAGGTCGACGACGCGGAGCGACTGGCGCGAGACGAGCGGGCGAGAGAGACGGTGCTCGAGGCGTTCGCCGAACCGCTCGATGCGAAACCGACGATGCATCCGAGCGTCGGTCGGGACTAATACGGTCTGCTGGTAGCATCGTCAAACTGCACTGACTGTCCACTCGTCGAATGAGCACGTTGTGAGAGCAGACGAGGAGAAGATGGGCGCTTTCACAGACAGGAAGTTCGCGACGGTCCTGATTCGCATACACCTGAGCGAGATACGTTTTTGTAGCGGTTCGACATTATAGCGGGCGACAAAGCCTACGTGGGAAGGTATTCCCGCAGATCCCCTCTGGTTAGGTCATATAGCAGATATGTCAGTGGAAGGAGGGAGAAACCAACTCCTAAAAGCAGATCTGTTGTGATAGTCCAATAGACACCGGCTGCGAAAATCGATGAAAGACCAATTAATTCGATTACCTTCTGCCGATCTGTAAATATCGAGAGCGTTGTTAGAATTGCAATTAGTAAGAATAGAGCGACCCAAATACGATCACCTTGCCTGAGCTGTGTCGCCAGCAGAAATACAATAACCACCAATATTTTACTGGCAGTCTCACCATTACGCAATTTCATGGGATACCGATGCAGGATGTAATATTCACAACTATTTCATTCATTATCCAAACCACATACACCATTATGTTCTCGGATAGATATTTTATAAGTCGAAACTAATAATTATTTCCACTCCCATCAAGGGTGGTGTTTTGTCTGATACTGAGTAATAACCTCGCTACGCTTAACACACCGCCGTGTGAACAGCAGACAAATGCTCGAGGGAATCAACGTCGCGCTCGGGGTGACGGGGTCGATCGCGGCCGTCAAGACGGTCGAGTTGGCCCACGAGTTGCGACGCCGAGGAGCCGACGTTCGCGGCGTGATGTCCGGGAGTGCACAGGGGATCATCCACCCCTGGGCCGTCGAGTTCGCCACAGACAACGACGTCGTGACGGAGATCACGGGCAGCGTCGAACACGTCGACCTCTGTGGGTACGACGGCTGGGCCGACGTCTTTCTCATCGCGCCGGCGACAGCGAACACGGTCGGCAAGATCGCTGGTGCAGTCGACGACACGCCCGTGACGACCTGCGCGACGACCGCGATCGGTGCAGATACGCCGGTCGTCATCGCGCCCGCGATGCACGAGCCGATGTACGACCACCCCGGCGTCCTGTCGGCCATCGAGACCGTCGAGGAGTGGGGCGTCGAGTTCGTCGATCCGCGAATCGAGGAGGGGAAGGCCAAGATCGCGAGCGAGGAGGCGATCTGCTGTGACGTCGCACGCGCCGCTGGCGAGCGGCCGCTCGCCGAAAAGCGCGTCGTCGTCACGAGCGGCGCGACGAGCGAGTCGATCGACCCCGTTCGGCTCATCACGAACCGGGCGTCCGGGACGATGGGACGGGCCGTCGCGAGAGCCTGCTACGTTCGTGGGGCGGACGTGACGCTGGTCCACGATGGCGAGGCAGTTCCCTACGCCGACGTCCGTCCCGTCGAGAGCGCGGGCGAAATGCTCGAAGCGACGCGAGACGCCTGCGAAGAGGCGGACGCGCTCGTCTCGGCGGCCGCGATCGGCGACTACACCGTCGATCCGAGCCCGGAGAAGATCCGTTCGGGCCAGGAGTTGACCCTCGATCTCGAGCCGACGCCGAAGCTCATCGACGAGATCCGCGAGGCGCGTTCGGATCTGCCGATCGTCGGGTTCAAGGTCGAGACCTCGGGCGACGAGGGAGCGATGATCGAGCAGGCGCGACGGACGATCTCGCGGGCCGACCTCGCGTTCGTCGTCGCCAACGACGCGAGCGTCATGGGGGACGACCGGACGCGAGCGCTGCTGGTCCACGAAACCGACGCCGCCCGCTACGAGGGAACCAAGGCCGGCCTCGGCGGCGAGATCGGTGACTCGGTCGCAACCATCCTGTCTGAGAATACCTAACACATCATACATCTTTGCGATGGTCAGGGGAATTATATAGGTGGCGTCCATGCCACGAATTAATGAATATACGAGCGGAAACGGGTGCGGACGCGATTGACACGAGGAGGTGATCGGCGTGGCGCAGTTACATCACGAAGACGACGAGTCAGATACCGTGAATGAGTTGGCCGACACCGAGACGCCAGTCGACACCGACGTCAGTGACCTCAGTCAGGGCGAGGTCTTCGAGGTGCTTCGGAACCAGCGGCGGCGGTACGTCCTTCACTTTCTGAAACAGGACGATCGGCCGGTCGAACTCGGCGACCTCGCCCAGCAGGTCGCCGCCTGGGAGTACGAGACGACGCTCGAGGGAGTCACGCCGGAACAGCGAAAGCGCGTCTACACGACGCTTCAACAGACGCATCTCCCGAAGATGGACGAAGCCGGCATCCTCACGTTCGATTCCGATGCTGGAGTTATCGAGGCGACAGACCGAACACGAGACATCAGCGTCTACCTCGAAATCGTTCCCGGCCACGAGTTCGCCTGGCGGGAACTCTATCTCTCACTCGGGGCGGTCAGCTGTGCGCTCGTCGCCGCGCTGTGGCTCGGAATCTATCCGCTGACGATGCTATCGAATCTGACGTGGATGGCGATCATTGCGGCGACGGTAACGCTGACAGCGGGCGCACACATCTATCACGAGCGGCACATGCGACTGGGCGAAGGCGATCAACCGCCCGAACTCAGTTACGGCGTCGACGAGTGAGGCGGGCTGCTGTACCGATTTACTGGTGGACCACGACTCGCTGTGGGTTCACCGGCTGACTTCACAGCGGCCCGTACGAGGCGGCCGGAAGGCAGCACTCCTCGGTTACATGACAGGCAACTCCACGCGGAGTCTCCCCGCTCGTTCGAACGGATCGTCAACTTTTACTCCGCTTCCGACCGACCCACGGCATGGATCAGCTAAAGCGGTCGCTTCTCGATGCGCCGATCATCGAAAAGAACGGCTATCACTACTTCGTGCACCCGATCAGCGACGGCGTCCCGAAACTCGATCCGACCCTGCTCCGCGAGATCGTCATCCGCATCATCCGAAAGGCAAAGCTCGAGGAGGTCGACCGGATCGTCACCCCGGCGGCGATGGGGATTCACATCTCGACTGCGGTCTCGCTGATGACGGACATTCCGCTGACCGTCATCCGAAAGCGCCAGTACGGGCTCGAGGGAGAGGTCGCCATCTCCCAGCAGACGGGCTACTCCGAGAACGAGATGTACATCAACGACGTCCGCGAGGGCGAGCGCGTGCTCGTGCTTGACGACGTGCTCTCGACGGGCGGTACGCTCGCATCCGTCCTCGAGGCGCTCGACGGGATCGGCGCGGAAGTCGTCGATACGGTCGCGGTGATCAAGAAAGTCGGCGGCGAGAATCAGGTCGACGACGCGGGATACGACGTCAAGACGCTGATCAACGTCGACGTCGTCGACGGCGAGGTCGTCATCGTCGACGAGACGGGCGACGCCTGAGACGAGCTACTATCAATCAGTTCCGGTGCGACCGTGACCCGTTCTGCGGTCGTACCGGTACATCGGTACAGCAGTCCGTACAAGATGGGCACGTCGTCGGAGACTGTCAGGACTCACCGGACACAACACATATCTCTGCTGCGTCACAATGCGGGAGTATGGATTTTCGGGACCGGGCGACCGAACACGTCGGGAGACGACCATTTCTGCGAACCGTCGGCGCGGCGGGGGCGTTCGGACTAGCGGGATGTGTGAGCGAAGTCGGTGACGAACCTGAACTCGATACTGCCGCCGAAGAGATGATCTACGAGGGACTGCAGGCGGAAGGCGTCGATCCGCCGGTCGAGACGACGATTTATGCAAACGCGGAAAACGACGAGCGGCTGCGCTGGGCCCAACTCGTCCAGCACGCACTGAACGCGACCGATCTGTTCGACGTCGGCTTCGATTCGCTCGAGTGGAGCAGCTACGAACAGCTGTGTCTCAACATGGCCGACAACGAGGAGAACGCGCTCATCACGCTCGATATCAGCGGGGGCTGGGATCCCCACTCCTACGTCAACCTCCTCTTTCACTCTGCACACCAGGCACCCAACGGGTTCAACTTCGCACACTACGCCGACGACCGCGTCGACGAGTTGATCGATTCGGGTCTCGCTGAGGCAGATCCTGAAAAACGGGTCGAACTCTACAAGGAACTCCAGGAACGGCTCGTCCAGCAGGCACCGATTTCGATCGTTCGGTTCGGCGAGGCGGTAACGGTGTACCGGACCGACGCCGTCAACGAGTGGCGACAGTATCCGCTGCCCGGAAGCGAGTACGAAGCCGTCTACGCACCGTACGCGAACACGTCACTCGAGCACGCCGACGGCGAGGCGGAACTCGTCGGCGACCTTCCTGCGACCGTCTCCAACCCCGATCCGGTTCGGATGAACGACACCACGTCGACGATGGCGACGAGCCTGCTCTACGAGGGGTTGCTCGCCGTCGACTTCGACGGGACGCCTCGTCCGCAGCTCGCGACCGACTGGGAGCAACTCGACGAGACGACCTACCGGTTCGAGCTCAGAGACGGCGTCGAGTTCCACAACGGCGAGACGCTCACCGCCGAGCACGTGCACGCGTCGTTCGAGCGATACGAGGGGACGCCGCGGGCGGCCGACGTCTACGACTGGTACGAGGGCGTGGATATCGTCGACGACACCGAACTCGAGGTCCATCTCTCTCGCAGCTACGGACCGCTCGAGACACGCGTTGGCGTTCCAATCGTCCCGCTCGCGGCGAGTGACGGCGAGATCGACCTCTCGGAGAAACCGATCGGAACCGGCCCCTACCGGTTCGACGAGCGCGAATACGGCGAGTACTGGCGGCTCGAACGGTTCGACGACCACTGGTTCGACGGAGATGGACAGGTCCCCGATCAGCCGCCGGTAGCGCAGCTCACGCTTCGAGTTATGAGCGAGCCGTCGGCCAGGCAGGCGGCGCTCGAAACCGGCGAGATCGACCTCACGACCGGCATGCCCTCGGGGAGCGTCGACCGGTTCGACGACGACTCCGATTACGGCGTCGATCGAACGGTGGCCGGGTCGGTCGACTTCCTGGCGTACCCGCTGTATCGCGAACCATTCACCAACGTCGACGTCCGCCGCGGAATCGATCGGTTGCTCCCCCGAGAGCGAATTATCGAGGACGTCTACGCCGGTCACGGAACCCCCGGGTACACGGCGATCCCGCCGCTAATGGCGGAGTTCGCCGATCCCGAGTTCGAAGCATCTATCGTCGACGAATACATCGAGTAGCCAACGACTTTCGTTCAGCCGGCCACATGTCGATCGTAACATACGCCATCAAGCGCGCGCTGGTGTCGGTCCCGGTACTGCTCGGTGCGACGGCGATCACGTTCTCGCTCGTCCACCTCGCGCCGGGCGATCCGGTCGACGCGCTCGTCGGCTTCGAGGCTATCGACCCCAGCGTCGAGGCGTCGCTCCGGGAAGCGCACAACCTCGATCGACCGCTGTGGGAGCAGTACCTGCTGTGGCTTCAGGACGTCGCCACCCTCGAGTTCGGCGAGTCGGCGATCACTGGCCGCGAGGTGAGCGCGACGGTCGCGGATCGCCTCCCGGCAACGTTGCTTCTCGGGGCCACAGCCTGGCTACTCTCGCTCGCCGTCGGCATTCCGGCCGGCATCCTCGCGGCGGTCAAGCGGGATAGTATCGCGGACGAAGCGAGCCGACTCGCCGCGCTCGCCGGCATCGCGACGCCGAACTTCTGGCTCGGTCTCGTGCTCCTGTTCGTCTTCGGCGTGCATCTGGGGTGGTTTCGAGTGACGCCACCCGACGCGCCGCTTGCGAGTCTCGAGATGCTGTGGTTTCTGGTGTTGCCGGCGATCACGCTCGGGACGGCCTCGGCCGCGATCGTCACGCGGCTCCTGCGGACCTCGATGCGCCAGGAGCTTCGAAAGGAGTACGTCAGGACCGCACGCGCGAAGGGGCTCTCCGAGCGGACGGTGCTCCTGAAACACGTCCTGAGAAACGCCCTGACGGCGGTCGTCACCGTCGCCGGCCTGCAGATCGCCTTCCTCGTCGACGGCGCGGTCGTCGTCGAGCAGGTGTTCTCCTGGCCCGGGATGGGACAGCTCCTCGTCGAGGCGATCGGAAGCCGGGACTTCCCGCTCGTGCAGGCGATCGTCCTGTTGATCGCCGTCTCGGTGATCGTCGCGAACCTGCTCGTCGACATCGTGTACGCAATTCTCGACCCCCGAATTAGATACGACCGATGACACGACCAGATCCGACGACACGACGCGGCCGGCTTCGCATCGAGGGATTCGAAGCGCCGGCGGCGGGCGACGACGAGGTTGCGACCCCGACGTTTGCGGAGACACAGACGGGGACAGGCGAACGGCGTCGATCGTCGCCACGACGTCGAAGCCGACTCGCGGACGCCTGGCGTCGCTTCCGATCCGACCGGTTGGCGATGGCTGGGCTGGCGATCGTCGCCGGATTGGCGCTGCTCGCCATCGTCGCCCGCCCGATCGAGTTCACGACGATGGGGTACACGATCACCGTCCAGCCGTTTTCGCTCGCGCCCTACGACCCCAACGAGCTGTACGTCGGCCCGACGAACGCCGGCCCGTCGCTGGCCCATCCGTTCGGAACCGACTGGGCGGGCCGGGACGTCTTCTCGCGCGTGCTCGTCGGCGGCCGGTTCAGCCTGAGCATCGGTGCGATCGCCGTTGCCCTCGCGCTGTGTCTCGGCGTCCCGCTCGGAGCGATCGCGGGCTACTTCGGCGGCTGGGTCGACGAGACCATCATGCGGCTGGTCGATACGCTGTATGCGTTCCCGTTTCTCGTGCTCGCAATCGCCGTCGTCGCGGTGCTCGGCCAGGGCTACTGGAACGTCGTCCTCGCGCTCGTCGTCACCGGCTGGCTCTCCTACGCCCGTTTGCTCCGCGGGGAGGTCCTCTCGATCGCAGACCGCGAGTACGTCGCCGCCGCGAGGGCGCTCGGAACGCCACACCGGACCGTCATCGCCCGCCACGTCGTCCCCAACGCCATCGCGCCGGTGATCGTCCAGGCGACGCTGAACGTCGGCACCGTCGTGCTCGCGGCGGCGGCACTCGGCTTTCTCGGCCTCGGACTCGAGCCCGGCAGCGCCGAATGGGGAACGATGCTCGCGCGCGGTCGAACGACGCTGCTGCAGGGCCACTGGCACATCACCGTCTTCCCCGGCGCGGCCATCTTCCTGTTCGTGCTCGGAATTAACCTCGTCGGCGACGGGCTCAACGACGCGCTCGATCCACGGGGCGAAATCGAACGGAGGTTGCGATGAGGATGCCCGAACGGAGGTTGCGATGAGGATGCCCGAACGGAGGGGGCGATAGATGGCGCTGCTCGAGGTCGAGGATCTCGTCGTCCAGTTCTACACCGAAGACGGCGTGGTCTGCGCCGTCGACGGCGTCAGCTACGAGATCGAGGCTGGCGAGACGTTCGGCATCGTCGGCGAGAGCGGGGCCGGCAAGAGCGTCACCTCCCTCGCGTTGCTTCGGCTGATCGACCAGCCCGGCGAGATCGTCCGCGGCGAGATCCGCTTTCGCGGCCGCGACGTCCTCGACCGCTCCGACGACGAGCTTCGCTCGCTTCGGGGCAACGATGTCGCGATCGCATTTCAAAACCCCGAGACGGCGCTCAACCCCGTCTACACCGTCGGCGAGCAGATCGCGGAGGCGATCCGGGCCCACGACGTCGCGAGCGGCGAGGCCGCCCGCGACCGGGCGATCGATCTCCTCGAACGGGTTGGCATCCCCGACGCGCCGATCCGGTACTCGGATTACCCCCACGAGTTCTCGGGCGGGATGGCCCAGCGCGTCGTCATCGCGATGGCACTCTCGTGCGAGCCCGATCTGCTCGTTCTGGACGAGCCGACGACCGGGCTCGACGTCACAGTGCAGGCCCAGCTTCTCGAGTTGCTCGAAGAGCTCGCGGCGGCCTCGGGGATGGCGATTCAGCTGGTCACCCACGACCTCGGCGTCGTCGCCGAGCGCTGCGACCGCGCGATGGTACTCTACGGCGGGCGAGCGATCGAACGAGGACCAATCGAGGAACTGTTCTACGATCCCGGCCACCCTTACACGGCGGGCTTGCTGGCGTCGCTTCCCCGATTCGGCGACGATCGAGACCGGCTGACGACGATCCCCGGATCGGCGCCGGATCCCGTACAGCCGCCGACCGGCTGTCGGTTTCACCCGCGCTGTCCGTACGCCGAAGAAACGTGTGCAATGCGTGCACCCGACCTCGTGGGCGTCGAAACGGATGGGGCCGCGAACGAGCGAGCGGGCTCGTCGAACGAGCACGTCGCCGCCTGTCACGCACACACCGGCGAGCTCGAGGGCGAACTCGGGTACGAGGTCGTCGTCGAGGATGGGGACGAACCAACCAACGGGAACGGATCGGTCAACGGAAACGAATCGGCCGACGAGGTGAACGATGGGTAACCGCGACGGATTCGACGGAGCAGACGAGGTCGTGCTCAGCGCCGAAGGGATACAAAAGCGGTATACGACGGCAAATGGGCTCCTCGATCGGTTACTGGGACGCGGCGAGACGATCCGGGCCGTCGACGGCGTCGACCTCGATCTCCGGGCTGGCGAGACACTCGGGCTGGTGGGCGAGAGCGGCTGTGGGAAGAGTACGCTCGGGAAGGTGCTCGCCGGACTCGACGAGCCGACCGAGGGGACGGTCAGCTATCGCGGGGCAGGCACCACTGAACCCCCGGAGCGCAATCGGACGCGCCGGACGGACGTCCAGTACGTCTTCCAGAACCCCGGTGCAAGCCTCAACCCGCGACTCCCGATCGGCGAGGCTATCGGCGAACCGCTCGCCATCCACGAGATCGTCCCCGACGAGCGACGCGACGAGCGGGTGCGGGAACTGCTCGAACGCGTCGGCCTCGACGCCAGCCACGCGAACCGCTACCCCCACGCGTTCTCCGGCGGCCAGCGCCAGCGGATCGCCATCGCCCGCGCGCTCGCCGTCGAGCCGGCAGTCGTCATCTGGGACGAACCCGTCTCGGCGCTCGACGGCCCCGTTCAGGCGCGAATCCTCAACCTCCTTCAGAATCTGCAGGACGATCTCGGTCTGTCTTTTCTGTTCATCAGTCACGACCTCTCGGTCGTCGACCACGTCGCCGATCGCATCGCCGTGATGTATCTCGGCGAGATCGTCGAGTGCGGATCGCCCGAGACGCTCCTCGAAGACGAGGTTCATCCCTACACCGAGGCGCTGTTGTCTGCGATCCCCGAGCCAGATCCCCGCTGGGAGGGCGACCGGATCGTGCTCGAAGGCGACGTTCCCTCGGCAACCGATCCGCCGTCCGGCTGCCGATTTCACACTCGCTGTCCGAAGGTTATCCCACCCGCCGAGTACGATCTCGATGCAGACGCGTTTCGCGGCGTGATGCGGCTTCGAACGCGACTCGCCGATGTCGAGGACGAAGCGGCGTTCCTCGACACCGTGCGTTCGCAGTCCGACGGGGTGGACGACATCGCAAACGCCGTCCGAGACGTCCACGGAATTCCGCGAACAGTGGGCGACTCGGCAGCCGAAGGGGTTCTATCGGCGGCACTCGACGCTGTCGCCGCGGGTAGTTTCGACGAAGCCAAAGCGCATCTCGGCGAGGCGTTCGAGTCACCCTGTGAAACGCATCGACCGACGCTGCAACCACAGGCGAGTTCACGATCGAAGACGGAACAGCACCGGATCGCCTGCCACCGCTTCGATGAGCGGGTCGCCGATTACCGCGGCGCGGACGGCGAATCCGCTCCCGAGCACAGCGACGAGCCAACGTAGCCGACCACGCACGTTTTTGTTCTCGCCGGGATACTGTCCGTTCAATGCGGCGAATCGACGACTCCCGGGCGCTCGAGCGCGACGAGGACGATCCGTTCGTCCCCTCAAATCGGGACGGCGGGTCGGAGTCGCGAACGATCGACTGGACGGCGTTCAGTCACGCGTTCGTTCCGACAGCGCTCCGGGCGCGGGCGATCGCAGTCGATGTTTCGACCGACCGCAAGCGATACGACATCGGTGAGCCCGTACAGATCAGGATCGAGTTCCGTAACCGGCTCCCGTTTCCGATCCGGCTGCGGACGGACTCGCCGAACGTCTGGACGTGGGCCGTCGACGACGTTCCCGCGGCCTCGACGCTTTCGCGCGACGTCCCAGATCGTCCGTCGACGTTCTCGTTCGCCCGACGCGAACGAAAGCGGTTCACGCGGCAGTGGCCCCAGCGAATCCGAGTGAGTGAGGACGAGTGGGAGGCGGTCGGGTCAGGCACGTACACGATTTCGGCTCGTATCGCCCGTACGGATGCTGACGACCGGGCGTTGCGTGATCGGGCGACGATTGAAATCGTGGACTAACCACGGTATGCGACTGGCAACTGCTATCCGGTCACGCCGATGGTGACTGCGATCCGGTGGCGCCAATTTGCAGGGTATCGTAACAACTGCACCGAGTTACACACTGATCGCATAGCTCACGGGTTGTCCCGCGATCAGGTGTGCAGTGACTGCAGTGGCTGCTATCGCTCACTCGCCGACGTGACCGACGGCGAACTGACAGAAGTTCTCGATCAGCCGTTTGCCGACCGAAAGCGAGATGCCGTCGTCGCTCGCGGTCGCAGCATCTGAATGCTCGCGCGTAAGAATACTCTCGGGGTGGAACTGCACCCCGATGTGGGGCTTCTCGCGGTGGCGGACCGCCATCAAAACGGCGCGCTCGTCGGTCGTCCACGCCGTCTCGACGAGCGAATCGGGGAGATCCGCCCGATCGACCGCGAGCGAGTGGTATCGTCCGACTTGGAACGGGTCCGAGAGCCCGTCGAAGATGCCGTCACCGTCGTGCGTGATCGCCGAGGGCTTGCCGTGGACGACGTCGGGCGCGTGGACGACCGGCGCGCCGTTTGCCGCACACAGCGCCTGGTGGCCGAGACAGACGCCGAGAATCGGGTACTCGGTCTCCCGAAAGAGGGGGATCGAGATGCCGGCCTCCGCTGGCGTACCCGGGCCCGGCGAGACGACGATCCCCGTCGGATCGAGGTCGCGAACGTCGTCAAGACTAATTTCGTCGTTCCGGCGGACGACCACCTCGTCGGCCACCTCGCCCACGTACTGGACGAGGTTGTACGCGAACGAGTCGTAGTTGTCGACGACCAGCAACCTTTTGCTGCGGTCACTCGCTGACGCTCGTTCCCTGGCAAAACGTTGATGAAACCCCTTCCTCCCTCCCGCTGGTCGGTCGTCGGGCCGCTCGCTCGCTTGCTCACGGCGGTGCCGTTCGCTTCCTCGCTCGCGGGTGCTGTCCGTGTCAGTCATCACTGCTCACCCCCGTCGGTCTCCAGTGCCATCCCGGCTCGCTCCCCGAGCGCCTCGTCGACCGCGGTAATGAGCGCGCGGGCCTTGTCGAGCGTCTCGTCGTACTCCCGGTACGGATCCGAGTCGTGGACGATTCCCGCCCCGACGCGGAGGTGGTACTCGTCGCCGTGGCGGACCAGCGTCCGGATAACGATGTTCAGGGTCGCGCGGCCGTCGAAGCCGAAGATGCCGACGCTGCCGGTGTAGGGGCCTCGTCGGGTGGCCTCAAGCTCGTCGATGATCTCCATCGTCCGCGGTTTCGGCGCGCCGGTTATCGTCCCGCCGGGGAACGTCGCCGCGATGGCGTCGGCGAGCGTCTCGCCCTCGGCCAACTGGCCGGTGACGTTCGAGACGAGGTGCATCACCTCGGAATAGCGGTCGATTCGGCGGTACTCGTCGACGTCGACGGAGCCGTAGGCACAGACCTTTCCGAGATCGTTTCGTTCCAGATCGACGAGCATCGCGTGCTCGGCGCGCTCTTTCTCGTCTTCGAGCAAGTCCGCTTCGAGGGCGGCATCGGCCTCGGGCGTTTCGCCGCGCGGCCTGGTGCCCGCGATGGGTTCCGTCCTGACGAAGTCTCCGTTCCGTTCGAGCAGGAGTTCGGGACTCGCGCTCACCAGATCGGCGGCCTGGAACTCGAGCAGGCAGGAGTAGGGTGCGGGATTGACCCGCCGAAGGGCGTCGTAGGCCGCGACAGGGTGGACCGCGGCGGGCGCGACCAGTCGCTGTGAGATGTTCGCCTGAAACGTGTCGCCGTCTCTGACGTACTCCTTGACGCGTCGAACTCGATCGGCGAAGGCGTCGCGCCCGCAGTCGCTCTCGAACGTTGCCTCGGGCGTGGAAGCGGGCGGCTCACCGATCTCCGGATCGCCGTCTCGAATCTGCCGCGCGAGTTCGAGCGCCCGCTCGCGGCCGCGCTCGTAGGCCGATTCGACGTCCGAAGCGGAGGCGGACGCATCGCCGTCGAGGCGCACGCGAGGACAGGCCGTGATCCGCAGCGTCGTCTCGTCGCTCGTCGGCTCCGTCCAGGCCGCGAACCGGTCGTAGACGGCGAGTTCGAGCCGCGGCAGGCCGCGGTCGTCGTCGGCCGAGGCGGGAAGCGCCTCGAGCTCTCGGGCCACGTCGTAGGAGAGCCAGCCGACTGCGCCGCAGGGGTAGGGCACGTCACACTCGCCGCGAGCGAGTCGGTCGGTCTCGAGGACCCCTTCGAGCGCGGCCAGCGTCGGCGACTCGCCGGCCTGATCTCGTGTAACCGACTCGGGGCCGACCGTAAGCCGGTCGACCGGATCGACGCCGAAGTAGCCCCAGCCGGGCTGTCCGCCGGTCGTCTCGAGGTAGGCACCGCCGTCCGCGTTCCGGGCTCGTCGGTAGGCGCGAAACGGATCGTCGACGTCGAGGCAGAGCTCGATCGGAACTCGAACGGCGGGGGACGCCGTAAAATCGACGCCGGGAACGCCGTTGTCGGCGTCGCGTACAGCGGCTCGGAACGACTCGAGCGTCGTCACGACCCGCGGATCGCTCATACGCCCTGAGAGGGGTCCAACGCCTAATCCTCTTGCGGTTTCGGCGACCGTCCTCCGGGTTCGCTGCCATGCCGGCGACGCGCGTGTCGCGAGCGAGCGACGAGTCTTAATCTATTAGTGGACCTGGAATGGTATCACGCATATGAGAGAGCCACCCGCCGTCGACGAACTCGTTCCACCCGAACGGACGCTGCTCGGCCCCGGTCCCAGCAACGTCCATCCCCGCGTCCTTCGGGCGATGACGACGCCCATGGTCGGCTACCTAGACGACTCGTACGTCGAGATCATGGACGAACTGCAGGACCAGCTTCGATACCTGTTCCAGACGGAAAACGAGTGTACGTTCGCGGTGAGTGGAACCGGTTCCGCCGCGATGGAGACCGCCTTCGCGAACCTCGTCGAGCCGGGCGAGACGGTTCTCGTCCCGTCGAACGGCTACTTCGGCGAGCGAATGGGCGCGGTGGCGTCCCGTGCGGGCGGCGAGATCGTTCCGATGGACGCGCCGTGGGGCGAGCCACTCGACCCCGCGGACGTCGCGGACGCCGTTTCGACGCACTCGCCGACGGTGATCGGCGTCGTCCACGGCGAGACGAGTACGGGCGTGCGACAGCCCGACATCGACGAGTTGGCCCGAATCGCCCACGAGCACGACGCCTACCTGGTCGTCGACACGGTCGCGTCGCTTGGCGGCGTCGAGTTCTACACCGACGAGTGGAACGTCGACGTGGTGTACAGCGGCTCCCAGAAGTGCCTCTCCGCGCCGCCGGGTGCGAGCCCGATCACGTTCAACGATCGGGCCGTCGAGAAGGTCCGCTCGCGGGACGAACCGGTTCGCTCGTGGTACCTCGACCTCGACGGCATCTGGGAGTACTGGGACGACGAGCCGTCCTACCATCACACCGGTCCGATGACGACGACGTACGCGCTGCGCGAGTCGCTTCGCTTGCTCGGCGAGGAGGGGCTCGAGGCGGCCTGGGATCGTCACCGTCGCGTCGCCGGCGCGCTCAAAGACGGCGTCGAGGCGATGGGACTGGAACTGAACCCCGAGGACGAGTACTGGCTGCCGACGCTCAACGCCGTTCGCGTGCCGTCGGGCGTCGACGACGGAGTGGTCATCGACCGGCTCAAAGACGAGTACGGCATCGAGATCGTCGGCGGCCTCGGCGCGCTGGAGGGCGAAATCTTCCGGGTCGGCTGCATGGGGTACTCGGCGCGGCCGACGAACATCACCCGTTTCGTCTCCGCGTTCGGCGCGATTCTGGCCGACGAGGGGGCCGACGTCGACGTCGATGCCGGCGTCGCGGCGACGAGCCGGGCGCTCGATCAGTAAGCTCCGAGGGGCGACGCTGTTGAATCAGCCGGTTAGGAGCCGGCATCCTGTAACTGACCGACGGTATCAAGCGGAACCAGCGAGTAGTCGACGGTCTCGACGCCGTCGATCGCGCGGAGTTTGCCGACGAACTCGGAGATGCGATCGAGGTCGCTTTCGAGGACGAACAGATCGAGACAGTAGTCGTCGACGTGACTGTGGTCGTTCGAGGAGATGGCGTCTTCGTACTCGTGTCGAAGCTCCGTGACGCGGTGTTCGACCGGTTGCGTCCCGAAATCGTAGAGGACGCTGACGATTCCAGCGATGGGCTGGTCGTCGAGTCGATGGTCATCGAACTCGGAAAGCAGTGTTCGGGCGCTTTCTCGGACGACCTCGCTTCGACCGGTGTAATCGTGGGTATCAGCGAAGGTGTCGAGTCGCTCGATCAGTTCCGTGGGCATCGAGACGCTGACGACGGGCATGGAATGTGAATAGAGTGGAGTAAGATATTAATATTTGTTATTCCTCATACCTGCTTGATGTAATAACTAACATTAACAAGGGCTGGGAGACTATTCACAACCGATCCATGAGTGACGACCGAATCCCGGTGACCGTTCTCAGTGGCAGCCTCGGCGCGGGCAAAACGACCGTGCTCAACCGCGTCCTGACCGCAGAACACGGCCTGGACGTTGCCGTCGTGGTCAACGATATGGGCGAGGTAAACGTCGACGCCGAACACGTCGCCCAACAGTCCGACCTCGGCGGCGACGAGGAGATTATCGAAATGTCCAACGGCTGTATCTGTTGTCGCCTGCGCGGCGACATGCTCGACGAGGTCGGCCGCCTCGCCGACCGGCGCGAGTTCGACTACCTGCTGGTCGAATCCTCCGGCATCTCCGAGCCGATTCCCGTCGCCCAGACGTTCGCGATGGGCTTCGAAGACGCAAACTTCGATCCGACCGACACCTACGAACTGGATACGATGGTGACGGTGGTCAACGCCCACAGCTTCTGGGAGTCGTTCGACTCCGGAGCAGCGTTGACGGATCAGGACAGCCACCTCGAGGGCCAATCGGGCCGCGTTCCCGAGGAGGTCCTGCTCGATCAGATCGAGTTCTGTGACGTACTCTTGCTCAACAAGTGCGATCTCGTCCCCGACGAGGACCTCGCGGAGATCGAAGCCGTTCTCGAGCGACTTCAGCCGCGCGCTGAGGTTATCCGCACGGAGTTCGGCGACATCGAGCCGGACGAAATCCTCGGTACCGGCGAGTTCGACTTCCAGCGCGCCCAGAACTCGGCAGGCTGGAAACACGAGCTCCAGCACGACCACCATCACGACCCACAGGAAGAACACGGCGTCACCTCCTTCGTCTACCAGCGCCGGCGGCCGTTCCACCCCGAACGGATCGCCGCCCTGCTGTCGGACATGCCGGACGAAATCGTCCGCGCGAAAGGGTTCTTCTGGAGTGCGGGCCGCGAGGACGTCGCGATGGGCGTCGACAAGGCCGGCACGTCCGTTCGTGCCGGTCCCTCTGGCACGTGGCTCGCGAACCTCCCGAAAGCCGAACGCGAGCAGTACTTCGCCGCCCGCCCCGGTCTGAAAGACGACTGGCACGAGGAGTACGGCGACCGGATGACCCGACTCGTCTTCATCGCCCGCGAGTTCAACGAGGACGGATTGATCGACCGCCTCGACGACTGCGTGCTCACCGACGCCGAGATGAACGAGGACTGGAACGCCTACTCGGATCCGTTCAAACCGGAAGAACGACGTGAGCTCGCGCTCGCGAACCAGTAAGGAATGTCCGTCCCGGTTACCGTCCTCTGTGGCGAACTCGGCGCAGGAAAGACGACGCTACTCTCGGACCTCCTCGAGTCGACCGACCGCGAAGTCGCGGTGCTGGTCAACGACGTCGGCGCGGTTAACGTCGACGCCAACCTCGTGGAAGCGCGCACCGACCTCGCGACCGGCGAGGAGGTCGTCGCCCTCGAAAACGGCTGTATCTGCTGTAGCCTCGGCGGCGAACTCTCGCGGTCGGTGATTCAACTCTGGAAGGAACACGACTTCGAGTATCTGGTCGTCGAGGCCTCCGGCGTGGGCGAACCCGAGCCGATCGCTCGCCAGTTCGTCCGCGGGCCCGCTGGTGGGCCGTACGATCTCGACGCCGTCGTGACGGTCGTCGACGCAAGGCGGTTCCACGATCGGTTCGCCGACGCCGACCCCGGCGAGGAACCGCCCGCGATTCAGGGTGCCGACGAAACCGATGCCCGGCCGCTCTCCGACCTCGTCCTCGAACAGGTCGAGTTCTGCGATCTGCTGGTCGTCAACAAGTGCGACCTCGTCGACGACGACGAGTGTGAACGCGTCGTCGCCCTGCTCGAAACGCTCCAGCCTCGTGCCGACGTGCTGACGACCGAGTACGGCGCGCTCGAGCCCGACGACCTCCTCGGGAGCGAGCGATTCGACCTCGAAGCGGCCGCCGACTCGGCGGGCTGGAAGCGTGCCATCGACGCGGACGATCACGAGCACGACGATGCCCACGAGCACAGTCACGACGACCACACTCATGATGAGCACGGTCACCACGAGCACGACCACGCACACCCACCGGAACGGTACGGTATCGAAGTCGACACCTACCATCGACGCCGGCCGTTCCACCCCGGCCGCTTCGCCGCGTTCCTCGCCGACCTACCCTCCGGACTCGTCCGCGCGAAGGGGCTGTGCTGGATCGCCGGCCGCGAGAAACAGGCCATCACGATGAGCTACGCCGGCGACGAGACCGCACTCGAGGTCACGGGCCGCTGGATCGCGAGCCTTCCCGAAGAGCGCCAGGAGGCCTACCGGCAGGGCCAGCCTGACCTCTCGTGGGACGAGGAGTGGGGCGACCGCGAGACGCGGCTAGCGCTGATCGGCCGCGATATCGATCTCGACGAGCTCGAGGCCCGCCTCGACGACTGTCTGCTCACCGACGCGGAGATGGCCGACGACTGGCTCGCCTACGACAATCGCGCGCCAACTGGCATGGGCGAGACGACCGTGCTCTCGGTCGAGCACTGAGCGACGGTCGATCGGTTTCCGTGTGCAAGGCTACTCGGGTTCGGGATACGCCTGCCGCCAGAGTCCGTACAGGGCGACCGCGAGAAACGGCAGTCCGAAGACGACGAAGGGCACCGCGCTGAACAGTGGCCACGGCCCGACCGCGAAGACGAGCGCGCCGACGAGCACGCCGCCGAGCGGAACGATTGCGGTCGTCGCAATCCGTCGGTTGATCGGCTGTAGCTCGAGTTTCGTCTCGCGAATCGGCAGGTCGAACGCCGCGACGAACGACGCGGCGTCTGCGACCGGACCGAGTTCTCGCGTCGCCTCGTCGTCTCCCCACCCCATCTGGGCCTCGAGTGTTCGGGTATCGAACATTCGGTCCGGCAACCGATCGTAGACGAGACTGGCGTCGCGGACCTCGTGGAGCGGAATCGCCCACTGTGGTTCCTCGACCCACGTATCGTACGCGACGAGACGGTCGTCGTACCGGCGGTACTCGAGCGGGGCGTACGTGAGGACGTGTTCGACGGTTTTGGACGCCAGAAAGGCGACGAGCACCGCGAGCGCGAGGAGGCTGCTTCCGATCGTTAGCGCGACACCAACGCCGCCACTGGCCGAGCCGCCGACGACGCCGAGGGTGACGATCCAGGCGAGAAGGACGATACCGACGTAGAACGGTGCCGGTTTCACCAGCGTGTGCAGGACTCCTGTAAGGATTACCGTGGGCGCGTGCGTCGAAACGCGAGCGTCCGGCTCGCCGTCAGGCATGGCCAGCGCTTCCAGAGGCTCGCCCTCGTCGTCCGGCCCGGACAGCCAGCCGGTGAGCCGCCCACCGCCGCCGTTGGTCGCGCGAAACGCCGACCAGTCGACGAGCAGTTTGACGGCGACGAACGCACCGAGGACGAGCAGGCCGCTGGCTTCCGCCACGACGAACAGGACGAAAACCAGAAAGAAGGCCTGACGCGCCGGCGTCTCGATGATGGCGTACGGTGAGGTTTCCTCGTAGCGACCGCCGCGGAGGTAGTCGCGCCACGTCTCGCCGAGCTGGCCGGCCACCAGCGCCGCGACGCTCAGCCACACCGCCGGCTGCGCGAGCGCCTCACCGACTGCAACCTCCGCGAGCAGAGCCATGATGAAGAGAGTCGACCAGACGGTCGCGAATGTGACCGCGCTGACGAACGGGAGGTTTCGCGGATACACCGGCGGAAGCCACGAGACCACCGTGACGCTCCCGCGCTTTCGCGCCAGATCGGTGTTCCCGACACTGACGACGCTCGAGTTCCCCTCTCCGTCTTCCGTCTCTAACTCCTCGACTCGCGGCGGCTTCCCCGCGAACAGCGCTTTCCCTGCGGCGAGTGGAAACGCGAGCAACACCTCGAGCGCGTAGATGAGAACCAGCGTCGACGGATCCCAGCCGAACTGGAACACGCCGACGAGCGGTACCAGATTGGCGAGGAGGATCGGCGCGAACGCGGCGGCCGACGGCGCTCGCTGCGAACCGGAAGGCGGGGACATCGTCGTCAAAACGTCTGTAATCGGACACGATAAGCGTACTGGACGACGTCGGATCGGACGGGCAGTCGAATATGGGCACGCCGAATCGGTTGGGTTCCCAGACCCGTCATGCCGTCCCATACCCGCTTATAACGCTCGAGCGCGGAGGGACGTACATGGCAACCGACCGAGACGAGCGACGCGGCACCGACCATCACGGCCACGATATCATCGATCCGCTCTACGTCGGGATCGTAACCGTCTCGACGTCGCGAGCGCAGGAAGACGACCCCGACGACCCCGGCGGAGACACCATTCAGGAGTGTTTCGAGACCGAGGGACACGAGGTTCGAGAACGGCTCCTCGTCCGGGACGATTACTCGTCGATCCGAACGGCCGTCCGCGGACTCGTCGCGCGCCGGGATATCGACGTGGTGATCACGACCGGCGGCACGGGCGTTACGGCCGACGACGTCTCGCCCGAGGCGACCTCGTCGCTGTTCGAGCGCGAACTTCCCGGCTTCGGCGAACGGTTTCGCGCACTCTCGTGGGACGAAATCGGCACGCGCGCCATCGCCTCGCGCGCGACCGCCGGCATCGCCGTCGACACGCCGGTGTTTTGCATCCCGGGGAGCACGGGTGCGTGTCAAACCGCCTGCGAGGAACTCATCGTTCCGGAAACCCCGCACCTCGCCGGACTCGCGACCAGCCATCGGGCGGACGTGACGGACCAGTCCCTCTCGGCGTACGGGGACGGAGAATAACCAACACCATTGAATAAATCGGCCCGCAAGCTCCACCCGGATGCCCGACTGTGACTACTGCGACGCGTCGCCTGCAGACGAGGAGGTCTACCTGGAACATCTGGCGGCGGAACACGCCGGCGACCTCGGGCCGATCGACCAGCGACGCGTCGCGGAGGCGGGGACCACCGAGCACGACGACGGACTCACCGAACGACAGCTCATCGCGTACGGACTCGCGCTTTCGGTCGGACTGCTCGTCATCGGCTCGCTCGGGTACGTGATCACGGTCGGCTGACCGGCGAGGAGCCGACCGCGAGGCCGCTCGACTCACCGACGTTCACTTTCACTCCGGTGGCGGTATTTTAAATACCATTGGGCGCGAACGGACGTATGTCTCCCACTGAAACCAAAGAGGAGACGTGGAACAATGAGCGACGTACGACAGCACGCGGACGACATACACGCGCAGTTTTCAGACCATCTCGACGTCACAGTCGACGATATCGAGGAGCGCCTGACCACGCTCGTCGACGAGTACAAAGTGCCGATGGACGAGGCACGCCGGAGCGTCACCAACCACTACCTAGAGGAGGCTGGGCTCGACCGCGAGGACATCTCCAGCGGCTCGAGCCAGGAGGCGTCCGTCGAGGACGTCGACGAACCCGAGCAGTGGATCGACCTCACCGCGAAGGTCATCGAACTCTGGGATCCCCGCAGCGACTCCGTCGCCCAGGTCGGCCTGCTCGGCGATCCGACGGGGACGATCAAGTTCACCAAGTGGGCCAAATCGGACCTGCCAACCCTCGAGGAGGGCGGCGTCTACGACCTGCAGAACATCGTCACCGACGAGTATCAGGGCCGATACTCGGTCAAACTCAACTCGACGACGGTGATCGAAGAACGCGACGAGGACATCGAGGTCGGCGACGATACGAGCGAGATCGAAGGCGCGCTCGTCGACATGCAAAGCGGCAGCGGCCTCATCAAGCGCTGCCCGAAGGAGGACTGTACCAGGGTCCTCCAGAACGGGCGCTGCAACGAACACGGCGAGGTCGAAGGCGAGTTCGACCTCCGGATCAAGGCCGTCGTCGACGACGGACTCGACGCCCATGAGGTCATCTTCGACAAGGAGGCGACCGAGGAACTGACCGGGCTCTCCCTGGAGGAGGCCAAGGACATGGCGATGGACGCGCTCGATACGACCGTCGTCGCCGACGAGATCGCCGACGACATCGTCGGCACCTACTACCGCATCGAGGGACCGACGTTCGGCCGATATGTGCTGGCCGACGACGTCACCGAACTCGACGGGCCGGTGGATGCAGAGGAACTGCTGATCAAAGCGAGGTCGATGTAACATGAGCCAGGCAGAACTCACCCGCGAAGTCGCACGCCGCGTCTTCGCCTCCGAATTCAACGACTCGACGTACACCTTCAAAGAGAGCGACGACGAGCGAGCGCCCAACTACGCGCTCTTGCCTACGGGCGACCGCGCGAACCGCGTGTTCGTCTCCGGGACGCTCACCGAAACCGAAGACGTCGGCGAGGACAGCGAATATTGGCGCGGCCGCATCGTCGACCCGACGGGAACGTTCTTCGTCTACGCCGGCCAGTACCAGCCCGAAGCAGCGTCCGCCTTGCGGGATACGGAGCCGCCAGAGTACGTCACCGTCGTCGGTAAGCCCCGAACCTACGAGACCGAGGACGGGACGGTTAACGTCTCGCTGCGACCCGAATCCATCTCGGTCGTCGACACCACCACGCGCGACCGCTGGGTGGTCGAAACCGCCGAGCGAACGCTCGACCGAATCGAGGCCTTCGAGGAGTGGGAAGCAGAACAGGAAGCACCCGAAAGCGGGTCGACCGCGCCGACCAACGAGTACGCCCAGATGGCTCGCGAGCGCTACGACTCGCCGATCGTCAACTACCGCAACGACGTGATTCAGGCGCTCGAACAGCTCGAAGACACCGAAGTGACGGCCTGATCGGACTCGCCGCGCTCACTTCGTTTGTAATCCGCTTCCGACGCGAATCGAACGGAAACCGCCAGCACAGCCGTTATTCTTCCGGCGAGCCAAGTCGACCCGTGTTCGAACCAGACGACAGTCTCGATGACGAGGATCGCGCTCGTCTCGTCGGGATCAACCACGTCGCCCTCGAGGTCGGCGACATCGACGATGCACTCGCGTTCTACGAGTCGCTGTTTTCGTTCGACCTTCGCGGTCGGTCCGATACCAAGGCCTTTCTCGACATGGGCGATCAGTTCATCGCGCTCGCGGAAATCGACGACGCGTCCGCCGACAGCGACGACGCCCGCCACTTCGGACTCGTCGTCGACGATGCGGCCGTCGTCGAAACCCGTCTCGACGAGCGCGGAGTCGATCGACTCGACGTGCCGGGACTCGAGTTTCGGGACCCGTGGGGCAATCGATTTCAGATCGTCGACTACGAGGAAATTCAGTTCACGAAAGCCGAGCACGTCCTCGCCGGAATGGGGCTCGACGACCTCTCGAAATCCGACGAGGCGATCGCGGAACTCGAGTCGAAGGGGTTGGCCCCCGAGTAGTCACGCCGAGAGCGCGTCTGCGAGCAACGAGCGGATCGCGTCGAACTCGTCGTCGGTTACCTCGTGACCGGTGTCGGGGTAGTATCGCTCGTCGACGTCGCCGCCCGCTCGCTCGAATAGCTCGGCAGTGTCCGCGACGCGGTCGAGATCGATTCTGTCGTCGTCACGGCCGCAGCCGACGAGGACTGGCGTTCCATCCAGCGATCCCTGTCTCGAGCGGTCGTCGGTGGCGTCGGGTTGTCCGGGCAGGTGACCGGAGAGGAGGGCTAACCCCCCGTAGCGTGCTGGGCTGCGGCGAACGAACTCGGCGACCACGCATGCGCCCTGTGAGAAACCCGCGAGCACCGTTGTTTCGGGTGGAACGCCGGCCGATCGTGCCGTCTCGAGCGCGGCTTCGACGCACTCGACGGCGGAGGTGAGCCACGGCTCGTTTTCGGTCCGCGGAGCCGTCGCCGGTCGAGGAAACCACCGGCTTCGGTCGGCCTGCGGTGCCACGAAGGCGACGCCGTGGCGATAGACCGGGTCGAACAGGTTGACGACACCCTGTGCGGTCGCGCCACGCCCGTGACAGAGGACGAGGGCGGCGTCGGCAGCCTGTGCGGGCGCACCGCTGGTGAGCAGCGGCTGTCCGCGATGGGGACCCGAAACTGATTCCATCGAGCGGCCAGCGTTCGTCACGGTTCACCGTCCGCGTTTTCGGTCGCTGTCGACGGCAGTTCGAGCGCCGGCAGTTGACTCTCGATCAGATCGCGGTCGTCCTCGAACCAGTCGGGCAGGTACAGCGGTAGTTCGCGGTCGCTCGTCCAATCGACGTCCGCCATCGCCGTCGCCGCGATGGATCGCGTCGGGTCGGTCGCGAGTTCGAAGAGGATGCCGCCTGGCTCGCGAACGTACAGCGAGTGGAAGACGTGACGATCCTTGACACGCGAGACGTCGTAGCCGCGCTCGTCGAATAACTCGCGCCACTCGAACAGCGCGTCCTCGCTCTCGGCCCGAACGGCGACGTGGTGGAGCGTCCCGACTCCCTCGCGGCCGAACGAGGCCTCGCAGTCGAGGACGTCGATGACCGTCGCTCGCGACCCCGACGCGCGATACCGAACTCGGTCGCCGTCTTCGGCCTCGTGCTCGAAGCCGAGCGTCTCGAGCATGCTCGCCGTTGCATAGGGGTTGACCGACAGGG
Source organism: Natrialbaceae archaeon A-arb3/5 (assembly GCA_046614585.1). GTDB lineage: Archaea > Halobacteriota > Halobacteria > Halobacteriales > Natrialbaceae > JBKKHI01. The sequence goes on along the minus strand of JBKKHI010000012.1, from coordinate 20,059 downwards.
TCGCCACGCCGTGGAGGCCGCGAATGGTGGCGCTCTCGGGAACGGGTCCGGAATCGGCCGATTGTGGTTCGAGCACATCCTCGTCGTTCGGCCCGGCGGCGTCGGTCGACTCGGCGACGAGTTCGAGTCGCGTTCCGGCCGGGTCCTCGAACCGCAGCACGCGCTCGTCGAACCGCTCGTGGTATTCGAACTTGACGTCGAACCCGTCGAGTCGGTTCCGCCAGTACGCGAGCGAGCCGTCGGGGACGAGGAACGCAACCGATTCGGGCTGTGGCGGTCCGACTCGGCCCGGATCGCCGTGTGGGTCCGGAAAACACGTGATCACCGTCCCCGGCGTCCCGTTCGCGTCACCGAAATAGAGGTGGTGCTGGAGGATGTCCTCGAAGTTCACGGTCAGCGCGATCGGTCGGAGTCCGAGGACACCGACGTAGAAGTCTACGGCGTCCTGTGCATCCCCGACGATTCCAGTGACGTGGTGCAGCCCCGGCGTGTCCGCGAGCGTCTGCATCAGTCTCTACTATGCTCATCAAGCAGGATAGCTTATCGGGTGTCGAGGGATTCGGGCGGGCTGAACCGTCGTTCGAACCGCTCGTCTGACGAACTGTTAAGTGAACTGAACGCCGAATGGAGGCAAATGGGCAACAAGAACAAGACGATCTCGTTTCGCGTCAACGAGGACGCCTTCGAAGCCCTTCAGGACATCGCCGAGGAGCGCGATATCTCCCTCTCGGCGGTCTTTCGGGATTACGTCGACCAGCTCGTCGACCACGACGGCCAGGTCGAGGTCGTTCCCACGCGCGAGCTCGAGGCGCGGACGGGGATCACCGGCGGCGACGCGAGCGAGGACGGGGATGACCTCTCGTTCCCGCCGACCATCGAAGTTCCGAAACGATTCATCCGCGAGCACGAGCGTCTCGAGCTTGAGGCCGACCACCTGCGAGAACAACTCGACGAGTACAAAGCCTACGTGAACGAGCTCCAGGACCGGCTCGAGGACGAGGAAGACGAAATTTTGCTGCTCGACGATCTGGACGGCGACGACGACTCGTATCGCCTGCGGTAAGTCGTCGATTTCGACGTAAGGCTATCTCGCGAGATCCTGTTTGGCGCGTCGGATCTCGTCTCGTTTCTCGTCTGCGCCCTCGACACGAGCGAGCGCTTCGGCGGCCTCGAGCGTTCGCACGCCGCTGTCGAGAAACGAGAGCACGTCGCCAGGGTAGGCATAGACCATGTAATCCTCGGACATCACGTCGACGATGGCGTCCGGCCCGAGCCCCTGTGCGCGCAACTCGAGGACGTACTGGAGGAACTTCCGTTCCGGACAGCCACAGTAGGGATTGTTGTCGCAACCGCAGTCGAGGAAGTCCTCGGTGAAATCGAGCACCCGGTCGCGGGTCGCATCGTCTAACTTCTCTAAGCCCTCGCCTTGAAAGAGTATGTCGAGCGTCGCTCCCTTGAACGCCCCCTTGGGGATGTTCGTCTCGATCTGGGAGCTTATCTGACGGTGGTTCTTGATGTAGATTTTGTCGGTAAGCGCCACGCGTTGCCCGTCGTACGTCCGGGGAGCCGAAAAGTATCCCGGTCGCAGGTCGCGACGGTTTGGCGGGAAAATCCGCGAGAGGGAGTCGCACGCCGCAATCCCCGAGTCGTAACGTATTTTAGTCCAACCGCTCGTAGGTCTGTTTGCAAGCGTGTCCGGGTTGGGGTAGTGGTTATCCTTCAGCCTTGTGGAGGCTGAGACGCGGGTTCGATTCTCGCACCCGGACCTTGATACTTCTAATCCCGTAGCCGTGGTGCGGTTTTGGCTGGTTCTATAACAAAAGTGAAACAATGAACCAGGTCAAAGAGGCGGGGTTCGACGGTGGTAGAATCGTCCCAAAACCGACGGAGTCAGTGCTTTCAGACCGTCAGCTCGAAGATTATACCGAACACCGTGTGCGGCTAATCTCCTGGATGCAGGACATAGGGAAGAACCCAGAGCAAGGCGAAGGGTACGCACAAGACACCGTAAACGGTCGAGCATACCGCTTAGACCAGTTCTACCGCTTCGTTTGGGAATACGAGGACCGGTACACGACCCAGATAACTCACGAGCACGCCGACGCGTGGATGCGCGAGCTCGCTGCGGGCGACACTTCACAAGAGAACAAGGCCAGTCATCTGAAAGCCATCAAGATGCTGTTCCGCTGGCGGGCGTGGGCCTTCAACGGTGAAGAGTGGGACCCGGAGATCAGTTTCAGTACCAACACCGGCCAGACCAACCCCAAAGACTTCCTCACCGAGGAGGAACGTCGAAAGGTCAGAGACGCAGCACTGGAACATGGAAGCGTTCCGAACTACAGCAACATCACGTCCGAAGAGCGAGACCGCTGGAAGGCCCATCTCGCTCAACGGTTCGAGAAGCCGAAACAGAAGGTCGGCCCGAATGACTTCGAGCGGGCCAACTCATGGAAGATTCCAAGTCTCATCTGGACCGCTTTGGACGCCGGTCTACGCCCGGTCGAAGTGAAACGAGCAACTATCCACTGGGTCGACACCTCCAATATGTTACTCCGCATCCCGAAAGAGGACTCGTCAAAGAACCAGGATAACTGGGCGGTGTCGGTCACCGAACGGACGTCCAACGCGCTCGAACGGTGGCTGACCGAACGCGAACAGTACGGCAAGTACGACGAGAGCGCCAGATTATGGCTCAACCGTGCGGGAACACCCTACCAGTCGTACTCGCTGAACCGCATCTTCAGAAACGTCTGTGAAACCGCTGAGATCCCCTCAGAAGGGAGGACGTTCTATGCGATCCGACACAGCTTGGGAACGTATATGACGCGTGAGGAAGGGCTGGGAGCGACACAGGCGCAGATGAGACACAAGAGCCACACGTCTACGATGCGCTACGACCAAGCCCCTGTTGAAGACCGGCGTGACGCGCTGGACAGAATGGGATAAGCGGAAACTGATTGACGAGAGGAGCCAGATTTCTCTCCTCTCGGCCCGGCGTCTTACTTTTTCTCAAACCACGAACGGGTGTTGAAGGGTTCTATCAAAGACGGGTCCGGAAGCGGTTTTAAGTCAGATTGTGGAACGGTGTGGCTTGGGTCCGAGTCGTGAATCATTACCTCGGCATCGAGGACCCGTTTTTTGGGAGCCCACCCGAGTAGATCAACGATGACTGCATCACCAAGTGACCCGTTCTCTTGGTCGGTCCCATCGCTCTCTCCTGATCGACGTTCAGTTACGATGCTGTTTGGGGAAACTTGGAACGCCAGTTCCGCGCAGTCAACCGAGTAGTCATCCAGATTCACCCGAGAGTGGATGTAATAGTCCGCAGTAACGCCACCTTCCTCAACAAGCAGACGTGGCTGATAATGTGTATATCCCTTCGCGTCAACCTTCGCTGGCTGTTCGTTGAACCGTATAAAGAAATCATAGCCGGGGTCCAGATCGGATGTATCTGTATCAACGGTCAAGTCGTAGTATGAGGCCACAGCTACCTCAGCTAATGCTCCAATAAAGTCTCTCTCGCTTGCCGAAGGCCCACTGTAGCTCTCAGGATTGGCGACCTCGCTATCCCGCTTTCCTTTAGTCCGGCCACACGCGATCCGAGTCGCTTGCCGAACCTCACGGGCCACGAGTCTAACCGACTCCATGGAGACACAAGCAACGCCTCCTGCTAAAAATAGGGTAGATTTTCATCGAGGGTATATCGGGATTAGATGAGGTATTCAAAACCGGCGAAGAAGTCCGACCAGATCCTGTGGAAGTCGCAGAGATGTGCTTGAGAAAAGACCGACCAGGCCATGGGTGCCTTTTCCTTTCCAGCTGTTGGCATTATCGCGATGAATAGCAATCCGTTCTCTGTCACCGATTCTGAGCCCGACGTTCGACAGTAGTATCAAAAAATAGATGTTTTTACAATCGTTCACACCCTATCTTCAATGGGTACAACCCTATGGCTAAGGAGAACGACGAAGAGCGACAGCAAACGGATTTGCACGGCAATCCCGTCGACGACGAGGATAGCGAGGATGAACCGGAGTTGAACGATTTCGGTCGGGAGATGGAGTGGCACGAGACCAAAGGTGGATACAACCGATTCGAGATCGTTAGTCTGCTACAAAAATGCACGCGGCGAGGAGACGAAGAAAGAGCCGCTTGGTGTGCCTGGGAGTTGGTTCGCTCTGGTCACGCGGAGAAGTTCTGGGACCGGACACTGCTCTTCATTGTCGAAGACCTCAAAGCCAACTCCGAAGAGGCGCTCCTGATCGATTACTACCATCGGCTGGCGACGGAACGATGGAACCCCGATACATGGGAGGGTCGGATCACAGCGATCCACGCGGCTCTAACGGCCGCACGGGCACCAGCGAGCCGCGAGAGCACCCACGCAAACGACTACTTTGAAAAGGTAGCTGACGAACGCGTAACGGCTCAGGAAGAAGGTCGTGAGCCAGAGTACGACTTCCCCGTTCCCGATGAGGAACTACAGCTCGACGGACGCTTTGATGTCGCCCTGGATAAACACACCTACGCTGGAAGCAATAGAGGGCGCGATTGGTATCATTTCTTTGTCAGGTCGGCCCGTGTCGGACCAGAAGGCGAACCAGAGCTATCCCGCAAGTGGCAACGTCGCCGCCTCGAAATCGATCCCAAGCGGGAGTTTAGCGAGGAGGAGATCGAGCACGCGCTGACTCCGGTTAGCGAGGAAGAACCGTGGGAGGAAGACGTCGTCAACCCGAACGAAGATCTCGACGACTTCGACGAGGAGGCGTGACCGCCGATGGCTACCAGTGAGGACATCGAGACAGGCCAGCTTGGAGTTGACCAGGAACGAATCCTCCAAGAACTCATATTCAGTCAGGCGGAGTCACTCGTCGACGGCGTCCGCGAACTCATCCAGAACGGCGTAGACGCGCCCAACTCAGAACAGGTCACCGTGTCGATCACTCCGGAACGCACCGTGGTCGAGGACGACGGTGATGGGATGGATCTCACCGAATCGCAGATCCGCGAGTTCCTCACTCAGCTCGGGAAGTCGACGAAGCGTGATGACCCGACCGCAATCGGGATGTTCGGAATAGGTTTCGGACAGGCACTGGCCAAGGGCCGGGTCACCGCCCAGAGCGGGACAACTGTGGTCGAGTTCGACGCCAAGGAGTGGTTCCGCGAATACCGGCTCTACGACGTCGACGACGCGGTCGACGGCTTCCGGGTCGAGATCGATCACTACGACGACGAAGTACCTGACTCCGATTCGACGACGTGGGACGACTACGTCGACGACCTCGGGGAACGGTTCCAGTTCATGGAGCTGGTCCACGACGTCGAAGTCCAGGTCAACGGAGAACGCGTAAGCGACCGGGTTCCGGAGGACGAGATGTACGGGGTCGACTACGTGTACGAGGACGACTTAGTTTACATCGCCCTTCGCGAGAAGGGTATTAGCGACTGGGTGAAGGTCTACTCCGCGGGGCTGAAGGTCAAGAGCGTCGACGGTCACGGCGTCTCCGGCTACGTGGTCACGAAGCACAATCTCGACCTCAACACCGCCCGCAACGAGATACGGTCGGGTTGCGAAACCTGGGCACGTGTCCGCGACACCTTCGATGACGCACGAGCCGCCGTGTTCCGTGAGTACGAGCCCAGAGAGCTATCCGATGCGGGCCGAGCCGGGGTGGCGCGGCTAACCGGCAAGGGATACAGTGAGTTCGAAGACGCGCCCGTACTGAAGGATGGCGACGGAGACTACGTCAGCTACGCGAGTGTCCGCGACAGCGACGAGATGATTTGGTCAACGAAGGACAGCCCATGGGCGGGGAAGCTCGCTACTCGCGGCGAGACGGTTGTCCTCGAAGACGACCCAGCGGGACGGGAAATCCAACAGGCCGCCGACCGCTCCGAGGAGATCAAACTCCCGGACAGCAAGGACGAGAAGACGACAGCCCGCGCTCTTGGGGTGTTCAGGGGCTACGAACAACTCGACGACGACGAGGGGCAAGAGAAGGTGTCCACCCAGAAAATGGCTATTGCCCGCGTGCTCGCGCACAAGATGGGGTTGAGTCGAGAGATCCGATACGGTCAGGACGACCAGTGCAGAGCCTGGACGGATGGAGAGGAAGCTATTTGGCTCACAGACAGCGCCTGGAGCAAGTCCTACTGGGAAGGGTGGGTATTCCAGCTTTGGCGTGTGCTCGCCCACGAGGCGGCTCACAACGAGTCGAGCGAGGGACAGCCTGACCACGGAGAACAGTTCTGTCGGAACTTCCGGACGATGGCGGACAAACACGAGCCCGCCTACCTGGAGCTGGTCGAGGAGATCCGTGACGAGGGCGTCAACGACACGGTCAAGCGCAACCGCCACGTCCACGGCCTGGATGTCTAAGCCCCCTACTGACGGCCGCCCCTACAAGATGTATTCGACGCCCCAGTTCACTCTCGGGCCACATCTCACTGGGGGCTGTTTTTCAACTCGTCGGTTGTCTGAGTTGTTCGTACAGATGCCGCTGTTGGCATGTTCGCTCTCGGTTTTTTCGGAGACAGTATTGCGATTAGTTATGAATCATCGGAAGACGATGAGTCAGAATCGCCGTCATACCCTTTCTGGGATTCAGCATCAGGAGCGTCTTCGAGGGGAGAACCGTCGAAGGCATCTCCTGACGAAGAATCACCCGTTGAATCGCTATCCTCGCTCATACGAGGTGCTTGAACCCTCTCCAATATAAAGTTCGGGCAAAGAGTGAGCGACAGTTGACGCAACCTTAGTTCGAACCTTATGAATCGGAAGAAGAATCGGAGTCCTGTTTATCGACATTTGCGGATACTGCATCTGCGGCATCCTCAAACGGGGAACCATCGAACTCGTCCCGGTCCGAACTTGGATCTGACCCTTCATCATCGCTCATAGTATACTCGTATGTGCAAGTAGAATCCCTGAGAGTAATAAAATAACGCCGACAAGGGAGAGAATCATCGCACCGTACACCTCTTTGGAACGGCAATCAGTCACATCCGCAGCATTAGCACGCCAGCGATCGTATTTCCGGGCATAGACTGCAATATACTCTACTTCTGGATGGTCTCCGCTCCGAACCAGATCTACTGCTTTTTTCGATGGGCCCACGGTCAAGTGTGCGTTCCGTTGTGCATAGAATCCGAGTCCAGTTGACACGAATAGGGCAATACCACCAATGCCAAGCAGAATAACCGTTGGGAGCTGAGGCTGAGATGGAATACTTGTCTGTGTTAATATCGCGATAATGATTGTCCCAACAATACCGTTGAACTGAATCGTCCGCCACCCCTTCTCTTTCTTGTCCTCAAATGATTCCAGTTCATGTCGATGGGCTGATCGTACATCTTCCAGCACCCGACGAAATGCTCCAACGTCGTAGTCATCCGGATCGATCGAAGGTTCAGAGCTCCCTGACTGGGAATCCGCCTTTTCTGATTCCTCGGAGGCCATTTTACAGTCATCTATGTGAACCTGTCATTAAACGGTGTATGATATGCTGATATTGGTCACCAGTTGCGGGCTGTCGATTACGTTTCATTAGAAGGGTCAGAATACGCATATACCCGATTTCGGTTTTCGTAGCAGACGGAATCCCCACTCTGAGGAAAACTGGTATATATACATCGACCTCTATTTCCACTCGTCAGGTGAGCCCGAAAACGATGAACATCACCTCCATCGGTCCCGTCACCAAGTCCCGGCGCGACGAGGTGAAGGACCTCCGCGATAGCCTGGGTCACGACAACTACAACGAGACCCTCGGCTATCTGTTAGAAAACATAGAGGAAAACATCAGCGCCACAGACGACTAATCAAAATCGAACGGAAAGTCGCTGTCCAGATAGGTTGGAGCCTTCCGGACAGCGCCGAACTGAAGTGAATGAAGCGGAGGAAGCCGGCTCAACCAGGGGCTTGAGGCTTCCGTGTTAGCCTACGGCACGGAGCTGCAAGCCTTTTTCGGTTGAGTTCGGCGGGTTCGTCGACACCACAGTTCGGCGTGATACAATGACAAACCGTTCGAACAAAGCCGATACAGATCCGGCGAAGGCCCAAGAGAACAGCAGCTCCACAAGTCAGACACTGACTGTGGACGAGGTATTGACCATACTCCGTGATGAGTGCGACGGCCAGATACACCAGCTTCTGCGTCATAACCAGGCGAAGTATGAAATCCCTCGCTGGAAACACGAACCAGTCGAGACGGATTTCAAGTATGATGAGCTGGAGGAGAAAATAGACTGGCGGAACGAGGTCGGTATTCCGAAGGAGCGATGGGAAGCCAATCTCGATAAGCTGTACGAAAAGGTGCAGGAGTCCGAGAACAGTAGTACAGCAGAGAAACCTATCCCTCAAATGGATCCAGACGAGTTTTTCGAGACCTTCGACTGGCTCCAAATGAAGGACCGCGAGATCGCCCGGAAGTGCCACCAGTGGATCTCAGAGAATGAGCACGTAATCTACGTAGATGGAAGAGTACTCGTCTACGATCACGACAGAGGCCTGTGGATCGACGAGGAACAGCGGGTAGCTGGATTCATTCAGAGGCTCGTTCGTGAGCACTACGGTAACAACGTCAAGACCGAGTACATCGAGGGCTACGTGAAGGTCAAGGACTGCTACCGCGTGGACTCCGACCAGCTCGGGCTCCGTGGCACCGAAGTGGCGGTCGCAAACGGTGTACTCGATCTGGAGAAAGGAGAGATCGTCCGCGACCTCAGTCCCGATGACTACGCAGTCACAAAGATCCCCACAGAGTGGGATCGCGATGCGGAGTGCTCTGAGTGGGAGGACTTCATCGACGTGAGCGTCGAAGCCGGTAAACAGAACGCGATTCAGGAGTTCAGCGGCTTCATGCTCATGTCCAACGAGTACCCGTACGACAAGGCGATGATGCTTCTCGGCGACGGGGATAACGGTAAGACTGTGTACTCGAACACTATCACTAAGGTTCTCGGTCAGGAGAACGTGAGTGGTGCTGGGCTGTCCCAACTCGCAAATGACCGGTTCACCGCCTACCGTCTCGACGGAAAGCTGGCCAACATCAACGCTGACATCGACAGCGGCAAGATCCAGAACACCTCGTTCTTCAAATCACTCGTCGGCGGCGATCGAATCCAGGTCGAGCGTAAGTTCGAGGATCCCCGTGACATCCGCAATACAGCGAAACTCGTGTTCGCGGCGAACAGGGTACCCAAGGTCAAGAACGCGGAGCTCGCGTTCTACAAGCGGTGGATTTTCGTACAGTTTCCCCGCAAGTTCACTCGAACCGCGAACGACGGGTATCCCGACGCCGACCCCCACCTCGAAGCCAAGCTGGAGAAAGAACTCCCCGGCATCCTCAAGTGGGCTGTCGATGGCTTCCAGCGGTACTGGGAGCAAGGCCATTTCACGAACGAGGCTGACTCAGAAGAGATCCGCGAGGAGTGGGACAACTACGCTGATCCGACGGCAACGTTCGTGCGCAACCATATCGCGACGGGCAACCCTCAGCGCCCGAATCGTGAGATGACAGTCCAAGAGGTCTACGACTACTACTGTAAGTTCATCGAGACTACGCCGAACTCACCAGTGTCGAAGAAGCGGCTATACAACTACATCACGACGCGGTTCGAAGATGCTGAGACCGATGTAAGGAGACTGGATGGTTTCGACAAGCCGGTAAACCGCTGGGATGGTATCCACGTCCCCCTCGACAGCCGCAAGCAACTCGGGGGCTGGGATATGGATACCGACGTCCCACTTAGCCCGAAAGAGTAAACGGGCTAACGCTTCCAGCGTACAACTCGACAGACAGAACCCACCTTCCCAAACACGTCACGTAAAGTATACTCAGAGAAGCTTTACGCGAGGTAGAGCCCATTTATCCTCTACTTTCACTACTTCCAGCTGTCCCTGTAAAAGATAGCTACTCATATTTTATAGTGAGGCGGGAAAGGGTACTGGTGTAGGAGTAGAAAGTGTGCGGTGTTTCTTCTCACAATAAGATTTGAGATCCACTGGTTATTCCAAATCGCTCTATGTTCCGAAACCCCCGATGACAGCGGATCTATCAGCCGTAAAGCTTCTCTGACTGAACTTTACACAACATATTTCGTTTCCTGTTAGTTATCGATAACCCGAGAACGATGCCAGAGCCCCATTTACGGGGCTGACCGGACAATGCCAACAGCCACGATTAGAGAGTCTCTACGGCCCGATTACCGTTAGTTTCTGCTGGATTAGATGTTACTAATACTTCATCTCCCCTAACTACATATAAGGAACCCACACGAGATAGCCACGGCTTCGGACACGAGTTCGGAGCAAAGGCCCGGTGCTGGAATCACCGGACTGTGGGTTCCTGACGGAGCTGAACCCAGATGTCAGATAGCTCAAGCTACGGCGTAAAACTAACGCCACAGACGATAGCACAGGGCGACAAAGACTCGATTCTCGAACGGCACTCAGCACAGGTCAACGGTCACGACTTGGCGAAGTGCGAGAGCTGGGAAGGGCCTCTCACTCCCGAGGAGCGACGAAACGGTGCGGACCGCTGGTACGTCTTCTACGCCTGCGAAGACTGCGGAACTGAGGCAACGCTCCCACCGCACCGTTGGGAAACGATCCCGTGTGAACCGGAGGGCCAGCGATGAGCCGACAGCAATCGAGTTCGGAGACACCGTTCTGTCGAGAACTTGGATGTCGGCGAACAGCGACGCACACCGTCATCGTCAACGCACCAGTTCGTGGGTATGCGGAGGACCCAGCTTGCGGCCCATGTGCTGAGAAGGCTCGGAGTCACGTGTACGTTAGCGAAGTCCAGCGACGAGGAGGTGACTGATATTGCAAATCCTCGGATGTCAGGTGGACTGGCGAGAAGACGTTGCCAACCCACCGAAACTCGAAGTCCTGGTAGACGAAATCCCTGACCTCTCGGAGATGTTCTTCGAGCACGACGAAGAGCATGGTCTCTGGTACGCCGAACGAGAGGGAATAGCTCGGTTCTTTGCCTGGAACGGTCCAGAGAATGAGGGTGGTTTCGCTGGGCGGAACTACACGATTACCACTGTTGACGGCAAAGAAGTGACGCTCCGCGGGCCATGGTCAAGCCGTGCGAGTGCGATGAACAAAGTCGGTTTCGGCCCCTGTGTTCCGGTACGAATAACGACCGAGCCAGAAGTCCTCGAACGGGGGTTCACGTTCACGTCACGTGCACTCACGTTGGAAGCCGCGAAACGTGCTGTTGACCTGGCTGAGAGTGCATCTCATCTACAACGAGTCGAGCGGTATCGAGCCAACGAACCCTGCTGGGAGCCCGTTCCAGCGAATCGAGGTGACGAGGCGTGAGCCAGTCGATCCAACCCGATGTCGAGCCGCGGACGCTCAGGGCAATCACACAGACGTTCTCCGTGCTTCCCGACATCGGAAGAGCGAAGGGTGCTGACGACCTGTACGTGGTCGTCTCCCAGAGCGGTAAAGAGTACCTCGTTGATGCCCGTGACTGGGTTTGTGAATGCCCTGACGCCACCCACAGGGACGTTCGCTGCAAACACCAGCGGCGCGTTGCGCTCTACACTGGAGAACTCGACGTTGACGAACTCGAAGACCAGCTTGCGACGACGGCCGACGACCTCGAATCCAGTGCCGCCGAGTTGGAGCAGCAAGCGCAGGAACTCACCGAGACCGCCAGTGAACTCCGGGATGCGCTTGATCGGCTGGAGGAGGTAGGACAATGAGCCGCAGACCCCTGGGTTCGACCCCCGAAGATGCCCATCGAGGGCCTTCGATCATGGGGAAACAAACGGGCCTCTCGACGGAGGCGGTCTACCGAGGGCGACGGGATCCAACAGCGCCAGTGGGTGAGGAGGTTGAGGTCACCGTCGATGGTGAACCACTGGACAAGCGATATGATCTACTCAGCGCCAGTCCCTCGGGATTTGAATACGGGTATGGTGGCTCAGGTCCAGCACAGTTGGCAATAGCGATACTCGCCTACGCCTACAACTACGAGTTCGCTTGCGAGTGGTACCAACGACTCAAGCGAGAAGTCATCGCGGAGCTTCCCGAGAACGGCTGGACGCTGACGAAGGATGACCTCGACGCCTGGCGCGAGGGGGTGGCCAGCGATGCTTGAGCGGTTCATCCGCCTCCAGATCTGGTGGTACCGCCGGTTTTACCCCGTGTTTAGGTTCGTCGGACGCAAGACAGGACGAGAAGAGTTCATCGAGACCGCCATTGAGACGAGCGAGGAGAACATCGAGCGAACGGCTGAGGCACTCGGCATCGAACTGGAGAGTGATGAGCGATGAAGGCCGCCAAGGAGATCCTCGCCTCGCTCGGTGTCGAGTCCATTGAGGATATGACGGTCAGCGAGAGCTACACGGTCGAAATGAACGGCTACGAGGATCTCACCATCGAGAAAATCGGGTCGAGTCGGGTCAGCGTTGCACATCACTACGTCCAGCGGGGCGACCTGATGTGCGACCCCGAGATCGTGTTTCACATCGATAACGGGGTGTGGCAACCGGTTCGATACACGCAGCATCCGTCGGTCCATCAACACAATCCCGCAGGAATCGACATCGAGGACTTCGTAACGCAGTGGAGCGAGAACCTCCGAGATCAGGGCTTCGTGGACGCGGCGAAGGAGATGCCAGATGGATGTTGACGTTTACGCTTCATCCGTCAGCGTCGTGCCCCAAGTGCAGTGCGCGGTTGGCCTACGGAACTAAGGAGGAGGCGTCGAGCTGGAAGGTCTACTATGAGTGTAACGACCGCTGCGGCTGGGAACGGATGGCGGGCCGGGTATCGATGATTGAAGTCGAGCATCGAGACGAGGTAGACGAACGGGCCCGCGAGATGGGCGAACGGTGGGCTGGACCGTAACGATCAGGAACCAGCCCACTAATGTTCTCGTCAATGAGACGTTTCGAGGTCGGTGATCGAGTCCGCGTCGACATCCCCGACAGAGACGATCCCGACTTCGACCGCTATCACGGACGAACCGGGGAGGTCGTCGAAGTGATCGAGGACGACGCGGGACAGACAACAGGCGACGAGCGGGACTCGCATCTTTTCGAGATCGAGTTCGAGAACGGAGACAACGATCACTTCCGCTGGAGAGATCTTCGACCGGAGAGATAGCAATGGAACTCACTGACCGCGAGTACGAGGTAGTCACCAACGTCTACGGTGAGGAAATGCCGAGAGACCTCCGCGAGGTCGAAACCGAGCAGCTGTGGTCGATGCACGATCGAATAACTGAGGCTGTTCAGCTTTCCCACGAAGACAACGACATCGACTCGTTGGGGATTCTGCTTCCACTGGAGGGAAAAGTTGTACAGGTCCTGACGGAGCGGGTGTAGCTAACCGTCCTCGTCGTTGTACCCAAGTGCTCGGAGCAGAAGTCGGCCGTTCTCAGTGATTCTGTAGTAGATGCGTTGTCGACCTGACTCTTCCTTTTCTGCGATTTCGATTAGGTCCGCCTCTTCCAGCTCATCGAGATGCGAGTACACGTATCCAGTTGAGATTTCGAGCTCGTCAGCCAGTTTGTACCCGTGTTTTGGTCCGTCTCGGAGTTCGAGAAGGATACCCAGCTTCTTCTCGTAGATAATCGCCATCGGGCAAATCTTCCAAACCGATCGTTGTAGTTTATGTAAAGCTTGAGACAACTGGTTGGTCTGAACAACCTATTGCTAAGATTAATAGGTATGTGGTCAGCACTGGTTTTGTATGGAAGTCTACATGGTGGAACAGGAAGATCTCAAGCGACTCCCTGAGTCAGATTTCGACAAGGAGGTGAACCTCGAAAACCGGCTCATACGTACGGACGGGGCAACCATAGGCGGGGTTGACGTGATGTATATCGGCCGTCAAGGAACGCCGGATGAAGGTGGCATCTTCGACATCTTAGGGTTAGACGAAGACGGCAACACAGTCATCGTGGAGCTGAAGCGGGGGAAAGCACCACGAGAAATCGCGGCTCAAGCCTTTGAGTACGCCAGCGGGATCCGGAAAGAGGACTACGATCAACTGGATGACCGATACCGTGAGTTCGTACACGAATACGGGACCAGCCCCTCATTCGATGAGACACCAATACTCCGTGACCGCCACCAGACGTATTTCGGACTGGATGAACCTGTAGACAGAGACGATTTCAACGACGATCAACGACTTGTCTTGGTCGGTACGGAGTTCCGGGATGTGACGCTCAACATGGCGGATTTCCTTCGAGAGCACGATATTGATGTGGTGTGCGTGGAATACAGCGTCTACTCTCAGGACGAGGTCGAGCTGTTATTGACGGAGAACATCCGTCGACCACTGAGTGAAGAGCCTACCAGCACCGTGGCGACCACTTCTGATTCCGAGGACTATTCAGATCTCATCATCGCTGTCCGCGATTACGTGTTCCCGCAAGTCAAAGAGGATCTACATTTCGAGGACGCAGAACGAATCGCCAAACCGACACACAAACGGTCAATCGGATTTGGGTCTGACCACCCAGAACATCCAGAACCGCTAAAGTACGGGATGCAGCCACTTATTGAGGAGCAGGGTTTGGTTCGATTCCGGGTGAACCTCTGGAACGCAGAGCCAGCCCAGCAAGAAGAGCTTCGAGGATTCCTCGCCTCGCACGTTGATTCACTCGATGGATACACCTTAGCACAAGACGCCAGCCAGTCGATGGACGTTCTGACTAATGATGTCGAGGTCGACGGTGAGGAGATCGAGGTGCGTGAGTTGGCCCAAGAGTTGAAAGACCTGATCGACTACCTTCACCCGAGAGCAATCGAGGAGTACGCAGACCACGAGCTGTTCGCGTAGGCGACGACGGCCAACCCGCGAGGGTGAACCGGTCGGGGTGGTGGTTGGGCTGTAGGATGGGTAGGAAGGCACTGGGCGGCTATGCGCCGTCACGGTGCGCTCCAGGTGGGTTCGCGCACGGTCGGGCTGTCCGGCGTTAGGGCAACCGCGTCAGTCGGATCAGAGGCCGTGCGCCGGCCTGCGGTTGGCCGTAACCGCCTTTTCCAATATCGGACGTGTATGTACGGGTACGCCCATATGTATGTGCGTACTTCTACATCTTCGAGGCTCGGAGCCGGGGTTCAATCTCGTCGCGTCAATGCCAACAGAACCGGTGGATTCGGCGACGGATGGTACGGGTAACGACTTTGACAGTCGCGTTTGTAAGGGCTGCTATGGCAACGTTCGAGGGGCCGGACTTTCAGGAACTTCAGCCCCAAGATGTGAGGGAATACTGGGAACACGAGGCTCACGAGTTCACGCCGTGGTTAGCTGATCAGGTGCGATCGGAGGACGCCTCTCACTTAGAGGACGTACTGGGCCTCGATCTGGAAGTTATTGAGACGGAGAAGAGCGTCGGGAGGTACAGTGTCGACATTTTGGCCGAAGTCGTTGAAGATGGACGTCGAGTCGTCATCGAGAACCAACTGAACCCATCTGACCACGATCATCTCGGTAAGTGTATCGCGTATGCCGCCGGGATCGACGCAGACATCATCGTATGGTTGTCTCCCCAGTTTAACGACGAGCACAAGGACGCGTTCAACTGGCTGAACAAGAATAGTCGAGAGGGTATTGACCTCTTCGCCATCCGATTAGAGGTCTGGAAGATCGGCGAATCACTACCAGCAGTCAGACTAAACCCGGTCGAGGATCCTTCAGAGTGGAAGGCGAAGGCGAAGCGTTCCGAAAGCGAACTCTCTGAGACGAGAAAGTTCCAGGAAGAGTATTGGACACAGTTCCGAAATCTGATCACTGATCGCGATACTCCTCTTCGAGCGCGGAAGCCAAAACCACAGCATTGGTACAATAATCCGATTGGTCGGTCTGGGTTCAATCTCCAGTTTACCGTTAACACCGTCGAGAATAACCTCTACTGTCAACTCATCATTAAGGACGATCCAGAGGCGTACCAAGCGTTAGAAGAACAGCGTGACGAGATTGAAGTCGAGATGGACGATGATATCATTTGGAGTCCACCCGAGGAAGCCCAGCGCGATAGCAACCGGGCAAAGATCACGCTCCGCCGACCAGGAACACTTTCGCGTCAAGAGGAATGGGACGAGTACCACGAGTGGATGATTGACCGAGGAGAACGGTTCCACGAGGTATTCTACGACAGAATACAAAACATTTGAAATAAAAAATGTTCGAATCAGTCCTTAACGATATGGGGGAAGAAACTCTTGACCAGCTATCATATCAGATATATCACGGAGAGGATTCTGATTTTGATCCCGTATCGACGAACCCCGAAAAAGTGGAAGAGGAGCTAAGACAGCACGTTGAGTCAAAAGGATTTGAGTACGTAATACCGTCGGGAGAAGGAGGTGGTGTAGCACGTCAGCCGTTTTGTATTCCGGATCGTTTCCTCACAGAGGATGGTAACTATGTCGTGAAGTTTGCGCGATATAAACGCGGTGGAGAATCTGGCCCCGAAAAAGGACGAATACAAAACCATCACGAAGTGAAAGTTTGGCAACGATTGGATGACACTCTTCGGCAATACTTTGTTCCAATCAGAGATTTCGACCAGAACTATTTCTGGTTAGTTATGGATTTTGCAAAGTGCTTCGATAACCAAGGTCAGTATATTGTTGACGGGAATCTCGTTGACAAGACGACGGATGAGATGATGGACGCTGGTGTGTGGATAAGCGATTACGGAGGCTCATTTGGAAAACATCAATCGAAACCTAAGTGCCTGGATTACGGGATGGATGTACAGTGGTATGATCGCGGGACTGGAGAAAATATCGTCAGCGATGACGAGTGGGGGAGCTACGATACTGATCGACCAGCAGGAATGATGTGAATATAGACAGCTCTTCCACCAAGATATATCTCCCCCGTGGTCATTTTGTTTGTTCATGGCTTCGGACTTTCTCGAATCACGCTCTGGCCGTCCGTGGAACTACGACCGGGACGGCGGTGATTTCGAGTTCTATCAAGGAAACGGATCAAGTGCGTTAGAGGTCGTTGTCGTCGATTATGGCGAGCGACCCACCAAAGAGTTCCTCCAAAACACCTACTCCGATCGGCGCGGTGGGCGGGTGAACCCGATCCTCGTTGTTGCCCTCTACGACGACTACGCCGGGCTGTGCGGCCCGAGCGGGGAAGAACCACCAGTTTACCGAGACGTCGACCGCGGGCAAGCAGACCGGGTCTGTGACACTGCTCTTGACGAACCTGATCGACACGCGGCCCAGAGATTCCTCACCGAGATGCTCCCGCAGCTCGACGAAGAGCTGACCGGGCTCCGCAATCAGGGTCTCCTCTCAACGCACGAACTGAAGGTCGGTGTCCCCGAGCGCGACGACTGGGAGGATGCTACCGAACGCGCTCAGCAGGCTATCGACGACGATCCACGCGAGCTGATCAAGGGCCTCAACTACGAGATCGACCAACTCACCGACCAGAGCTACGTGCTGAAGGACACCAGCGACGGCCACGAGCGCGCTGTAGCGATGTTCCTTCAAGAGGACGAGTCCTTCGACCACGCCCAAGAGCGGTTCGTCGGCCAGTCGCCGGTGGCCTACGCGCTCAATGAGGCTGACAAGCGGAACCTCGAATACGTCATCGGAAGCAGCGGCGACACTCTCCGACTGTACACGACCAACCCGGACGCCGGGTTCGGCTCTCGCGGTCGAACAGACACCTACGTCGAGGTGAACACGAGTTTGCTCGCGGACGAGAAGGCCGCCTATCTCTGGCTGCTGTTCTCCGCGAACGCGCTGCGCGAGGATGGCACGCTTCACGACATTATGGAGCGGTCGAAGGACTACGCGGCCGCTCTCGGAGAGCGACTCCGGGAACGCATCTACGACGACGTCGTCCCGGACCTCGCGGAGGCGATCGCCCGTGCCCGCGACCTTGACGACCCAACGAAAGAGCAGCTGGACGAGACCTACGAGATGACGCTCGTGTTGCTCTACCGGCTGCTGTTCATCGCTTACGCCGAAGACGAGGAGTTCCTTCCGCGACGGCGCAACGAGCGGTACGACCGGAACTCACTGAAGCAGAAGGCCCACGACCTCCACGACTTCGTCGAAGGCGATGGGAGCTTCGACGACGCGTTCTACGACCACTGGGACGACGTGATGCACCTCTCGCGGGCCGTCCACCACGGACACGACGAGCTGGGGCTTCCGGCCTACGACGGCCGCCTGCTCTCCGAGGACGAGGACATCTCCGAGGCGGGCGCGAAGCTGGCCGAAATCCGGCTCAACAACGCCGAGTTCGGTCCGGTCCTGGCGAAGCTCCTCATCGACGAAACGGGCGACGGGTATCAGGGTCCTGTCGACTTCCGCAACATCGGTGTGAGGGAGTTCGGCGTGATCTACGAGGGACTGCTGGAGTCAGAGCTGTCGCTGGCCGAGCAGCCACTCACTACGGACGACGAGGGACACTACGTCCCGATCGACTCGGACGGACAGCAGACGCTTGGCAACGAGGAAGTCATCGTCGACGAAGGCGAGGTCTACCTTCACGGCCAGTCCGGTGAACGGAAGGCGACGGGGACGTACTACACCAAATCGCGTTTCGTCGAGCACCTTCTCGATCACTCGCTTGAACCTGCGCTGGATAACCACCTCGACCGAATCGATCGGCTCCGCGAAGAGGAAGGCGATCACGCAGCTGCAGACGCGTTCTTCGACCTTCGCGTCTCGGACATCGCGATGGGGTCTGGTCACTTCCTCGTTGGCGCTGTCGATCGGATCGAATCACGTCTCTATGCGTACCTGACCGAGAACCCGCTGTCGCCAGTTGAGGATGAACTCGATAATCTGGAGGATGCGGCACTGGAGGCGTTCGAGGATGAGGAGTACGCGCCGCCGGTTGAACGCGGTCAGCTCCTTCGGCGTCAGGTCGCTCGACGATGTATCTACGGTGTCGATCTCAATCCATTGTCGACCGAACTTGCTCGGTTGTCCATCTGGGTACACACGTTCGTTCCAGGGCTCCCGCTGACGTTCCTCGACTACAACCTCGTTACTGGGGATTCGTTGGCCGGGATTGGTACTCTTGATGAAGTCACGGAAATCCTCGATGTCGAGCAGTCCTCGTTGGGGATGTTTGCTGGTGGTCAGAGCGTGATGAACGAGATCCGAGATGACATCGACGAACTCGGTAGCTTTGCTGATGCCAGTGCCGAGCAAGTACAGGAAGCCCGTGAGACCCGTGCAGAGATTGAGAGCAAGATGGAGCAGGTTCGGGCGCGTTTTGACATTTTAGCTGCGTCACGGATTGATGATGAGATTGATACATCGCCTGTTTCGAATACAGAAATAGATATAACTGATCATGAAAGCTACACGCTGGCTCAAGCGGCATTAGAATCGACTGAGCCCCTTCATTTCCCCGCCGCCTTCCCGGAAGTGTTCGATGGGGATGGATCCGGATTTGATGTTGTTGTCGGAAACCCACCTTGGGAGAAGACAAAAGTGGAACGTGACACCTTCTGGAAAATGTATTATCCGGGATTATACGAAACAACCCAAACAGAGGTCGAAAAACGTATTGGTGAACTTGAGGAAGAACGGCCAGATCTCGTTGAGGAACTTGAAAGGAAACGTACAGAAGAGTCTGTGCGGTCGTCAATCCTCATCAATGGTCCATATCCTATCGGAGGAAGCGATCCAGATCTATATGCTGGCTTTGGATGGCGATTCTGGGACTTACTCAATACCGGTGGTCACCTTGGCGTAGTGCTACCTCGTGCGGCTTTATTAGGACCAAAAATGGAGGAGTTCCGTCTCCGAGTTGTTGATGAAGGGACTGGAAGCGATCTCACATTACTCACTAACAACCGCGGATGGGTTTTCGAAAATGTTCATCCGCAGTATACAATCGCACTATGGAGTATCGAAAAAACTGCTCCCGGTCCAGATACTGAGTTCCCACTTCGTGGCCCTTACTCTTCGCCAGAAGCCTATGAAGAGCGAAGAGATCCTCATTCATTCCCGGCGGTGGTGCAGAAGTCTTCACATGGAAAGCGGTAGGACGAATTTGATGTGTCCACGACCAAAGCCGTCCTACCAG
>JBKKHI010000011.1:0-146132 GCA_046614585.1 Natrialbaceae archaeon A-arb3/5 | reverse complement strand
TCCGGTTCGCCGCCGACACTCATACTACATATCTACCCTCACAGCAGCGGTTGCTGTGGGGGTAGTTTACATTGCAGCGAACAGGAACACGATATCCCTGGAGAGTGGCAACGCTCTCGTTTTCCCTGAGCGGTCATCGCTTGAGGCGCCGTACTAATACACTATTACCAGCGGTTAAAGCGTTTTTTCGGTCGTACGGGCGTAGTTAGAAGTGTTTTACCTGCCTGCAGTATGGCGATTATATCTCTCGTGTCACCGACTGGCCAGTATGGGGACTCATCGCGATAGGTTTTTCACTACCCAATGTTACCACCTAGTTGTATGAGCGAATTCGAGCAGTTTAGCCAGGTCGGTGAAGCGGACGTAACACGAGCGATCGGACAGGAGTGGACCGAGGAGTTCATGGACTTCTCGGACTCGGACGTCATCATCGTCGGCGGCGGCCCATCGGGGCTGACGGCAGCGAAAGAACTCGCCGAGCGCGGGGTCAAGGTCATGGTCGTCGAGAAGAACAACTACCTCGGTGGCGGGTTCTGGCTCGGCGGCTTCCTGATGAATAAGGTCACCGTTCGCGACCCCGCACAGAAGGTTCTCGACGAGCTCGACGTCTCCTACAAGCAGTCCCAGGACAGCGAGGGACTGTACGTCGCCAACGGTCCGGAGGCCTGTTCCGGACTCATCAAGGCCGCGTGTGACGCGGGCGCGAAGATGCAGAACATGACCGAGTTCACGGACATCGTCATCCGCGAGGACCACAAGGTCTCGGGGATCGTGATGAACTGGACGCCGGTCCACGCGCTCCCGCGCGAGATTACCTGTGTTGACCCGATTGCGGTCGAGGCCGACCTCGTCATCGACGCGACGGGCCACGACGCGATGGCGATCACGAAACTCGACGAGCGCGGCGTCCTCGACGCGCCGGGTATCCAGGATGCAAAAGAGCGCGGTAAGGTCATGGACCAGACGGACTCCGACACCTACGGTGCGCCCGGCCACGACTCGCCCGGCCACGACTCGATGTGGGTCGGCAAGTCCGAGGACGCCGTCGTCGAGCACACCGGCCTCGTCCACGACGGGCTGATCGCGACCGGGATGGCGACTGCAACGACTTACGGCCTGCCGCGAATGGGCCCAACCTTCGGTGCCATGCTCGTCTCGGGCAAACGCGCCGCTCAGGTCGCACTCGACGAGCTCGAGGTCGACGCCGAACCCGTCGAACTGACCTCGCGTGCCGCGCCCGCTGACGACTAACGCGCCGTCGCCGACTCATAGGTAGCCGTTCGTCTTTTTTTGAAGTCTCTCGTCGAGCGGTGCGCCCGAAATCTGTATGCTCGAAATGCTTTCTGAGATGGGTTTGAGCATTGACGGCTGGACGACGACACCTAAGCGCTGAACGCCCATTTCAGATCGTTTCGCTCACCGTGTTTCACCGCGATGGATCGCAACTGTTTCACCCAGTGGTACGACTAGGTAGTATATGGTCGATCGAGTGATCCTGTACCGTGCCCCCTCGACCGTCGTCGATGTCGACGCCATCGCCGACTGGCTCGCAGCACGCATCGACGCCGACATCGCCGTTCGAGACCGGTTTCTCGACGTGTACCAGACCGACGAGCTCGCCGAACGGTTCGCTGCAGCACGCGTGACCTCGCCGTACGACCGCGAGACCGGAAACACCATGCTCGGAACGATCCGGTACGAAGAGCGTGCACTCGAAAACCCTGACCGGGAGGGTGGCGTGCTCTACGACGGCGTACAGATCCAGCGAGCACTCAACAGTGCGATCTCCGAGGACGAACGGGGTCTCGAGACGCTGCACGTCCCGATTCTCGACCGGGCTATCGGGACCTGGGGCGATCACGATGGCCGATGGCACAAGCGGGTGAACGTCCTGGGCCAGCCAGCGCTGCTGTCGGTTCCGGGGCTGTACGAGGCGCCGGCAAAGCCCGAGGAGTACTACAAGGAAAAACAGCGCCACGCCATGCTCTCGGGGGATTCGCCGCCGCGGGAGGTCCTCGAGAACCAGGTCGATGGCGAGTTCCTGATCGAGGACGATCCGCGATCGACCGACGCGCTCGAGGGCTACGTGTTACAGGCGTATCACTACCTCGAGACGGGCGAGGGATTTTGCGATCGAGAGGTGTGTCGACTCTACAACGCACACTACCACGAGAAGTTGATCGCGGCCCAGTTGCGCGACCCGCCGTTCTGTCCCGAGCACGAATCGCTGTACGAAACGGCGTAACTGTTTATCGCCTCCGTGTTTTGGCGTATCGTATATCGAAACCTATTAACGTCGGAGTGTGGCCGTATGGTGCAATGACCAGGAGTCGAGAGGTCGATACTGCTGGGGTATGCGAACGAATCGTTACGGAGGTAGCGGAACTCGATAATACGAAGCCAACACGGCTGCCACCGCTTTTCGGCGCGGTCGATCCCGACTCGCTCTCGTCGGTATTTGCGCCGACGGAATCTGCAGGTGACCGGGTCGGCCGGATCGAATTTCCGTACGCTGGATACGATATTACGGTCGAATTCGAGCCAGACCCAATTCTCACGATCGAATGAGAGTACGTTCGCGAGAACGTGTGGCTGGGACTGAACGACAGACTGAACGAATTTCCCCACAGATGACTGCTAACGGCGCCGATAATTCAGTAGTATTCACTGATTTGGGGGACAGTTAGCTTTTATACTGTGGGACGATACAGATCAACTGACGATTGGGCATCGAACGATAGCAATGCAAACTGAATTTTCCCCGGACGCTGCGACCGAACCGAAGTACGACCAGGCAAACGATAGATACGTCTTCCACCACGATAGCGATGGGACTGCGACGATTACGACGACGATCGTCCACGCGATCGCAGAAATCGCGGACACCGACGTTTCCCAGGGCGAGTTTTCGCTCTACGACAGCGTCGATCCCGACGCGCTCGACCGACTCTTCAGACAGAAGACAGACGGAACGGACCGAACCGGCGGTCACGTCGCGTTTACGACCCTGGAACACGAGGTGTACGTCTACGCGAACGGCGATATCATCATCTACCCACCGACACAGACCGACCGCTCGCCCGCCCCGAGGTAATCGTCAGATCGGGTCGGGGCCGCTTTCGGTCGGAATGAGGTGGAATGAGGTGGATTTAGGAACGACGGGGTGGTAGCGTCGAGTATGACGACAGTCGCACTACTGAGCGTCGCGCCGGTGATCGAAGACAGTATGTCGAGCGAAGTTGCGAAAGCCGTTGATGCGCTCGAGTCGTACGACGTCGAGTACGAGACCAACCCGATGGGGACGGTCATCGAGGCCGAGGAAATCGGCGAACTCTTCGCGGCCGCGCAGGCGGCCCACGAGGCTGTCGACGGCGACCGCGTCAGCACGGTGCTGAAAATTGACGACAAACGAACGAGCGACGTCTCCGCCGCGGAGAAAGTCGACGCAGTCGAGGAACATCTCGGCCGACCGGCGACGAGCGACGAAGAGTAGTTGCAGCGAGGTCGTGCTCGCGAGCAGAACACTCAATCGGGTCGAGCGAGTACGACCGGCTATGAAGCAAACGACGGTTGACGTGACCGGAATGGCGTGTGACGGCTGCGAGGAGACCGTAACCGACGCGCTCGAGTCACTCGATGGCGTCGTCTCGGTGAGGGCCGAGCACGAAGACGACGAGGTTCGCGTCGAGCACGACGAGACGGTCGTCGACGAAGCGTCGATCGGGAACGCGATCGAGAACGCGGGCTACTCCGTCTAGCCAAGAGCGCGAGCGGTCGTCAGACGGATGGCCTCGCTCGGTCCGACGCAGGTCAGACGCCGACTGACAAACTGTTTTACGCCGGAGGCTGAACGGAGGCTATGGAGAGTCTCAACCGGATGGCGATCGAGCTGGTCGACGAAGCCCTCGAGTACGCCGAGGAGTTGAATATCGGCGGCTACGACCTCGCGAACGAGGCGACAGTCCTCGACTTCGGGCTCGAGTTCGACGGCGGCATCGAAGCGGGATTACTGCTCACGGAGATTCAGACCGCGGGAATGGCGACGGTCAGTCACGATCTGGGCGAACTCGGCGACGCGCCGATGCCGTTCGTCGAGCTCACGACGGATCAGCCGGCTCTCGCACTCCTTTGCTCGCAGAAAGCAAGCTGGGAGCTCACCACCGACGACTTCGAGGGACTCGGCAGTGGGCCAGCGCGTGCGTTGGTCGCCGAGGAGACCGAATTCAGACGCGTCGGCTACACGGACGCATTCGATCTCACGGCATTGGCCGTCGAGACCGACGAGTCGCCGACCGAAGCCGCAGCCGAGCAGGTCGCCGACCTCGCCGAGGTCGAGACGAGCGGCGTCTTCCTGCTCGTCTATCCGACCGCGAGCCTCGCGGGCAGTCTCACGAACGCGGCGCGGACGGCCGAACTCGCGACGTTCCGGCTGGCCGAACTCGGCTACGATCCGCGCGACGTCGTGTCGGCGACCGGGCGAGCGCCGGTTGCGCCGGTTCCGGCCGACGAGCAGGTCGCCATCGGCCGGACGAACGATGCGGTCGCCTACGGCGGGACGGCACACTTGACGGTCCGGGAGGACGCAGACGTCTTCGACTCCGTGCCGTCGACCGCCGGCGAGGCTCACGGCCGGCCGTTCGCCGAGATATTCGACGACCTCGACTGGGAGTTCGACGAGGTGCCGTCCGACCTCTTCGCCCCGGCGCAGGTGACGGTCGACGTTCTCGGTGGTCCCACGGAGACCTACGGTGAAACGAACGAGGAACTCCTCGTCGACTCGTTCGACCTGTAACCGTGCGGTTCAAGCCCGTTCCCGAGCCGCCGACGGATCTCGAGACGGTTGCGGATATTCAGGCGGCCGTTCCGTCGACAGCTGGCCCGGTCGACGAGGCGCGTTCCGAGGAGGGAGTCGACTGCTGTGCTCGAGTGATTCGCGAGACGAGTGTCGGAAACCGGAACGACGCCGGCACCTGGTTGACGTTTCTCCGGGCGCTCGAACTGGTCCGCGTGGTCGACGGCGAGTACGGTCGGACGGAGCGACCGGTCGACCCCGCGGTGCTCCGGCCGGCGTTTCGCGAGCGCGTCCACGGCGTCGACCGAGTGCTCGACGTCCTCGAGGAAAGCGAGGTGCCGCTCGGGACGGCCGCAGTGGTCGATCGAGTTGGGTCGAACGACGGCGACGGACGACGGCGGCCAAGCGCGGGCGTCGATCCGGAAGAACGCATCGAGCGCGTGCTCGAATGGGCTGTTTTGTTCGGCATCGCCGAGCGAACGCGAGTCGATGACGAACTGCGGTGGACCGCGTCCGACGAGTAGGCGATCGACTTTACTTGCAGGCGCGCTATCTCGAAGTCATGAGCGCGGCGATCGACACCGTCTGTTTCGATTTGGACGAGACGCTGTGTACCTACACGCAATCCGGGGAGGTGATCCTCGAGACGGCGTTCGATCGAGCCGGTCTCGACCCCTGCTGGACGATCGAGGACTACTACGACCGGTATCGCGACTACCTCGAGGAGAGTACGGACGCGGACAGCCTTCGACGGCAGTGTTTTGCGGATCTTGCGGTCGACGCGGGACACGACCGCGAGGTTGGTCGAACAGTCGCCGAAACGTACGGCGTCGTTCGCGAGCCGGACAATGTCGAACCCCTCCCGGGAGCAGTCGACACGCTCGACCGTCTGAGCGGGGAGTATCGACTCGGCCTGATAACCAACGGTGCACCCGAACTTCAGCGTTCGAAGATCGAGGCGCTCGGGCTGGCCGATCGCTTCGAGACGATCGTCTACGCCGGCTACGACGCGCCGCCCAAGCCGTCGCCGGAGCCGTTCGAGGTCGCCCTCGAGTCGCTCGGAACGACGCCGGAGCGCGCGGTCTACGTCGGGAACTCGGTGAGCGCCGACGTGGCGGGCGCGGCGGCCGCTGGGATCAGATCCGTCTGGATCCCCGCCGACGACGCCGGTTCGACCGCTCCCGATCCGACACCCGACGTTACGATCGACTCCCTCGCAGAGATTCCGCAGTTATCGTGGTGAGCGCGTCGCGAGAAACAGTCAGAACTGATCTCAGTCCATTGGGTGGACGTCGGTCACCGTCCCGACGCCCTTGCTACGGCCCTCCCGGAAGACGAACTTCTGTCCCTCCTCGACGAGGTAGGGCCGGAACTTGAATCTGACAGTCGTCTCGCCAGTATCGCCCGGCAGAAGCCGGCCGTCGTCGGGGTGGAACGCGGCCGCCTCGCCGATCGTCTCTAGATGGACCACGGGTTCGTAGCCGTCGCCGATCCGGGTCGGATGGTTGAGGACCATCACTTCGGCCTCGAACTCCCGAACTGGATCGGGGTCGGCATCTCGAGGCACGAGCGCCATCCCGCGCTCGATGGCGCTCTCTTTGACTCCCTTGAGTGCGATGCCGACGATACGCCCCGACTGTGCCTTGTCGACCCGGTGGTAGTGCATCTCGATCGACCGCACCTCGACCTCCTGAAATCGTCCGTCTGACATCGGACCCAACAGGAGTTCGTCGCCGGCCTCGACCTCGCCCGCCATGACGGTTCCCGAGGCGACCGCGCCGACGCCCGTCACCGAGTAACTGCGGTCGACGTACATCCGGAACTCGCCGGTGTCCTGGGACGTCTTCGGGAGCCGATCGAAAAGTTCGTCCAGCGTTTCGAGGCCGTCCATCGTGATCGCGCTAGTCTCGACGATCGGAACGACGCGCTCGTTGATCTCGTCGACGGCGGCGTCGACGCCGTGGCGAGCGACCCGAAGCGGTGACTTATCGACCTCCCGCAGGAGCGTTTCGACCTCGCGTTCGACCTCCTCGACGCGCTCGTCGTCGACGGCGTCGGTCTTCGTGATCGCGACGATCGTCGGCAGGTCGGTGGCGAGCAGGACGCCGAGGTGTTCTCGCGTCGTTCGCGTTGGGCCGTCGTCGGCCGCGACGACGAGCAGCCCGTAGTCGAGTTTCTGACCGACGAGCCCGCGGATCGTCGTCCGCAACCAGGGTTCGTGTCCAACGGTGTCGACGAACGAGACGAGCCGATCGGCCTCTTCGACGACTGCTGCGCGGTCGGCCTTCCGATTGGGATTTCGGACGTGAACTGGACCGTCGTCGTCGAAACCGTAGACGGCGTAGGAGAGGTCAGCTGAGAGTCCGCGCTCGACCTCGTGGGGCTGGACGTCGAGGTATGCGCGGGTCTCCCCGTCGCCGTCGTCGGCTTGCCCCGTCACGAGCGAGCCGACGAGCGTGCTCTTTCCGTGATCGACGTGACCGGCCGTGCCGACGACGACGTGCTCGTCGTCGGTTTCGAGGACGCCGCCTTCGCGGATCGTGGCAACGCCGACGAGTCCCTTCCCCTGCCCTTGGCCGACACCCCACGTCTGGACGTCGTCGATGTGGGCATCGGCTTCCTCGGCGAGCAACGAGAGGACGTCCATCGATTCGGAAAAGGTGTCAGGATCGACGCCCGCGAGACCGCCGTCGTCGGTGACGCCGACGACGTACGTCGCCTCGCCGTCGCCCGAAAGCAATCGATGTCGGAGCTGCGCGGCCAGGCTCTCTCGCCGTCCACCCTCGAGGTGGACATCCCGTGAGAGTCGTTCCTTGAACTCGACGTTCCCACCGTCCTGTTCGCCACGGTCCAGGGCTCGCTCGAGGAGAGCCCGGTCACGGCTCATACCCCTCGGTAGCGGGCCACACGGCAAAAGCTTTCCCGTTGTATGTTACCAAATTACACTGCTCGTCGTTCGTTCCAAAACGACGGTTCGGATCGGTCACTCTCGGCTGTCGGTTCCGGGTCCGGTTTCAAGGCGTTCGAGCGCCTACACCCACGTATGAGCGTGAGTGGTCTCTGTCAGATCTGCGAGTCCCGCCCCGCTCAAGAGCGGTGTGCAAACTGCGGGACGCTCGCCTGCGAACAACACTACGAACGCGAAAAGGGGCTGTGCGCCGACTGCGCCGCACGCGCCGACCCGGGCCCGGATTCGGACGACGTGGACATTCACCGCCTCTGAACGGTGGGTCCGTCGAGCGGGATAACGTCGAACCGCCGCGTTGTCGTCGCGAGCGGGGCCCTTAGAGAACGTACTCGTCTGCGATCTCACCCGGCGTGACCAGTTCGACCTCGCCGGAGGATTCGAGATCGGCGAGGTGTCCGGCCATCTCCTCGAGCTCTGCGGCGTCGTCCCCGTCCATCTCGTAGAAGACGATCGTCGTGATGCCGCCGTGCTCGGCCGTCCAGTCGAGCGCGTCGATCATTTGTTCACCGTCTAAGTTTCGCTGGCCGACCTCGCCGGAGATGCGTGTGACCGTGAACGGATTGCTCGCCCACCCCTGAGACCGATGCCGTCCCGCAAAGCCGAGGTCGTAGTTCTCGGCGACGAGGTCGTACATCGCCCCGTCGTACCGTCCGCCGGGGAACGCGAAGTAGCGCGAATCGCCGTAGCCGTGCTCGTCGAGCCAGTCGAGCGGATCGAGGATGTCCGACTCGACGCGGTCGGGTTCGACCTCGTGGAGGTGAAGCCCGCGCGCGCCGACGGTGCCGACCGACCAGCCCGCCTCGACGAGTTCGTCTAGCTGTTCTTCGGTCATCCGATCGCCCTCTGCGTCCTCGCTCTCGCGAATTCTGTCGGTGGCGACGAACGTCGACCCCGTGAGGTCGTACTCCTCCATGATCGGGAACGCCTCCGTGTAATCCGTCTCGAAACCGCCCTGGAACTGCACCATCACTCGCCCCGTCGTGACTCGCGGGACGAAGTGGAGGTCGTCGACCCAGAGTTCGCCCTCGTGCTCGTCGCCCGTCCAGCTCCCGATTTGAATCTCGGTAATCTCGCTCAGGTCGGGATCGCCGGACACGGCGGTGTGGCCGAAATTGTGCCTGACGAACGGCTGTTCCGCGCGAACGTGTTGCTGGAACTCGAGGAAGTCCCCGTCGTCGTCGTGAAGTTGGATGATCGGACTCGCCGCGCTGCTGGTCGACAGTGCTAGTCCTGGGACGACGTCCTCGACGTCGATTGGCTCGGATAGCTCCTGTGTGATCCGGCTCTGTTCTTCGGTCTCGGTCGTCGTCAGGTGCGCCGACTGGGAACCGACGGATAATCGCCCGTCATCCGCTTCGAGGCTTCCAGCGACCAGTTCCCACTCGCTCAGGTCCTCGAAGTCGTCGAAGGTACCGACTAGGGCCGGATACTGATCAGTATCATCGTCAGAGTCGGTGTCGTCATCGTCCTCTTCGTGGTCGGTATCTGCGTCGTCTCTGCCCGCACAGCCGGCGAGTGCGGCTGCAGCCGCCGCCGCAGTCGTAAGGTAGATACGTCGTTTCATGGGCCGTATCGACACGAACCCACCTCGTCTGATTGTTATGCGGAGCTGATTCGCCCGCTCCGAACGCTTCAGTGGATAGAATAGTCCCCGTACTGGGAGATCGATTACGAGACATCGAGGCCGGCCCAACTCGAATAAAAACGGGATCAGCCCCCGATCTGACCACTCACAACGCATGTAGCGGACGTTCTGTCAGGATACGCTAATCTGATCGTCAGTATCACTACTGACTGGCGCTGTAGCGAACAGTTGAATACGCAAACCCCTCCGAACAACGATCGTCGTGAATCGACTCCCCCTCGTCTTCGGAACGGCAGTTCACCCGCCCACTGGGACCGCTAGTGGGGCCACAAGACGAGCCAACAGCGTCGCTAGTCGGTTCGATACTGGTTCAGCCGATCCTTGAGACGCTTCGCCGCCCGCCCGCTCGCGCTCGCGAACTGCTCGCCGGCGTCTTCTCCCGCGAAGATGATCCCGCGCGAGGAGTTCACCAGTCCGACGCCGTTCGCCAGGCCGAACTCAACCGCGGCCTCGGCGTCGCCACCCTGTGCGCCCACGCCGGGGACGAGAAACGGCAGGTCAGGAACCTGCTCGCGTAAGTCCTCGAGTTCGTCGGCGTTCGTCGCACCGACGACGAGTCCGACGTTGTCGTTTTCGTTCCACAGATCCGCGAGCGCGGCGACGCGCTCGTAGATTTGCTCGCCGCTCTCGAGTTCCAGATCCTGCAGGTCCTCGCCGCCGGGGTTGGAGGTTCGACAGAGGACGAAGACGCCGGCCTCCTCGTCGGCGAGAAACGGCTGCAGGGAGTCCCGACCCATGTAGGGGTTGACCGTGATCGCGTCGACCGAGTCGAGCAGTTTGGCGTACTGGCGGGTCGTGTTTCCGATGTCGGCTCGCTTGGCGTCGAGCAAGACGGGGACGCCCTTGCCGTGGGCGTAGGCAATCGTCTCCTCGAGCGCCCGCCAGCCGTCTGGGTCCTCGTAGAACGCGGCGTTCGGTTTGTAGACGGCGGCGTGCTCGTGGGTCGCGTCGATGATCCGGCGGTTGAACGCCCACCGCGGCAGGTCGTACTCTGCGAGGTGGTCAGGGATGCGCGAACGGTCGGGATCGAGGCCGACGCTGACGACGCTGTCGACCGTTCGAATCCGGTCGTGCAGCCGGTCGAAGAAGTTCATGCACGCGAGTGCTTGCGCGACGGTCGAAAAGGTTGCTATCCAGCCCGTCTACGGCAGTCCGAAATCACTCTGCGGGCGGTTCGAGCGAGACGAACTCGAGCCCGTTCTCGGCCAACAGCTGGTCGGCTCGGTCGGTCACCGACGGAGCGACCAGCATCCCCCGAACCGTCGCGTCGGCGTGGAGGTCGCGCGCTAAGGCGTCGACGTAGCGCCGGAGCTGGCTGACCGCGTCCGGGCCGACGCGTCGGCGCTTGAGTTCGACCACGACTGCTCGGCCGGCCGAGTCCTCGCCGTAGATGTCCACCGCGCCGGCGGGCGTGTCGCGTTCGGTCGCAAGCGGCGTGAATCCGCGTTCGAGCAGGCTGGGGTCCGCGAGGATCCGCTCGCGAAGGTCCTCCTCGGTGCCGACGAGCGAGAGTTCGCTTTCGTCCGAGCCCGAAAACGCAGACACCTGCAGAACGTCCCGAAAGCGGACGAGTAGCCGTTCGTCGGGCGTTGACCGCACGCTCTCGAGAACGAGCGTCTCCGGCTCACTATCTCGGTCGCACTGAACGTCGTGATCACAACCTGGTGGCTGCCAGTTGACCGGCTGTTGGCCCTCGTCGGTGTGGACCAGCGCCGCGCCGTCGGGTTTGAGCATGACGTGTCGGTCGCCCGGTTCGAGGCGACTCGACGCACGCCCCTCGTAGTCAACGGTACACCGGCCGAAGACGGTCACGAGGGCCTCGCGATCGATCCCATCCGCGACCGCGTCGCGAGCGGTTTCGAGCGAGGGGGATTCGAGCGTCACAGCCGTCGCGCGTTCGATCGACGTCACTGGACTGTGATTGTCATCGGCTGAATAAAAACCGCACGACGAGCATCGGTTGTCGAGTATAGACCTCTCACACGTATGGATCGTCCGCGTTCGAGAGTGATGATCGATCGATGCGTAAACCCTTTTCAGCCCCGCGACCCCCAACCTATACACTATGACCGACTCTCAGAAGCGGCGACGATTCTTGCAACTCACTGGAACGGGCGTTGCGGCGTCGCTCGCTGGCTGCTCCGACCTCTCACTTTCGGGCAACGGCGATGGCGATGCTCACTTGACTGCGATTGCAGAACCCGACGCAGACGAGTTCGAGGAGCTCCGGGAAGACGTCGAATCGGGCGAGGTTCCGCCGGAAGAGGCACAACAACGGGAGATGGAACTCTTCGACGAGGCGATCGACCAGTTCGAAGACCGCGTCGAGGCGGAGGACGAATCCGATCTCAGGATCGAAGAGCGACACGAGCAGGGCGGTATCTACCTCGTTGACGGCTCCGCGGACGTCCTCGTGGATGCACTCAGAACCGGTGATATCTCCGTGCTGGGCGGAGAACCGCTCTACAGCCAACTGACGGAACAACAGCAACAACAGCCCGCTCCGGAAGGCGGCGAAGAGATCGACGAGGACGAACTCGAAGAGATCGAAGAGGAGATGCAAGAAGGGATAGAGGAGCAAGACGACACCGAAGGCGAAGCTGCGGACGACGAGGGTGGCGAAGACGGCGACGGAAGCGACTGAGACGAAAGACGGACTGCTGTCCCGACGATCTGACTTCTTACCGATCGGGATCGACGGCGAACGGACTCTCGCGCGCGGTCCAGTCCCAGCCCGGAATCCGCTCCTGAAATCCGGCCGCGAGCGCCGCCTCGAGGTCGTCGACGCCCGCGTTCTCGTCCTCGTCGCCGTGGACCTGCAGATCCGCGTAGTGAAAGGTCGCCTCGCCGAGCGTTCGCAGCGGCTGCGTGCCGGAGATGGTCGCGGCGAGCTCGCGGCCGAGGAGTTCGTCGACGACGAAACCGGGGTAGTCGCCCTCGACGTCCAGATCACGGAGGATCGCGACCATCGCGGCGACGTTGACCGCCAGATCGCCGTCGGCGAAAACGACGTCGACCTCCCGACGGTACTGCGATTCGGTTACTTGGTCGACGTCGGTTTCGAATATCTCGCCGAGATCAGCGCGCACGGCGTTGATGATCGGGACGACGGTGTCTGCGCTGTCGGTGACCCAGTCTCGCTCTTCTTTCACGCGAGTTGGTGTGACGTGCATACACCCCCGTTTCGCGTCGATCACCCTTGCTTTTGCGAAGGCTTTTATACCACGCAAAGAATACCCTCGGGTAAGCGGGTTCTCCCTGGAATCTTCCCGCACGGACCAGGATAACCGACCAGGGAGCGTGTTCGTCACGGGACGGAGTTACACAGGATGATCCGGAAGAGGAGACGGACTGCGTCGTCCAACGCGGGACGCATCTATCTACGTCGCCACCGTTGCAATCGGCGACCGCTGACCGACATCGTGTCGTCACCCTCCGTTTTCGCGTCCATTTCGGCGAACCCTCCCTGGCGACGAGTTCACGCAAGCCACATCTGGCGATTATGAGTACTGTAGAGCAGCAACTCGACGATTTGCAAGCAGAGATCACGAGCGAGTTACCGACCGATATATCGGTCTCCTCGGTGAAATACGAAGGCCC
This sequence comes from Natrialbaceae archaeon A-arb3/5, assembly GCA_046614585.1. Classification (GTDB taxonomy): domain Archaea; phylum Halobacteriota; class Halobacteria; order Halobacteriales; family Natrialbaceae; genus JBKKHI01. The sequence goes on along the minus strand of JBKKHI010000011.1, from coordinate 133,127 downwards.
CGAACTGGTCGTCTATACGCGCGATCCGAAGAAGTTTGCCCAGCAGGGCGATCTCATTCGGAAACTCGCGAGTAAGCTTCGCAAGCGGATCACGGTTCGTCCAGATCCGAGCGTCCTCTCGCGTCCGGACGACGCGCGCGAAGAGATCATGGGTGTCGTCCCCGACGAGGCGGGCGTCACTGACCTCGATTTCCACGCCGACACCGGCGAGGTCGTTATCGAGGCCGAGAAGCCGGGCATGGTGATCGGCCGCCACGGCTCGACGCTTCGGGACATTACGAAAAACGTCGGCTGGACGCCCGAAGTCGTCCGGACGCCGCCGATCGAGTCTTCGACGGTCTCGAACGTTCGCAGCTTCCTCAAACAGGAGCGAGACGAGCGCCGTGACATTCTGGAGAAGGTCGGCCGACAGATCCACCGCGAGGAGATGTCCGACGACGAGTACGTCCGGATCACGACGCTTGGGTGCTGTCGCGAGGTCGGACGAGCGTCGTTTATCATCTCGACGCCCGAGACGCGCATTCTCGTCGACTGCGGAGATAAGCCCGGTGCAGAGGGTGAAGTGCCGTACCTCCACGCACCCGAGGCGCTGGGTGCCGGTCCGCAGAACATCGACGCGGTCGTGCTGACGCACGCTCACCTCGACCACTCCGCACTGATTCCGCTCCTGTTCAAGTACGGCTACGACGGTCCCATCTACTGTACGGAGCCGACCCGTGACCTGATGGGGCTGTTGACGCTCGATTATCTGGACGTCGCCGCGAAAGAGGGTCGAACGCCGCCCTACGAGTCCGAACAGGTTCGCGAAGCGATCAAACACTGCATCCCGCTGGAGTACGGCGACGTCACGGACATTGCACCGGACGTCAAACTCACCTTCCACAACGCGGGCCACATCCTCGGTTCCGCCGTCTCGCACTTCCACATCGGTGACGGCCTCTACAACGTCGCCTTCTCCGGCGACATTCACTACGAGGACACCCGGCTGTTCAACGGCGCTGTCAACGACTTCCCGCGCGTCGAAACGCTCGTCCTCGAGTCGACCTACGGCGGTCGAAACGACTACCAGACCGACCAGGCTGACTCCGAGGAGAAGTTGAAGGAAGTCATCAACGAGACCTACGACCGGGGCGGCAAGGTCGTCATCCCGGCGTTCGCAGTGGGCCGATCCCAGGAGATTATGCTCGTCCTGGAGGAGGCGATGCGCAACGGCGACATTCCGGAGATGCCGGTCCACCTTGACGGAATGATCTGGGAGGCGACTGCCATCCACACCACCTATCCCGAGTACCTCCGGGACGACCTCCGTGATCGAATCTTCCACGAGGACGAGAACCCCTTCCTCGCCGACGAGTTCAACCACATCGACGCCGGCGAGGAGGAGCGCCAGGAGGTCGCCGACGGCGACTCCTGTATCGTCCTCTCGACGTCGGGTATGGTTACCGGCGGGCCGATCATGTCCTGGCTCGGTCACATCGGTCCCGATCCGGACTCGACGCTCTTGTTCGTCGGCTACCAGGCCCAGGGGACCCTCGGTCGACGCATTCAGAACGGCTGGGACGAGATTCCAACGAGCGAAGTCGGCGCGATGAACGACGACAACAGCCGCGGGACGCTCTCGCTGAACATGAACGTCGAGACGGTCGACGGCTTCTCCGGTCACGCCGACCGCGCGGGTCTCGAGAACTTCGTCAAGACGATGAATCCCCGCCCCGAGAAGGTGCTCTGTGTCCACGGCGACGAACGCTCGACGCAGGACCTGTCCTCGGCGCTGTACCACGATTACAACATGCGTACGTTCGCGCCGAAGAACCTCGAAACGTTCCGGTTCCTCTGAGACTCACTTGAGAACGACTTCCCGTCTACGACCGTTTTGGAGTGTCACTCCTCGATCAGCCGCTTCAATCGATCGAGTTCCGTCAGCGCCTCGACGGGCGTCAGGTGACCGACCTCAAGCGCTCGCAGCTCCGTGGCGATATCATCTAACCGATCATCATCAACGGACCGAGCGGTCGAACGTGTGCGCTCGCCGCCGTCTGCAGTCGCTCGATCCATCGAACTCGTAGCCGTCGTGTTCGCACCGTTTCCTTCTTCGACCAGTTCCCGCGAGCGAGCGACTACGTCCTCCGGAACGCCGGCCGCGGTCGCGACCTCGACACCGTACGACCCCGTCGCCGCGCCGGGCGCGATATCGTGGTGGAAGACGACCTCGTCGTCGGTCTGTTCGACCTCGAAGTGAAGGGTAAACGCCGCCTCGAGATCGTCGGTGAGTTCGGTCAGCGGATGGTGGTGAGTCGCAAAGAGCGTCGTCGCGCCGACCGCGTCGTGGAGGTGCTCGGTGATCGCCTGCGCGATGGCCATACCGTCGGCCGTCGAGGTGCCCCGTCCGACCTCGTCCAGCAGGACCAGTGAGTGCTCGTCGGCCTCTCGTAGAATCGTCGCGAGTTCGTCCATCTCGACCATGAACGTCGAGCGCCCGCCGGCGATGTCGTCGCTCGCGCCGACGCGAGTAAAGATGCGGTCGACGGGCGTGACTCTGGCCGAGCGGGCGGGGACGAAACTGCCGACCTGTGCCAGCAGGACGATCTGGGCGACCTGTCGCATGTACGTCGACTTGCCCGACATGTTCGGCCCCGTGATGACCGCGAGCCGCCGCTCGTCCGTAAACCGTGCATCGTTCGGGACGAACGACTCCTGGGTGCGCTCGACGACGGGGTGACGGCCGCCCTCGATTTCGAGGACGCGGTCGCTTCCGCCGTGATCGGCGTCGAAACCGCCACCATCTCGATCGACGATCTCGGGCCGACAGTAGTCGTACTGCGCCGCGGCCGTTGCGAGCGAGATGAGCGCGTCGAGCGTCGCGAGCGCGTCGGCGAGCGCCTGGACGCGTTCGACCTCGTCGGCAACCGTCCGGCGAACGTCGCAGAACAGTTCGTACTCGAGGTCGTCCGCACGCTCCTGTGCGCCAACGATCTCGTCCTCACGATCCTTCAGTTCCGGCGTAACGAACCGCTCGGAGTTTTTCAGGGTCTGGCGGCGCTGATAATCGTCCGGAACCGAATCGAGGTTCGGGTTCGTGACCTCGATGTAGTAGCCGTGCACCGAGTTGTGCCCGACTTTCAGCGAGTCGATGCCGGTGCGCTCGCGTTCTCGCTCCTCGAGGTCGTCGATCCACTGCTTGCCGTCTCGGGCCGTGGCTCGCAACTCGTCGACGTTCTCGTCGTACCCCTCCGCGATGATTCCGCCTTCAGTGATCTCGATCGGCGGATCCGCGACGATGGCGCCGTCGAGCAACTCGCGCACGTCGGCCAGCGGATCGAGGGTCTCGTGCAGACGCCGGAGTCGGTCACAGTCGGCGTCGGCCAGTTCCTCGCGCACGTCGGGGACGACCGCGAGCGTGTTCCGCAGCGAGCGTAGGTCCCGCGCGTTCGCTCGTTCGCGGGAGATACGGCCGATCAGCCGCTCCAAATCGTACACGTCCCGGAGTAGTTCGTGGAGTTCTTCGCGGGCCTGAACCGCGCTCGTCAGCTCCTCGACCGCGTCGAGTCGCGACTCGATCCGGTCGGGCTCGAGCAGCGGTCGCCGGAGCCAGTCACGCAGTTTGCGCCCGCCGAGCGCGCTCGCGGTCTCGTCCAAGACGCCGACGAGCGTCGCGTCGTCTCGCCCGCGGACGGCCCGCGGTTCGAACAACTCGAGGCTGCGCAGGGCGACGGCGTCGAGCAGCAGGTACTCGCGGGGATCGTAGCGCGTGAGGTGGGTGAGATAGTCGAGACGGTTGCCGTCGGGTTCGTCGCCACTGTCGTCGGCGTCGGACTCGTCGCCGGTTTCCTCTCCGCGCTCGCCCTCGTGTGTGCCGCCGCGGACGTACTCCGCGTATGAAAGGACGGCCCCGCAGGCCCGTATTTCGGCGTCGCTCGCGAGCAGGGCGTCGGGGTTTCGAAAGTACGCCGAGAGCGTCTCACCCGCTCGCTCGTGATCGAACGCGCGCTCGTCGTAGGGCGTGACCATGCAGTCGTCGGGACAGAGATCGGTCGGTGCCTCCGGTCCGACGACGGCTTCGGCGGGATCGAATCGGCTCACCTCGTCCGCGATGGCATCCCGCGAGTCCGAACTCGTCGCGAGGAAGTCGCCCGTCGAGACGTCGAGCAGGGCGAGGGCGATTTCGTCGTCCTGGACGGCGGAGTCGGGACCGTCGTCGCCACCATCCCCGTGAGCGATCGCTGCGACGAAGTTGTTGTCGTCGCTCGCGAGCAGTTCGTCTTCGGTGAGCGTTCCCGGCGTGATAACTCGTGTGACCGCGCGTTCGACGACTCCTGCGGTCTCGCCCGGCTCCTCGACCTGATCCGCGACCGCAACGCGGTAGTCTGCCTCGAGCAGTTCTTCGATGTACGACTCGGCGTTATCGATCGGAATGCCGGACATCGGGTACTCACCGGTCGAGTCCTCGCGGCTGGTGAGTGCAATCTCGAGCAGTCGTGCGGTTCGTTCAGCGGCACCACAAAATGTTTCGTAGAAGTCGCCCACCTGAAAGAGAACGATGGCGTCGTCGTAGCGGGCACAGAGATCGTGGTACTGACGCATCATCGGCGTCAGCTCGTCGCGTTTCTCGGCCATCTCTTCGGGAGGGCCAAGCGCCGAATCCATACCTGCATTCCGCCGCCCGACGGGGAAATAGCTTGCTGGTCGCCGCCCTCGAAGCGGCGTCGTCCTGATCGAATCGATCAGTCGGTCGAATCCGGTGGCTCGGTTTCGAAGTACAACGCGGCGTGGTTCGCACAGCCGGGATTGAACGCGGCGTCGCAGTCGGGACACCGATAGTCGGCCTCGAGATACGCCGGAACGGTTAGTTCGGTCCCGCAGACGCCACAGAGAACCGACGGCTCGTCGAATCGGTCACGTGGCCAGGGGACCGCCTCGTGGTCGGTCAGTTCCTGGTGACAGCGAAAACAGGGAAAGTACGCCTCACAGCAGTCGAAGCGGAACGCGACGACGTCGCGGTCGGTTCGGTAGTGGACACACCGCGTGTCAGAATCGACGTCGACGCCTCGAACAGCCGTTTCGAACACGGTTCGTCAGTTGACGTGACGTCTCGTCAAAACTTCGGTGTTGTGATCCAAGCGGAGCGACGGCTGGCGGTCGTGAGTAGACGCGTCGCTACCGGGAACTCGACAAGTGAACAGAGACGGACTGCTGTAAGCCATTTCCGAGCCGACCGCGACGTCCTGCGGCCGGGCCGGTAAATCGTTACAACAGACCGTCTGAGCCCTGCTGGTGATGGACACGCCTGTCACTCGAAGTTCCCCGTATCGCCGCGCCGATACCGATCGAGGCGACGATAGCCGTGGACGGTCGCGTTTTCGTCGAGTTCGATTTCGTACCGGCCGACGATGTCCTGCGTGTCGGGGACTGCTCGTCGTTCGACGACCTCGACGATCGCCCGCCAGCCGTCGTCGGTCGGCACGATTTCGCTGACGGCGTCGAACTCCCTGCCGATGAGTTCGCCCGCGCTTGACTGGACCGTCCGGCGAACGGCGAGGACGCCTTCGATCTCCTCGTGATCGGTTTCGACGTCCGCGTCGACCGAGTCGGGATCGGTCCGCTCGTCTTCGGTCATGTCGACGCCGAGATCCTGACTCTGGCTCTCGGCTTCCTGTTCGTCCTGTTCGTCTTCGACTGCCTGACTGTCGCTCACTGTTGGATCACTCTCGTCGTGTTGGTAGCAAAAACCGTCGTCTCGGGCCGGCCGTGAACAGCGCTCTCCGTCCGCTGTGAGCGCCTTGCACTGATCCGCTGTCTGTTGTGTGTCGGCTTCGGCCATTGGTCTGTGCTCGGATCGTGGGTAGTGGTTGGTGGCGATTCGTGTAACGGCGATCCGATTCAGATCGCCTCGGTGATCTTCGATCGGAGTTCGTCGACGCTGTCGGGGTCGTTACCGGCGATCTTCGGCGAGAGGACGTCGGTAAAGACGTCGGTCAGTAACTCGTCGTTGTACTGGCCATTCTCGCCATCGAAGACTGTCAACCCCTTCGCGGCCGTGATCGCAGCCCGCGTTCCGACGACGATACCGAGCTCGTCGCGAAGCGCACGCGTCGTCGAAACGATCGTCTCGATGTCCTCGTCCGAGAGGTCGACGTGCGTCCGGACGATTTCCCGTTCGGTCTCGTCGTCGTAGTAATCGACGTGGACGCCGACGAACCGATCGAGCAGCGCGTCCTGTTGCTTGTGGACGCCCGCGTACTCGACGTCGTTCGACGTGAAGATCGCCCGGAACTCGGGGTGGACGTCGATCGAGCGGTCCTCGCCGCGCTTGCCCGGTCGTTCGAGGACGCCTTCCTCGAAGACCGACAGCAAGACGTTGTGGGCCGCGGGGTCGCTGCGCGAGAACTCGTTGTAGACGAGCGTCGCGCCTTCCCGGACGGCAACCGAGAGTGGGTTGTCGACCCACCGTTCGCGAACGATCTGGGTCTTCTTGTGGACGCCGCTGACGAACTGGTCGTCCTCCTCGTAGCGTTCGCCGCCGGCGTGTGCGCCGACGAGCGCCGCCGTGTCGACCGCCTCGTCGCCGTTGAGCCAGACGACCGGACGACCGCGTTCCGCGGCTGCCGACAGCGCAAGCGCCGTCTTCCCGCAGCCGGTCGGGCCGATCAGGTGGACCGGTTGGTCAGCCTCGAGCCAGCCGCCGATTCTCTCCCGGAGCGACGTGACGGCGTCGGTCTCGACGAACGGCTCGGGTGCGACCTCTCCCGGGTCGGCGAGCGGGCTGTCGCCGTTTCGTTCGCCCGCGCTCGACGCCTTACGCGCGAGTTCTTTCTTCGCTCTCCGTCCCTCCTTCGACGATCGATCGTCCCTGATCTTTCGGCCGCGGACCTTTCGCTTGCGCGAGGAGTCGTCGGCCATGTCGATTATTCGGAGGCGGACTGTGGCGACGATTCGGGCCGCGGTTCGACCTCAAGCTCTTCTAGCTCCTCGAGATCACCCTCCGCGGTGGCCTGCTCAATTTTTGCGATCTCCTCCGCGTAGTGCAGGAAGGTGTCGACCGAGGCGACGACGACGCGCGCCTCGATCGTCAGCAACTCGATCCCGACGACGGAGACGCGTGCCCAGATGTCGATGACGACGCCTTTGTCGAGGATGCGGTCCAGCACTTCCGCCAGACTCGATGAGTCGGGTCTGCGCTGTGGTTGTGCCATAAGACAACTTGGGGTTCAGTCCGGGCTCGTAACACGGCTTCCACTGCGACTGCAAGCCGCGCGTGGCAGTTCGACCGCCGCTCGTCGACTCCATCGTTCGACGCGGATACCGTCTCTCGTCCCCGAACGGGAGGGCTGCGAGTGCAAGCAGCACGGTAACCCTTCGCCCTGTCGAACCCGTCGTGACGAGTCCCTCGAGTACCCGCGGTTGTCGTCCTCCGGGTAGTCGACACCGAATACCCATGACATTCGTACCATCGAGCCGTCTCGAACGGAGCACCGCAACGGACACTCGTCCGGAATCGGACGACCGGAGCACCATCGAATTTCGGGGGTGGTGGCGGTGACCAACCGGTACGTCTACGGTATCATCGACGGCGATCCGATCGAGTTCGAAACCGATGCCGTCGCTGGCGCAGATTCCGTCTACACCGTCTCACACCGCCGGATCGGCGCGGTCGTCTCCGATATCGATACGACCGATCCCGAGGAGACGGACGAGGACGCTCAGCGCCACGACGACGTGCTCCGCGAGATCATGGAGTACGACGGCGGCCGATCGATCGTTCCGATGCAGTTCGGGATGGCCTTCGAGAGCGACCGAACCCTAAAAAACGTCCTGCGCGGCGCGCGACCCGCGTTTCGCCGGGCGATGAGCGACATCGAGGACCGGTTCGAACTCGGTCTCAAGGTCGTCCGCGATGAGGACGCTGCGATCGATACGGCCGACGTCGAGGAGGGCGTTGCGGCCGAACTGGAACCCATCGCCGAACAGTCCGTGCCGAACGATTTGTTCAGCGATCGGCTCGTCCTGAATCGGTCGTACCTCGTCGAGCGCGACGAGCGCGAGGCGTTCGACGAGGCGGTCGCTCGGCTCGAAGACGAGTACGACGAGCTCACGTTCCGGTACACGGGGCCGTTCGCGCCGTACAGCTTCGTCGACGTCAAAATCGGAGCCCAACAGTAACCATGTTCATCCTCGATGACCTCCTGTTTCGGCCGTTCGTCGGAATCGTCGACGCGCTCCACACGATGGCGCTCGACGAACTGTACGACATCGAGGCACTCGAGGATGACCTCAAAGAGAACCAGTTGCTGTACGAACTCGGCGAACGTTCCGAGGCGGAGTATCGAGAGCGCAAGGCCGAACTCGAGGAGGAAATCGAACTCGCTCAGGAGATCCACGAGCGGCTCTCGAGCGGTCGCGTAGAGGTGAAATCGTAATGAGTAACGATGATTCTGCGCCGGACGATGGTGAGGAACCGAGCAACGATCACGACGAGGGAACTGATGAAGACGAATCGGTCGACGTCCCGATCGACGAATCGCAGTCAGACGACGACTCCGAATCGCGTGAGGATGAGAACGTATCCGACCCGTCGGATTCGAATGACCGACGATCGGACGAACGGAAGAACAACAGTCCGTACGACGACCCGTCACGGGCCGAATCCGAGCCCGAAGACGGCAACGAGGGCACCCACTGGCTCTCGAGTCTGCTCTCCGCCCTCGATCGGATCGAAAGCGGGTCGACGTCGGGCAGACGTCGGTCCGACCGGACGGTGCTCGATTACGACATCTCGATCCGGAGCAGCGAGGACGCGGCCGACGACGGACCGGGACTCGGAGACACACCGTTTACCGGTCCGCGAAGCGATCGGGATTGGGGACGTGACCGCGACCAAGACTGGTCGCGAACACGCCGTCGTCGGTCGTCCTCGTCGAACGCCCACCACCTCACGACTCGTCAGTACGACGACGAACTACTCGTGACGGCCGACGTTGCCGGCGTCGATCCGGACGACGTGACGGTCGGCTTCGACGACTTGACGCTCGTCGTTGCCGTTTCCGGACGCGAACTCGACCGGACCGACGTCCCCTGGCGCGACAGGACGGCCAAGGCGACGGTCAGAAACGGCGTCCTCACGGTACGAGTCAGACCGGACTCGAAGAAGGGAGAAACGGATGTAGAATCGTCATCGGAGACGGAGGGTGGCGATGAGTGACGACGAGGCAGACGAGGTGCTGTCGTTCGACGCGCTGCTCGAGGAGGCGACCGACAGTATCGATTCCGTCGAGGAACACCTCGGCGGTGTCGAATCTATCGAGGAACTCGACGACGACGTCCTCGAGTCGGTGCTCGGCGACGTCGAGACGCTCACGAACGTCGCGGCGGAAACCGAGGAACTGATCGAAACTATCGACTTCGGCGATCTACCGGAGGCAGTCGACGGCGACGAACTCCTCACGGCGATCGAAGCCGGCGAAATTCCCGCAGTACTGTCGGATGAAGACGCCGGAGTCGGCGACCTCGTCGACTTCTCGCAACTGTTCCGGGCGATCGACCTCCTGAACGCCTGGGATGCCACAGATCTCGGTGATCTCTGGGAGGAAAAACGCGAACTCGAAGGCGCGGTCGACGCGCTCGCGGACGATAGTGAGGACGCGAGCATGGTCGAGGAGGCCGCTGCGACGGTCGCTGATGAGGGCGAGGCGCTGATCGGTGGCGAGGGTGGGATGGTTGGCGGCGAGGACGACCTGCTCGACGATGCGGACCTCACGGAGACGCTCGGCGATATCGACGTGATGGAGGATCCGGAGGCCTACCAGATCGCCATCCAGCAGCAGGCGATGACGGGAATCGACGCGTTCCGGACGGCGTTGCTCGAGACCCACGAGAAGTTCGAGCGCCTCTACGAGTTCAACCGAGAGAAGATGCGCCGTCAGGATACGAGCACGAACTCGCGGAATCCGACGGCGACGTCGACGATGCCGACCGAACGGGCGGCCGTCGGCAGCGGCGTCAAACACACGACCGTCCCACAGGACGTTCGGCTGTCGACGGCACCCAGTCGGCGGCGCATCTACGGGCACCGGTTCAAACAGGAGCGTGAAAAACGGAGACACAACGATGACTGATCCACCACAGCGGACGATCCGGCGGGGAGAAACGAGTCGAGCGAGCGATCCGACTGCGGTGCAGAGGGGCCATCAAACCGGTAACAGAGGTGAGTACCGTGGTCGATGATTTTCAGCCGAGTCGGCAGAAAGCCGACCTCGCCGAGGTCGTCGAGATGTTGCTCGACAAGGGAATCGTCATCAACGCCGATATCGCCGTCTCGATCGGCGATACGCAACTGCTCGGCGTTCAGGTACGGGCCGCGATCGCCTCCTTCGAGACGGCGGCGAAGTACGGCCTCGAGTTCCCGGAGGGAACGGACATGCGACGAGTTGCGGAAGCGGCGGGCGAGCCCGAACTCGCGGAGATGGAGCGACCGAACCCGGCGATCGATCCGACGCGCGGCGTCAATGTGACGCCCGACGAGCGCTATGCGGACGAAGAGCGACACCGAGACGACGAGGACACCGACTCGAACAGCAGCGATGACGAGGGCGGGAGTAGCGACAGTAGCTTCACGCCGCCGGAGCGGGGAACCGAACACGTCGGCGCGCGACCGGATCCCGACCGTCCCACCAGCGGCGGGTTTGACATGATCAGCGACGATTCCGACGGCGACGAAAGCGGAGAAAACACGAGCACGACAGAGAGCGAAGACGACGAGCAAGCGGCCGCGAAAACGGAGGAGAGCTAGCGTGACCCAGATCGACGTCGGCGACGGTGAGGACGCACGCCAGGGACTGGTCACGCTCGTCGTCACTGTCGTCGAGATCCTGATCGACGCCTTAGAACGCGAGGCCGTTCGTCGGATGGAGTCCGGGAACCTCTCGGACGAGGAGATCGAACGGCTCGGCAACCAGCTCGCGACGATCGAGGCCGAGATCGAACAGCTCAAACGAGACGAGGGGATCGAAGACGGCGTCGAGGACCTACGTGGGGATCTGGACGGGCTGGTCGACGACGCGATCGAGCAGCTTCGCGGCGAGCCGACTCTCTCCCACGAGCCGGGGTACTCCGTCTTCGGAGGTGACGACCGATGAGTTCTGACGGTCCCGACGAGCGTCTCGAAAGCGCCGATCTCGAGGCGGGAGAACCGGTCGCCGAATCCGACGCGGTCGACGGTCCAGCGATCGACGAAGGACGATATCTCTACTGCATCGTACAGACCGAAACGGATGACGGACTCGAAACGACCGGTGTCGACGGTGAGTCCGTTTCCGTCGTCGTCGAGGACGGCATCGGTGCGGTCGTCCACCCCTGCGACGAGGTCTACGACTCGGCAGATATGACGGAGATCAGGCGCTGGCTCGTCCGCCACCAGACGGTCGTCGACGAGGCTGGCGAGGCCTTCGGCACGCCGATCCCGTTCCAGTTCGACACCATTCTCCGTGGCGACGACGATGGCGTCCGTCGATGGCTCCGCGAGGAAGCCGACACGCTCGATCAGGTGCTGTCGGAACTCGCGGGCCACTGGGAGTACCGCGTCGAGGTCGTCGAAACGGATCCGATCGACGACGAGGCGCTGATCGAACGCGACGAGCGACTCCGCGAACTCGAGGCTAAAATCGACGATTCCGGGGAGGGAACGTCGTTCCTCCTCGAAAAGCAGTTCGATCAGCGAGTGACGGAACTGCGGGCGATGCGTCGTGAATCGCTGACCGCAGACCTCGAGACTCGGCTCGCCGAGGCGGCTCGCGAGGTCCACACCCTCGAGCGCTCACCGAGCGCAACGCTTTCCGACGACATCTCGGATGCCGAGGACGGTTCCAACCAGACCGACAGCGCCGAGGAAACGCTCTGTCGACTGACCCTGCTCGCCCACGAGGACGACGAAGGGGAGATCGGCACGATACTCGACGAGATGGCGTCGAACGACGGTTTCACAGTCAAATTCACGGGACCGTGGCCGCCGTACACCTTCGCGCCGGAGCTTGGCGGCGATTCGGGAACCGATCAGGCCCCCGATCGAACACCATGAGACCACGAAAGGACGACGAAGCGCTCGTCGACGTGCTCGACGTCATCCTCAGAGACGGTGCGATCCTCCGTGCCGACGTGATCGTCTCGGTCGCGGACGTTCCGCTCGTCGGGATCAAACTCACCGCGGCGATCGCCGGCATGGAGACGATGACCGACTACGGCCTCTTCGAGGAGTGGGACGTCGAGCGGCGCCGATCGGCGATCACGCGTCGGCAGTACGGGCAGCACAGATCGAAACGACCCAAAACCGAACCAATCACCGTCGACGATCACGACGGAAACGAATCCGGGTAATATAGTAACAACTGCAACTATTTACACACTGATCGCCGACCTGTCTGGCGATCAGGTGTGCATTGACTTGCAGTGGCTACTATACGAGAATACTCGAGAGCGCGACGAGTCACTGCCGGCCGAGTTCGTATTCGATCGGTTCCGTCGGTCGCCCCCGTTAAGGGGCGGACGGTCAGGCGAACTTCGGGCGCTCCGTCGTGATCTCGACGTCGCCGGAGACGTTCTCCTCGTCGCGATCGTCGTCGTAGGTGTACTGCCCAGTCGAGCCACAGAGGGTACACTCGTAGGCTTCGGAGATCTCGTTGATCATCTCGCCGTCCTCGAAGTAGATGCGGCTCTGGGTGATCTGCAGGAACTGAGGGGTGTCACAGTTTGTGCAGGTGATCATACCTGACGGATAGCCGCCACCGGTTGTAGTTATCCGGCTTGTAACCGAAAGGAAACCGGCTCTACGGCGGTATTACCGCTGAATCGGCCGATATCGTGACGAATCGACAGCAGATAACGAGAATCACCTGTATCCGGAACCACAGCGGGAAGTAACAACCGCATAACCCCCAGCTATCGCGTATTCGTCGAGAATCCGGTGTACACGGCTGATCGGTCGAACGCGAGCAGTATTCGGCGTCAAATCTTCGGTTATGCTCACACTTATCGCCTGTCCACGCTCGCCGCTCAGCGGTATCGGTTGACCAGGACCGGTCGGTCCGTTCCAAGTTGCCGAGCACATCGCTTGCGGTGTGCACTGTCTGCCGTTCAGTACCGAGACAGTCCGACAGTTTCGTCCGTCTGAAATTCCGTCGAACAGAGCTTGGACGTCGCGGCTGTTCGACGACCCCCACTAAAAGACGGATTCAACAGCCCGGCTGAGACGGATTGCTGTATCGAGTGTTCGGCGCAACCGCAGTCCATCTGCGATTGCGCCCGCAACTGACTGACAGTGTCCGTACGAAACAGCGATCGATCGTCGCAGGAAACTGCCCCCGACGAGTAGTGTGCTCGGTGAGAACTGCTTAGTGGCTCTCCGACGAACACGGCCACGAACTCGTTACTGAGCGAGCGTCACTCCCCGCGGATCGTCGGCGCTCCTGTCTCCTTTCTCGATACCGAAACTGTGTAGTTTCGAACTATCTCGGTTTATAGACCACCTGACCACAGTTCGAAGACACTACGAGCAACCAATTACCTCCATAACAAAGGGTGGGACGGCCGTTTGGATCAGTGCGGGGAGGAAACCCCCGCCGGGTATGCGTTCGGCCACGATGCCGATGCGCTGACCGGCCGATTGCGTGCGTTCGTGCCCGGATGCTCGGAAGTGGACTCGCCCCCGCTTCGAGTTAGCTCATGTCTCTCATGCCAGGGCGGGCCCCCGCCCCCGTCCAGGTTTCACGCGGTTACTGTACAACGTGTCAGTGCAACCGAACCGTCCGTCGATGGTGGACAGCAGACCGTCTTACTGGTCGTCTTCTTCGTCCTCGTCGAAGCTGACGTCCTCGAAATCCGCGTCGACGAACTCCTCGTCCTCGTCACCGCCGGCCTGGGGACCTGGGTTCGGGCCGCCGCCCATTCCTCCCATGCCGCCCATACCGCCTGGACCGGCTCCAGCACCGGCACCGGCAGCGCCCGCGCCACCGGCTGCACCCTCAGCACCGGCCTGCTGTTGGTACATCTGCTTGCCGATCTCCTGGAGCTCCGAACTCAGCTCTTCGGTCGCTTCCTCGATGTCCTCGGCCGTCGCATCGTCGTCGTCGATCGTCTGCTCTAGATCCTCGACGGCCGACTCGATGGTCTCGCGCAGATCGTCGTCGACCTCCTCGTCGTTCTCCTCGAGCAGCGTCTCGGCGCGCTGAATCGTCGCCTCGGCAGTGTTTCGGGCCTCGATGCGCTCGCGCTTTTTCTCGTCCTCTTCGGCGTGTTTCTCGGCTTCTTCCTGCAGGCGGTCGATCTCCTCGTCGGAGAGGCCGGCACCGCCTTCGATCGTGATCTCCTCGCTCTCGCCGGTTCCTTTGTCCTCGGCGGAGACGTTGACGATCCCGTTCTCGTCGATCGAGAACGTGACCTCGATCTGTGGCGTTCCTGCAGGTGCCGGCGGGATCCCCGTCAGATGGAACTCGCCGAGCATCTCGTTTTTCTCGGCGAGTTCGCGCTCGCCCTGGAAGACCCGCACCTGTACCGAGGTCTGGTTGTCCGCGGCGGTGGTGAAGATCTTCGACTCCTCGGTCGGGATCGTCGTGTTCTTCTCGATGAGCCGTTCGAAGAGGCCGCCCTTGACCTCGATACCGAGCGAGAGCGGCGTGACGTCGAGCAGAACGATGTCGTCGACTTCGCCGCCCAGCACGCCACCCTGAATCGCCGCGCCCAGCGCGACGGCTTCATCGGGGTTGACGTTCTTCTGCGGTTCCTTCCCGGTCAGTTCCTCGACCTTCTCGGCGACCTGTGGCATCCGCGTCGAGCCGCCGACGAGCAGAACCTCGTCGATGTCGTCTTTCGTGTAGTCGGCGTCTGCGAGGGCCTGCTCGGTTGGCTCGACGGTGCGATCGATCAGATCGCTCGTGAGCGACTCGAACTTGGCCCGCGTCATGGACTCCTCTAGGTGGATCGGGCCGTCGTCGGTCGCTGTGATAAAGGGCAGGTTGATCTCGGTCTCTTTTCGACTGCTGAGTTCGATCTTGGCCTCCTCGGCGGCGTCTTTCAGCCGCTGGAGGGCCTGTCGATCCTCGCGGAGATCGATACCGTGTTCGTCCTCGAAGCTCTCGGCGAGCCAGTCGATGATCGCCTCGTCCCAGTCGTCGCCACCGAGGTCGTTGTCACCGTTGGTCGCGACGACCTCGTAGACGCCACCACCCAGATCGAGGATGGAAACGTCGAACGTGCCGCCACCGAGGTCGTAGACGAGGACGGTCTGGTCGGAGTCGTCGTCGAGCCCGTAGGCCATCGAGGCCGCCGTCGGCTCGTTGATGATGCGTTCGACTTCGAAGCCGGCGATCTCGCCGGCGTCTTTGGTCGCCTGACGCTGGCGGTCGGAGAAGTACGCCGGAACCGTGATGACGGCGCGCTCGACCTCGTCGCCGAGGTACTCCTCGGCGTCGCGTTTGATCTTCTGGAGGATCATCGCCGAGATCTCTTCGGGCGTATACTCCTCGCCCTCGATGTCGACGGTGTAGTCGTCCTCGCCGATGTGGCGCTTGATCGAGGCGATCGTCTTTTCGGGGTTCTGGATCGCCTGATTTTTCGCCGGTTTGCCGACGAGTCGATCGTCGTCGGTGAAGGCAACGACCGAGGGCGTCGTCCGTTCGCCTTCGGCGTTGACGATGATCTCTGGATCGCCACCCTCCATGACGGCGAAAGCACTGTTCGTCGTCCCGAGGTCGATTCCGAGAATCTTGTTACTCGCCATTGTTGTTGTGAAGGGTATTGTGCGCACTTTGTTTTAAAGGTTACTAGCTCTATCGAGCGGGAGAATAAAAATGGAGAGTGTCGAGTTAGAGGAGCTCTAAACGTGGTTTTTTGGCGGATAAGACGAAACACTCGAAACGGTGACCCACACCGCAAAGAGGCGGCTTGCCAGCTAACCGACTCCGGTCAAGTGCTGTACTGATGTACTGCGACCAGTCTGAATGTATCTAAAATGGCAAATAGTTGTCCAAATGAGAGACAGAACACGGTCAACGGCTACCGAATTCGCCACGATCGGTGGGTTAGGTCAGTTCGCCAACTCGGTCAATCACGCATCTCTGCCGAATTCGACGCCACGTTCGGTCCGTTATTCGCTCGTTTCGACTCGCTCGTCGGCGGTTTCGGCGTCGTCCGTCTTCTGCTCGGCGGCGCCGTCGCTCTGGCCGTCAGGAGAGTCGCTGTCGGACGAATCGTTCGCCACCAGTTCGCCGTTCGAAACCGTTACTTGCGCGTTCTGAATGACTTTCTCGCCCATCTCGTAACCGGGCGTATAGACGTCCGCAACGGTCCCCTCTGGCTGGTCGCTGTCGACGTTCATCATGACCTCGTGGCGCTGGGGATCGACCTCGGTCCCTGGCTCGGGATCAACCTCCGAGACGTTCTCGTCTTCGAGGATTCGGTCGAACTCTCGAAGCGTCATCTCGACGCCGTCCCGAAGGCTGTCGGCGTCACCGCTTTCCTCGGAGAGCGCACGCTTGAGGTTGTCGCGAACGCCGACGAGTCGCTCGACGAGGTCCTCCGTCGCCCGGTCTTTCAGCTGCTTCTGGCGCTTTTTCGCCCGTTTCTTGTAGTTCTGGAAATCAGCCTGTTTGCGCTTGAGCCGGCTCTGTAGATCCTCGATCTGCTCTTCGTAGCTCTCGAGTTGCTCGTCGCGCTCGGCGAGTGCCTCCTCGCGCGCATCGAGTTCGTCCTGAAGGTCCCCGATCGTCTCGGCCTGGGCTTCGACGCGTTCTGAAAGGTCAGAAAGCTCCGCGCGCTGGTCGTCGACGGTTGCCGAGAGCTTCGTCGCCTCGTCGACGATGGAGTTGACCCTGGTCGCGAGTTCGTCGTCGTACTCGGTCACACGATCGAGAACGTCCTGTACGTCCTCGTTCGAGTCGGCTGTGACATCGTCCTCGGTATCCGACGCCGATTCCGCGTTCGCCTCGTCGGTCGCCGCCCCATCGGACGCACCGTCGTTCGTCTCTCCGTCGTCCGGTTCGCCTTCGGACGGGACACCATGGGCTGTCGAGTTCGTGCCCTCGTCTTCGCTCATGTTCGGGACAACGAACAGCGGTAATAAAAGGGTTGAGGTAGCCATCTGCTGTCACCGTTCGGAGCGATGGTCCTCACCGCCCCCTCACTGGTAACCCGACAGTATATGTCTCGTCCGCGTCGAATACCGGACGTGACGCGGCCTTCGAACGGCGAGACGATGCTTCGACTCCGCTACGAGGACGGCACGATCCGTCTCGACGGTCTCGCGGATATCCCATCCGCTGCCCAGTCGATCCGAGCGTCGGTGGACTCCCTGGCGTCCGATCCGCGGACCGACGGCTGGCGCGTCCCCGCGTTCCAGTATCCGGCGGTTCGTCGCGCCGTCGCCGACATCGATGTGCCGATCGACGACTGCGTTCTCGCGCTCGACGCCGACCCGCTGGCCGGTATACAGTCGGCGTACGAGCTACGGAAGTACCAGCACGAGGCACAGACTGCATGGCTCGAGACCGACCGCTGGGCGGGAACGTCGATCCAACAGACTTCCGGGATCGACTGTGCCCCCGCGGGCGTCCTCGAGTTACCGACCGGCAGCGGGAAAACCGTCATTGCGCTGAAGACGATCGAGCACCTCGCCGTTCCGACGCTCGTCGTCGTGCCGACCATCGACCTCCTAGAGCAGTGGCACCGCGAGCTCGAGGCCGAGTTCGGCTCGCCGATCGGGCGTTTCGGTGGCGGCGAGCAGCGCCTCGAACCCATCACCGTCTCGACGTACGACTCGGCGTACCTGAAAGCCGACTCGGTCGGCGACCGCTTCGGATTCGTCGTCTTCGACGAGGTCCACCACCTCGGCGGGGAAGGGTATCGCGAGATCGCCCGCCTGCTCGCTGCACCGGCGCGACTGGGACTCACCGCGACGTTCGAGCGGCCGGACGGCGCACACGAGGTCATCGAGGACGTGGTCGGCCCGGTCGTCTATCGGATCGGCGCCGACGAGCTAGCCGGCGAGCACCTCGCGCCGTACGACGTCAAACGACTCGAAGTAGCTCTCACGCCGGACGAACGCGAGGCGTACGAGCGAAATCAGGAGACGTTCACGGACTACCTCGCCAGCTCGAACATCCGAATGCAAAGCGGCTCGGACTACCAGGAACTCGTCAAACGCTCCGGAAACGACCCAGCGGCTCGCGAGGCCCTGCTCGCCCGCCAGCGCGCCCGCGAGATCATGTACGGCAGCGAGGCCAAACTCGAGGCGCTCGCGGACGTCCTCGACGACCATCGCGACGAACGAACGATCGTCTTTACCGCCCACAACGACCTCGCATACGACGTCAGCGAGCGGTTTTTGATCCCGTCGATTACCCACCAGACGGGCGCCGCCGAGCGTCGAGAGATCTTAGAGCGCTTTCGCGAGGGCACGTACACCAGGATCGCGACCTCGAACGTGCTCGACGAGGGGGTCGACGTCCCCGACGCGAACGTAGCGGTCGTCCTCTCGGGAAGCGGAAGCGAACGCGAGTTCACCCAGCGCCTCGGTCGGATCCTCCGACCCGGCGACGACAACGAACGGGCGCTGTTGTATGAGGTTGTGACCGCGGACACCTCCGAAGAGAACATCGCCAAGCGACGTCGGTGAGGGGTTCTGCCCTTGTTTCTATAGAATGACAACTCGTTTCGGTTCTTGCGGTGATTTCGACCGGCGTGATCGGCTCCACCGATCGTGACTACTATGTAACACGAATTTCAGGCCCGATTTCAAGGGGTTGCTGACTGACCACCTGTCTATTATGTGGCTTCGGTACCAATCTGTTGATGGCCCTGGTACAGATCGACGCGTTGCCCACGCTCGTCTGATTTTCAGGGCCATTCGCCTCAGATTTTGTCGAGGACCTACAATCGCTTGACGCCGTAGAAATAGTATGAAACACTGGCCCAAAAGCGGAGGCAAAACTGTCCCAGGAGCAGCGGCAATGCTCACACTATTAGCCTTTCTATCTTTGGCTAAACAATCGTAAGTAAGGCACTCCTGATCGTACTCTCCGAGTTCTCGCTCACGCTGTTCGCCCAACGCACTCCAGTCGTGCGATCAGGAGTGTCGTGACGTGCAGTGGGTACTATCGTTCACGTAGATCGTATCCGACGTCACTTCGATATCGAACCCGTTATATTCGAATTGAATCTGCACGTCGTCACCTCGCTCTATAAGCGCATCAAGCGCATCCGGGTCTATCGCCTCGTAGAGGACCGGGAGTTCTGCAGGAGTAGTATCGCACAGTGCAGCGACCGCTGACACTACCTGCATCGATGCAGATTCTCCATCCCCAGTTCGGTGGCTTGTCACGGTCTTTTGCATGGAACGATAGACAGTTCTGCGAGACAAATGTGTATAGCACGTTCCCATTCGTCGGGATCGGATACGAACATGTTCCCTACTCTTCTCCCATCACATATAATAGCCGCTGCATGCACGGGTCACTTGTTAGACCAGGCCCAGGTGGGTATGACTCCAGTCAAGAGAATTGGAACGACGAACGAACGGTTCGAAACACGGTCCTCGATCGTTTCTTGCTAGTCACAGCGGACTATCCCCGAAACGAGCACGACGGAGTTGGCGGCGAACTGGTACGAGGTAACGACTACACCCGTCGCTGTGGAGTTCACGAGTGCGGAAGTGACGATGTGTGAACTGTACGAGAAGGATCCAGAATCGCTTCTCGAATAAGCGAAGGAGCGGTGTGCATACCCCGGCTCACAGACAGGACGGGTTCCGCTCAGTGAACAGACTACATACCGGCTCTCACTGAGCCGACCTCGGAATCGATTCCGAGACAGTCACCGCACCGCTTGATACGGACTGCTGTAAGTCATTACCGACGCGACCACGACCCGCCCTGTGGTCGCACCGGTAAATCGTTACAGAAATCCGTATGAGTGCTCAGTAGCCGCGTTCGATCAGGTAATCCGCGAGTTCGAGCAACAGCTCTCGAGCCTCGTTATCCGGCAGCACCTCGAGCCGGCCTTTCCCCTGTTCGACCAGATCACGAGCCATCTCGTTCGCGTAGCTGATCGAGCCGGCGTCCTCGAGCTGGGCGACTGCGTCGTCGATTTCGCTCTCGGTGACCGCGTCGACGTCGTTCGTATCGACCAGCCCCTCAATATCGACACCCTGTTCGCGGGCGTGGACGGTGATCAGCGTCTGTTTGTTCTCGACGAGGTCGCTGCCCCGCTGTTTGCCGAGTTTTTCGCTCGGAACGGTTAGATCGAGCACGTCGTCTCGGATCTGGAACGCGCGGCCGATGTCCAGTCCGTAGCCGTAGAGCGCGTCGATCGTCTCCTGGTCGGCACCCTGCAGGATGGCCGGGAGACAGGCCGACGCGGCGTACAGGACGGCCGTTTTCTGTTCGACCATCTCGAGGTACTCCTCGGGAGTGACGTTGTCTCGCTCCTCGAAGGTGACGTCGAGGGACTGGCCTTCACAAATCTTCGTGCAGGTCGTCGCGAGGACGTCGAGCGCGTCGACGGCTCGGGCGGGTTCTGCACCCGTCTCGAGCATGATCTCGAACGCTTTCGAGTAGAGGGTATCACCCGCGAGGATCGCCGTCTCGAGGTCGTACTCCTTGTGGACTGCCGGAACGCCGCGCCGGAGGTCGTCGTCGTCCATGATGTCGTCGTGAATCAGGGTGAACGACTGGATGACTTCGACGCTGACGGCGGCGTTCATGAGGTCTATCGACTCTCCGGTCAGGGCGGGAAACGACCGATAGTCGACAGTAAGCGGTTCGACGTCCGCGAGCGCCTCGCCGGTCGCGAGCAGGACGGTTGGACGGAGCCGCTTGCCGCCCGCGTCGAGCAGGTACCGTGAGGCCTCGTAGAGCCGCTCGGGTTGTTCGATCGGCAGTTCCTCGGGGATCGCCTCGTTGACCCGCTCGCGGCGCTTTCGGACCGCCTCGAGCACCGCCTCTTCCCGTGCCTTGGGACTCGTCATATCAGTCGACAAGCTGGATGAGGTTCCCGTTGCGCGAGACGTGCAGGTCCCGCCCCATCTGGTAGCCTTCGCTCTCACAGAGGTTGACGTAGCCCGACAGACCCTTGAGGTCCTGGTGGGCTGGGATGATGTTCTGTGGCTGGAGCGCATCGAGCATCTTGTAGTGGCCCTCCTGGTTCATGTGGCCGGAGACGTGGATGTCGTCGTAGATGCGCGCACCCTGCATGCCGAGCAGTTTCTCGGCCTGGTAGCGCTGGCCTTCGTTGGTCGGCTCCGGGATGACGCGAGCGGAGAAGACGACCTTGTCGCCGTCGTCCAGTTCGTACGGCGTCTCGCCGCGAGCCATCCGAGTGAGCATCGCGCGTGGCTCGCCCTGGTGGCCGGTGACGACGGGGAGGAAGTCCTCCTTGCCTTCGTTCATGATCCGCTTGAACGTGCGGTCGACGGACTTTCGGTGGCCGAACATGCCGAGGTCCGTCGGGAAGTCGATGAAGTCGAGTCGTTCTGCGGTGCCCGAGTACTTCTCCATCGAACGCCCGAGCAAGACCGGCTGTCGGCCGATGTCGTCGGCGAACTCGACGAGGCTCTTCACGCGGGCGATGTGACTCGAGAACGTCGTCGCGACGATCCCGCCGTCGTAGTCCTCCATGCTGTAGAGAACGTCGCGCAGGTGCTCGCGAGCGACGTTTTCGGATGGTGTGCGCCCCTTCTTGTTCGCGTTGGTACAGTCCTCGATGTAACAGAGGACACCCTCGCCTTCGCGACCGATCTCGCGGAAGCGCTTCATGTCGATCGGATCGCCGATGACGGGCGTGTGGTCCATCCGTTTGTCCAGCCCGTAGACGATTGCGCCCTCGGGCGTGTGAAGCACCGGGTTGATCGCGTCGATGATCGAGTGGGTGACGTTGACGAACTCGAGATCGACGTTGCCGGAGTCGCCGATCGACATCGTCTCGCCGGCGTCCATCTTGATCAGGTCGTTCTCGACGCCGAACTTCTGTTCGCCCTCGATCTGCTGTTTGACGAGTTCGATCGTAAACGGCGTCGCGACGATCGGCGCGTTGTATCGGTGCGCGAGTTTCGAGATGGCACCGATGTGGTCCAGGTGACCGTGGGTCGGGACGATCGCCTGTACGTCGCCCTCGAGGTCGGACATGATGCGATCGTCGGGGATCGCGCCCATGTCGATTAGATCCAAGCTGTGCATCCGCTCGGTTTCGACGTTGTCGTGGATAAGAACCTGCGAGAGGTTCAGCCCCATGTCGAAGATGACGACGTCGTTACCGGCGCGGACAGCAGTCATCTGCCGTCCGACTTCTTCGTAGCCGCCGATTGTTGCAATTTCTATTTCCATTGGTCGTAGCACTGAAAGCCGCGTGGTGGACTCTCATCGAAACGGTCCGCGGACTCCCGATTGTGCGGCCCCGGCGTCTTACAGCACGTCGGCCACGTCGATCCCGCTATGCACTCGGCCGGAATCCGGCTCTGTCGCCCACGAATGGGCCCGAGCGCACTTGCCCGCGGGTTTCGCTAGCGCCACCTACACGCCCAGGTGTTAAAAACACAGTGGGTTGCGCGCCGGCCGGTCGTCGAACCATCGCAGCCATAATTTGATCTCGGCCGTTCGGTAGAGAATAAATCAGTTGTGGGAAAATACTCTCGATTAGACTCAATATATCCGTTTATTGCCGAGTAAAATCACGGCCAAATTCGAAATGCGAAGCTTTCTAAACTTCCGTTCGAAAACGACGGGCAATGACGAAGGATCTCGAGCGTGACCTCGGGCTGTTTGCCGTTATTGCGATCAGTATGGGGGCAATGATCGGGAGCGGCATCTTCATCTTACCGGGGATCGCGATGGCCGAAGCCGGGCCAGCCGTGATCGTCGCGTTCGTGATCGCCGCGATTCTCGTGGTCCCGGCGGCACTGAGTATCGCCGAGCTCGGAACGGCGATGCCGGAGGCCGGCGGTGACTACGTGTTCATTGAACGAGGACTCGGCCCCTCGTTCGGAACGATCGCCGGACTCGGGACCTGGCTGATGCTCATGCTGAAAGGGTCGCTGGCGCTCTACGGCGGCATGTTCTACATCAATTTCATCTATCAACTTCCAACCTGGGAGCTCATGATTCCCGGACTCGGTGCGGCGCTTCCGATTCCGGGCGTTCGGGCACTCGGAATCACGTTCGCACTCGTTCTCATCGCGGTCAACCTCGTCGGCGTCAAACAGACCGGCGGGCTCCAGTTGATCATGGTCATCATCATGCTGGTGATCCTCTCCGGATTCGTCGTTGGCTCGATCGTACAGGTCGAGGGCGCGAACTTCGACGGCTTCTTCGACGAGGGAATCGACGGAATTCTCACCGCGACGGCGCTCGTGTTGGTCTCGTACGCCGGCGTGACGAAGGTCGCCGCTGTCGCCGAAGAGATCGAAAACCCCGGACGAAACCTGCCGCTCGGACTGCTCGGCTCGCTGATCGCGACGAGCTTTCTCTACGCGTTGCTCGTGTTCGTACTCGTCGGGGTAATGGAGGGCGACGCGCTCGCCGACTCGAACGAGCCGATGGCCGACGCGACCGACATGCTCTTCGGGGGCATCACGATGGTGATGCCCGGGCTCGGCGACGTCCCGGTTGGCTTTCTTGCCGTCGCGACGATTATCCTCGCGGCGCTGCTGGCGCTGGTCAGTACCGCCAATGCGGGTATTCTGACCGCGTCCCGGTACCCGCTCGCGCTCAGTCGCGATAAGCTCTTCTTAGAGAAATTCGAGTACATCCACCCGCGATTCAACACGCCGTTCGTCGCGATCCTCACTACCGGTGCGATCATCATCTTCATCGTCGCGACCCAGGACGTCGACGAGATCGCGAAGATGGCCGGCGCGTTCCAGATCCTCGTCTACATCCTCGTCTGTGGCGCGCTGATCGCCTTCCGAGAACGCGACCTCGAGTGGTACGACCCCGACTTCGACACGCCGGGCTACCCCTGGGTGCAACTGTTCGGGATCGTCTCGGGAATCTTCATCATCACGCAGATGGACGCCCAGGAGATCATCGGCTCGATCGCCATCGTGATCCTCGGCTTCGTCTGGTTCAAACTGTACGCCCAAGACCGCATCGAGCGCGAGGGGGTCGCCAAAGGTCTCGCCCGCCGCGAGGCCGGACGGCAGTTCGTCCGCGATACGGAGGAACAACTCGACCGCGAGGATCGGTTCGAGGTTCTCATTCCGATCCGTCAGGACGTCACCCGCGAGCAGGAAGACGCCTTGATCCAGATGGCCGCGCCGATCGTCCAGCGCCGAGGCGGACACATTCGGGTCGTCCGATTCGACGAGGTGCCCGATCAGGTGCCACTCGACACCGCCGCCGCCGAGCTCTCCGCGGCCGACGTCGAGTTCGAAGAGCGGACGGACGAACTCGTCCGCTATCTCGAGGTTCCCGTCGAGGTCGGCGAGATCGTCAGCCACGACACGCGTCACGCGGTCGTCAACTTCGCCGAACGGACCGGCGCAGACCTCGTCCTCGCTCGACAGGAGGCGACCAGTCGTCTCGGGACCCTGTTCGGCCGCGACACCGACTGGATTATGGAGCACGCGCCCTGTGACGTCGTCTTCGTCCAGCACGAACAGCGCGTCGACGTCAACGAGATTGCGGTCGTCACCGACCAGAGCCCGTTCAACGACCCGCTCAAAGTCGAACTCGCGGACGCGATGGCCGACGTGCTCGGCGCTCGCGTTCGCTTCCTCTTTGCGGTCTCGGAGGACGCACCCGACGAGTTAATCGAGACCATCGAGGGGTATCACGACGAACTCGACGAGCTCTGTACCGTCCCCGTCGAGTCCGTCGTCGTACCGACGGACGACACGGTCGAGGATCTCTCACGTGAACTCGAGTCGTCCGACATCGTTATGCTGAGCACGGTGACTCACCGCCGGCTGCCGGATCTGGTCGTTGAGCAGCGATCCGACCGCCTCGCCGCGGCGATCGAACAGCCCGTCTTGCTCGTCCACTCCAAGAAGACTCGCCGCGGGTCGTTCCTGCGACCGATCCTGGAGCGCGTGCTGTTCGACTGATCGGCTCTCGAGACGCCGATTCATCCATTTTCACCGTGGTGCTGGACCACCGTGACGCGGTGGCAACGAGGGGATCAATCGACCACGATGTCATCTTTGCTGCTGGTCAACCACGTGCGGCAAGCCACAGTGCTGTCCCACCCATCAACAGTCCGGGCAACATCGCAACGAGTCCAATACTGTGGAGTTCGGCGCTTCCAGTTGCGGAAAATCCGCGACTCACGAAGAGATACAGCAGAGTTACGGGGATCACGATGACCGAAACCCCGATACTGCCGAGGACGAGCAACATGTCTGGGTCTATCGAGTGTCGTGATCTCGTTACGTGTGATGTTGTGCGTTCGGTACTCCCGCGACCGTCTCTTTCGGTACGTCGGCTCACAGACGGAGAGAACGACTGCAAACGGGAATCAGTACTACCGCATATTTCTGCTGTATTTATATGCCGGCGTAACCGGCCCGAGATCGGCTCGCTGTCACAGAAGTTCTTGTTGCTCCGTTCGCATGTAGTACCATGAAACGCGTTCGTGTCACCATCTATCCGGGTGATCTCGAGCTCCCAGCAGCGTTCGAGCGCGCGACGAGCGACGAACAGATCGCTCGCGTCGAGGTTGTCAACTGGAACGTTGCAGCACCGCCGGCCGCGTTTTTGCTCCGCGTTCGCGGCAGCGTCGAGCGGTTCGAATCGCTGCTCCGGGACGATCCCGCTGTCGAGGAGTACGATGTCCTTCCGGTTGCGACAGGGGAGTGCTACTGTTTCGTTGCCGGTGTCGGTACTGCTGACGCTCGAGATCTCTGGGAGAATTTCAAACGCGGGAGTCTGATGACGATTCCGCCGGCCGAGTGGAACGCGGACGGAACCTACACGTTCACGATCGTGGGTCGAGACGCCGATATCCAGGCTGCAGTCGATCGCGTTCCGGCGGATACTCGCGTCGAAATCGAATCGGTCGGCGGGACGAAAGTCACGACGGAGCACGTCATTGACCGACTCTCTCCGCGACAACGTGCTGCAGTAGAGACCGCTATCGAACTCGGTTATTACGATCGTCCGCGGGAAGCGACGAGTGACGATATCGCTCGCGAGTTGGACTGTGCCACCTCGACGGCTGCAGAACACCTTCGGAAAGCCGAATCGAAGCTCGTTCTTGGACTCTTCCAGTCGTAGGTCGTCGGGTGATCTTCGAGCGTTCGAGGCTCAGACGGAGCGGTCTACTCGACCGTTGTCCCCGGCTGTTCGCCCGCGAGGAACGCCCCTAAATCGTCGAGCCCGAAGATCGTCGCTTCAGCCTCGAGATCGAGCAGTGCCTGGACCTTCGCGGCCATCCCACCGGTCACGTCGGTCGACTCGCTGTCGCCTAACACGTCGGCGACGTCCTCGTAGGCGGAAATCTCGTCGATGACCATCTCATCGTCATCGAGCACGCCGGGAACCGTCGAGCAGAGACCGATTCGATCCGCATCGAGATCGCGCGCGAGTTCGGCGACGAGTTCGTCGCCGCTGACGACCGTCGCGCCCTCGCCGGCGTGGGCGACGAGGTCGCCGTGGAGGACGGGGACGAACCCGTCTGCGACCATCGTCTCGAGCTGCTCGGTCGGGAGGGTGAGTTGGCCGTCTTCGTCGCGGCTGGCGGTCGAAAACGGGTGGACCGGAACCGCGGACACGTCTCGCTCGACGAGTCGGCTCAGGACGAACTCGTTCAGGGTCGTCATCGCGCCGTGGATGGCGTGGACGGCGGCCGGATCGTGCGTTCCCTCGGTCGTCGTCACCCCGTGCTCGCTCGCGTTGTGGTGGCCGAAGCTCCCGCCGCCGTGGACGATGACGAGTTCGTCGAGGCGCTCGTCCTCGAGCGCGCTGGCGATGGCGTCGGCCGCCGCCGCGAGCGCGGGACCGTCGAGCGTTTCGGGCCGGTCCTTGTCGGTAATGACGCTTCCACCGAGTTTCAGGACGATCATTCGAGCCGTTTCACCCCCGTCTCCGCGAGTTCGGCGCGGAAGGCATCCTCACAGCCCGGCGTGAACGACAGCGCGGTTTCGGTCTCGGGCGTCGGATCGAGCGCGACGATGCAGCCGCCGCCGCCGGCACCCGTCAGCTTCGCGCCGGTGGCCCCGGCATCTCTCGCCGACCAGACCATCGTCTCGAGCGAGCGCGAGGAGACGCCGAGCGCCGACAGCAGGCCGTGATTGAAGTTCATCAGCCGACCCACTTCGTCGAGGTCGCCGGCGGCGAGAGCCTCCTCGCCGTTTCTGACGATATCGCCGATGGCTTCGACCGTGTCGGCCGCGAACTCGTACTCCTCACGGAGTTCCCGAACCCCCGCGACGAGCTTTCCCGTGTCGCCTGCGCCGCCGTCGAAGCCGATCACGATCGGCAGATCGGGTGCCTCGATGGACCGACAGTCGTCACCCTCGACGCGGACTGCACCGCCCGTCGCCGAACAGAACGTATCAGCGCGGGAGGCCTGGCCCTCCTGAACCGCGTGTTCGGTACGGTAGGCTCGCTCGGCGAGCTCCTCGGGCGTGAGCGTGGTCCCGAGTTCGCGGGTTCCGGCGTCGATCGCGGCGACGACGACCGCTGCAGACGAGCCGAGGCCTGCCCCCAACGGAATGTCGCTCTCGATCGTCACGTCGAAGCCGACCTCGTCCTCGCCGGTCACGTCTCGAACCTGCTCGATTGCACTGTCGACGTACTGCGTCGCCGCCGTCACCAGCGATTCCGAGACGTCGACGTCCGGTTGGGCGTTCGCCGTCTCGCCGTACTCGACCGTAAACCCGTCCAGACTGAGATCCTCCGCGTGGACGCGCAGTTTGCCGTCCGTTCGCTGATCGACGTCGACGCGTGCCCGTACCTCGATCGCACACGGAACGGCGGGCTCGCCGTAGACCACCGCGTGCTCCCCGAACAGGTAGACCTTCCCGGGAGCGCTCGATCGTGTCATGCCTGGCCGTTTGGACGACGAGGGTTAATAGCTATCTTCTCGGAGCGGTCGATCGCGTCATTATCGAACGGTCGCCGAACGTATTCGTGAGTGTTATCCCTGGGTGGTCCCGAGCGGGTCTATGGATCGCAGAACGTATCTCGGTGCAGTTGCCGGTGGACTCGCAATCGGCAGTGCTGGGTGTCTCGACACGATCGGCGGCTCGGATATCGATGAGGACGACCATCCCGTCGGCGCGTGGGCCGACGGAGACATCGAGTTCGGCCTGCCGCCGTTCCAGGACGCAGAAGACCTCGAAACGCAGTACGCCGGCACCTTCGAGTGGCTCGAGGACGGCTTCGACGGCGTCGACACCGTCGAGGGCGTGCCGACGACCGACTACAGCGGCGTCGTCGAAAGCGTCGTCAACGGCCACACCGAACTCGCGAACCTCTCACCGTTCATCTTCGTGCTCGCACAGGAAGACGACGTCCACCCGCTCGCGATCAACTGGTCGCACGGCTCCGATTCCTACCACACGTACATCGCGACCAGAGCCGAAACCGACATCGAGGACGTCGAGGACCTCGAAGGGAAGACGATCGCGATGGTCGATCCGATGTCGGCGAGCGGCGGGATGTTCCCCCGCTACACGCTCAACGAGGCGGGCCTTCACGCGGGCGACCTCGAGACCGAACCGGACGACTTCGACATCGAGTGGGCCGGCAGCCACGACGCGGCGCTTCGCGTTCTGGAGGAAGGCCACGTCGACGCGGCAGCCTACGGCGACTTCGAGCATCCGGACACCGACGAAATCGTCAAGGTGACTGAGAGCCCGCCGATCCCGTTCGACGTCATCGTCGCCAAACCGGAGACGCCCGAGGAGGTTCGCGAGGAACTCGCAGACCGTCTCATCGCGACGCCCAAGGATGCGCTCGAGGACCACCGCGTCGACGAGTACGGCGAGTTCGAAGCCGACCTGTACGACCAGGTCCGGGACATCGCCGACCAGATGGGTGTCGACATCGACACGCTCGACGAGGCGGAAGGGGACGACGAGGACGAAGACGATGGGAGCGACGACGGCGAAGCGGAAAACGAAACTGAATCCAACGACGACGCCTAACTGACCGTATGCTCACCGTCTCCGGCCTCGAGTGCCGCTACGAGGGAACCGTTGCAGTCGACGACGTCTCCTTCGAACTCGAGGCGGGAGAGCTCGCCGTCCTCGTCGGCCGTTCCGGGGCCGGCAAGACGACGCTTTTGCGCTGTTTGAACGGGCTCGAATCGCCGGATTCGGGGCGCGTTCGCCTCGACGGCGATCCGACCGCCGAAACGGACGTTGCACTCGTCTTTCAGGAGGGAGCGTTACTCGACGGAAAATCCGCCCTCGAAAACGTCCTCGACGGCGGACTCGGCCGCGAGCCGGGCTGGCGGGAGCTGTTAGGCTGGCACGAACCGGCGGAGAAACGAGCGGCGATCGAGCGCTTGCACGCGGTCGATCTCGACGGTTACGCCGAGCGTCGAGTGGGTTATCTCTCGGGCGGCGAGCGCCAGCGCGTCGGCATCGCTCGCGCGCTGCATCAGGAACCGCAGGTCATCCTCGCCGACGAGCCGGTGGCGTCGCTCGATCCGGCGACCGCGCGATCGGTCCTCAACCGACTCGCCGCCGTCGTGCGCGAGGAGAACATCATCGGCCTCGTCAGCCTCCACCAGCCGCGACTCGCCGCCGAGGTCGCAGATCGGTACCTCGGGCTCGCGGACGGACGGCTCACGCTCGACGCGCCGGCGACCGAAGTCGACCCGGACCGAATCGGAGAGGTGTACGATGTCCGGGCGTGATCGGGACGGGATCTCGGCCGCTGCGGAATTCGATCGCGTCCAACGACGCTGGCGTCGGCGAACCGCAATTCGGGGGGGCGTCGTCGCGGGGACGATCCTGCTCGTCCTGGCGACCGCACGGTGGCTCGGCTTCGACCTCGCGTATCTCTACGCACACCGGGACAACCTGTGGACCGTCCTGATCCAGGAGATGCTCGCACCGAGACAGCTCTGGGCGCAGTTACAGAGCGACGCGCCGACGCTCGGGCCGGCGATCCTCGAGACGCTCGCCATCGCGACGGTCGGAACCGCGATCGGACTCCCGCTTGCCGCCTGCTTCGGGCTCCTCGCGGCGAGCAACGTCACCCCGCGGTACGTTCACTCGCCGACCCGTCTGTTTCTCGGCGGCGTTCGCGCCGTGCCGAGCATGGTGTACGCGCTCCTGTTCGTCATCCTCGCCGGCCTCGGACCGGTCGCCGGCGCGCTTGCCATCGCGATGGGGACCGTCGGCGATCTCGGCCGGCTGTTCGCCGACGAGATGGAGGAGATCGATCCCCGTCCCGTCGAGGCCGTCGCCTCCAGCGGTGCCGGACTGCTCGCGACCACCTCGGCCGCGCGGCTCCCGCAGGTGTCGACGGCCTACGTCGCCTGGACGCTGTTTTACCTCGAGTTGAACGCCCGCAAGAGTTCGGTGCTCGGCATCGTCGGCGCCGGGGGCATCGGCTATCCGCTGATCATGGCCTTTAATGCAAGAAACTACACGCGCGTGATGGCCGCGATCGTCGCGATCCTTGTCCTCGTCGTCGGCGTCGAACTCGTCGCGAACCGGATCCGGGATCTGCTCGACGCAGAGCGGCGTGCAACGCAATAACGTCCGATGCGGTGTTTACGAACTCCGGCAACCAGTGTCAGCCTTCTGCCTCGTCGAGATCACTTACCGACACACCGAACGTCTCCGCGACCTCGCGCACGAGGTCGTAGTCGTCGGGATCGTACTCGGCGAACCCGGAGACGATGTGCTCGTCGAGCGCCGACTCCGGCGTCTCGAGCAGGCGGTCCCGAAGCTCGCTGACGACGTCGTCAGGAGTCTCCGGCATCGTCACCGCCGCCGCGAGCGGGATCGGCGCGCTCTCTTCGACCACGACGATCTCCTCGTCGTCAGCCGGGTGCTCGAAGTCGGCGTAGGCCGCTGCGTCGACGTGGCCGTCCGCGAGCGCGCCGACAGCGATGTCGTGACCAAACGACCATTCGATGTCGAGATCCGACGCGTCCGTTTCCACGTCGCCGACGTCGAGGCCGGCCTCGGTGAGCATGTGCATCGGAAAGAGCCCGCCGCTCGTGCTCAGCGGATCGACCATCGCGACGGTCTTACCCTCGAGGTCGGCGAGCGTCTCGATGTCGCTGTCCGCTTTCGTCGAGACGTAGGCGTTGTACGACGGCTCGCCGTGGAGTTCGTTCACCGCGAGCGGCGTGACTCCCTCGTCGGCGGCCATCACGTAGATCAGCGGTGAGAGGTTCGCGAGTTCGGTGTGGCCGTTGACGACGCTCTCGATGACGCTACTGTAACTCGTCGTCAACGTGCCCTCGACGGCCACGTCGTCGAACCCATCGTCAAGCCACGCCAGCAGCCCCTCGTACTGGCGGTCGAGTTCCTCTTGGTCCTGAAAGGGAGGCAGGCCGAACTCGATCGTCCCGTTCGACCAGCCGGCAACCGTGTTCGCTCCGTTTGCTGTGTTGGTCGATGAGCCGCCGTCGAGACAGCCAGCACCGATCGCGGCTCCACCTGCGAGTGTCGTCAAATACGTTCGTCGGTTCACGCTCGAAGGAATAACTAGCTTGTATTATTGGCTTATGGTTTGGACCGAGGCGCTCGCCGTTGTAGCCGAATTTAAGCCAGTGACGAGCGAATCCGGTCGTATGTCTCTCGTCTTGCCGAGCGAACTCGTCGTCGACCGCTTTCTGCCGACGGTCCGAGCGATGCTCGCGACGCGACTCGCCGAGCGCGGCATGACTCAAAAGGAAATCGCCGCCAATCTCGGCGTCACTCAAGCTGCGGTCAGCAAGTACGTAAGCGGCGAGAGCGGCGGCGACGACCGCTTTCGTGACGACCCCGAGACGGTCGCCACGGTCGAACGCATCGCCGACGGACTCGCGAGTGACGGAATGGACGGCTACGAGGCGCTGGCCGAACTCCTCTCGCTCGTCCGCAGCCTCGAAGATCGGGGCCCGATCTGTGAACTCCACGAGGAAGAGATGCCCGAACTCAGGGGATTAGGCTGTGATCTCTGCGTCCGTGGGCTCGATTCCGACGTGCGAGCCGAGCGCGATGTCCTGACGAACGTCCGGACGGCCGCACGGACGCTCGCGTCAGCACCCGGAATGGTCGACCACGTTCCAAACGTCGGCACGAACGTCGGAATGAGCCTCCCCGATGCCCGCGACGAGACCGACGTCGCCGCGATTCCCGGGCGAATCTACGCGATGAGCGGGCGAATCGAAATTCCCGCAAACCCCGAGTTCGGCGCGTCGAAACACGTCGCGACGGCCATCCTCGCCGCCAATGCGATCGATTCCGAGATCAGCGGTGCGACGAATATCGTCACGGATGACGCCGTGCTCGATGCGGCCCGCTCGATCGGTATCGACCCACTCGAGTTCGACGCCGACTACGAGGACCGCGACGAGCACCTCCGTGCTCGATTCGGCGAACGTGGGAGCGTTCCGCGGGTCGCGTACCACCGTGGCGCGTTCGGAATCGAGCCGACGACGTTCGTCTTCGGACGGACTGCCGTCGACGCGACAGAACTCGTCACCGAACTTCTCGAAACAGTCTCGTCGTGACGAGATGCCACTGCTCGAACAGGCAGAGAGTGCAGAAAAACGCTAGAATAGTCCGAGAGCCAGCCGAATCGGAATGCCGATCGCGAAGAGGGCGATCAGAATCCCCGTCGCGATGAGTACCGCCGGCGGTAGTTTCCCTTCCTCGAAATCGAACAGTAGATCGACCATACCGGTGATATCGGCCGCCACACTGTAATTCCTTCGCTCTCTCGATCGTGATTCGGCGATCGCCGCGTTCGGCTCTCGTGCTCGTCGTGCCCTGTCTCACCGCCCGACACCGTGCCGGCGACTTTCAGCGTGTGCAACTTCGGCGAACGACACAGCAACCACAATACCAGCACACCGGTGAACGACACAGCAGCCGCAACGACAGCGATACCGAACAGTAGCCACTCACGGGTGCGGCGATACCGGAAAACGAACAGTGCGAAATCGAACGTCGTTACACGCCGCCTTCGAAGTCCTCGAGGGAGTACGATGGCTCCGCACCGCGGCGGTCGAGGACCTCGTTGGCGAGCAGCCAGTAGACGACCGAGAGGGCCTTGCGACCCTTGTTGTTCGTCGGAACGACGAGGTCGACGTTGCTGACCTGGTTGTTCGAGTCACACATTGCGATGACCGGGATACCCACCGTGATGGCCTCTTTGACGGCCTGGGCGTCGCCGATCGGGTCAGTGACGACGAGTACGTCCGGCTCGATGTAGCCGTCGTACTTCGGGTTCGTCAGCGTTCCCGGGATGAATCGGCCGGTTCGAGCGCGAGCGCCGACGGCCTCGGCGAACTTCTCCGCCGGGAAGCGGCCGTACTGACGGCTCGAGGTGACCAGAATCTGTTCCGGACTGTAGTTCGCGAGGAAGTCCGCGGCCGTACGGATGCGGCCGTCGGTCTTCGAGACGTCCAGCACGTAGAGACCGTCGGTCCGGACGCGGTGGATGAACCGCTCCATGTCCTTGGTCTTTTGCTGGGTCCCGATGTGGACACCGGCGCCGAGATAGTCCTCGACGGGGATGAGCAGGTCGGCCTCCTCGTCCGACATCACGTCGTCGTCGAGGGTCGGACCGGCGTCGTCCTCGGTTGCTGGTTCGGCGTCGGCGTCGGCCTCTGGGGCCTCTGCGTCGGCGGGCTGTTCGTCAACTGGCTCGACGTCTTCGTCGGGGTCCGCGGCGGGACCGGCCCCTTCGGCCGGCTCCTCCTCGATTTCCTCCTCGGCGGCGTCGAGCCCTTCCTGGGTTGCGTCGTTTTCTGTCATGTCGCGTCGTCTGCGATTCGTACGAGCTCGTTGAGCTTTGCAGTTCGCTCACCGCCGACTGCACCCGTCTTGATGAAGGGTGCGTCGGTTGCGACGGCGAGGTGTGCGATCGTCGTGTCTTCGGTTTCGCCCGAGCGGTGGGAGACGACCGATTCGTACCCGTGCTCGGTTGCGAGTTCGATCGCGTCGAAGGCATCGGTCAGCGTTCCGATCTGATTCGGCTTGATCAGAATGCTGTTTGCCGCGCCGCGGTCGATTCCTTCGGTCAGCCGATCCGTGTTCGTGACGAACAGGTCGTCACCACAGACCAGCGTCTGATCACCGACTTCGTCGGTCAGATCAGCGAAGGCGTCGTAGTCGTTCTCGTCGAGCGGGTCCTCGACGTAGGCGAGATCGTATTCCCTGACGAGTTCGGCGATGTGTGCGATCTGCTCGTCGGTGTCGCGGCTGATGCCGGCGGACTCGTACTCGTAGGTTTCGGAGTCGCTGTCGTACATCTCGGCCGCCGCGACGTCGAGTCCGAACTGGATCTCGAAGCCGACCTCGTCCTCGACGATCGAAACCGCCTCGTCGACGATCTCGAAGGCCGGTTCGTCGTCGATGGATGGTGCCCACGCGCCCTCGTCGCCCTTCCCGCTTGGAATACCACGTTCCTCGAGCAGGTCGGCGACAGCGCCGTGAACCGCTGCGTTTGCGAAGACGGCGTCTTCGATGCTCGGGGCACCGACGGGCGCCGAGAGGAACTCCTGAATGTCCGTCGCATCGGCGGCGTGTTCGCCACCGCCAACGACGTTTCCGAGCGGGATCGGGAAGTTCTCGCCGCGGAAGGTACCACCGAGGTGCTGGAACAACGGCGCGCCGAGCACGTCGGCGCCGGCTTTCGCGGCGGCCATCGAGATGGCGACCGCGCTGTTTGCACCGATCTTCGAGAAGTCGTCGGTACCGTCGGCGCCGCGCAAGATTGCGTCGACTTCGCGCTGATTGCCAGCGTAGGCCTCGCCGACCAGCCGCGGAACGGCGTGTTCGCGGGCCGCAGCGATCGCTTCCGTTGGCGGTAGTTCGATTGCCTCGAACTCGCCCGTGCTCGCACCGCTCGGTGCTGCTGCACGACCGAACCCACCACTTTCCGTTACTACGTCGGCCTCGACCGTCGGGTTCCCGCGCGAGTCGAGGATTCGTCTGAGTCGAACGTCGGTAATAAGCGTCATCTTAGTTTTTCTCTCGGTTGACGGTAAACGGTAGTACCCCAGCGTCGTACTCTTCGGCAGCGATCAGAATCGGTTGGGTCTGGTCCGTCTCGATCAGCACTGGTGCGCCGTACGACACCTGCAGCGCTCGTGCGCCGAGAATGCGTGCTTTCTCGTAGCGGTTGTGATGTTGCCCTTGCATGTTACTGATACGGAGAGACGACGTCGACGAGGTCGGTGTGGGAAACGAGCATGCGTCGGCAGCAGTAACGGTCGACACCGAGTTCGTCGAGAACCTTCTGTGGGTCCTCGTCGCCCTCGTTGGCCCGCTCGTCGAACTCTTCCCAGTGTTCGCCGACGACAGTGCCACAGGTGAAACACCGAACCGGTACCATCATACCTGCATCACCTTAGCGGTACGATTTCTGGTAGCGTGCCCGAGCGCCCGGGCCGCCCCACTTTTTCGGTTCGGACTGTCGAACGTCGTTGACCAGCAGCGACCGGTCGAACTCCATGTACGCGTCGCGGAGTTCGGCGTCGTTCGTGTGCTGGACGATCCCGCGAGCGATGGCGGTGCGGACGGCGTCAGCCTGTCCGCTGATCCCGCCACCCTCGACGCGAACATCGATGTCCATCTCGCTGCGCAGGTCCTCGCCGGCGATGCGGAACGGTTCCAGCATCTTGAGCCGCGACATCTCGGGCTCGATCAGTTCGACTGGCTTGGAGTTGATTCGTACGCGACCCTCGCCCTCGTTGACGGTTGCGCGGGCGACGGCCGTCTTCTTCTTTCCACTCGTGTTCGTTACCATGTGACGTTAGCACCGAGTTGATCGGAGACTTCGCCCAGGTGGACGAAGCGAATGTTCGAGAGACGATCCAGCGACGTGTCCGGAAGGATCTCGGCCTCGCGGTCGTCGTCGTTCTCGTAGGGATTGCCGACGTAGACGCGAACGCTGTCGAGCGCCTCGCGGCCACGCGGCTTCTTGTACGGCAGCATGCCGCGAACGGATCGCTTGAAGATCGTATCCGGTCGGCGTGGGTAGTACGGACCGCGGTCCGACCCTAGCTGGAGGCGGGTTCGATACG
The DNA here is from genome assembly GCA_046614585.1 of Natrialbaceae archaeon A-arb3/5. Lineage (GTDB taxonomy): Archaea > Halobacteriota > Halobacteria > Halobacteriales > Natrialbaceae > JBKKHI01. The sequence continues at coordinate 96,953 of JBKKHI010000011.1, read as the reverse complement.
TTTCGAACACGTCCTCCTTGTCGCCGGTGATGACCGTATCTTCAGCGTTGACGATTGCGATGCGTTCGCCATCGAGTGCGCGCTGGGCGACCTCGCTGGCGACGCGTCCAAGGATACAGTCTCGTGCGTCGATGACGAGGTCCGCGTCGAACTCTGCGGCGTTCATCGAATCACCCGTACGTTGGATCCGTCAGGATTCTCTTCGAGCACCTGCTCGAGCGGTACCGGTTCACCGACCTGTTCGATCTTCGTCTCTGCGGAGGACGAAAAGTCGACAGCTGCGACGGTGACGTTTTTCTGTAGTGCGCCGGATCCCAGCACCTTGCCGGGAACGACGACAGTCTCTTCTTCGCGTGCGTATCGTTCGATGCGGCCCAGATTCACCTCAGCGTGGGTGCGCCGGGGCTTCTCGAGTCGATCCGCAATGTCCTGCCAGACGTCGGCGTCCGAGTTACGGGACGTCGACTTCAGCTCGGCGATAAGATCGTTGAGCCTCGGATTAGTCTTGCTACTCATTGGTTTCCTCCAAATACTGCAGCGGCTCGAGGATGTGGAGAAACAACTCCTCGAGCGTCGTTGAAATCGGTCGGAAAGAAGCGATGCAGGGTGCAGAATTTGAACCCCCGGGAGACGATCGGCCTCGTAACTTCTCGGCCGCTCCGACTCCCGTGGCTCAAATTTGCTGTTCCATTTTCACGACTCTTCCGTTCGGTCGAGTCGGAAAAATGCAGGGAGCAGGATTTGAACCTGCGGACTCCTACGAGACAGCGCCCTGAACGCTGCGCCGTTGGCCTGACTTGGCTATCCCTGCACGCACTCTTTCCTATCCGTCGCCCCTTCAAACCCCTTTCGATTCCAAGAAGCGCACGCTTGCCGGTCTCGCCGCTCTCGGCGCCGACATGCGAGTTGCGTTGGGTAGGGTGGGGGCGTCGGATCATGTCTCTATAGCTGTACTGCTTCTTCGAGTTCGGCCGCGCGCGTCTCGATCGTCGCTGCGGCTCGGGTGACCAGTTCCTCGACCGAAACGGACCCGTCAGTCTCGACGTAGAACACGAACGCGTTCGGAACGTCTTCGAGACGGACCTCCTTGCCCGGATACCGGTTCGAGAGGTCGTGGTCGAACTCGCTCGTCGGAACGAGTTCGCCGTCGTCTTCGACGACGCCGCGGACGATCTGTGATTCCTCGTCTTCGAACTCAGGGAGGTCGCCGGTGACCTCGACACGCTGTAGGTGTCGATAGCCGACGGCCGCACCGCCCTGATGTTTCGCGTGATTCTTTCCGCGGTCGAGGACGGCGTCGGCCTCGGCTTCCAGGCGTTGGTCGTCCTTGAGGTTAATGATCGGAACGTTCTCGTCTGCGGGCTCGACGAGCGAGTCGCTCGAGACGAGATCGCCAGAGTAGGCGGTTCCAGGTCCTTCGACGTCGATCGACAGCGTCACCGTGGCGTCCTCGCCGAACTCCTCCTCCGGCGGCGTCGTCAACGGGACGAGTCCGAGCCGGAGTGCGAGTTGCTCGTCGAACATCACCGACGAGTTCTCGACGAACCGGACGGTGTCGATCGCCATCGTCGGCACGTCGGCGACCATCGCTCGACGGAGGCCGTTGGCGAACGCGGGTGTCACGCCGCGAACGAGGAATCGTGCCTCACGATCCTCGCGTTCGACGAACTCGACGTCGTACTCCTCAGTCATGGTCTAGTAGCCGCCCTTGCCTTTTGGTGCGCGCGATCCGTCGTGCGGGATCGGCGTGACGTCCTCGATGCGCCCGATTTCGATACCCGAGCGGGCGAGCGCGCGGATCGTCGCCTGCGCGCCGGGACCGGGGGACTTCTGAAGGTTGCCGCCAGGGCCGCGAACGCGAACGTGCAGGCCCGTGATGCCGGCAGCCTTGACTTCCTCGGCGACCGACTCGGCCATCTGCATGGCCGCGTACGGCGATGCCTCGTCGCGGTTTTGCTTGACCGCGGTCCCACCGGAGGACTTCGCGATCGTCTCCGCGCCCGTGAGGTCGGTGACGGTCATGACGGTGTTGTTGAACGATGCGTGTACGTGGGCGATCCCCCATTTATCGTCGTTCTGACTCATGTTATTGACCCTCCGCCCGTTCCGGGTGGAGTTCGTCCGCGAGTGGACTGTTCTCGTCGAAGGCGACGAGGTCCTCCTCGTCGACGTCGACGACGTACGACGGCACGCGGTGGCGCTGTTCGCCGACGACGACGTGGCCGTGCGTGATGAACTGGCGGGCCTGCTGTGGCGTGTTCGCCAGTCCCTTCCGGTAGACGACCGTCTGCAGTCGGCGCTCGAGGACGTCCTCGACCTCGAGGGAGAGGACGTCGCCGAGTTCCTCTTCTTCGTCGAGGATGCCGACGCGCTTGAGCCGTCCGAGGAACTCCTCGGAGCGGCGGACGACGGCTTCGTCGCCCTGTGGCTGGCCGAGCAGGTCACGCGCCTCGCGGCGGTAGGATCGAAGCTCGGACTGGGCGCGCCAGAACTCTTCTTTGTTCGTGAGCCCGTATCGGTCGAGCAGCGAGTGCTCGGACGCGATACGCTCTCCCTGGTATGGGTGGTTCGGCGTCTCGTACTGTTTGGTGTCGGTTCCGAGCGGCATTATTCGTCACCCTCCTCTTCGGCGGCCTCTTCGGCCTGTTCTTCGCGGATCTCTTCGACGTTGACTCCGATGGTGCCCTCCGTACGACCGGTGGACTTGGTTCGCTGGCCACGGACCTTCTGTCCGCGCTTGTGGCGAACCCCTCGGTAGGAGTCGATCATCTTCATCCGGTTGATATCGTGCTGTCGAGTCAACTGGAGATCGTTGCCGATCTCGTGAGTCGTTTCACCGCTGTAGAAGTCGTTCTGGCGGTTGTTGAGCCAGTCCGGAACTTCCGCAGCGTAGTTCTCGACGACCTCGACGACCTCGTCGATGACGTCGTCATCGAGCGCACCGAACGTCGCTGTTCGATCGACGTCCGCTTCGTCGGCGATGATTCGGGCGGTCCGGCGACCGATCCCGTTCATCTCCGAGAGCGAGCGCTCGACGGACTTCGTCCCATCAAGGTCTGTCTGACCGATGCGGACGAAGTACTGAAGGTCTTCGTCGTCCTGTTGTTCTTGAGGTTCTTCCTCGCTCATGTGTCGTGTATCTGTGTCTGGTCTGCGCGCGTTGCAAATGGACTGACGAAGGTGTCAGTCCCGTGTATCCGACGTTGTGGCGGGGATTTGAACCCCGGAGGCTTGACGCCACATGGTTAGCAACCATGCGCCTTGGGCCGCTTGGCTACCACAACACCGTCGGTCTATCATCGCCCTCGCGGACTCGGGGACGGCGTCCCCTACACGTATCGCACTCGAACGTACCCCCGTCGTATACTTAAGCGCAACGAAAGTCCCGGACCATCTGACCAAATCGGGATTCGAACGAAAAACGAACGCTCCCGGCTGAAATCCGTCGAATCGATGCCGAGTTTGCTCGATTATTCACATCGTCCGATCTCGGACTACAAAGGAGATCGGTACTAATCTGGGCCCGGGCTCAGGCAGGCAAATCGAGGTACTTCTCGTTCAGTTCCCACTCACCGTCGCCGTTTTTGATCATGTACTCGCCGTAGTACGGCACCCGCTCGGAGACGGTCCGACGGAACGCCTCGCGGATCTCGGGTTTGGTCATCTCGCCCATCGACTTGAGGTCGTCGTTGCGGTTCAGACAGCCCTTCAGGTAGCCCTCGTGGGTCACCCGTACGCGGTGGCAGTTCGCACAGAAGGTCGCGTTCTCGACCGGATCGACGATTTCGACCATCCCGCGTCCCTCGCCGTCGTCGCTCTCGATCCAGTACCGTTTGCGGTCGTGCATCTCTCGGTGTTCGATCTCGACGGCTTGGTCGGCGAGCCAGCCGTGGACCCGCTCGATCTCGACGTTCCACTCGGGCTTGCCCGTTAGCTCGGGCATGTACTCGATCAACTGGAGCTGGAGCCCGTCGTTCTCGGCGACGTGGTCGACCATCTCTGGCACGTAGCCCGCCGTGTGCTCGAAGACGACCATGTTGAGTTTGACCGGGTCCAGCCCCGCCTCGAGCGCGGCGTCGACGCCCTCGAGCACCTTCTCGTAGGCCCCACTTTTCGTGACCGCCGCGAAGTCCTCGGGGTCGAGCGCGTCCTGTGAGACGTTGACCCGCTCTAGACCGGCGTCGACGAGATCCTGGGCGCGTCCGGGCAGGAAGGTGCCGTTGGTCGTCAGCGAGACCTCCATCTGGTCGGGCGTGCGTGCGATAATCTCCTCTAGATCCTGTCGGAGCATCGGTTCGCCGCCGGTGAACTTGACAGCGTCGACGTCGAACTCGGCGGCGACCTCGAGAAAGCGGACGACGTCGTCGGTCGACATCTCGTCGTCCTGCGGGTCCATCGGCCCGCGAGTATCCCCAAGCCCCTCGTTATGACAGTAGACACAGTCGAAATTGCACCGATCTGTCAAGGAGACCCGAACACCGGTCACCTCGCGCCCGAACTCGTCGGTGAGCATGTCACGCAGTTGCAGGCGGATCCGCTTAAACTCGCCGGATATTTCGAATCTATGTAACTGATATCGGTTTCGAAACGACGATCGGAACAGTTGTACAACTGACTCGACGGCCCAACTAGCCGTCCCTCGAACAGCATCACATTGATTCGAATGACATATGTTACTAGCAACACGTTTCTTCACAAACCGATGGCGCCGTCGAGAGCAATCGTTCTGGCAAAATGGGGCCCCCATCTTTCGCTTTTCGCGTTCATCGGGCTCGCGATGCTGTGGGCCGGAGTCAGTGGTGTGTTCGGCGAGGTACTGACGCGAACCCAGCGCACGTGGTTCGCGGGACTCTCCCTTCTGGCCATCGCGCTGGCGATGCTCTACCAATCGTGGTTTATGATCTGAATTGAGGCGCTAAGACCCCTTCCTCAACGAATGAGCGAAGCGAGCGAGTAGGGAGGGGATACAGCGCCGCACGGTTTTCTCACACTATGCAACGGCAGGCCCACAACAGGCCCACCGTCTTCTATCGGTATCTTCATGCAGTATCGTGTGTATCATACTTGTATGGCAACGCGCAAGAACATCACCGTCCGCGACGACCAAGAGGAGTGGATTCAAGAGAATTACTTGAACCTCTCCCGATTCGTCCAAGACAAGTTAGACGAACTCATCGAAGAACGCTCGTAGATGAACTACAACTACAGGTATCGACTCCGGCCGTCCGATACTCTTGAAGAACAGCTAGCGTGGACTGTCGATACCTGTAGACAGGTCTACAACCACTTCCTCCACCGACTCAACCGCACCGACGATACATCGGAATACAGGGAAATCAACCGTCTCCCAGACCTTAAGAAGTGGTGGAAAGACTTGAAAGACGTTCACTCGAAAGTGCTTCAGGTAGTCGTCTCACGGCTGTACGACAACCTCTCTCGGTTGGCGGACGCCAAGAGCGCCGGGCGAAAGGTCGGTCAACTCAAGTGGAAAGCACCGGACGAGTACCGCAGTTTCACCTACAGTCAATCCGGCTTCAAGCTCAAGAACACGAACGGTCGGACCCGACTGTGGCTCTCGAAACTCGGAGAAATCCCACTCACCTTCCATCGCGACCTACCCGACGACGCCGAGATAAAGACGGTCACGGTCAAACAGGAACCCACCGGCAAGTGGTACGCCATCCTTGGCGTCGAAACCCCGGACGACCCACCGGAGAAGCCCGAGAACCCCGAGAAGTGCGTCGGTATCGACGTTGGCATACTCAAGTACGCCTACGATACCGACGGGACTGCCGTGGGGTCGCTCAACCTTTCCGATGAGCGCGAACGGTTGGAACGCGCCCAACGCGACCTCTCGCGGAAAGAACACGGGTCGAACAACTGGAGGGAGAAGCGACGTGTCGTGGCCGAACGCCACGCCGACCTCAAGCACAAGCGCCGCGACTTCCTCCACAAGTTGTCGAACCACTACGCCCAAGAATACGACCTCGTGGCCGTAGAAGACTTGGACGCCGCCGGGCTGGTTGAACTACCGGGCAACTCTCGAAACCGTGCTGGCGCGGCATGGGGGACGTTCCTGCGGATGCTCGAATACAAGTGCGAACGGGAAGGGGCACACTTCGTAGCGGTGGACCCGGCAGGGACGACCAAGGAGTGTGCGGCGTGCGGCACTTCGACGGACAAACCGCTGTGGGTCCGTGAACACTCCTGTCCGTCATGCGGGTTCACAGCCGACCGAGACTGGAACGCGGCGTGGAACATTCTTTCTCGCGGTATCAAGCAAGTAGGAGCGGGATGCTCCGAATCAACGCCTGTAGAGACTGCGCTCCCTACGGGAACCAATTCGGTTCCTGCAAAGCGCGTCGTAGAAGCAGGAAGCCCCACCCTCAAGCGCGAGCCGTCAGGCGAGCGGTAGGGTGGGGTAGTTCACGATTCTCTGTCCAGGCTGGACACTCGAGTACGATATCAAACCGCCGGTCAGTGCGAAACGAGCGCATCTCGCGTGGCTCGTCACCCCCTCGAGTCGCCTCGGAGCGCGAGCGATCGGCTGTTTCTCACTGCTGGTCGGCGTTCTCCTGTTCGGGTCCGGCCTGTTTTTCCTGCTCGCGTAACCGCTATCAGGAGAACCAGCGGAAGACATACCCCGTCGAGTCACGAACGACGCCCCATGGACGACGATATGCTCGCGGATCAGCGCCAGCTCGTCGAACTCATCGAAGCCGAAGGCTGGGACGTCACCGACCTCGAAATCTCGGCCTACGATAGCCCGTGGGCCGACGAGGACGACCCCGAGGCGACGGTGACGATCACGGCGCGAAAACCCTACGAGAGCGAGGACGAGGATGGCGAGGAGGACGAGGATAATCCGTTTCGGCTGAAATAGACGAGAGACGTCAGGTGAGGTCCTCGAGTTTGACTCGTTCCGAATAGTCATCGTAGTCCGATTCGCTCGAGACGATCTGCTCGTCTCCAGACGCGACGAGATGCAGTGCGTCGAGTGGTGTGAAACCGTCGTCTTCGACGTAGCTTGCCGCGACGAGGATGTCTTCAGTGTCCCCTCGAACTTCAACGAGAGAGCGCGCCGCCGTCACCGTTCGAAGGACGTCCCATCCTTCTCGATACGAGACCAGCATCAGTTCGATCAGTGTCGCGCGCTCCGTCCAGAGTTCGTCCTGCCGGTTCCGGTAAACCCGTTCAGCTGCTGCTTGGAGCCAATCGTCGTCTTTGATCAATGCGAGCAAAAAGTCGGTTTCAGCATACGTCATCGACCAGCTTCCTCGAGTGCCTCTTCTAATGCACTCTCTTTGAGTTGTTCTGCCGTTTTGTCACTTTTCCGGGCTTCTTGACGGAGGGCCTCCAGTGGATCGTCGGGAACTGGAACGAGTACGAGTCGGTCTCCGCGATCGATGAGTTCGAACTCCTCACCGAACTCCTCCCGCATCGATTTCGGGAGATAAATACGGCCGTCATCAGTACTGACGCGCATATTATCGATTATACGCCAAAACGGTATTATTCTTCCGCCAAGATCATGGTGACGGCATTAGAGAAGGATTATGGGAAATATGGTGTTCTCCTCCAAATTATCCCTTAATATTACAGACAGGGAACGTCCGTGCCACCTTGTCACCGATACCGAGTTCGTCGGAGACGCGGACAACCTCGTCGACGTCCTTGTAGACCCCCGGTGCTTCCTCGGCGACGGTCGCGCCCGACTGGGCTTTGACGTAGATCTGATCTTGCTCTTCGAGCTCGTCCTGCACGTCGCCGCCCCAGTACTCGCTTTTCGCCTGGGTTCGGCTCATCAGCCGCCCCGCGCCGTGGGCCGTTGAGCCGAACGTGAGATCCATCGAGTTCTCACCGCCACGTAGGACGTAGCTGCCCGCGCCCATGCTGCCGGGGATGATCACCGGCTGGCCGACGTCGCGGTAGGCTTTCGGCACTTCGGGGTGGCCCGCGGGGAACGCTCGCGTCGCGCCCTTCCGATGGACGTAAAGCTCGCGTTCCTCGCCCTCGTCGTTCACGACGTGCGTCTCTTTCTTCGCGATGTTGTGCGCCACGTCGTACAGCAGGTCCATCTCCATGGACTCCCAGGACCGGTCGAACACCCGCTCGAAGACCTGCCGCGTGCGGTGCATGATCAGCTGGCGGTTGACCCACGCGAAGTTGATCGCCGCGTTCATCGCCCCATAGTAGTCCGCCGCAAGCTGTGACCCCGCGGGCGCGGCCGCGAGTTCCTTGTCCGGAAGCTGGTTCAACAGCCCCTGGTGTTGCTGCTCGATCTTTCGCAGGTAGTCGTTACACGTCTGGTGGCCCAGCCCGCGCGAGCCACAGTGGATCAGGACGACGATCTGGTCCGCTTCGAGGCCAAAGGCCTCGCCGACCTCGTCGTCGAAGACGTCCGTCACGCGTTGGACTTCGAGGAAGTGGTTCCCCGAGCCGAGCGAGCCGATCTGGTTTTTCCCGCGATCTTTGGCCTTCTGGCTCACCTTCTCGGGATCGGCACCCTCGCGCATCCCTTCGTCCTCGCAGTGCAAGAGGTCGTCCTCGACGGCGTGGCCGTTCTCGAGCGCCCAGTCGACGCCGCGGGCGAGGATTTCCTCGACGGTGTCGACGCCGGCCTCGACGATGCCACCGCCCCCCAGACCTGACGGAATGTTTGTAAATAGACTATCGACGAGCTCCTCCTCGCGACCCTGTAGCTCGTCGTAGGTCAGGTTCGTCCGCATCATCCTGACGCCGCAATTGATGTCGTAGCCGACTGCTCCGGGCGAAATACAGCCGTCTTCGGCATCGAGCGCACCCACCCCGCCAACGGGGAAGCCATAGCCCTGGTGACCGTCGGGCATACAGATTGCGTGGTTGGTAATTCCCGGCAGATGGGTCGTGTTTTTGATCTGCTCGAGCGTCTTGTCGTCTTTAATTTCCTCGAGCAGGGCCTCGCTCGCGAGCACTCTCGCGGGTGTCCGCATATCCCCTTCCTGTGGGATCTCCCAGACGTACTCACGCACCTGTTCTAACGTGATGCCGTCGGCGTCGAACGTGGATTTGCTCATACGCACAGGTCCGGTCCGCACGATGAAAGATGTTCGTCTCTCCGGTGGCGGATCGCGAGACGGACGTGCGATTGATATCGAGCCGACAACCGATTTCAGGCGTTCTGTTTGAAGCTGATGTAGATCACAACGAAGGCAATCGAGAGGAAGATCGCTAGGTTGATGATGACGCTTGGATCGAGATACGTCTCAATCGCAAACCCGTGATCAGAAAGAATCGGTAAGAAAACGGCGATTCCAAGAAGCGTCCCGATCATTGCCGTAATCATCATTCTGTTTTCGTTCATGTGTCTCCCATCTCCAGTTACCGCAAAAACGTAGTGGTACTGTCTGTCGGATGATTAGAGAGCGTCATACAGTCTATCTCGTGCCACGAGTTCAGTCGTCCCGATGGTACCCTGGTCGTAGTCCCTGATGGCGATGATTACCCGAAGACACTACAAAGCGAACGCCGCCCGGCGTTTTCGTCAGTGAGTCCCCTCAGGACGAGCGACGCGAGACGACCCCCTCGGCGGTCTCGCTTCTGGATTCGGCACCGACCTGAAGGTCGCCGTCCTCGTCGACGACGATCATGTTCGCCGCGCCGAACGAGCCGCCCACGTCGACGTCGTGGCCCCGTTGCTCGAGCTCGTCGATTATGTCCTCGGAAAACCCCTCCTCCATCTCGAGGGTGTTGCCGACGTCGTAGGGGTGCTGGGTGGACGGGAACGCGGTCGTCTCAAACCGGGGACGGTTGATGGCCGCCTGGGCGCCGAGGCCGAACTCGGCGACGTGGACGAACTGCTGGGTCTGTCCCTGCGGTTGGGTATCCACACCAGTATTCCCGCCCAGAATATACGGCTGGCCGTCGTGGGTCGCCATGTAGGGGTTAGACGTGTGCCGGACCTTGTAGCCGGGCGTGAGCTGGTTGGGATCGTCGTCCTCGAGCGCGAGCATCCGCATCCGGTTGTTGAGGTGAATGCCGGTGTCGCCGATCACCTGAAACTGCGCACCCAGACTGGTCGTCACCGCGGCCGCGTTGCCGTCCTCGTCGACGACGTGGAAGGTGGTGGTGTGATCGGCGTCGGTGTCGTCGAACCGAGAATCGGCCAGCCCGGTATCGATCGGCCACTCCATCGCGCTGTCCATCTCGATCCGATCGCGCTGGCTCGCCCCGTACTCCTCGTCCAGCAGTTTGGCCACGGGAACGTCGACCCGGTCGGGGTCGCCTACGTGGTGGTATCGGTCCGCAAAGGCGAGTTTCATCGCCTCGGCCTGGACGTGAACGGCGTCTGCGTCGTCCGGCTCGATCCCAGAGAGATCGTACTCTTTCAGGACGTTTAGCGCCAGCAACTGCGTGATTCCCTGGCTGTTCGGCGGGTTCTGATAGACGCGGACGTCCTCGTCGTAGTCGATCGAGATCGGATCAACGAGTTCGGCTTCGAAGTCGTGGAAGTCGGGGAGTGTGAGATAGCCGCCGTGCTCGTCGGAGAACTCGACGATCGCCTCGGCGATCGGACCGCGATAGAAGTACTCTCTGGCCGCCTGGATCGCTTCGGTTCGCCCCTCGTCCCGGTGATCGGCGTAGGCGTCGGCGAGCGCCTCGAACGTCTCGGCCATGTCGTCCTGGGAGACAGTGTCGCCTTCCTCGAGCAGTTCGCCGTCGGACTCGTAGATCGCAGCCGCGTCGGGACGCTCGGCGATTCGATCAGATCGACGGTCGAGCCAGTCGGCCATCCCCGGACTGACGGGGTAGCCGTCCCGTGCGATCGTTATCGCCGGCGAGAGGACCGTCTTGAGGTCCAGTTCGCCGTACCGATCGAGCCACAGCATCCACCCGTCCCACGCCCCGGGGACGACAGACTGGTGCATGCCGTGGTCGCCCGCCCGTTCCTCGTAGTCCTCCGGCGTGGCCTCGGCTCCGACAGGTCCGACGCCGTCGACGCTCGTCACCTCGTCCGACGCCGAATCGTAATACAGTGCCCAGGTGCCCCCGCCAAGCGCCGAGGAGAACCACGGCTCGACGACGCTGAGCGCGCAGGCGACGGCAACCGCGGCGTCGGCGGCTGTCCCACCCTCCACGAGCACTTCGAGTCCTGCCTCGGTGGCGAGGTGATGCTGGGAGACGACCGCGACGGAATCCGCGTCAGGGTCGGTGTCGTCCTCGTCGATTCGTCCGTCGCTTGCTGTCGAACGACCGGTGTAGCCGGTCACGCTCGCGATACCGGCCCCACCGCAACCCAGGAGGAACGATCGGCGATCGAGTGTCGTGACCATCACGGATCGTACGGAAACTGGCAGTAAAGTGGTTGGGGGGTCGGAGAGCCCGCTGGCGGACGACACGAGTCACTCGAGGTCGGCCGTCTCGATATCGAACGTCGCCGCGTCCGTTTCGAGCACAACCGTCTCCCCGGCCGTCATCGAATCGCCGACCGAGACGACGACGTCCTCGCGGTCGACCGACGGCGGAAAGAGCAGGTCGACGCGGCTTCCGAACGCGATGTGTCCGAGCCGGTCGCCGCGTTCGAGTTCGTCGTTGGCTTCGACGTAGGGGTGGATTCGACGAGCGAACGCGCCCGCGATGAGGGTGACCTCGGCGTCGCTCGCTGACTCACGGGCGTCCGACGACGAGCCCGAGGTCGACTCGTCTGCCGGTTGCCACGTTTTCGAGTCGGTTTCGAGTCGGACGTGAACTCGCTCGTTTCGATCGGACTCTTTCGAGAACGCGGGCCGGTTCGCGCCGGAGACGTGTTCGACGTCGGTGACGCTCGCTTCGATGGGTGCGCGGACGACGTGGACGTGCCAGACGTTCATGAACACGCCGAGTCGGATGCGATCGCCCTCCTCGCGGAGAACCGAGACCGTGCCGTCGGCCGGCGAGACGACGCCCGTCGGCGGCGGCGTGCGCTCGGGGTCGCGAAAGAACGCGAGCGTGCCGACGCCAACGGCGAGCGCGACGACGCTGATCGTAACGCTGTAGAGCAGCGCGAACGGCGCGGCAAGCAGGGGAACGATGGCGTACTTCCAACCCCCCGGCGCGAACTTCATAGGAGAGGAGACGAGAGCGAGTCGTATGGCCGTTACGGATGGCGGGAGAACGAACCGCCGGTTACCGGTGGGCCTCTATCGTCAGTCGAACGCGGTTCGCAAAGACGTTCATATCCCCCGTTGCGCGGCTGCTCTTGCTGACAAAGGCCGAGATACCGACCTCGCGAGCTTCCTCTGCCAGGGGTTCGAGGGGGTTGCCGGTGAACAGGACGAACGGAACTTCGGGATCGTCAGCCGTCCCGTTGACCGACTCGGCGAGTTCGATCCCGGTTTCGTCCGGCAACTCGTAGCTCGAGATCACGCAGTCGAACGTCGCGTCCTCGAGCGCAGCCCGCGTTTCCGAGGCCGACCCCACCGTCTCGACCTCGAACCCGTGTTCTCGCTGTAACGTGTTGCTGACATGTTGCGTGATGAAATCACTGTCTTCGACGAGGAGAACGGTATACGGTGACATACACACGAGCGAATAACACAGGTTCGTCTAATAACTCTTCTTGCAGATAAAATATTTCTTACTGACAATAACGACGAGAAGCGCGAGAATGTCCCCGCTGTCAGTCCCAGAACGACTGCGTTCGGGCGTACTCTCGCTCCTTCGAGAGGATGTCCCGGTAGAACTCGTCTTCGTCCTCTCTGAGCTTGTTGATGATCCGGGCAGCGTTGTGCGGGCCGACACCCCGAGCCGCCATCGCGATCACCGCTTGCTTGCCGTGGCTCTGGACGAGACTCGCGCTCCGATACGCGCGTTCGGTCATCTTCTCCTGTTCGTCGTCCTTTTCGGCCGCACGAACGGCCTGTACGACCTCGTCGGCCCACGGGTTCAACGCCGCGATCCGCGTCGAGCCACAGTCGGGACATTCGGGCTGATCGCGCACTCGTTTCACCTTCGTCTTCGCCTTCCACTCCGTACAGTGCGTACACAGCAGGACGATCCGGTCGTTCTGCAGCCGTTCTCGAACCGTCTCAATGACGCTCGCGTCGGCGTTTTCCGGCGCGAGGAGTTCCTTCCCGGACGAGCGGCCGCCCTGTCCGACCGGCGTTCGCCCGCGCTGTGTTACTACCTCGAGATCCCCGGATTGGATCCGCTCGAGGACCGAACTCGCCCGCTCGATATCGAGGTCCTCGTGGAAGACCTCGCGGATCGCCTCCTCGTACATCGGCGTCTCCTCAAGCGCCGCCAGGAGCCGTTCGTTCGACATCCGTCCCGACCCCTGCCAGCGTTTGAGCGCGCCGAACTTCGCCGAGACCTGCGCGAGTCGGAAGGCGAGCGCGTCAGAGCGCTTGAGCCCGAGTTCGATGATCGCCTCGACGTGGTCGGGATCGGTCTCCTCCAGGACGGACAGGACGTCGCTCGTCGCGATCGAACTCGGGACCTCGAGTTCGATCCGGTAGGGGTCCGTTTCGAGGCCGACCGACGAGCCCGCCCGTTGGCCGAGCAACGCCGAGAGGATCCGCCCGAGCGTCTCGTTTGCCGTGTGGCCGAAACAGGCGTTGATGACGACCGTTCGGCCCTGACGCTCGACGACGAGCCGATCGGCTGTCGGCATCGGCGACTCGGCCTCGACCTGGCGCTCGAGTTGCGTGCAGGCGTCCGTCAGCGTGTATTCGTTCGCGGGGTAGCGACGAGCGAGTTCGCGACCGACCGCGGCCGCGTCGACTCCGGGCGCTCGCGGACCTCGTCCGCTCGCGTCATCCGCAGAGCTATGCTCCGCGCTTGCCCCGAACTGCAGTTCTGCGACGGCGCGGATCTCGCCGACTTCGCCCGCGACCGCGGCGGGGACGGGAATTTCCTGTCCGATCCAGGACGGAACCTCGCCGGCGGGGTCCTCGATCGGACTGACTTTTACCCGCCCCTCGTCGTCGTCGATTTCGGCGATGCGCCACATCTCGCCGCGCTGGATGAACACCTCGCCCGGCTGGGCGAAGTTGACGACGAACCGCTCGTCTAAGGTCCCGATCTGTCCCCCCGAGGCGATGTCGTGGACCTCGTAGGTCTCCTCGTCGGGGATCATCGAGAGATTCGCGTAGACGTACTGCCAGGTTCCTCCGGAGGTCTCGAGACGGTCCTCGCCCTCGTCGTGCCAGAGGATTCGGTTGCGGCTCAGCTCCGAGACCACCTCGCGGAACGTCTGCTCGGCGAGGTCGCGGAACGGATACGCCCGCCGAACCGTCTCGAAGGCGTCCGTGACGGGCGTCGAACCTCGGCTCTGGACGATGCCTGGAATCTGGTTCGCGACCACGTCGAGGCTCCCCTCGTGGATCGCCGCCGGTTCGACCTCGCCCGCTCGGGCTCGCCGGGCGATGGCGAGCGCCTCGAAGGTGTCGTCGGGCCTCGTCGTTACGATCGTCCCGCTCGAGACCTCGTCCTGGCGGTGGCCGGCGCGGCCGATCCGCTGCAGGAGCCGCGTGACCTGCCGCGGGCTCTTGTACTGGACCACGTGGTCGACGCGCCCGACGTCGATGCCGAGTTCCATCGAGGACGTACAGAGCAGCCCATCGAGCTCGCCGGCTTTGAATCGGTCTTCGACGTCGATCCGAGCTTCCTTCGAGAGCGAGCCGTGGTGGACGCCGATCGGGAGATCCAGTTCCTTGAATCGCGAGCCCATCGCCTCGGCTGTCTGCCGCGTGTTGACGAATATCAGTGTCGACTCGTGCTCGTCGACCAGATCCCGGATCAGGCGAACGTGGCTCGCGGTATCGGGTTCGGTCATCAGTTTTCCGGCGAGGTCTTCGTCCTCCCCGGTGATCTCCGGATTTCGAACGGCGACGTCGACGTTACTGCCGACGTCGATTTCGCGGATTTCACAGGGACGACCGCCGGTGAGGAACTGTCCGACGGCTTCCGGGTCGCCCACCGTCGCCGAGAGCCCGACCCGCTGGATGCCGCCGGCGAGGTCGCGAAGCCGCTCGAGACCGACCGCCAACTGCGCGCCGCGCTTCGAGGCCGCGAGCTCGTGGACCTCGTCGATCACGACGTGAGAGACGTCCGCGAGGGCTTCTCGAAGGCGCTCGCCGGTGAGCATCGCCTGTAGCGTCTCGGGCGTCGTGACCAGCACGTCCGGCGGGTTTTCGGCCTGTTTCCCGCGCTGATACTGGGTCGTGTCTCCGTGGCGGACGTCGACCTCGAGATCGAGATATTCGCCCCACCACTCGAGGCGCTCGCGCATGTCGCGATTCAAGGCCCGCAGCGGCGTGACGTAGAGCGCGCCGAACCCCTCCGGTGGACCCTCGCCGCCAACCAGGTGATCGAAGACGGGTAACATGGCCGTCTCGGTCTTGCCACTCCCGGTGGGGGCGATCACCAGCGTGTTCTCGCCGGCCGAAAGCGGCGGGATCGCCAGTCGCTGCGGTCCCGTCGGCGTCGAGAATCCGCGTTCCGAGAGCGCCCCGCGAACTGTCGATCCGAGGTGCGTAAAGGCCGCGACGTCCCCCTCAGTCATCGAATATCGGTATGGGAGAACAGCGGATAAGGGCCACGCTCTGCTATCGTCTCGTCATTTGAGACGGCCGGGTCGTCCGCTCACGATCCGCTCGGCGGTCCGCACGCTCGTCTCCGTAGTCGTCCGATCACTCCGCATCCTCGTCTACGTTACTCCCTTCGTCGGCCGCATCGCTCTCTGCATTCGCCTCCGTCTCCGACTCGTCGACCACGTCGGCGACGTCGTCGTCGATCGCCATCTCTCCCGGCTCTGCCACCTCCTCGCTCGCCCGCTCTTCGATCTCTGAGGATGGCCGTTCCTCGTCGGTGACGTCCACGTTCGTCTCGGCGTCGCTGATCTCGTCCGCACCGCCGGTTTCGTCCGCGTCAGTCGACGAGCCCACCGCCTCGCCGGCCGTCGGTTCCGAGTCGTCGATCGCGATCTCTCGTCCCTCGTCGGCCACCGGGACACCCGCCCGCTCGCGGACCGCGCCGATCGTCGGTATCCGCTCGCTCGCTTCCTCGACCACCGGCTCGACGGCGTCTTCGTCGGCGTATTGTGAGACGACGTACACCACGGCAGCGAGGCCAATCGCGAGGCCGAGGACGAGACCCCATCGAATCCTCCCGGTTTTCGAAGCGGTCTCGTCGGTGGACGTACTCGATACGGCAGTCGATTCGCTGATGGTCGTTCGAACGCTCATGCGTCGTCGGACGGTCCCGGCGAGGAAGGCAGTTTGGGGTGCCCTGGCAAGCGACAGCGGGTGCGGCGGAGCGCGTTTCAGAGAGGTGGCAGTGTCATCGAATCTGCCGATCAACCGGGTAACCACAGCCTACTGCCGGGTACGATGCTCATATATAGGATGGTGAACCCGGTACTTCGGCTGGATGACACGTACTGATTCACGACAGTCTCCCTTTCCGAACGGTCTAGCCGCGGGTGACTCTCGACCGGTGGTCCAGCCCGTTCGAGCGACCGAACTGGATCGGGTCCGACTCCGAAGAATCGATGCAAGAGAGCGGTTCGAACGCGACGTCCCTGACAAGAGTCGCCGAAAAGCAGCGGCAGGTTCGGTGTAACATGCTCGAACCACGACCTACCGTTCCGGTCCGGATCGCCGTCCTGCTCGTGGCTGGATTGGTCGTCAGCGGACTCGCTGCCGGCGTCCTCGTAGCCTCGACGGGGGCGACTATCACCTCCGCACAGGAGACGGCCGTCTCGGAAGAGGAGTACGTCGAGCCCGTCCCCGGACCGGACGACGAGTACTTCGAGGCGGTCGCGGAGGACGATAGCTGGATCAGCTACATCAATCCGCGCGATGAGTACCGAATGCCGTACCTGGGCGACGGGTCCGGAAAGCTCTGTGTGACACTGCTCAACGAGGCCGGCGAACCCGTCGTCGGCGAAACCGTCCCGGGGACGACCGTCACCGTTCCGACCGGCGACGAGCTCGAGTGGCACGACGACGCCGATCCGATGACCGTCGAGTACCCGCTGACCGACAACTACGATCGGCCGCTCGACGCCGACCAGTTCGGCACGAGTTCGGAGCTACCACAGGGCGACGGCTACTTGGACTCACACTGCATCGAGATGCACGGCTTGCCGGAGGACGAGACCGTCGAGTACGGCGAGGTCGAAATCGAAGGCGAACACGCGGACCAGATCGAACTCGTCGGTTACATCCAGCAGGCACACGACTCCTGGGACACCAGCGTCGATCCGATCGAAGACGCCGAGTCCTACGAGGCGGCTGGCGGTGGCTGGACGTTCGAACCCGACGGTTCCCACGGGCAAGCCGTCGTCGTGCTCCAACTCGATGGGGACGTCGACGGTACCGAAATGGCGGGCGAGAACGGTCAAGACGGGAGCGACAGTGATGGCGATGCAGGAAACGAAACCGACGGTTCGATGGGAGGCGGGGATGACAGAACGGCCGGCTTCGGCGTTCTCGTCGCACTGAGTGCACTCCTCGTCGCCGTCCTCGTTCGAGCGAACCGCTCCTCGCGGTGAGGACAGTAATCCTACTGTTAAAACAAAGCTCAGCCGTACCGTCCTCATATTGCGCGTCTTCAGAAGCGATTATAACGGAAGACGAGGTCAGGCTACTTGTGTAGCCGATTCCATGGAGCGCCCTCGTCAGACGGGGTGTTCGATCGGTGGGTCCCACCGTAGACTGTCGCCCCCGCCTACTCGGGTGTTCGTTCGTGCTCAAATAAGCTTGCTGGCCATTTGGCAGTCGACCGCTCTCCCCTCTCCCGGTTTGGGCTCGAGTTGATGACTCGCCGGCCGAACCAATTACGTTTTGACGGTTGCTCTCGGATCGTCAGACGATGACGAACTCCGATTCCGACGCTGACGATCCGACGGTTCCGGTCGTGTGTCCGGAGTGTGAAACGAACTCCCGTGTTCCGCTCTCGGAGCTGGCGACCTCGATCGAACGCCACAACGACCGACTACACGACGGGACGAACGTCGCCGAGGTCGATCCCGACGTTGCGGACAGCCTCGCCGACCTGATCGTCGAGGACCTGGGCCTACTCGAGGACGGCGCATAGGACGAGCGTGGACGGTGCTGGATCGTGTTCTCGTCGAGAGTCACCGATCGAAGACGGTTCGGATCTTCGATTTGACCGTCGACAACACGCCGCCGTCGTCGGTGCTGTCAGTGACGAGGCCGTCCTCGTCGGGCGAGTCGTCCAGTCGAACGTCAGGTCGTTTCGAGTCCATCGATCATCGTTTCTTCGAGCACGGCGACAGACGTTGGCCCTGCTATTGCGCGCCGTCGCGGTTGGCAGTTCGCTTATCGGTGTCGGCGTGCTTGCCGTCAGTATGGCCCGAACGACTCACACCTGTACCTGCGGCGCAGAGTTGCGGTTCAAACAGGACCTTCGGAAGGAACCCGGTACAGTGGTCGCGAACTGGTTGTGTACGGACTGTGGCACCCCCGTTCCGGCCACGGTCGCCGAGAAAATCAAGCACCAGCATCCGTCGTGAGCGATATCGGTTGCGAGTCTATTTGAGACCGGGGCCACTACCCTCGTTCATGTCCGACGAAACCCCCGACTGGATGGAACCGGTCGACGAAGAAATCCTCGAGTTGTTGCGATCGGACGAGATCTTCTCCCCGTCCCATATCAACGACGAGGGCGTCTGTCGCGCCCCTCACGCGGCGCATCGGTGTCGGGAGCTGACCGATCGCGGACTGTTGAAAAAGTACATGGAGGGGATGTACGAGTTGACGGACCGCGGCGAACGGTTTCTCGACGGCGACGTGGATCCGGCCGACCTCGAGTGACGTACGACCTCAACGGAGGTACGCGGTCGCGAGGAGTCGCCACCCACCGAGAACGACCAGTCCGAGCCCGACCATTACGAGCGGAAACGGCCACACCGTTGAGCCGGTGAACGCCGGCGACGCTCGGAGCAGGAAGCCGACGTTTGCCGCGGCGAGCCAGACGACGGTTATCGTCCGCGCCGTCTCAAGCAGCGACGGCGATATCCCGCGGGTATAGGTGCCGGCAATCGCCGTGACGACGAGCCAGCCGATCACGAACGGTGCAATCGTCTCGAGCGATGCCACGGGCTCGGTGATCGGATTGACGCCGTGTGTGAGCTGTCCGACCGCGACGAGCCCGGACAGCAACGCGACGTCGCCGACAGCGAGCAGGATCATCTGCCGATCGACTGCCGTAGCGTCCCCGCCGGCTCGAACTGCAGTGCCCATACGCTCGGATTGAAACCCCGTCCCCTATACACTGTCGGACGAGAGCGGCGTTCAGTCGCCGTTCGAACGTCGTCACTCGGCCACAGCGCCATCCACACGACGGACGAGTCCGATCGTCGCGGGATTGAAGTAGTAGGTCGCGCCACAGTCGCGACACGACGTCGAAAGGGGCTGTCCGTGTCGGTACCGTTTCCACAACTTCGGTTGTGGCTGGTCGATGTCGAGCGTGAGGCGTTCGCCGCAGTTTGCACTCGTACAGGGAAACTGGATGAACCAGTTTGGAACCGACAGCGAGCCAAGCGGCGCGAGTTCGGCCCGCAGCGCCGAGAGCAACGAGAAAATGGTCTCCGTGGCATCGCCCCGATCGATCGCGATACCGTCTTCGTCGGCAACGTACCCCTCGCAGTCGCCCGCATCGTCGTACACCGGCAGGATCGGAACGCCCTCGGCTCGCGCGTAGCCGATCTCCTGGTTTACCCACTTCGACGTCACGGACCGGTCGGTCAACACGGCGACGGTGACGTCGCTGCGTTCGATCCGCCCCGTCAGGCGCCCTCGGCCCGCGTTCGTGTCGACCTCCTCGAGCGCGAGGTGAACGTCGAACGGGAAGTTCTTGACCGTCGAGAACAGCGTCTGAGCGAACTCGAGGTCCGCGGGTGCGTGAGAGACGTACACCTGTTCCCCTGTCATCAATATACTATTTACACTTCTATTTAATTAATGTGTGCAATTCATTCAGAATACTGTGTTACCGTCTCGAGAACGCGCTGAGAGAATTCGACCTCGGTGAGTTCGTCCGATAGGCGGTCGAACCACTCCCGTTCGACGTGCCAGCGGCCGCGAACCGTGCCGTCGGTCGTGCTGGAGGTCGCCTCGACGCGACCCGGCTCCCACTCGCGTTCGTCCGCGACCGCGAGCAGCGTCCGGACGACGGTGCCGACCTCGTCGCTCGTCACCGTCGACGCCGGAGAGACGACCTCGTACTCGATCGAGAGTCCGTCCTCGTCGTGGTCGAACTCGAGCAGGTAGATCCCGTGGCTCATGAGGCGGTTCTCGAGGGCGACACCGATCGGGTTCGCGTCGCTCATAGCGTTGCGTTCGGGTGGCTGAGAGAAAAGTGATCGGCTCCCTGAAATCAACCGGCGGGCGATCGAATATTACAGCGGGTCGACGAGGTCCTCGAGTGCAGCCTGTGGGTCGTCGGCTTTCGCGACGCCGCTTGCGAGCAGGACGCCTTCGGAGCCGAGTTCGCCGGCTGCGACGACGTCGTCGCCGGTGCTGATACCGGCACCGCAGAGAACGGAGACGTCCTCGTCGACGTTTTCGGCCGCCTCGGCGGCGCCCTCGACGATTTCGGGGTCCGCCTGGCTGACCGGGGTTCCCGTCCCGATCAGCTCCGGTGGCTCGACGGCGACGGCGTCGGGACCGAGCGCGGCCGCGGCACCGATCTGGGCGAGGTTGTTCGCACAGACGACCGTCTCGAGGTCGGCGCGCTGTGCCGCCTCGACGGCCCCGTCAACGTCGGCGAGTTTCAGGCGTCGCTCGGAGTGGTTGATCAGGGTCCCCTCCGCACCGGCGTCGGCGACGGTCTCGGCGAGCGTGTGGCCGGTGTTGCTGCCGTAGTCGATCGGATCGACGTGCTGGGCCCACGTCTCTGCGCCCGTCTCGGCGACCTGTTCGATGTGGGTCGCCTGCGGTGCGACGGCGATTCGAGCGTCGGTCTGCTCGTTGACGTCGCGGACGGCTTCCGCGACTTCGATCTGATCGCACGGATACGTCTTCAGGTTGACGAGGATGAACATATCCGAGCAGTGATTTCCACGAAAGAAATAGCTTGCGAGTCGTCGACGGTCGAACTCGTTCCCGGCGGTCTGTCCGACGAAATCAGTCTTTGCGTTTGACGACGTCGCCGAGCGTGTAGCTTCCAGAGGAGGAGCCGCCCGACCACTCGGAGTCCTCGCTCGAGCCGCCCTGTGCGTTCAGGTTGATCTCGAGGAACGACTCGAGTTTCGACTGCACGCGGTCGCTCGGGAGGGTGTCACCGCGTTCGATCTTGCGGATGAGACTCGCCTTCTCGTTGAGTTCGTTCGCGAGGTCGGACTGGCTAAGCCCTCGGTCCTCGCGGGCGTTCCGGACCAGATCGTCGTAGTCGGTCGCCAGTTCGTCCATATCGTCGAACATGTCGGATCTGGGTTGGCTCGAGGTGCTAGAGCTCGTGCTCGAGGTGGAGGTCGATCCGGAGGAGCTACCGCCGGAGCTCCCCGAACTCGAACTGGTCGAGTACTTCGACGACGTGTTCGAACTCGAGGTCTGCTTGACTTCGGTGCCGAAGTCGGTGCAGTTAGAACACACGTCTAGCTTCGCGCCCTCGACTTTGATGGTCTTCGGGGACGACGTCTCGGCGCCACACATCTCGCACTGAACCATGCGCGAACCTATAGCGCGGCGAGTCATAAAGCATGCGGCGCGCTCGACGAACGGAGAACGCGGTTTGCCGTCACTCGAGTGCGGACCAGGAGTAGAAAAACCGCTGGAGTGCGGTCAGATGGCCGACGGCTGCAAGGAAGACGAGCAGCCAGCCGACGAGCGTGAGTCCGCCGTAGGTCCCCTGTATCGGGTAGGCGAGAAAGCCGGCGATACCGATGATCGCCAGCCGATCCGCGCGGCCGACGAGCCCGCCGTAGACCCGGTCGAGCCCGACGGCCTGGGCCTGCGTGCCCAGGTACGAGGTCATGACGACGCCGGTGACGGCGAGAAAGCCGAGATAGTAGTTGCCGATGCCGGCCGCGAGGCCGCCGATCACGACGATGTCGGCGTAGCGGTCGAGGACGTGATCCAGCAGGTCGCCGCCGGCCGAAGCGATGTCTTGCTCGCGAGCGAGCGCGCCGTCGACGATGTCGAGCCAGCCGTTGAGAAAGACGAGGACGGCGGCGACGACGTACCAGATCGGATCGGCGCGACCGCCGAGCAAGAACGCGACCGCGGCTAGGACAGCCATGCCGAACGCGAGCAGACTCACCCCGTCGGGAGTCATCCCGACGCGGTCGAACCCCTTCACGAAGGGGTCCAGAAACCGAGACACGTAGGGTCGGAGTTGATCGAGCGTCACGCCAGATACCCCACGAAGTCGACCTCACCGGCGCTCGGCTCGCGCTCGCCCGCGACGACGGCTACGAGCTCGTCGGCCACCGCCTCCGGCTCGCGGTCGGTCGTGTCGATCTCGTAGACCGACTCGCGGCCGTGTTCCTCGACGGCTTCCGCGAGGATCACGTCGAGCGCCTCGCTTTCGGCGTTCTCCGCCGCCTTCGCGTCCGTTTCACCGCGTTCGCGCAGGCGATCCGCCAGCGACGCCGGCGCACATCGCAGGACGATGACGCGGTCCGCATCGAAGTGGTGGGCGAGGTGGGACTCGATCACGACGTCGTCGTGGCCCTCGAGCCAGTCGGCGAGCGCGTCGAGATTCGCGACCTTGCTCCCGCGCTCGGCGTCAACCTCGGTGTACAGCCCTTCGTCCTCGAGGACCTCGTTGAGGTGGACGGTGTCGAGCGACGGCGTCGTGTCATCGTTCTCCACTCGATCCGCGAGCAGTTCCGTCGCGGTTGTCTTTCCGGTCCCCGGGGTTCCGGTGACGGCGACCCTCACGTGTCGGACACCTCCGTGGCGGTCGAATCGCGAGCGTCCGCGTCGAGGGCCGCGAGCACGTCGTTTACCGTCTCGACCGCCAGTTCGGTCTCCTCGTCGGTGCCGCAGGTGATCCGGATACAGCCGGGGAGGCCGAAACTCGAACAGTCGCGGACGATGACGCCGCGTTCCTGGGACTCCTCGGCGACGGTTTCGGCGTCGCCGACGTCGACGAGGACGAAGTTCCCCTCGCTCGGCCAGACGTGTGCATCGAGGGTCTCGCGCATGTACTCGCGGGAGGTGCGAGCGGTCTCGACGGTGCGCTCGACGTGCTCGTCGTCCTCGATGGCGGCGAGGCCGGCCCGGCAGGCGAGTTCGCTCGCCGCAAACGGTGTGTTCACGCGTGCGTAGGCGTCCGCCCACTCGTCGGGGACGACGGCGTAGCCGAGGCGAATCCCGGCCAGCCCGTAGGCCTTCGAGAACGTCCGCAAGACTGCGACGTCGTCCCGTGGTTCGTACTCGCCGCGGCCCTCGGTGAGCGCGAGGGCGCTGTCGACGTCGGCGAACTCGCCGTAGGCCTCGTCGACGACGACCAGCGTCTCGCCGGCCGTCTCGTCGGCGAGTCGCTCGATTTCGCCGAGCGCCATCGTCGAGCCGGAGGGATTGTGCGGGCTCGTCACCCAGACGATCCGGTCGCCGTCGTATGCGTCGAGGACGCCATCGGCCGTCTGCTCGAAGTCAGCGTCCCGTTCGAGGGCGTATTCGCGGACCTCGCCGTGATGGAAACGGGCGCTCATGCCGTAGTAAGCGAAGCCGGGCGTCGGGGTGAGGACGGTATCGCCCGGTTCGAGCATCGCCCGGTGGAGGTAGTCGATCGCGCCGTCGCCGCCGTTGGCCAGCCAGATCTGCGCATCGTCGACGCTCCAGCGGTCTGCGATCGCGGCGACGAGGTCGGTGTGTGCGGACTTTGGATACGAACTCACGCCCGAAGCGGTCTCGCTGATCGCCGCGGCGGCCGCCGGCGAGGGGCCGTGCGGGTTCTCGTTCGAAGCGAGTTTGACGAACTCCGAGGGATCGCGCCCGAGTTCGCGGGCGACTTCCTCGATCCCTCGACCCGCCTCGTAGGCGACGTGATCGGACAGGTCGCGCGGTTGCATACCAGGATCCTGTTTCCCGTGGCTCTTAAGGGTGCTTACCTGTCTCCGGGGCTGCCGTTGTCGCCCGGGACCGAAATGCGAACGCAAAATATCGCATCGGCGCGTGCCGACTATCCGGTAAAATCGAACGCGACCGCAAGCGGCTCGTTGCCCGCTGTGCCCCAGAAGACGAACCGATAGCGACCCGCCTGGAGGTCCGGACAGACCGCGAGCCGATCCTCGTGAACGTGACCGTCGAGCACGCCGTCCTCGGTCAGTTCGAACGACCACTCGAATCCCTCGTCCGGCGAGTGGACGACCCCCTCGTCCGTGTAGCCGACCGGCGTGTTGCCAGTCATTCCGCGGACGTCCATCCATCCGTCGTCGGTCAGGACTTCGAGAGCGTACTTGTGGCGATTCCCGGTCATGACCGTACCGTTCGAGACGGCTTGCATCGCGATTTGCACCTCGTCGCCGCGTTCGAACGCGAGCGCCCGTGTTTCGTCGTCGCCGTCGTACTGCGGATTTTGGACGCGCATGGCGAGCTGTGCCGCGCCGTCCTCGTCGTGCGTTTCGCCCCACGCGACCGCCTCGTCGGGCGACCAGTGGCGCTCGAACTCGTCGTCGTCGCACTCGAGCGTGTCGGGCACCGTCTGCGGATCCTCCGACGGGCGCACGTAGCCGTCGAGGTCGTCGGGGTCGGGGATGGCGTCGGCGGTTCCGACCTCGCTCGTCTCGCCGTGACCGTTCGTGACCGTAAACACGGCCTCGGCGGGCAGTCCGTCGCCCGTCACCCGGACGAGAGCCGCCGGATACGTGATCGCCTGCCCGCAGAGTTCGTCGTCGCTCGTGTCCACGGCCCGTGCGTCGCCGACGATCCGATCGCCTCCCGACGCGAGCCCTACCTCCTCGACGGCGACCTCGTTGTAACACGTATTCGGGCCGACGGTTTCGACCAGCACGAGCACGGACTCGTCGAAGTCGGTTGTCTGGATCCACTCCTCGAGGTCGTCCGTATCGGTCGGCTCGTCGATCATCCAGTCGAGGTCGGCCGGCGTCTCCGCCAGCCCGACGAACCCGGGTTGGTCGTCCGTCGACCAGTCCGGCTGCGAGCCGGTGGTTCCGAGCTGGAAGACGTCGTACTCGATTTCCCCGTCGCTTCCGGACGTGTCGTCGTCGGACTCGTCGTCACCGGGTTCGTCACCGTCGCCCGGACCGTCGAGACAGCCGGCGAGGGCGAGCGTTCCGATCGAGCCCGCAGAGAGGAGGGCCGTCCGTCGCGTAAATCGGTGCATGTTCAACCGATACGGAGTGAACAGATAAATGGATTAACCTAGCTGAAATCGTTCTTTTTCCCTGCCGTCGACCACGCCGTTTCTCGAGAGATTCGGGACCATCACCACTGCGTCAGCTCTCGACGTATTGGTACCGATCTTGACCGGTACGCTCGAACGGATTGGAGAAAAAAACTTCTCGTGAGCCAATACCTTAATATAAAATAAGGGAACAATGATCGGTACACAATGACAAACAGATCGGGTGAGGACGACGAGGAACAACGTCGGACGACGGTTCTCCGGCGGCCATTCCTTCGGTCCGTCGGCATCGTCGGCGGTATCGCGGCCAGCATTCCCGGACTCGCTTCAGCAACGACAGCGGACACGAGCGAGCAGTCCGACGCGGCGGCGTTCGACGCTGCAGAGGAGTGGGAAGCACAAGCAGACGCCCGTATTCAGGACCACAGAACTGCCACACTCGATGTCCACGTCGTCGATGCCGATGGCGTCTCCCTCGAGGGAGCATCGGTCGACGTCGAGATGCAAGAACACGCGTTCACGTTCGGGACCGCACTGGACGCCAACCGGTTACAAGAAGACAGCGACGACGCCGAACAGTACCGCGAGTACGTTCCCGAACTGTTCAACGCGGCCGTCCTCGAAAACCACCACAAGTGGCGTTTCTGGGAGGAAAACCAGGAGCTAGCCGACGAGGCGACCGATTGGATTCTCGAACAGGGACTCGACCTTCGCGGCCACGCCTGTCTCTGGGCGGACCGCGATTCCTACGCCGTCCCGGCAGATGTCGAGGACGCGATAGACGACGGCGACGCCGAAACCGTCGAAGAGCGCACGCAAGAGCACATCGAAACGATCATCGACCACTACGGCGACGACATGCGTCACTGGGACGTGGTCAACGAGGTGATTCACGAACCGGAGATCATCGAACTCATCGAGGGCGACGACGTCGACCCCGTCGAGGCGCCGATACTCGCGGAGTGGTACCGAACGGCGACGGCCGTCGCACCCGACGACGTCGCGCTCGACGTCAACGATTACAACGTGCTCGTCGGTCCGTACGAGGGCACGCGAGACGACTACGAGCGCCAGATCGAGTTCCTCGCGGGCGACGACGAGGTCGACCTCGACGGGATCGGAATGCAGGGTCACTTCGCCGAAAACGAGCAACTCGCCCCGGACGAAATCATGGACGCACTCGACCGGTACGCCGAGGCCGGTGACGGCGCGGAACTTCGGATCACCGAGTTCGACATGGCCGATTCGGACTGGCCCGAGGAAGAAAAAGCTGAGTTCTTCCACTGGTTCCTCAAGACGGCCTACAGTCACCCCGATGTCTCGGACTTCCTGATGTGGGGCTTCTGGGACGACGAACACTGGCTCGACGACGCGCCGCTGTTCGACGAGAACTGGGAGGAGAAACCGGCCTACGACACGTACACTGATCTGGTGTTCGACGAGTGGTGGACGGCGGTGTCCGACACGACGGACGAAGACGGGTCGATCTCGACGACGGCGTTCCACGGCACGCACACGGTGACGGTCGAATACGACGGCGTGACCGTGACCGAAACGGTCTCCGTCAACGAGGACGACACGATCGAGATCGAACTCGACGACGTCGGATCGGGCGAGACGCTCACCCACCACGACCCGGACGACCTCGACGACGTCGACGACGACGTCGATCACGTCATCCAGTGGACGGGCAGTTCAGGCGATACCGAGTAAAACCGAGGCTCGCGCTACGGTGGCCGAATTACATTGACCGAAGCGACTCGACGCGCGCAAGCGTCTCGGCACTTTCCGGCTCTTTGTCGTGGCGAACAGCGACGAACCGCGGAAATCGCAGCGCGTAGCCCGAGGAGTACGTCGGCGAGGTCTGGATTTCCTCGTAGCCGACCTCGAAGACGACTGCGGGTTCGAGGTCGACCGTTTGCCCGTCCTCGGCGACGATATGTGGCTCGAGCAGTTCCGTCAGTTCGGCCAGTTTCTCGTCTGTGATCCCGGTTGCGACCTTGCCGACCGTTTCAAGCTCGCCATCGTCCCAGATCGAGAGTTCGAACGTGCCGAGGAAGGTCGCTCGCCGTCCTTCGCCCCACTCGGCTCCCGTCACCACGCAGTCGAGCGTCTCGACGTCGGGTTTGCGCTTGCGCCAGTTCTTCCCGCGCCGGCCCGGCGAGTACGTCGACTCGGGGTTCTTGAGCATGATCCCCTCGTGGCCCGCCTCGAGCGCGTCGGCGTCGATCGCCTCGATCTCGTCGGGGTCGTCGGTTATCCAGAGCAGGGAGAGCCCCTCGATATCGCTGTCGTCGGCGTCCTGATCATCGGTCAGGACGTCCCGAAGTCGTCCGTGACGAGCCGTCAGCGGCTCGGCAAGCAGATCCTCGCCATCGGCGTGCAGACAATCGAAGAAGACGGGGCGAACGGCGACGTCCTCGCGAGCTTTCGCGACGTCGTGTTTGCGTCGAAATCGCTTGAGCACTTCCTGGAACGGCAGCGGCTCGCCGTCCTCGCCGACGGCGACGACCTCGCCGTCGAGGATCGCCGGCTCCTGCAGGGTCTCCTCGGCGAACTCGACGACCTCCGGGAGCGCGTCGGTGACGTCCTCCATATTTCTCGAGAAGACGTGCGTCTCGGCCGTCGACTCGCCTGACTCGGTGGCCCCCTCGGGATCGTAGTGTAACTGGATTCGAGCCCCGTCGTACTTCCACTCCACTGCGGCTTCGTCCCACTCCTCGAGCGCGTCGGCGACCGTCCCGGCTTGAGCGAGCATGGCCTGGACGGGCCGGCCGACTTCGAGGTCGACCGCGTCGAGTCCGTCGACCCCTTCGTCGCGGGCGATTCGAGCGACGCGGCCGTAGTCGTTCGACACCTGCAGGGCGCGTTCGACGCGCTCGACGGGCACGTCGAAGGCCTCGGCGATGGCGTCCCTGACGGTGCCCTCGCCGACGCCGATGCGCATCTCCGAGAGGACGAGTCGGGCGAGGTAGCGCGCCTCGTCGCTCGAACACCGGTTGAACAGGCCGAACAGCAGGTCGATCTTTCGGTCTTGACTGCCCGATCCTTCGGCGGCGGCGAGGTCGGTCAGCGTCTCGTCGACCTCGCGGACGGTGAGGTCGTCGCCTGATCCGCCCCCGGTGAACGCCCCGAGTCCCTGCTGGCCGCCGAACTCGTAGCTCGCCGCCACGTCGCCGATCTCGCCCATCTCGGCGAGTCGCCCCTCGACGTCGTCGGTGTCGACGTTCGTCCCCGCCGCGCGAGCGATCGCCTCGTAGCACGCGCTTGGCCCGATATCGAGCGTGGTCGAGTCCCACGCCGGGAAGACCCGTCCCTGAACGAATCGTGCGACGATGGCGACGTCCGCGCCGGCCTCGTCGAGAAGCGCCGTAACGTGGGAGATGATCTCGAGATCCGCAGGCTCGGCTTCGATCGTCCGGGCGCGCTCGGCGAACGTGGCGAACTCCATCGGCGGTGTCTATCGCCGGGGACGATAAAACGGTTCTGAGAACAGGTGCGCGGGCGGATGAATCACGCAGCGGTACGCGCGCGTTCGTAGATCGCGCCGCCGAGACAGCCGACCGGTATCGTCAACCAGGCCGTAAACAGGCCGGCAAAGATCGCGACGAACGCGACCGCGCCGCCGACGTCGGTGAGGACGCCCCCGGTTCCGGTCCACCACGCCAGCCGCGCCGCGAGCACGGCGAGGGAAACGACGGCGAGCGCGCCGAGGTACGTCGCGACGGTTGCGAGCACGCCGGCGACGGCACCGAAGTAGGGGACTCCGTCGGGGAGGAGACGCCAGACGAGTACCCCGGCGACGAACGCGGCGGGGACGACGAGCGGGAGGGAAACGAGCGCACTCGCGCCCCAGAACGGGTTGATAGTGTTTGAGGATAGACCCAGGAGCGTCAGGCCGAACATCCCGAGTGCGAACGCGACGGAAACGACGAGCGCGGCGGCGGCAGCCGCGTACCCGGCCCCAACGTTTCGACGGTCGGCCCGCGGTAATCGCCCGGGTCCGTACTGCTTGCACGCGACGGCAAGGCCGCCGACCGACGGAATCGAAACCATGTGTAACAGTACAGTTGATTGAAACAAATAGGTTGGGGTCTGGGTGGCTCTGTTGAAATCCACAATGGGTAATATAGTAGCCACAGAAAGTCAACGCACACCTGATCGCACGATGGCTGTGCGATCAGTGTGTAAATCGTTTCAGTTGTTACTATAGGTTTCGACGGTCGTGCTGAATACACAGCGCGAATCTCGCACGACAGCAACCCCTGAGTGTAGGCATTAGATTCGTTTGAACCGGAGAGTGTTTCGCCCACCGGAATAGCCTCACTCCAGATCGTTGAGACGGGTGGTTCCGTCACCGTTCATGAAAACCGCCACGTTCTCGTACTGGAACGTGCACACTCCCTTCAATCGGGGAGAATTTTCGGTAGTTGAACTCGCAGAAACTGAACGGTGACAACCATGATGAACGGGCCGAGGAATATACCATACCACCCAAAAATGGCCGGTCCCAGGAGATACGCGAACATGACGAACCCCGTGTGAAAGAGACGTCCGGAAAGGAAGGGTCGGACATACGTCCGGATGACGTTGTCGAAGATAACCCCCATTACAACGTAGAACAGTATCGGGAACCAGATATATGTCAAATCTGTCTGGTATGCTACGACAGTAAGATAGAGAACAATCGACCCATATAGCAGATTCCGACCGAGGAGTGGAATCACTGAAATCAGTCCAGTAACAAAACCTAGAAGTATCGCATGGGGGATTGCGAGACCTGGCGGAGCAACGAGATTCAACACGTTGTAGATGATCACGGCTACAATACCGATCACGATAATGGTGAGCGTATATCCAAAATAGACCGAAGCGAGCCCCCGATCAACCGCTTTTAAATAATTATACACGTTCGACTCCCTCTCTACGATGGTGGATCGAAACCAGGAATTGATTCGTCGTTCGTCTCGAACCAGGAAAAACGCGAAGATGAATGTGATCAACGCGTTGAACGCTTGCACAGTGAACGTCCCGACGAACCCGCTCACCAACGGAGCAAGCGTGGCGAGGGTTGGATCGCTCCGCAGGGCTTCAACGAACGCATATAGTTCATCTTCACTTGCGGGGAGAATATCTACTGCAAGCCCTGGGAATAGCCTTTCTAACAGTCCTTCCACGTCCGTCGCCTCTATCGCTGCAAGCTCTGCGAATAGCAAAACAATGAACACTCCCAGAACAGCGATGAAGGGCAAGATAATGAGACCAAATGACAGGAGAGCAGAGAGTCCCGGTGAAACACCCTGATGTTGAAGACGTCTGGCAATTGGTCGGACGACGTAATAGAGGAAGAGCCCCAACACAATCCACCCGAGGTAAGTGTGTAACGCCATAAAAAGGACGAGAACAAGAGCGAGCGCGAAAAGCCACCAGCCGATCGTCCCAGGTAGCCCTTCTCCGTTCGATGAAACGCTCCATCTCATGAGATTGCAATACACGGTTTGAGCCCACATAAGTAGCATCAATCAACAAACGGGAACTCGATCAGCGGCGACTCAGAAGCGGACACATGTGCTCAAATGAGATTGTTCAAGCGTAGTCGAAACAAAGTGGTATTCAATTAGGGTGTATTTGGGGTGTGATTTTCATCTCATTCCATAGCCAACTGAATTTATCGCTTGGCCCAAACCTGAACATGTGAAGTAAATCGCACTCCCGTGCTGTATACATCTCCTATATCGCACAGCGCCCCGAACATCATCTGAAAATGGTAGGAATCTCAGTGGTTAGTTCGCACATGTCGTGAGAGGTTGGTTCACCCCTTTCGGTGTGAAACAAACGAAGTCGTCGTGCTGCACCCTTGCTCTATATTCAGCACGCAGCTTATGTCAGATCCAGGTCTTTCAACAAAACTTCCAGATAACAATCGATTGACCCATTCACGATCAAGAGTGGCGGCTTTGACGGGAGTCGGGTCCGCATCCGAAGTAGGCTATAGTAGCCACTGAAAGTCAGTGCGCACCCGATCGCATGACGGCTACGCGATCGGTGTGCAAACAGTTTCAGTTGTTACTATAGCGGAGAGTCTCGCCGCACGGGTCGCGG
The DNA here is from genome assembly GCA_046614585.1 of Natrialbaceae archaeon A-arb3/5. Lineage (GTDB taxonomy): Archaea > Halobacteriota > Halobacteria > Halobacteriales > Natrialbaceae > JBKKHI01. The sequence continues at coordinate 65,549 of JBKKHI010000011.1, read as the reverse complement.
ACGTGCTGTCGGTCGACGTCGCGGACTTTCGCGAACGGACCGCCGCGGACGCCGCAGTGAACAAAGACGCCGTCGAGGAGCGGTGTTCGACAACTCACAGGCGGTCGTCGTTTCCGGATCGAACTGATCGTACTCAAACCGCCCAGCCGCTGATACTGATCTGGTACCACTCGCCCTCGTACCTGACGTGGTCGTTCACCCCCCTGAGTTCCGAGACGGCGTTTCGACGGCGTTCTGCCGCAACGTCGTCCTCGCCGATCACGTCGTGATTACAGACGGTTACCGAGCCGCCGTTCTCCTGCGCTTCGTCGAAGAGTTTCTGGACGTCATCGCTCGGATCGGAGAGGACGGTCCCGCGCAGTTCGAGAACGTGATCTGCGAGCCCACCGGCGTCTTCGGCAACGAGATCGGCCGTGTGGCGGAGCCGCCATGCGGGTGTCGTCCCCTCGCCGACGTGCTCGAGTTCGAAGACGTGACCGTCGACGTTGAGAGCGGATTCGTCGACGACATCGGTGAGGGCCGACGCCGCGTGATCGTCGGCGTCGAGATAGCCGGCGACGAACGACGTCGACACGGACTCGCTCTTTCCGTGATCGAGGGAGAATTCGGTTGCCGCGGCAACTCGCCACTGATCGTGAGATGGGAGATCGGCGAACGATACCGCGTCGTCCGCCGAGACGGTGTCGGCCGTCTCGCTGTCGCGAGTAAGTTCGTACTCGGGTCCGGTGACGGAACCGTCTGCGACGACCTCCTCGTTGACCTCGTAGAATCGTCCGTCCCGCTCAACGTATGTGAACTGGTCAAGCGGGAACTGGCTGATCGTCTCAACCTCCGGCTCGTCGCCGTCGATCGATCGGAGGAGTAGGTCGGCGACCATCGGAGACGTCTCGTCGAGATTCGATGTTGACACCCGTTCCGCGACCTCGTCCGTGTCGACGGGATCGAGAGAGACGTCTCTGCCGCCCAGACAGTCGGTTCGGAGGCAGCCGGCGACCGCGCAGATGCTTACTGTTGAGACGGCTGAAATAACCCTTCTCCGATACATGTCGGCAGGTCGGCGGTCGCGGATAAGTATTTTGTGTGCGACATTTCCGCTCAGTCACTTCACTCACATCTCGGTTGAGCAATCGTCCGGTATCTCTGCCTCGTATCCGGCGAACCCGACGCAAGCCAGATACTGATCAGTCGCACCGACGAGGGGCGACTTTGAAGGCAGTCGGGCCCGCATCCGGAGGTATGCCAGCAGAGGATCTCGCCGCACGGGTCGCGGACGTGCTGTCGGTCGACGCTGCGGACTTTCGGGAACGGGCCACCGCGGACGCCGCGGTGATCAAAGACGCCGTCGAGGAGGGCGTGTTCGACAACCCCCAGGCGATCATCGGTCTCGAGTACGAGTTCTATGCCATCAAGAACGACGGGTGTGAGCTTCGTAGAGTTCCGCGACGACTGCTCGAACTCATCGGATTCGAGAAGGAACTCGGCTTGCACAACGCGGAGATGACGACCAGTCCCCAGCCGTTGAACGCGCACGGACTGGCTGCCCAGGAGTCCGAGGTTAAGGCCCGCCTGCAGACGGCGCTCGACGTCACCAAGTCCGAACGCATGCGGCTCGTCAGCGACGGCCTCTGGACGATTCCGCCGGAGGGCGAAGACGCCGGAACCTACCTCACCGACAGCGTCGAACGGACGATGGCGACCGGTGACGGGGACGAACGGTCGATTCGCGTCGCGACGAACATGAGCGACTCGGCGCGCTATCACGCGATGGCCAACACGGCACAGGCCGGATCGGCGGGAATGCGAATTCGGGCACCGAACGTCTCGCTTGCGGCCGACACCGTCATGCCCGAGAGCCTCATCACGTCGATCCAGCCCCACTATCAGGTTTCCCACGCGCCCGATCTGCCGCTTTATTTCAACTACGCGCTTCGCGTCGCTGGTCCGCTGCTCGCACTCGGCGTCAACTCGCCGTTCTTCCCCGCCGATCTGTACGACGACGAGGCCACGCCCGAGCAAATCCTCGAGGATGGCTGGCTGGAGCACCGAATCAGCGTCTTCGAGACCGTCCTCAACGATCCGAATACCGGTGAAGGAAAGGTCAGATTCCCGCGCGATCTCGAGACGGTCGAGGAAGCCATCGACCGGATCGCCGACGACGACACGATCGTTCCGATGCCGGTCGAAGCCGGCGAGCGGTTCGACGATCAGTTTCCCCATTTCCGGCGCAAACACGGGACGTACTGGCGGTGGGTCCGACCGGTTTTCGGCGGTCCGACGAGATCCGCCGCGAACGCCCGCATCGAGTTCCGCCCCATCCCGGCCCAGCCGACCGTTCGCGACTCGGTCTCGTTCCTCGCGGCCTTCGCCGGGCTGATGGAGAGTCTGACCCGCCTCGAACACCCCGTCCACGAACTCGACTGGGAGATTGCCCGCGAGAACTTCTACAACGCGATGCGAGACGGCCTGGAGGCCGACCTGACCTGGATCACTAACGACGGTCGGGAGATCACCGACAGTCTCGAACTGTACGAGGATCTGCTCGCTCACGCCGAAGACGGACTGGTCAATCGCGGCCTCTCCGAGGAGGACGCCGCGAAGTATCTCTATCCGCTCCGTCGGCGCGTCCGACAGTCGGTGACGCCGGGTCGCTGGAAGCGAGTGCAGGTCAGGGACGAACTCGAGAACGGGGCGACGCTGGCTGACGCGATCGGGACGATGCAGTGTCGATACGTCGACCGACAGCGCGAGACGCTGCTCGACGGCAGCTTCGCCGATTGGATCGGTGACTGACCGATGTCCACTATAAGCGCGACCACGCAATCGGCGCAAGCGATTAAGTACCCTCGACCGAGAGTATAGCGCATGGTAACTTTCCTCTCCGGAGGCACCGGGACACCGAAGCTCTTAGACGGAGCGGGTGCCGCGTTCTCGCCGGAGGAAGCGACGATCGTCGCGAACACGGGTGACGACATCGAACTCGGCGGTCTCTTTATCTCGCCGGACATCGATACACTGTTGTTTCAGGGTGGCGGCGTTCTCGACCGAGAGACGTGGTGGGGAATGGCTGGAGACACCCACCGGACGAACTCGGCGCTCTCGGACATCGCCTCGGCCGCGGGGCTCGAAAGTGGCCCCCACTACCTTCCCGACGAGAGACAGACCGAGGGCCGAGAGCTCGCGAACTGGCGTCGCTTCTCCGGCATCGACGAGTTCATGACGATCGGCGACCGCGACCGGGCGGTCCACATCACGCGGACGAGCCTGCTCGATCAGGGGCACACGCTGAGCGAGGCGACCCAGCGACTCGCCGACGCGTTCGAGCTATCGCTCGATCTGCTCCCGATGAGCGACGATCCCGTCGCGAGCCTCATCCACACCGACGAGGGCATGATGCACTTTCAGGAGTACTGGGTGGGTCGCCAGGGCGAGCCCGACGTCGAAACCGTCGAGTTCCGCGGCTCCTCGACGGCCGAGCCCGCGCCGGGGGTCCTCGAGGCGCTCGAGGACACGGTCGTCATCGGTCCGTCGAATCCGGTGACGAGCATCGGGCCAATGCTCGCGCTGCCCGGCGTGGCCGACGCGCTCTCACAGACGACCGTCGTCGCCGTCTCGCCGTTTCTCGGCGGCGACGCCTTTTCGGGACCAGCCGGCCCGCTGATGGCAGCGGTCAACGCCGATCCGAGCACCGAAGGATTGGCCGACGCCTACCCCTTCGCCGACGCCTTCGTCATCGACGAGGACGACGACGCGACGTTCGACCGGCCGACGATCCAGACCGATATCGAGATTGACTCCGGCGAGGACGCCGCACGCGTCGTTCGCGCGGTCGAGCAGGCGATCGAAATCGTCGACTGATCCGCCATGAGCGTTTCTTTCTCCCCGCCGCTCGCGCTCGCGAGCCTGAGCGGCGAATCCGACGTCGACTGGGCTCGCGCCGGAGCCGAATACGCCGGCGCGGCGTTTCTCGGCGGCATCGCCATCGATTCGGACTCGCGAGCGGCGGCGCGGGAACTCGTCGAGCGCGACCGAACAGAGTTCCTCCCGCCCGATCCGATCGCGTTCGTCGACCGCGAGTTGGCCGCACTCGACGACGTTCCGATCCAGCCGGCGGTCAACGTCCGCAGCGCGACGTCCGAGCCGATCGCCGCAGTCGCTCGCGTTTGTCGAGACCGAAACGCCTTCCTCGAAATCAACGCCCACTGTCGGCAGGACGAACTCTGTGCTGTCGGCTGCGGCGAGACGCTGTTACGGGACGAAAAACGTCTGCAAACCTACGTCGAGACGGCGGCCGACACCGGCGTGACCGTTGGTGTCAAGGTCCGCGCGGAGGTTCCCGGCGTCGACCTTCCCGAACTCGCGCGGACGATAGAGGACGCCGGCGCTGCGTTCGTCCACGTCGATTCGATGGATTCCGAATCGGTGATCGCGGCTGTCGCCGAGGCGACCGATCTGTACGTGATCGCCAACAACGGCGTACGCGACGACGAGACCGTCCGGGAATACGCCGAGTACGGCGCGGACGCCGTCAGCGTCGCTCGGCCCAGTGACAACCCGACCGTTCTCGGTCGGGTGCGGACGGCTGTCGATCGGCGGCTCAGCAGCACGGCGATGCAGTGAATCGTCTCGGAGTTAACTCACGCGCGTTAGAACGGCGGCTGAAAGCGACGTACAGCAGTTCGTATCAGTTGTTTTCGTCGTCTCTCTCGACATCAGCGTCGGACGATTGCTCGTCGATCTCGTCGACGTCAGTTTCGTTCCCCTCCGGGCCGCCTTCGTCGAGACGCTCGGCGTCGGTTTCGTTCCTCTCACCGTCAGACTCGCCGCGCTGAACGTCGATAAGGAGGTCGTCGTCGCGCAGGTAGATCAAGACGAGTTCGGTGCCCGGTGTAATCGAAACCTCCCTGAGGGTGTTCGTCTCGGTTTCGTGTCCGGACGTGACGATCCGGAGACTCTGGGCCGTTCGCTCGAGGTGAGGGGGAGTGACCATCTCCTCGGGTGGGACGGAGTAGGCTTCTTCGTAGCTCTGTCGCCCCGTCTCACGTTCGTGCGCCTCGAGTCGAATGTTGTAGGACTGGGACGCTTCGCTGTGGATCTCGATAGGGACGATGCCCTGAAAGCTCCCCTCGAAATGCTCTTGGACGCCCTCGATACAGCCCGCGAGCCCGACGGTGGCGAGGACACCTGCGGACTGGAGTACCGTACGGCGGTTCACGGTTGTGGCTCGGGGCCGAACGAACGTAGGCGTTACTTTTCGCTCTCTTGGCTAGCTAACTGGTAACAGACCACCGTTAGTCGCCGTGAACGGGAACAACGCGGACACTTTTCACCCGCCGGGATAATCTGTCGACATGGCACGGAGCGATTCGTCGACGGACTCGATCGAGACCACGTTGTTCATCACCGTCTCCGGACCGCCGGGCTGTGGGGCGACGTCGTTGTGCGAGCGCCTCTCGGAAGCGATGAACTGTCCGTACGTCTCGGGCGGCGACATCTTTCGCGAACTCGCGGACGACCGCGAGATGAGCCTCAACCAGCTCACGGCGAAAGCGGAGGCGTCCGACGAGATCGACCGCGCGTTAGACCAGCGTCTCCAGACGATCGCGGAGGAGTGGGGGATGGTGAACAAACCCTTTATTCTCGAATCGCGGCTGGCGGGCTGGCTCGCCGGGAACCGGGCCGATATGCGAATCTGGCTCGACGCCCCCGAGGACGTCCGCCTCGATCGAATCGGCGAGCGCGTCGAAACCGAGGCCGAGATGCGCGTCCGCGAGGTCAGCGAGGCCGGACGGTATCAGTCCTACTACGCGATCGATATCAACGATCGCGAGTTCTACGACCTCCACATCAACACGGCGCGCTGGGACAAAGAGGGAGTGTTCGAACTCGTCAAAACCGCGCTCGAAGAGTACGACGCCGAGATCGACGAAGGGGCGTTCCAGACGCCGCCCGCTGACGTCTAACGCGAGGGCGGTCGGTACCAGTCCTCCGACGAGATCGATGGCGAACGATCAGTTACTGTCCGGCGAGTAGTTCGGCGCCTCGTCGGTGATAACGACGTCGTGGGCGTGGCTCTCTGCCTGCCCGGCCGCGGAGACGCGAACGAACTCGCTGCGCTCTTTGAACTCGGGGATCGTCCCGGCACCGACGTAGCCCATTCCCGACTGCATGCCGCCTGCAAGCTGGTGGAGTTCGGACTTGAGAGTGCCCTTGTACGGCGTCGCGGCCTCGACGCCTTCTGGGACGTAATCTTCCTCTTCGTCGGGCTCGTCTTTCAGATAGCGGTCGCTGTCGCCGGATTTCATCGCACCGACGCTGCCCATCCCGCGATACTGCTTGTACTTCTTGCCGTTCATGGTGACGACGCGACCGGGCGCTTCCTCGGTGCCGGCGAAGTACGAGCCGAGCATGACCGCGTCCGCGCCGGCGGCGACGGCCTTGATCGCGTCGCCGGAGTATCGGATGCCGCCGTCGGCGATGACGGGGACATCGTGCTCGCTCGCGACGTCTGCAACCTGCGCGACGGCCGTGATCTGGGGCATCCCGGAGCCGGAGACGACGCGAGTCGTACAGATCGATCCCGGACCGATCCCGACCTTGAGACCGTCCGCGAAGTCGACGAGGTCCTCGGCCGCTTCTCGCGTTCCGATGTTTCCGACGACGACGTCCGCCTGAACTGCGGATTTGATCTCGCGTGCGCCGTCGATGACGTTCATGTTGTGAGCGTGAGCCGTGTCGATGAACAGCACGTCCGCACCGGCCTCGTCGGCCGCTTCGGCCCGGTCGAGTTCGAACGGGCTTACGGCGACGCCACAGCGGAGTCGGCCGTCCTCGTCGCGGACGGCTTCCTTGTACTCGCGGCGCTGGAGGATGCCCTGCATCGTCACCAGCCCAACGAGGAGGTTCTCGTCGTCGACGACGGGAACGCGCTCGATCTTGTGCTCGTACATCAGGTCGAACGCGTCACGCGGATCGATGTCTTCCGAGGCCGTGATGACCTCGTCGGTCATCGCTTCCGTGACGGGGTCGTCCTCGTTGACCTCGAGGTGGGGCCGGATGTCGGTGCTCGAGATGATGCCGAGGACTTCGCCACGGGTGTTGACGACGGGTGCGCCGCCGACGCCTTCGCGAGCCATCAGATCGTCGACTTCGCGGACGGTCATCTCGGGGTCGGCGGTGACGACCGAGTCCTGTGGGATGATGAGTTCGTCGGCGCTTTTGACGCGGCCGATCTCCTCGACCATCTCGTCGATGTTCATGTTGCGGTGGAGGACGCCGAGGCCGCCATGTCGGGCCATCGCGATCGCCATTTTGCTCTCGGTGACGGTGTCCATCGCCGCCGAGAGGATCGGGACGGAGACCTCGACGCTTTTCGAGACGTTCGAGGTGAGATCAGCGTCGTCGGGTTCGACCCGGCTCTCCTTCGGTCGAAGGAGCACGTCGTCGAACGTTAGCGCTTCCGGTACCTGCAGTTTCGACAAATAGGGTTCGTTCTCGGGAACGTCGTTCGCCATGTAAACCGTCCGAACCCGCGCGCAAAAAGCGTTGCGAGACAGGGGCCGATTGCGAACAGCTACCGAATCGTGTGGTGTGGATCGGCCGTCGTCAGGCAGTGGCGTCGAACTCGTCTACCGAACAGCGACGATCACAGTTCAGACACTGGTATCCACCCTCGATGTGTTCGTACAGCCGCTCGCCGCAGTTTTGGCACCTGCCGTACGGTTGTTGCATTCAGTCGTTTGCTCGGGTCCTGTCAACGTAAGTACGCCGCTTACATTGTACTGATATTATGTTCTAGCGACCGACGAGGTTACCCGACGAGACGTTCAACGAGTCCGCATGGACGACCACACCAGCGATCCATCCGTCGAGCCACCGCCCGGGGACGCGAGCCCGACCGGCTGGCTCGCCGAGACACGTCGCTGGGAGCACGCGACGCTTCGCCGGGCGACCGTCCACGGGGTGCGGCTGTTCAACGCCGGCGAGTTCCACGAGAGCCACGACTGTTTCGAACACGAGTGGTACAACTACGGACGGGGCACCACCGAGAGCGCCTTTCTCCACGGCATGGTGCAGGTCGCTGCCGGCGCGTACAAACGTGTGGACTTCGAGAACGACGACGGTATGCGATCGCTCTTCGAAACCGCGCTCCAGTACCTCCACGGCGTCCCGCGAGATTACTACGGCGTCGACGTCCTCGAGATCCGGACGACGCTGACGAACGCGCTCGACGATCCAGCGCGGATCGACGACTGGCAGATTCCGCTCGACGGCGAGCGCCCGACCGCGCGTCCGGTCGAGTTCGAGTACGTCGACACGATAGCAGAGTAACCCATCAGTCTCCGTTCTGGTGTGGCAGTAGTCGGCACGTGGTGGACTCGTTACAAGTGAACACATGCTGATAGTTCGCACACAAGACCGAACGGCCTTTGAATACGTAGCCCTAACCGGAAACAATGAGAGTTGCACAGATCGGGTCAGGAACGCCCGAAATCGCGGTCGTCGCCGGCATTCATGGCGACGAACCCTGCGGCGTTCGAGCGATCGAACGGTTACTCGACGAGCAGCCAACGGTCAACCGGCCGGTCAAACTCGTCGTCGCCAACGAGAAGGCGCTCGAACGACAGGTCCGCTACGTCGACGAGGACCTGAATCGGACGTTCCCCGGCGATCCGGACGCGGAAACTCACGAGGGACGGCTCGCACACGAACTCGTCGACGAACTCGGCGACTGTCTCACCTTTTCGATGCACTCGACGCAGAGCCACGCCGAACCGTTCGCCATCGTCAAAGGCGTCGACGAGCCCGCGACCGAGATCGTGCCCCAGCTTCCCGTCGCGGCGATGGTCGAGACGAGTAACTTCTCGCAGGGGCGGCTGTTCTCCGAAATCGAGACCATCGAGGTCGAGTGCGGGCTGCAGGGGTCGGAGACGGCAGCGCAGAACGCCGATCGACTGACGCGAGCGTTTCTGACCGCCATCGACGTCTTGCCTGGCGATACGGTTCGACGAGATCTCCCGATCTACCGGCTTACGGACGTCATTCGAAAGGGTCGAGCCGACACCTACGAGGTGTTCGTCGACAACTTCACCGAGGTCGAAGCCGGCGATCCGTTCGCCGCCGCAGACGGCAACAAACAGATCGCCGAGGAGACGTTCTATCCGGTCTTGATGTCGCCCAACGGCTACCGAGACGTCTTCGGCTACGCCGCAGAGAAGGTCGACGTCCTATCCTCGCCGACGGCGGCGGACTGACTCCCGCGAGTCGGGACGATAGCCGCCGTCTTTTCGAAGGGTTGCAGATGTTTTCGGTGAGTGTTGTCGTTCGAGGCGACCGGCGTGCTCGTGCGATGGCGCAAAGCCTATCCCCCTTACAGCCATATCCTGGGGCATGGACTTCCCACCGAATCAGGGTCTCGACCAGGACGAAGTCGACGAACGCGTCGCGGACGTACTCGCGGAGAACGACGTCGTTCTCTTCATGAAGGGAACCGAGCTGATGCCCCAGTGTGGCTACTCCAAACGCGCGCTCGGACTGATCGATCAGTACCGCGACGAGTACGAGACGATCGACGTCCTCGAATCCCTCGACGAGTACCGCGCCGCCTTAGAGGAACACAGCGGCTGGGAGACGATCCCACAGACGTTCGTCGACGGCGAGTTCGTCGGCGGATCGGACATCCTCGCCGAGCTCGAAGAGCGCGGCGAACTGGCCGAGACGCTCGACGCCGAGTGAGCAGCTAGGTGCAGTAACCGCGATCGCAAACTGTCAGTCGCATCGACGTGAGCGCAAATCGGTCTCCGGTCGAAGACGTCCTCGGAAACTGGAGTTGCATGTATCCGGACGGATCTGACACGGAGGTAATAGCAGATCATATAAGTCACGCGCTCGTACTACCACCCAAGCGACCGTCGCCGCACACTCCCACTATGTCAACAGAGGAATCCAGACACGTATATCGGCTGCATTCGACGCTCGAACTGCCCCTCGAAGACCTCCGCGAGCACATCGACGAGGCGGCGTTCCCCGACGGGATCGCTGACGTAGAGATTACGCGGCGAAACAACACGCTGATCTTAAAGGCCGTCGCAGAGGACGAGTCCGTCAGCAAGTACACGCCGTCGGCCCAGCTCAAAGCCAGCGTCACGGAAAACCGCGTCTACGAGGAGGACCCGGAAGAACGGCGACAGAAGTCGTTCAGCTGGGACGAAGAGGAAGAAGAGGAGATCGAATCCGAACTCGTCGAGTTCGCGGCGTTCAAAGGCGACCGCGAAACCGTGTTGCAGAACTCGCTGTTACAGTACGAGATGTTCCTCGTTCTCTGTGAAATCGCCGAGAACACCGAAAAGGGAACCTTAACGGCGATCTCAGAGCACAACGGTGAGCTCGATGCGACGCGGATCGTCGAGGGCGAGCCGCGACCGGCGGATATCGAGGTCGTGGAGGGACCGCGCGATCACGGCTCGGGCGAGACGGGAGTCAACTGGCGGGACAACAAGTTCATCAGCGACTGAGTGGAGTCTGCCCGTGCTGATTCGTTCTGTACTGCATACCGTTGAGCACGGCTCGTCGATGGCCCGTCACTAACTGCCGTTTTTCGGTCCCTACTTCCGATTGAGCTCCGGTGGAGTGGGTACAACGTTCGCCTTCTCGTCGCTAATCGAACGACGGCGAATCGGCTCGGTATCGGTACGTCCCTTCGAGAGTAGCCTACTGATAACGATATGGGACGTTCTAGAAGGACTGAGTGCCATGATCTGCGAGGTGATCGCGCGTGTGCGATCGCTCCTGTGATACCCTCTCGGGGCGTTCGTCCCCGCACAACCGAAGTACCGTCCGTTCGAGCGGACCAGCAAACGCGATAGCCGCGGAGGTGCGGTGATGCGGGTCTGTTCGATCGTCGGCGCTCGTCCACAGTTCATCAAGGCCGCAGTCGTCTCGCGACAGCTTCGAGACGCGGGCGAGGAGGTCCTCGTCCACACCGGCCAACACTACGACGAGGAGATGTCGGACGTGTTCTTCGACGAGCTCGAGATTCCGGAACCGGCGTACAATCTCGGAATCGAGTCGGGCACCCACGGCCGCCAGACGGGAAAGATGATCGCGGCGCTCGAACCCGTCGTCGAGGCGGTCGACCCCGACGTCCTGTTGCTGTACGGCGATACGAACTCGACGCTTGCCGGCGCGATCGTCGGCTCGAAGCGCGACGTCACCGTCGCCCACGTCGAGGCGGGCCTGCGAAGCGAGAACTGGTCGATGCCCGAGGAAGTAAACCGCGTGTTGACCGACCACGCGTCGGATCTCTGTTTCGCGCCGAGCGAGGCCGCAGTCGAGACCCTCGCGGCCGAGGGGATCACCGACGACGTCTACTGGACCGGCGACGTGATGTACGACGCCATCCTCGACGCCCGCGAGCGCGCGAGACGTAAGTCGACGGTGCTCGACGACCTCGGTATCGACGACGAGGAGTTCGTGCTCGCGACCGTCCACCGGGCGAGCAACACCGACGAGCGCTCGAACCTGGCCGAGATCCTCGACGGCCTCGCGACCGCGCCGATTCCGGTCGTCCTCCCGGCCCATCCGCGGACGGTCGACCGCCTCCACGAGCACGGCCTCTGGGAGCGAGCGACCGCCGAGCTCGAGGTCGTCGAACCGCAGGGCTACCTCGATTTCGTCCGGCTGCTGGATGCAGCCGAACGAGTCTCGACGGACTCCGGCGGCGTCCAGAAGGAGGCGTTTTTCCTCGGGACTCGCTGTCTGACGCTTCGCGAGGAAACCGAGTGGACCGAAACCGTCGACTGCGGCTGGAACAGGCTCGTCGGGCCGAACGCGGAACGTATCCGTGAGGGCCTTCGAGATGACTGGGCACCGGCGTCCGATCCGCACCCGTACGGCGACGGAACGGCAGGTGATCGGATCGTTCAGCGCCTTTCGGATCGGATCACCGTCGACGATCCGGAGCACCAACTCGAGGTTCCGTCCGACGATTGACGATGCCCTGCTTGCACGCGCCGGAGTCACGGTCGAGCTGCCCGCCCGCTCAACACCGTCGTGACAAGTGTTGCTGGAACCTACGTTCGACCACGCCGTTCGAGACGACCGGCAACATCCGTCAGCATCACCGTCTATCCCGCCACGAAATCAGCCAAAACCGGAACCGGACCTCGGCGGCGATCACAGCTTCCGTCAGAGGTTTCCGGTCTCCCAAAGGGTTTAACCGTAGTAATTATATCTAATTACAGAATATGACCGAGAACTTCCCCGAGTACGTCGACGTCGATTACGACGACGGCGACGGCCAAGATCCAGCCGAGTATCCACACATCAACGACAAGATCGAGAAGGCAGTCGAGGTCACCCGCCAGGGCCTAGAGCAGTACGAGAATCCCGCGGTCATGTGGACCGGCGGCAAGGACTCGACGCTCGTGCTGTACTTCGTCACGCAGGTCGCCGAGCGCTTCGATATCGAGGTGCCGCCGGCGATCTTCATCGACCACTACCAGCACTTCGACGAGATCCACGACTTCGTCGACTCGTGGGCCGACGAGTGGGGCCTCGAAGTCGTCTACGCGCGAAACGAAGACATCGGCCAGTACGTCGATGAACACGGCCTCGAACCCGGCGACGAGATCCCGATCGAGGACCTCGACGACCACAACCAGCACCACGTCGAGAACATCCTCGAGTACGAAGAGGACACCTTCCCGTTCCTGCTCGACACCTACGCGGGTAACCACCTGTTGAAGACCGTCGCGCTCAACGACGCACTTGAGGAGCATGACATTGACGGCATCCTCTCGGGTGTCCGCTGGGACGAACAGGAGGCACGCGCCGACGAGACCTTCTTCTCGCCGCGTCACGACCCGGACATCTACCCGCCGCACGACCGCGTCCAGCCCATCCTGCAGTTTGACGAGGCTGCGGTCTGGGAGGCCTTCTGGGACTTTGTCGTCCCCGATACGGTTGCTGAATTCCCAGACGAGGGCTACGTCCCCGAAGGGAAAGACGACCTGCCGGACGATCTCGAGCCCGCCGATACCCCGGTCTCGCCGAAGTACTGGGAGGGCTTTCGCTCGCTCGGCAGCGAGATCAGCACGGAAAAGACCGAGGAGGAACCGGCCTGGTTGCAGAACCTAGAGGAGACGACCGAGCGCGCGGGCCGCGCCCAGGACAAAGAGGACCTGATGGAGCGTCTGCGAGACCTCGGCTACATGTAGGCACAGACGGCTGCTGTACCGATTTCCCGGTGAAACCACGACCCATCTGTGGGTTCACCGGCAATACTTATAGCGGTCCGTCTCACCGTGTCGCGCTCGCAGACGTCGTTTTCGATTCGGTTCGAACCCCTTTTTTACACTGGCGTCGCATCCGGAGTACCACGCGATTCGCGCGAAAACCGCTGACTGCACTGCTACAGCCAGTTCGCCACGACTCACCTCGTCGCGCGATACTCGCCGTGTTTGACGCCGATCGCGAGCATAATCGCGCCGAAAATCGCCATCGAGGGCAGGACCATCATCACGATAGTTTGGGTCGTCATCGGCGCCATCGGCGTCAGTTCCGGCAGGGCAAACAGCGCGCCGACGCCCACTGCGAGCACTGCGACGAACGCGCCGACCGTCTTCGGAAGATCGAGTGCCATAGCTACCGCTTGGGCGTCGTCGAGTAATTATGTTCGGAAACCGGACCGTCACTGAACCGAACGTCTTCGGTCAGTTCGACGGTCGGACCAGGTTCGCGAGCGCGACGAGGACGCCGAGGAACCAGCCGAGCGGGAACGAGATACCGACCCACATCGCCGCGTAGGCACCGCCTTCGAGGCTGAAGTTGTCCCACAGGAACTCGTTGATGTCGAAGACGACCAGTACGTTGTTCAGCAGCCAGACGGCGAACTCGTAGCTCGGATCGAGCACGTACGGCTGGAGCGCCGGCGTGACGAGCGCCGCGACGACCGGCGGGAGGAAGATCGCGGTCATCGCGAACGGGTAGGCGAGGACGACCGAGGTTCCGCGGCCGCCGACTCTGGAGAACGTCGCCGCGAGCGCCGCGGCAACGATCGCTGCACCGCTTGCGGCGGCAACAGCGAGGAACTCCTCGAAGGGGAGTTGTATGTGTGCGAGGACGGTTAAGGCCCCCCAGACGACCACCGCGACGCCGGTGACGCCGACGATACCGAGTCTCGTCTGCGTCGAGTCGAGTTTCGCCGCATAAAAGCGGGTTGCGAAGCCGATGACGGTAAGCGGGTAGACGACGAGCAAGCCGACGGTTCCGAAGGCGCTCCAGCAGTAGTACGCGAGCTTCTGTGGGAGGGTCTCGGGTTGCCACTTGCCCATGACGGAGTGGCCGCGGCCACGTTGGCGTGGAAAGACGAGTTCCATCCAGGCACCGTGTAACCGCTGTAAGTCGGTCCGTATTGCACCGACGACCCCACCACCGCCACCACGTTGGGAGTGGGTTGACATACGCAAGCAAAACTGCCGGTGTACCGTAAACTTTCCTTCTCTTTCCCGATCTGCGACAGGTCCCGTCTCCGCTGTGTCACTGACTCGCTTTCAGGGGCGCTCAGTCTCTCGTTTTCGCCCGCATCAGTTCCACGGCGCGAATCCGGGATCGACCATCCGCGATTGCTCCTCGATCGCGTCGATCGCCTCGACATCCGCCTGATCGAGTTCGAGCGCCAGCGAGTCCCAGTTATCTCGAATGTGGTCCGTTCCCGTCGCCTTCGGAATCGTGGTCACGCCTTTCTCGCGCAGCCAGGCGAGGCTCACCTGCGCCTCGCTGACCTCGTGTTTGGCCGCGACGTCAGCGAGTTCTGGTTGGTCGAAAACCCCGCCGCGCGCGATCGGCGAGTAGGCGACGACTTCCACGTCGTGTCGCTCGCACGCCTCGCGGATCTCTCGCTGTGGCAGGAGCGGATGGAGTTCGACCTGGTTCGCGAGGATCGGCGCGTCGCAGACGTCGAGCGCGGTCGACAGCTGTTCGGGCTGGAAGTTGCTCACGCCGACGTTGTCGATCAGTCCCTCGTCGTACAGTTCCGAGAACGCGGCCAGCGTCTCTTCCGCGTCGTACGTCCGAGCCGGCCAGTGAACGTACAGCAGATCGAGCGACTCGACGCCGAGGCGATCGATGCTCGCCCGGGCGGTTTCGAGAACGTCCTCGTACCCCAGGTTCGAGATCCAGATTTTGGTCGCGAGGAAGACGTCCTCGCGGTCGACGTCCGCGCGGGCGATCCCCTCACCGACAGCCTCCTCATTGCCGTAGGCTTGGGCAGTATCGACGTGGCGATATCCCATTTCGAGTGCGGTTGCAACGCTTTCGACGCACTGTTCTGGCTCGTCGTTCTCCCAGGTACCGAGCCCGAGCATCGGGATTCCGTTCGACCGCGGGTAGGACTTCGATTCGGCCGCGTCGGCGTCTTCGGCTTCCATGGGCGATAGAACGAACGGAACGTGAAAATGGGTTTGGGTTGCAACCGTGATCGACTACTCGTACAGCCAGCCCCAGGGTCGCTCGCGCTCGAACGCACTGCTGGCTGCGAGGACGGTATCGTCCTCGAATCCCCGTCCGACGAGTTGCAGACCGACCGGATGGCCTCGATCCGTACACCCCGCCGGTGCGGACGCAGCCGGATGGCCGGTCCAGTTAAACGGCCACGTGAGCGGCCACTCCCAGGCTTCCGTCTCGAGGTCCTCGCACAGGCCGACGTCGGCCCGTGATACCGTCGGCGTCACGAGCAGATCGTAGTCCGAGAAAATGGCTTGGACGGCGTCGAAAACGGCCGTCCGAACGATATCCGCTCGCGCGATATCGTCCGGGCCGTACTGCTCGCCGGCCCGAATCATCTCCAGGAGACTGTCGGTCACGTCGTCCGGCCGGTCTCGAAGATCGATTCCGTGGGACGCCTCGATCGTCGTCGCGGTTTCGAGCATCGCCGTCGTGTACGTCGTCGTCACCGCATCGGTGAGTTCGGTCATCGAGTAGCCGTGCTCGACGGCGACCGTGTCGACAGTTGCGCCCGCAGCCTCGAACGCTCGAATCGCGTCGTCGGTGACCGCGCTGACGTCGTCCGAGACGGGAAACACCTCGAGTGCGGGGCTGTACGCGATTCGGAGGTCGTCGATCGGCCGTCCGATAGCCGCTCGGTAGTCGAGTTCGACGGGAACGCTTGCGGGATCGTCGGGGTGTGGGCCGGCCATCACGGACAGGAGCGTGGCGGCGTCTTCGACGCTGCGCGCCAGTGGCCCGCTTGTGACGTGGTGTCGGTTACGACCGAAGGCGTTCGGCCTGCTTTCTGCCGGGACGAGCCCGAACGTCGGCTTGAACCCGTAGACACCGCAAGCGGCCGCCGGAATCCGGAGCGAGCCACCTGCGTCGCTGCCAGTCGCGACCGCAGCCATTCCTGCAGCTACTGCCGCCGCGGAGCCGCCAGAGGAACCACCCGCGTTGAGATCGGTGTCTATCGGCGACGCCGTCGGACCGATCACGCCGTTGTCGGTCGTCCCCTTGTGGCCGAACTCCGGCGTGTTCGTCGTCCCGAGGACGATCGCACCGGCCGCTTCGAGTCGCTCGACGACGATCGACGTCTTCGACGCGACGTAGTCGGGAAAGAGTTCGGAGCCGAAGGTGTACCGAACGCCTTCCTTCAGCGTTCCGAGGTCCTTGAGCGCCAGCGGAACGCCGTGGAGCGGGCCGACGTCCTTGCCCGCTTCGAGCACGCGATCAGCGTCCGCCGCCGCCTCACGAGCGTCCTCGGCACAGACCGTAACGAAGGCGTTGATCTCGTCGTTCCGGCTTTCGATTCGCTCGAGATGTGCCTCGACGGCTTCGGTTGCGGTTACGTCGCCGTTCTTGATTCGGGCCGCGAGTTCAGCCGCGGTGAGTCGAAAGAGGTCCGTCTCGTGTGGCATGCGATCATCGTACCCATAACGCGTGATGTTGTTAGCGTGATCGTTTGTCGAGCAGTACCCACGCATCGAAGCCGTGCAGTATCATCTCCCCAGTCCGTCTCCACGGACAGTGACTCGGAGTACTTGTTCTCGACTTTCGTACCGATTTGTCGATTACTGGTACATCCGCAACGGCTGCGCCTGCGTGCTCTCGTCTTGGCCGACCGCCTGCATCTGCTGGGCGAGTTGTTCTCGTTTCTGTCTGATCTCTTCGGCGTGCTCGACGAGTTCTCCGATGTCGATCGAGACATCGGTCACCGCCGCGACGCCGTCCTCGAGCAACACGCCTGCTGCTTCCGGATCGGGAAACTGCGGGCTGCACTCGACGACGAGACCCAGACTGTCATAATCCAACTGCGCCGCGCGGTTGATAAGCGCACCCGTCGGCCCGGTGATGACGCCATCCTCCGGTGGTGGGGCCACGTCGCCGTCGTCCAGGACGGAACTGGCCTCGCCGGTCGCGACGCCGTAGAGAGCGGGTTGCCCCTCCTCGCGTTCCGCCGGCAGCCCGCTGAGGTAGATCGGCGTCGCGTCCTGATCGACGATCCAGCTCGTCACACAGCCGGCGACGGCCTCGACGGCCTCGGCGCTGACGGGCGCATCGCTCTGCAGTGCGAGGAGATCGTGCTCCTCGCTGACGTAGATCCGAACGGGCGGACGAACCGTGCGGTCGTCACCGCGGTAGACGGCGATTCGCGGCAGTCCGGCGCAGTGAACGCTCGCGTAGTAGCGCATTCCGAGTTCGGAGACGAGGTGGTCGGTCGCGATCTTTCCGACGAGTCCAACGCCGGGAAACCCCTCGACGAGCGTCGGCTCGTCGAGCTCGGCTTCCGGTCCCTGAATGCGGATCTGTGCCATGCTGGGAGAGACCGTCGGAACGAACATAAAATCGAGGTTGCTTGCGGTTCGAAACCCACAAACGCCGCGGCTCCGAACGAAGCGATAATGGAGCCACTCGAGCGGTACAGACCGATTATCGACGACTTCGACGCCTTCCTCGCGGCCTGCGAGCGACCGCTTGGCAACGCCGTTCGCATCAACACGATCAAAGCCTCCGTCGAGCGGGCGACGGATGCGCTCGCCGAGGACGGCCTCGAGTTCGAGCAGGCGGACTGGAATCCCCGTGTATTGCGCCTCGAGACGGATTCGCCGGGTTCGACGTGGACCTCCGTTCACGGCTTTACGCACGGCCAGGAAGAGGTCTCGGCGGTACCACCGGTCGTCCTCGATCCGCAACCGGGCGAGCGGGTCTGGGACTGCTGTGCCGCCCCGGGGGGGAAGGCGACCCAGATCGCGGCGCTGATGGACGATCGGGGAACCGTCGTCGCGAACGACAACAATCTCGGGCGCGTCTCGGCGCTGCGGTTTAACGCCGAGCGACTGGGGGCGACGAGCCTCGCAGTGACGAACTCGGACGCCCGGAACTACTCGCTGAACCCGTTCCCGTTCGACGCGTTCGACCGCGCGCTCGTCGACGCTCCCTGCTCGTGTGAGGGAACGATCCGGAAGAACCCCGACGCGCTCGACAACTGGTCCGAGGACCACCTCTACTCGGTCGCGGGGATCCAGAAGGGCATTCTCCGACGAGCGATCCAGGCGACTCGCGAGGGCGGCACGGTCGTCTACTCGACCTGTACGTTCGCCCCCGAGGAGAACGAGGCGGTCGTCCAACACGCCCTCGAGAACGAGTCCTGTCGCGTCGTCGACTTCGAACTCGGTCTCGAGTACTCGCCGGGACTCGTCGAATGGGACGGCGACGAGTTCGATCCCACGCTCGAGCAGGCGGCCAGGATCTATCCACACCAGAACGACACCGGCGGCTTCTTCGTCGCAAAACTGGAGGTGACCGCCTGATGCCGGGCGACGATCGAGGCGACGCCGACGGATCCAAGAACGGACCGGCCGACGCCGAATCGAGCGGTCTCGAGTCGAACGACGGTCAGCGGTTCGACCGGTTGCCGGCAACCGAAGCCGACCGCACCGTCGAGGGCCGCGTCAGTCGCCAGCAGGTCCTCGACTTCTTTGCGGATCGGTTCGGTATCCCGCCCGAGACGTTCGACGAGTACACGTTCTGGGAGAAAGGAGCCGGCAAGATCTGGGTCTACGCGGGCGAGGCCGACAGTCCGACCGCGATCGAGGCGATCGGCATGACCTGCCTGCGCACGCGACAGGAACACTGGAAGCCGACGACCGATTTCGTCCAGCGCTTCGGCCGCCACGCCAGCGAGTGCGTGATTGAACTCGACCCCGAGGCCGCTCGGCGGTTCGCCGCCGGCGAGGACCAGGAACTCGCGTGGGACGGCGACTGGGGATATCTCATCGCAGCCCACGAGATTGCGGACGAACTCGAGCCGATCGGTATCGGGCTGTACGTTCACGGCGAACTGCGATCGATGGTGCCGAAGGGACGCCAACGCGACGTGTGAGTTCGGTAGCGAACGCTCGTTCGACGATCAAAAGAACGGCGGCGATGGGACGATGGCATTTGCGACGGACAGATCAGCCAAGAACAGCAAAAACGCGAACCCGCCTTTGAATTCGTGCTCCGGCGTTCTGACCGACGCATAGACATATGCGGCTAAGCTGAGGACCATATGTTTCTCTTCCAACTGATGGGTCGTAAAATCACCGACTGATTCCCTCTCCCGTCCGTTCTGTTTTTCAGTTACTCAACCAAACCCCGACGAGTAGTCGACAGACGATCGCACCAACTGGTGTGACGGTCGCTGCCAGACAATACGAGGACGAGAACCTAATCCTTATTCGCACTCCGACGGCGGTGCCGTCTCCGACGGCGTCTCCCGATTGACGAACGCCGTCTCGAACGTCGGCTCGTGTTTGACGAAGTAGTAGCCGTCGCCGTCGATCGATCCCGTTGCGGTGTTCATCTCCGGATCGACCTCGCCGAGCGTAGTGAACGATCCCGTTCTCGCGACGTATCGGGTGAGTTCGAGCCCGTCCGTATCGTCGCCGGGCACGTGGGCGTCGTCGTACTCGATGGTCAACTCGGCGTCGTCGTACGACTCCGGAAGGTAGATCCGGGTCAGGCACGAGACCTGTGCGGCCTCGAGCTCGTCGGCTGAGAAGGAATCCGTCGACTCCATCGTCGGATGGACGGCGTACTGACCGGAGATGTCGCCAGCGTCTCCGGTGACCGACAGCGTCGCGTTCGGTGAACTGATCTCTCGCGTTTCCGTCACCGTCTCGCCCGGAAGCGGCGGCACCGAATTGGCCGCCTCGTCGTACCAGTCCGGCCGGTTGACGTCGGTCGTTCCGAGGTCGGTGTAGCGGATGGAACGCGTCTGCTCGTAGCGTTCGTCCTCGTCGTCAGCAGTGACGGCGAGTGTCGTCTCCACTTCGGTGATCAACCCGTCGCCGCGCAGGACGAGCGTCGCCGAGGCACGCTCGACGGTGTCGCCTTCGAACGAGTCGTGGGCGTCCTCAGACAGCGCATCGGTGCCGTTCGCTCGGTATCGGTAGCGCGTTTCGCCGTCACGTTCGACCGGTTCGGGACCGTCGAACTCGAAGGCCTCGATGGTCTCGGCGTCGATTTCCACGAAGTCGACGTTACGCGGACCGGGGGAGTAGTGGCCCGCGGCCTCCTTCGTGAGGTTCCGGTTCGGACTCAACCAATGTTCCGTCCCGTCGTCGAGGGCGACGTGCCGTCGCGGCGGCGCTGTCGTCTGATCCGATCGGACCGTTCGATTCGCTTGCTCGACCTCGTCGTCGTCGTCCGCTGTCGAGTACGCCATCCGTGCGTCCAGATGACGCGTCACCGACGCAACTGACCGAATCTGCTCGTCGTGGCGGTCCATTACCGTCGACGCGTCGGATAACTCCTCGTACGGCGGCGTCGTCACGTCCGAGACGTTCGCCTCTTGTTCGCTTTCAACCGACTCCTCTCCTGGGACGAGACCGGCACATCCGGCGAGAACGAGACAAATTACGACCGCGGCGAGTGCTATCCACCGCAATGCATTCATAATTGAGTTATAAATCAGTATGGAATAAATATATTGATACGACACGAGGGTCCACAAACCGAAGCTAAGATCCAGCAGTTAACGTTTCGCGAGCGTTCCGCCGGCGAGACCATCCCACTCGACTCGGTAGCCGAGTTCGGCGAGGACGGCGCTCGAATCGGTGAGATCGTACGCAGAAAGAGCGTCCTCGGCGTCCGAAAGCGACAGGCCGACTTCGAGTTCGTCGGCCACCGCTTCGAGCACCGCGGGACGAACCACCGTTCGGCCGACACGCTCGTGTTCGGGGAATTCGACCGCGTCGAGGGCGTCCTCGCTGGCCCCGTGGCGCGTCGCGAGCGACTCGAGCGAGACGGCGTCGTCCTCGGGGTGCAACTCGTCGGGTAACTCGGCCGCGCGCTCGGCGATCAACTGTTGCTCGTACTCCCGGAGAACGGCCGCGACGTCCTTGACTCGAACTGTGCCGGCGTACGGAATCGCCCGGAAATCCCGCGCAGCGATCTCCTCGCCGACGCCGAGGCTCTCGTCGACGGCGACCACGAGTTCGACGTCCTCCAGCCCGTCGAGTTGGCCGAGCTTCTTTTCGACGTACTCGGGTGTCCAAAAGCCCATGATCTCGAAGTAGACGCGGAAGTCGTCGTACCGGTACTCGAAGGCGAAATCCGGGATCATCACCCGCGTTCCGGTCGCCAGCGGTTCGGGTTCGCGGACGAGGTTCCAGTCCAGATCGAGATCGGAAAACCGGGCGGCGAAGTCGGACTCGACGCCGCTGTCGAAGCTGACGTCCGCGACCGGCTCGGCGTCCGGTACGTCGACCGGGTCCTCGTGGGAGAGTTCGAGCGTTCGTTCCGTTCCGCGATCATCGATCGTGGCCTCGAGCGACCAGGCACCGGCGTTCACGACGGTCCGCAGAAGCCTGGCGAATCGCGTCCCGTAGCGCCGCGTCGATCGAAAGAGGTGCGTCGGCCCGGTGACGACGACCTCGCGATTGCTCGTCTCGTCCGAGTTGGCTGCATCGTCTTCGCTCGTTCGGTGAATCTCGTACATCAATCGCAAGCGCTTGATCGCGGAAACGAGCGCTTTCGGATCGCTGGATCGAACGCGGAGTTCGGTCGCATCGAACAGCGCCGTCTGGGCGAGCGAGAGATTGTATTGAGCGACGAGTCCGTCCGGATCCCAACGAGCGTCGACCGCCTCGAGGATCTGGCGCTCCTCGAGGTCGGCGTACAGCGACCGTGCGAGGTCGTCCGCCGAGCAACCGAGCGACTCGCCGGCGCGAACGAGGGCCATCGTCCGCTCGTGGTCAGTAACCACGCCGACGGCTTCGGCAGCCTCGAACGCGGCTCGCCGAGCGCGTTCGGGCTCGATCACGGCGTCGGTCTCGAAGCTCGCGTCCCGTTCGAGTAGGGCCGCGAACCCGCGAACGAGTTTGAAGTCCTCGGCCTCGCGTTCGAGGTCGGTCAGGGCGTCCTCGAGTTCGGCCCGCGGCTCGCCGATGTGGCCCTGGTACGTGCCAATGACGCGGGCGGCGAGGGGGCGATGCTCGCGGCCGGCGAACTGCGGATGATAGCCACCGCCGGCTCGCGAGACGCGCAGCAGGTCCTTGCGCAACACGCGTTCGAATCGGCGGCCTGATGGCAAAAGTATCCCGCTCGAGCGTGGATCGCCGTTGGACGACGGATACCACTCGAACTGATCGCGCTACGGCAGCCCCTCGATTAGCTCCCGCGTCGCCTCCCTCGAGAACGCCCTGAATGTCTCCGAGCTGACGTTTCCCTGTTCCGCGATCGCGAGGATCGCCTGCGTCGCCGTCTCCTCGTCAGGAAATTCGCTGATCGTGATCGTATCGTACTGTCCCATCAGCATGTAGAACTCACGGAGTTCGCCGCCCATCTCGTCGAATTGGTCCTCGAGCGCATCGATCCGGTCGGGGCTTTCTCTGACGTTCTCGATACCGTCTTGCGTGTACTGCCAAAGCGTCACATATGTTGGCATAGTAACTCTACTGCCACCACCTGCCACAATAAACGTTTCCCGGTCGTTGACGCTGTCTCGGGCGCAATGTCACTGCGCGTCGGCCAGAAGCGGTCGCGTTGATAACGAGAAGACCGCCTGCTCGCGACGGGTTTAGCGCTCGCGTCGCTCGCTGAACTGATTCCCGGAAAAGGGGTTGGGGCAGATTTGAACCACGCCGAGACGTGCTCGCTACGCTGCGCGCGCCTCGTCTGGTTCAAGTCTGCCATAACAATTTCTGACGAACGCACTCCTCATGGTTCGAAAGACGCTTCGCGTCTTTCGTCATCACGAAACGGCTTCGCCGTTTCGAACGACTGCGTTCGTCGTGTTGTGTTCGTCAGAAATGGGTTGGGGCAGATTTGAACTGCCGGCCTCCTCCATGTCAAGGAGGTGTCATAACCAGACTAGACCACCAACCCGCCTGGTTTCGCATACAGCCTTTCGCGCCGCGTCGTCTGCATTCAATCGTTGCCCGCCACCGTAATTGAAGGTTTCGAATCGAACCCCGTGCGGGACACCCCACCACAGGGTGGTCCGACACGCTTAAGCCGATGTACTCATTTGAACATCGTAAGACAACTACGTACATTGGTGTTCAGTATGAAGGAGTACGTCGAACGAGTGACTGACGGGGAGGATCTCACACAGAAAGAGGCGCGAGCGGCCTCGACAGCGGTCTTCGAGGACGCAACGGAGGCACAGATCGGCGCACTGCTTGCGGCGCTGCGCGCAAAAGGAGAGACCGAAGCCGAAATCGCGGGCTTCGCCGAAGGGATGCGCGAGGCCGCGCGAACGATCACGCCCGATCGCGAGCCGTTGGTCGACACCTGCGGAACGGGCGGCGACGACTACGACACGATCAACGTCTCGACGACGAGCGCGATCGTCGCCGCCGGTGCCGGCGTTCCGATCGCAAAGCACGGCAACTACTCCGTCTCGTCGTCCTCCGGCAGCGCGGACGTACTCGAGGAGGTCGGCGTCAACGTCGAGGCCGAGCCGCCGGCCGTCGAAGAGGCCATCGAGGACGACGGCATCGGCTTCATGCTCGCGCCGGTCTTCCACCCGGCGATGAAAGCCGTCATCGGCCCGCGAAAGGAACTCGGGATGCGGACGGTGTTCAACGTGCTCGGTCCGCTGACGAACCCCGCCGGTGCCGACGCCCAGGTCGTCGGCGTCTACGACCCAGATCTCGTTCCCGTACTCGCGGACGCACTCGCGCGGATGGACGTCGACCGCGCCCTCGTCGTCCACGGCGCGGGAACCGACGAGATCGCCATTCACGGCGAGACGGTCGTCGCGGAAGTCGACGGCGAGAGCGTCGAGGAGTACACGATCGAGCCCGCCGATCTCGGCCTCGACGAGCACGACATCGAGGACATCTCGGGCGGCACGCCCGCGGAGAACGCCACCGACATGCGCGCCATTGTCGACGGAGACGTTTCGGGTGCGAAACGGGACGTCATCCTCGCAAACGCCGGCGCGGCGATCTACGTCGCGGGCGAGGCCGACTCGCTCGAAGCCGGGGCCGCTACCGCACTCGAAGCGATTCAGTCGGGAGACGCGACGGCGAAACTCGAGCGCCTCTGCGAGCCGCCGAAACCGGAACCGGAGAGGACATGACTCGCGTGAAAATTTGCGGACTAACCACTGAGGACGACCTCGAAACCGCCGTCGACGCCGGCGCGGACGCGGTCGGCGTCATCTCCGACGTGTCGGTCGACACCCCTCGAGAAGTGTCACCCGACCGCGCCGCCGAACTGTTCGCGAGCGCACCGCCGTTCGTCACGACCGTCCTCGTGACGATGCCAGCAGACGCCGAGGATGCGGTCGAGCTCGTCGAGTCCGTCGAACCCGACGCCGTCCAACTTCACGGCGAGTTCGACGCGGCCGAACTCGACCGCCTTCGCGAGCGCGTCTCGAGCCAGGTCGTCCTCGCACTCTCCGCGGACGACGTGTCCACCGCCAAGCGTTACGACGAGGTCGTCGACGCCCTCCTCGTCGATACGCCCGCTGAAGGTGGCGGCGGCGGAACGGGTCGAACGCACGATTGGGAGCAGACCCGCGAGGCGATTGCTGACCTCGAATCGCCGGTCGTCCTCGCCGGCGGGCTCACGCCGGAAAACGTCGCTGACGCCGTCGAGACGGTCGAACCGTTCGGCGTCGACGTCGCGAGCGGCGTCGAAGCTGACGGTGGGGTCAAAGATCCCGCCGCCGTCCGATCGTTCGTCGACCGAGCCACGACCGCCCGTTCGAACGCAGAGCCAAATCCGCACCCATGACCGAGCACGATTCCACCGCAGAGCCGAGCCCGTCGTTCGACGTCGATCGATCGCAGTTTCGCGAGCACGCTGGCGAGGCCGACGATCGCCCGACGGTCGTCCGAACGGTCGCGACACTCGACGTCGAAGCGACGCCGCTGGCCGCGTACGCGGCGCTGACCGGTCGAACGCCGTCGAGCGACCACGAGCGCTCGCCGTACGCCTTCCTCTTAGAGAGCGCCCAGAAGACCGCCTCGAGCGATCCCGACGGCGCGTTCCGGCCGAGTTCGACCGGCGCGGATCGCCACGCGAGATTCTCCTACGTTGGCTACGATCCCGAGGCCGTCGTGACGGTCGAGCCGGACGGGACGAACGTCGAGGTCCTTTCCGAAGACGCGCCGACCGAGCTGATCGACACCGACGTCGACGGCGACACCGTCGACGCGCTCCGGGCCGCCATGCCGGACGTGCGACTGGCGAACTTCCCCGACCACGATCGACAGCACTTGGAGGGCGGCCTCGTCGGCTTTCTGGCCTACGACGCCGTCTACGACCTCTGGCTCGAGGAAGTCGGCTGCGAGCGCCCCGACTCGCGGTTTCCCGACGCCGAGTTCGTCCTGACGACGACGACGCTCGCGTTCGACGAGCACGACGGGACGATCTCGCTCGTCTGTACGCCGATCATCGGTCCGGACGACGACCCCGACGCGGTCTACGACGACCTGCTCGCAGAGGCCGAATCGGTCGCGGAGACGCTCCGAGACGCTGACCGGCCCGAGACGAACGGCTTCGTCCGAGAAGACGAGGTCGCGGGGCCGAAAGCGGAGTACGAAGACCATGTCCGAACGGCGAAAGAGCACGTCCTCGACGGCGACATCTATCAGGGCGTCATCTCTCGGACCCGAGAGATTTCCGGCGAGGTCGACACGCTCGGCTTCTACGAGGCGATGCGGGACGTGAACCCCTCGCCGTACATGTACCTGCTCGAGCACGACGATCTGACCGTCGTCGGCGCGAGTCCGGAGACGCTGCTTTCGGTCGGCGGGCGCGAGATCATGTCGAACCCCATCGCCGGCACCTGCGACCGCGGCTCGAGCCCGGTCGAGGATCGCCGGCTGGCCGGCGAGATGCTGGCCGACGACAAGGAACGAGCCGAACACACGATGCTCGTCGACCTGGCGCGAAACGACGTTCGACGCGTCGCCGAGGCTGGCTCGGTCCGCGTCGACGAGTTCATGAACGTCCTCAAGTACAGCCACGTCCAGCACATCGAATCGACCGTGACGGGCCAGTTAGCGGCCGATGCGGACGCCTTCGACGCGACGCGAGCAGCCTTCCCGGCGGGGACGCTCTCCGGTGCGCCGAAGATCCGTGCGATGGAGATCATCGACGACCTTGAATCCGAGCCGCGGGGCCTCTACGGGGGCGGCGTCGGCTACTACTCCTGGACCGGCGACGCCGATTTCGCGATCGTGATTCGGACTGCCACGGTCGAGAAAGACGCAGCGCGGAGCGCCGCAGCAGAGCGAGCGGGGGACCCGCGAGCCGAAGGCGGCCGCGATCGTATCACCGTCCAGGCCGGCGCGGGACTGGTCGCCGACAGCGATCCCGAGTCGGAGTACGAGGAGACCGAGAAGAAGATGGGCGGCGTGCTCGCGGCGCTCGAGGCGATCGAACTCGACGAATCGATCGAGGACGAAGATGGCGCAGATAACGAAGTCGGACGGACCCCGGAGGTGAGTCGATGAGTCAAGCGAACGCCGTAGATGGCGAAAACGGCCAAGCGGCGGAGACGACTCGCGTCCTCTTCGTCGACAACTACGACTCGTTCACCTACAACCTCGTCGAGTACGTCAGCCAACTCCCTGGCACCGAGACCGAGGTGCTGAAGAATACGGCCTCGATCGAGGCCGTGCGCGAGGCCGACCCCGATGCGATCATCATCAGCCCCGGGCCCGGCCACCCGAAAAACGACCGCGATGTCGGTGTGACGATGGAGGTGCTGCGAGAGCTAAGCCCAGACGTCCCCACCCTCGGTGTCTGTCTCGGACTCGAGGCCGCCGTCTACGAGTACGGCGGGTCGGTCGGCCGGGCGCCGGAACCGATCCACGGCAAGGCGTCCTCGGTCGAACACGACGGATCAGGGGTTTTCGACGGCATCGATCAGGGATTCCGCGCGGGTCGATACCACTCGCTGATCGCGACCGAGGTTCCGGACTGCTTCGACGTGACGGCGACGGCCGAACACGGTAGTGAAACGCTCGTGATGGGCGTTCGCCACCACGACCATCCGATCGAGTGCGTCCAGTTCCACCCCGAGAGTGTCCTGACGGCCGCAGGACACGATATTATCGAGAACTTCCTCGCAGCCGTTTGAGTCCGATCGAACAACAATGTCTGAACGATCGAACAACAGTGTCTGAAGAATGGCAGGCTGTTCGACGAACGCGTGAAACGACCGTTCTCCGAACGGATTCCGTCGTGGGTTAGCCGACGAGTCCGACCGTGTAGAGGCCGGCGAGGACGATGCCGCCGACGATGGCGAGACGGATGGCCAGTTTGATCGCGATTCGGATCGCGACGATTGCAACCGCAACGGCGATGAGTGCGCCGAGGACGAGCAGAACCGTTCCAGATGTGAGTGGGTCGAGCATATCGGAACCCCCGTAGCGGAGGGACGTAATCTTTCTGGATGTCGTGACTAGTCCGGTAACGAGACTGTTTCAATCAGTAATTAATCGATCGTCCTCAATCCTGAATGTGCGTCTCTGACGGACTGTAAGTAGATATCTGTCTCTCAGTTTACTTTCAGTGTGGTCTGATAATCGTTAAGGTCATCGACGCCGTAGATGCTGGCAACCGAAAATGCGACCGTTTCAGCGGTCGTCACAGACGAGATATCATAGAGGTATCTCTACAACTGAATTGTTCCTATTACAAGAAAAGTAGGACAACAACACCACGTTTTAAGATGGATGGACGACTACCGAACCTTCGTCACGAATGATGAGTCTCAGAACCCGGATTTACGCCAGAACCGATACACTGCGGCGTGAGTATCACGAGGTGGCCCGCGCATGAGCGAGAGCGAACTCTCCGCGGCGGAGCTCACCCTTCCGATCAAGCGCACGGATGGGAACACCCTCGAGGAGCGCCTGACTGCGAACGCCTACCACAATATTCTTCCCGCGCGATACCTGCGAAAGGACTCGGACGGCGAGCTCGTCGAGGAACAGGAGGACCTCTTCGACCGCGTCGGCAAGAACATCGCTCTGGCCGAGGCCGTCTACGAGGCCGAAAAGCAAGACGTCGAGATCACGGTCACGCCGGAGCAGCTCAAGCCCGATCATCCGCGTCGAGACGAACTCGCCGCAGAGGTTTTTGGTGCCGGTACCACCGCCGAAGACGACGACGAGACGACGCTCTCTATCTACAACGTCAACAAGTTTTCCTACGACACCGTCGTCTCCGAACTCCCCGACGAGATCCGCGACCACGTCGAGTCGGTTGGCGACGAGTTCCAGAGCATGATGGAGAATCTCGACTTCATGCCGAACTCGCCGACGCTGATGAACGCCGGCGACGAGCTTCAGCAGCTCTCGGCGTGTTTCGTCGACTCTCCCGACGACGACATCGACGACATCCACCAGACCGCAAAGGAGGCCGCACAGGTCTTCCAGAGCGGCGGCGGCATGGGGTATGCCTTCTGGCGGCTTCGCCCCTACGGCGACGCGGTCGGCTCCACCGGCGGCATCGCCAGCGGCCCGATCACGTTCATGCGCACGTACGACCAGATGTGCGAGACGATCGCCCAGGGCGGCGCCCGACGGGGCGCACAGATGGGCGTCATGCGCGTCTCCCACCCTGACGTCATCCAGTTCATCCACGCCAAGAACAAGGACGTCTCCCTGGCCGAGACGCTTCGCTTGAACGACCCCGACGACTACACGCACACCTCTTTCCAGGACGCCCTCGAGGAAGCCCGCGATCTCATCGACGACGAGGGTCGGGTCCCGAAACACCTGCGCAACGCTGTCGAGGGCCACCTCTCGAATTTCAACATCTCCGTCGGCATCACCGACGACTTCATGGAGGCCCTGCAGAACGGCGAGGAGTTCACCTTCACCAACCCGCGAACGGAGGAGCCACACATCGCGACCGCAGAGACCAAGGAACTCTACGACATGTTCGGCCTCGGTGAGTACGTCGAGGTCGGCGAGGAACTGTCAATCCCCGCAGAAGAACTCTGGGATGACATCGTCGAGGGCGCCCACGAAAACGGCGAACCCGGCGTGATCTATCTCGAGCGGGTCAACAAAGAACACTCGTTCGATATTGATAAACACCCTGAACATAGAATATTAGCGACAAATCCCTGTGGCGAACAGCCGTTGGAGGAGTACGAGGCCTGTAACCTCGGGCACATCAACCTCTCGACGCTCGCGGATCTCGAGGCGCCGGACTGGCGCGTCTGGTACGACGAGCACGGCGACGAGTACGAGGACCTCGAGGACGCGGTCGACGCCTTCCTCGAGGAGGCTGTCGACTTCGAGGAGTTCGATCACCGCATCGAGATGGGGACGCGATTCCTCGAGAACGTCGTCACGATGTCGGACTTCCCGGTCGAGAAGATCGAGCAGAAGGTCCGGGAGATGCGCAAGATCGGCCTGGGCATCATGGGACTGGCACAGCTGTACATCCAGCTCGGCATGGAGTACGGCAGCGAGGCCTCCAACGAGGTCGCCCGCCAGCTGATGACCCACATCAACCACACCTCGAAGTGGACCTCTCACGAACTCGCCGAAGAGCGAGGTAGCTTCGAGGAGTGGGACAAGTCCAAGTACGCGAACCCGGCCGAGTACCGCGAGTGGTTCGAACACCAGACCGGACTCGACGCCGACGAGTGGGCCGAGGGCTTCCCGATCCGCAACCACAACACGACGACCATCGCCCCCACGGGCACGACGAGCATGGTCGGCAACACCACCGGCGGCTGTGAGCCGATCTACAACGTCGCCTACTACAAGAACGTCTCCGACGACGTCCAGGGCGACGAGATGCTCGTCGAGTTCGACGACTACTTCCTGCGCGTCTTAGAGGACAACGACATCGACGTCGACGCGGTCAAAGAGGAGGCCCAGGAGCAGATGGCCACCAACCAGTTCAACGGCGTCGAGGGCCTCTCGACGGTCCCAGACGCCATCGGCGAACTGTTCGTCACGACCGGCGACCTCTCGGCGAAAGAACACGCCGGCATTCAGGTCGCCTGTCAGGAGGGCGTCGACTCCGCGATCTCGAAGACCGTCAACGCGCCAAACGACTCCACGCTCACGGACGCCAAGGACGTCTTCGAGTACATCTACGAACACGGCGGCAAGGGCGTCACCTACTACCGCGACGGCACCCGCTCGAAGCAGGTACTGACGACCCGCGCCGACAACGCCGACTTCGCCGACGAGACCGAGGCCGCCGAGGCGCTCGTCGAACAGATCGACGAGATTTTCGGCGGTCTCGAGGCCTTCCTCGAGAGCGAGGACGTCCAGGACGTTCTCGGAGACGACCGCTCGACGGTCGCAGACGTCGATTCCGACGCCGAACCGATTCAGGTCGATTTCACCGAAAAGCGCGACCGACCCGACGCCCTACACGGCGTCAGCCAGCGCATCGACACCGGATACGGCAAGGTCTACGTGACGATCAACGAGGACCCCGAGACCGGCCAGCCGTTCGAGCTGTTCGCGAACATCGGCCACTCCGGCGGCTTCACCAACTCCTTTACCGAGGCGCTGGCGAAGGTCATCTCGACCTCGCTGCGCTCGGGCGTCGATCCCGAAGAGATCGTCGACGAACTCTGTGGCACCCGCTCGCCGAAAGTCGCCTGGGATAAGGGCGAACAGATCCAGTCCATCCCGGACGCCATCGGGACCGCGATGCGTCGCTACCTCGAGAACGAGATCGACAAGCCGTATCCGACCCAGCAGACGCTCGAGGACGCGGCAGACGCCGGTATCGACGGACCGAAAACTGACGGCGGTGCCGCGGCAGCCGAAACCGGAACCGATGCCGACGTCGCGCCGCCAGCCGACGAGAACGACGCGACCCAGGACCTCATCGACGCCGGCGAGTCGCCCGAGTGTCCTGAGTGTGGCTCGCTCTCGCTGTACTACTCCGAAGGCTGCAAGACCTGCGAGTCCTGTGGCTGGTCCGAGTGCTGAACCGGACTTAGTACGCGTTCGATCCGGAGATTCGGATCAAACGAGACGAAGGCGGTTTTCAGTCGGGCCGAACCGACGTGTAACACAACGGATTTAGTGCGGCTCGTTGAAGTGTTCTCCAATGGCCGACGACGATTCCGGTGGCCGTCCGTGTCCGGCCTGTGAGACGCCACTGTTCAAGCGCCACTGCAAGTACGTCTGCCCGCAACACGGAGTCGTCTACGACTGCGCCGATACGTTCTGGTAGCTGACACCGATTTCCTGCGGCTCGATTAGTTCTCTGCGATCCGCCCTGACCCGTTGGTCTGCGAGCGAGTTTGGAAATACCGATAGACGGGCCCCGCGAGCAAGGCCGCCGCAGCGGCCCCACAGATCAGTGTGAGCGCAACGCCGAGTTCGCCGATCCCATCCGTCGTGATGGTCGCCGCCGATGCACCGACGACGACCGCGGCGATCGTCCACGGAAGTTCGCCGAGGACGGTTCCAACGAGAAACTCGCGAAGACGGACGCCACTTGCCGCTGCGGCGCACGTCGAGACGTCCGATGGAATCGGTGCGAGCCGCGAGGCGGCGACGCCGCGGATGGGACCTGCCGTTCGGTAATATCGCGAGACGGCGGCGCTGGCGCGGTCGAGAGTGGTTTCGTCTGTCTCGTCCGAAACGCCGGCGATCTGCTCGCTTCCGGCGGTAAACCAGCGAGCGGCGACGAACGTCGGGATGACGGTGACGACGACGCCGACGAGCGCGAGCGGAATCCCGACCGCGACGCCGTAGCCGTAGCCGACGACAATCGCGAGCGGCGTCGTCGGCCAGGCGAGCAGCGGTCGAACGAGATAGAGGCCGGCGACGACGAGTCCGAACAACATCGGATCGGCCGCGAGCGACTCGATGGAGCCGATCACCGTCGCCGGCGAGAGGAGCAATCCGGCGGTAACGATGGCAGTTCCGACGATTACCCCGACGAGCACACGCGTCGACACCGGCGGCATCGATCGGAGTTTTCACTCGAGTACCGAAGCCTTTGTGTCTCGACCGACGGCGGACAGAACGCTTATTCCACCGGCGACGACAGCATCTATCGATGGACGAGGAACGAGCCGACGACGCCAGCCGCGACCTCGACGATCGGGTCGAGCGCGGGCTCGCGCTCCTCGAGCGCCTCGAACACGAGTCGCTCTCGCTGGCCGACGTCGTCGATCGGATCGAGATGATCACGGCCGATCCGACGGTGACGCGGACGATCCTCGACGAGGCGGAGCTTCGGGGAATCATCGAGCGCGAGGACGGAATTATTCGGCCACAGAGCCGTCAGTACGTCCAGTTCGACCGAGACGTGATTACAAAAGAGGGTGACTTTACCTGCCAACGCTGCGGCTCGGGGCTCTCGACCGGCCACTTTATCGACCTCGAAGCGGGCGAACTCGGCCCGTTTGGCTCGTCGTGCATTCGAAAAGTGACCGGACGGGAGTGAGTGTTAGAAGGCGCTTTCGAGCGTGTCGAGGCGTTATCGTCCCTGGCGGAGCTCGGCGATCAGTTGCTCGATCGTTTGCTGTTGTTGTTCGATGAGATCGTTCTGCCGGTCGAGCGCCGTCTCGAGATTCTCGAGGCGCTCGACGACCTCGGGGCTCGGATCGCGAGTCGTCGACTCGACCTGGGAGGTGCCCTGTTCCTGTCCGTCGGTCGATATCGCGCTCTCGTCGGCTTCGCTGAAGACGTTCCCTGTTTCGACGGTTGCCGCTTGCTGGTCGTTTTCGAGGTCCTGTGACTCCGCATTACTGTCGCTTGCAGCCGTCTCCGTCTGTTCCCACGTATCGTCCCCGGTCTGTCGCTGGTCCGAACGCGCATCGATCGAGTCCGGAACGGCCGTTTTGGCGGCCGACGAGTCGGACTGTCCCGACTCAGCCACGGCTTCGGTCGGCTCGTGGTCCTCGGGTTCGGGTGGGTTCGCATCGAGGGGATCGACGCCGTCTCCGAAGTCCATCGACGCGCTGGGTTCGGAGCCAGCTTCGTCTTCGTCCTCGCCGATGACCTCGTTGAGTTCCTCGAGCGAGGTCACGTCGTGATACTCGAACAGGGCTCGCTTGAGTCGTTCCCGGAGATCGTTCGCTTCCTCGTTCGGCGCTTTGATCCGCTGTGGGCGGCCGTCGACGGCGAGAACGATCTGCGTCGCGACGCTTCCGTCCTCGAACGAGAGGTTCGTCACGTCGCCGAAGTGGTACTCCTCGTAGTCTTCGTCCCAGACCGCGCCGCCGATGTGTTTGACCAGGCGCTCGCTCGTGATGATCAGTGTGAGTTCGCTGAATCGATACGTCTGGGAAACCGTCTCACCCGTTTCGGTGATTCCGTTTCCGTTCAGAACGCCCGCGAGAACCGGGTGTAGCGCGGCGTCAGTTTTGCTCGACGGAACGGTGAACTCCTGGGTCCCTTCGAGTGGATACTCGAGGGAAAACTTGGTCTTGCGTCGCCCCTCCGACAGCGTCAGCCGATCGGCGTCGTGTGCGTACTCGTCGACCGATTCATCGCTGAGGAGTCCTTCAGCACGGTAGACAAGCGTTGATGTCGGGGTAATGAAAAGTTCGTCTTCGCCGCCGAGAGAAACTCGCGCCGCGATCTCCTCGCCATCGAGAGTAGACTGGACGATACCGGGAACGCTCATATCGCGGTAGTTGGTAAGGGTATGTGATAAATCCGTGGGTCCCCGTTGCACGGCGGGGCTGAATGAGAAGGTTAAAGAAACGGACGCTACTACCTAAAAACGAGCCCGGGTGGCTTAGCTGGACATAGCGCCGCACTCATAGGGTTCAGAGATTCGGTGCGGTTTCGCCTTGGAAGCCTCCGTGTCCCATAGAGGACTGCCGAGCCTCGAACCTGGGACATGCGGAGATCGAGGGTTCGGAGCCCTCCCCGGGCATTTTTCGACGGAGCCACGAACTCTGTGAGTGGCGACACCGTAAAATTCCCGGAGAAGGCGGAGAACCCGGTGGTCTTCACCGAGCGAAGCGAGACGCGAACACCGTGAGCGTCTCGGAAATGCGAGCGGCGAAGCCACGAGCGGAGCGAGGTGAAGGCAGGAAAGACGAACGCAGTGAGTCTTTCCGTGGTTCGGAGCCCTCAGCTATCTCGGTTTTGAGCGATTGTGACTGGGTGATATCGCCATAGACGTCCCCAGCGACAGCGTTCTCCGGAAGCGTCGGATACTTGCCACACGGCCGTCGAGTGACGAGTGATATGTCATCCGAAATGACCGCCTACGTGATCGAAGAGCACGGCGAACCGGACGTTTTCACGGAGACGACCGTCGAGCGGCCCGAACCCGGACCGGAGGAGATCCGCGTCGAGGTCGTCGCGTCGAGCGTCAACCCCGTCGATTACAAGATCCGACAGGGTGCAATTCCGCCGTTTACACCCGAGTTCCCTGCAACGCTTCACTGCGACGTCGCCGGTATCGTCGACGAGGTCGGTTCGGACGTCGACCGCTTCGAGGTCGGCGACGAGGTGTACGGAATCCCGGGCGGTGCGGGCCGACAGGGTTCCCTGGCCGACTACGCCGTTGGCCACGCGGGTACGTTCGCCCACGCACCGGAGACGCTGCCACTGGCGGATGCGGCGGCGTTACCGATCGTCGCGCTCACTGCCTGGGAGATGCTCACCGACAAAGCCAGCGTCGGCCTCGACGACGACGTTCTCGTCTACGGCGCGAGCGGCGGTGTCGGCCACATCGGCGTCCAACTGGCCGACTGGTTCGGTGCGACCGTGACCGCGACGGGGTCTTCGGCGGAGAAACGCGAACTCGCACGCGAACTCGGTGCCGACGAGACGGTCGACTACACCGCGACCGACGTCGCGTCATACGTCGACGAGCACGCGGACGGCGACGGCTTCGACGTCGTCTTCGATCCGATCGGCGACGACCACCTGCAGACGGCCTTCGAGGCGGCGCGACCGTACGGGACCGTCGTCACGACCGAATCGAGTTCGAACCAGGATATCTCCGCCCTTCAGGAGAAGTCCCTCCAACTCGGCGTCGTGATCGTCATCTACCCGTTACTCTTCGACGACAGACACGAACGAACCGGCAAGGAACTCGCCGATATCGCGACGCTCGTTGACGACGGCGTGATCGAACCGCGAATCGACGAGCGGTTCTCGTTCGACGAGGTCGCTGCGGCTCACCGCCGCGGCGAGTCAGGCGAGTTCACCGGAAAGCTTCTGCTCGTCAACGAGTAATCGAGTCGCTGGACGGCATCGCAGTCACTGCGGTCGTTCGGTCCTCGTTACCTCGATTCGACTATAGTCAGCGTCTGAATCTCGTCGTAGCGGACGCTTCCCTCGTCGAGCGGTTGACCGTCGAGTTCGAGGTAGCCCGGCTCGATACCGGTTACTTCGCCGGTGATCTCCGGCTCTCCCGAACCGGTCCGTTCGGCTTCACGAACCTCGACGATGTCGCCGACCTCGACGTGTTCCTGGACGAGTTTCGTCGCTTCTTGCTCGTCGGCGTCCGGCGGAATCGTGAGTTCGGTCATCGTACGTCGAGTAACGGCCGCGATGGGGGTAAACCGGAACGCGTCAGGTGACGGGCGTTTTTGTACGCATGCACTCCTCGACGGGCTCACTCCCACTGCGTCGAGATGTACAGCAGGACGATCAGACAGAGGATGACGATCACGAACAGCAAAACCGTCATGGGCCGCAGCGCGATCATAGCGGCGGTTCGAACGGAACAATGAAATCGGTATCGGTTGTCTCGCTGTCGATCACAGTACAAGAGACAGTGGTGATGGGTGGTCACACACGACAGTTTTTGTACGAACCGGCCGAATAGCCGACGATGAAGGTCATCAAGGATAGCGTCCACGACCACATCCAGATCGACGGCGTTGCGCGCGACCTCATCGATACGCCCGAACTCCAGCGGCTCCGTCGGATCAGGCAGCTCGGAACCGTCTCGCTCGTCTACCCCTCCGCGAATCACACTCGGTTCGAGCACAGTCTCGGCGTCTACCATCTGGCGTGTGAAGCGCTCGATCACCTCGGCGTCGACGGGCAGCAGGCGATGTGCGTCCGTGCAGCAGCGTTACTCCACGACGTCGGCCACGGCCCGTTCAGCCACAACCTCGAGCCGCTCACGCACCGCCGAACCGGTCGCTATCACGACGACGTTCACGAACTCCTCGCCGACGGCGCGGTCGGGACGGTCCTCCGGGAGCACGGTATCGATCCCGACGCAGTCGCCGACCTCGTCGGTGGAGACGGACGGTTCGGCCAACTCGTCTCGGGCGAACTCGACGTCGATCGGATGGACTACCTCGTTCGCGACGCCCACCACACCGGCGTCCCGTACGGAACGATCGACCACGGCCGTCTGGTTCGAGAACTCACCTTCGTCGATGGCGAACTCGTCCTCGACGAGGGGAACGTTCAGTCTGCTGAGAGCCTGCTGGTCGCACGCGCCTTGATGAATCCGACCGTGTACAGCCACAGCGTCGCCCGAATCAGCAAGGCAATGCTTCGACGAGCGACGGAACGGCTTCTCGAATCGACCGACCTCGACGCCGAACGGCTCCAACGGATGGACGACGCGGATCTGCTCGTCGCGCTTCGATCGGCCGAGGAAACGACGGCGTTCTCTCGGCGACTCGACGAACGGCACCTGTTCAAACGGGCGGTCTGGGCCGAAATCGACGACGTTCCGGGCGGCGTTATCGAAGCCGGCCACGAACCGATACGCGAGTTCGAACGCGAGATCGCTGCGGCTGCCGAGACCGACACCGAAAACGTGATTCTCGACGTTCCGAGCCGGCCGTCGATGGCAGAGTCGACGTCGCGCGTGATCGTCAACGGCGACGTTCGACGGCTCGATCAGCAGTCACCGCTTGTCGAGGCGCTGCGCGCCGCCCAGTACTCCCAGTGGCGACTCGGTGTATACTCACCGCCGGATCTGATCGATCGCGTTGGCCGTGCGGCCGTGTCGGTACTCGGACTCGATATCGACGGCGCACTGGTCAGCGACGTTCGTGACGGATTGGACGCGACGCTGGATCAGTTCGTCGACGATCGTGGTTGAAAAGGGGGATGTCGGTACGAAACGGCTTGCTCACTGCTCGCAGTCGCAGTGACCTTGATCGAGCAGATCTCTGACGGTATACTGCTGTTGACAGTCCTTGCACGTCACCGTAACGTTAACCAGTACGTTGAACTCACCGACATCGAGGACGTCGTTTCGATCGAGTTGGCCGATCGTATCTTCGGTCACCGCCGCGGTTCGATTCCGGAGCGCACCGAGTTTGTCCTTGCTCCGTTCGAGTCGCTCCTCGTCGGTCGGTGGCTCGAGTGACGCCTCGAGACAGCTCGTCAGATGATTGTAGACGGTCTGGTGGGAGACGAAGTTGCTTTCGACTTCCTCGACCGGCACCGAGTCACGTTCGAGCTCCTTGCGGGTCTGAACCTGCGTCCCGCTGCTGACGTCTTCGCCCGTCAGCAGTCGATAGGTGTTCTCGATCTCGCCGTCTTTGTACTGCAGACCGGCGTCGTCGAGTGCCGCCTGCAGGATACGCTGGTTGACGTGCGTTGCGAGATCTCGTGTACTGTACCGTTCGTCGGTCTTGTCGGTCCAGTAACTAACGAGCTCGTCGTCGAGACCCGCGAGCGCGTACTGTTCGGTAACCCTGCCGATCTTACAACCACACGCTGCATGTTGCTCCTCGGCGATGTTACGCTCGCTCACTACAGTTTCAGTAGTCTACTCTGCTTCAAAAGCGTTCCGAACGATGAGATTTCACGGGGTTTGGCGAGATCGGTCTCAGCCGACGCTTGAAGCGCTCGGTGTTGAATGTCTCTGCCGTTTCGTGATCGGCGCTCGTCAAACCGTCACCCGTCGACTGGCGACGTGACAGAGGGCGGTAACGATACGGTGGTGGCCCGCGTGTGTACCACCATGACTGCATTCGACTACGAGGTCAGTATCGATGTACGGCTTCGCGATATCGATTTCATGGGCCACGTGAACAACGCGATCTACGCCACGTATCTGGAGGAGGCTCGCGAATCCTATTTTCGGGACGTTCTCGACGTGTCGCTCACCGACGTCGGGACCGTCCTCGTGAGCCTCGAGATCGAGTATCGGCAGCCGATCGAGGCGGATTCGACCGTTGAGGTCGCACTGGCAGTGCCCGAACTCGGCGAATCGAGCGTTCCGATCGAGTACGAAATTCAAGCCGACGGTGAGCAGGTGGCGACGGCGCGGACCGTACAGGTCCTTCTCGACGAAGAAACTGGGGATTCAAAGACTCTCCCGCCGGATTGGCGCACTCGTGTTCAGTCCAAGAAGCAATAGTACGACGAGCGAGACCCGCTCACTCGTGGTCTGGTTGTTCGTCGCGTACGACGACGTTGCCGTCACTCGTAACGGAGATGTGGTATTCACAGAAGGTGAATTCGACGCGCCCGTTCGTTCGTGTCGTTCCGTCGACTCGAGGAGCAAACAACGAGTCGAGCGCTTCCGGATTGATCGCATCGTAGAGTGACTGATACTCGGGCGGTTCGATATCGGTCGGATCAACGCCTTCTTTTTCAGCGATTGCGGCGATAACTTCGAAACTGAGCGACTGGGTTGAATCCGTCTGTGATCGGTCGACCGAGAGTAGCATTGGCCGGACTCTTTTCTCGGTCCGATATAAATCCTCTGCCCTCAGCCTGTGCTTGTAGTACACACCTGATCAATAATGGTCCTACTTGTTCCTTGGTGTATTTATTACACCATTTTTCTATGTGGTTTAATAGAGTATGTCCATGAGTGAAACATCGGCAGACAATATTATCCACGTTCAATGATCCATTGTACCGGTTACTGGCCGGCCAAATAGTATCCGAATGACTCGCCAACCAGCACACTCGAGTTCGAAAGCGCCAAGCCCACGGCTCCGAAGGCACAGACGAATGGCATCGGGAACGATTCGTCTCGACGAGCTAGCTGGTGGGCTGGACCTGTATCGAACGCTCGAGAGCGGGCAGAGCTACCTCTGGCAGCGCGGCGACGGCGAGATGTACAGCGGGGAGCCGGCTCCGGACGCGTGGTACAGTACCGTCGTGGACGGCGACGCGATTCGCGTTCGGACGCGCGAAAACGTTCTCCAGTGGGAGTCGACCGGCGACGTCGAATCGTCGGTTCGCCGACTCCTGCGTCTCGACGACGATCTGGAAGCGATCGTCGATGCGGCACCCGACGATCCGCTGCTCGCGGAGGCGTACGAGACACACCGTGGCATGCGTCTCGTCGCGGATCCGCCGTTCGGCACGCTGATCTCGTTCATCTGTTCGGCACAGATGCGCGTCGATCGGATCCACACGATGGTTACGACGCTCGCCCAGGAGTACGGCGACGAGATCGAGTTCGACGGCCGGACCTACCACGCGTTTCCAACGCCCGACCAGCTCGCGACGGCGACGGAAGCCGACCTTCGCGACCTCGGACTCGGCTACCGCGCACCGTACGTCGTTCGAACGGCGGAGATGGTCGCCAACGGGGAGGCCCATCCGGCCGAGGCGCGCGACCTC
Source organism: Natrialbaceae archaeon A-arb3/5 (assembly GCA_046614585.1). GTDB lineage: Archaea > Halobacteriota > Halobacteria > Halobacteriales > Natrialbaceae > JBKKHI01. The sequence goes on along the minus strand of JBKKHI010000011.1, from coordinate 25,584 downwards.
GAGTACGAGCGCGCGCGAGAGTACCTCTGTCAGTTCGTTGGCGTCGGGAACAAGGTCGCCGACTGCGTGCTCCTCTTTTCGCTCGACTTCGACGAGGCCGTCCCGCTCGACACCTGGCTCAACTCGGCAATCGAGGAGTACTACCCGGAGTGTGACTGTGGGTCGTACGCAGCGACCTGTCAGGCGCTCCGCGAACGCCTCGGCGGGGAGTATGCGGGCTACGCACAGACGTACATCTTTCACCATCTCCGCACCGGCGAGTAGGGACCGCTCCTCGCCGTTGCTTCTGTCTGGCTCGTACGCGGCGACCCTCTCGAACGCGGTGTGCGGAACAATTTTGTACCATTCTAGTCAATACTATTTCATGATCGGCGGTTCGGTCGTCACGCTGCTCGTCGCGGCAGGAGTCGTCGGTACGCTGGGTGTCCTGATCAAGTACTTCGAACGGGTCGAATTGATCGCGGGATACGATCCGGACCGAGTGACCGACGAGGAGGCGCTCGCCGACTTCATCGGGACGAACACGCTCGCCGTCGCCGTACTCTTGCTGATCGTCGCAGCCGTGGAGCACACGGCCCCGTTCGGCGGCGAAGCCGTTCAGATCGGCTGGATCGTGCTCGTCGTCGGCGTGTTGCTCCTGTGCGTTCGAATGATCGTCGGCGCTCGGCGGTACGAAGACGAGGATCACGGCGACGCAGCCGCTGTCGACAGATAACGGCTCGAACAGCAGATATTACGTTTCGTAGTCGTCTCGACCTGCGAGAGCCCAGTACGTCTGTGAAAGTATCGTCACGGCGAATATCACGACGAGAATCGTTGCTACCGCAAGTGCGACCGTCCGTCCCAGCAGGTAGTACGTGAGTCCGCTCGCGACGAGGACGAACAGGATCGATCCGACGACGAGTTCGAGCAGTTCACGAACCGTCGCACGGCTGCTCGAAACGTCCACAAACTCCGTTTCGAGTCGGTCGATGATTCCCATCAGCGGATCGCCACCTCGCCGTTCGATTTCTCGCTGTACTCGCGTTCCGTCACTGCAATCACGTACGCGTTCGAGCTACTTGGGTTGTCGCCGCTCCCGGCAGGGGGGTGCGTCGCGTGTGTAACTGTCGCACGCCATTCGTCGGACGGACGCATGCTTCGCGTCGGACACGCGGGGTTTTTGACGGTCCCGGTCGACGGCATCGGATATGACGGAACGAACCCGCGCACACGTCTTCGTCTCGGGGACGGTACAGGGCGTTTACTACCGCGCGACGACCCGCGACACGGCTCGCGAGGCGGGTGTCGACGGCTGGGTCAAAAACCTCGACGACGGCCGCGTCGAGGCGGTCTTCGAGGGGACCGACGACGCGGTCGAATCGATGATCGACTTCTGTCATGAGGGGAGCCCAGCGGCCGACGTCACGGACGTCTCGGTCGAGTTCGAGGAGCCACAGGGCGAGAACGGGTTCGAGATTCGGTACTAACGCATCTCCGTCGTTACGCTGTTTCTGTGAGATATTCGGCGAGCCACGGCGGCTCGTCCGTGTACTGCCACTCGGCCCACTCGGCTTTCTCGCCGGCGTAGTAGGCGCGGTACGCGCCGACGGGGTCGTCCGGCCGCCTGTACTCGTCGGGCATCGCCTGCGGGCGCGGCGTCGTCTCGACGGCCGGGAAGTCGATCGCGTCCGGCTCGATCCGCTGGATCACCTGCCAACTCGCGTGGTCGTCGTCCTTCTCGTAGCGCTCGACGAACTCGGCGTTCAGCGCCTCGGCGTGCTCGCGCAGGCGAAGCCAGTTCCCACGAGACGCCGTCGCCCACTTCGTCACGGGGTGGTCGACGTGCGTCGACTGGTAGAGAAACTCGGCCTCGTACCCGTTCTCGCGGGCCGCGGTACAGAGCACCTGGGCGGCCTCAAGCAACAGCTTGTTGACGTGCTGATCGCAGTGATAGCGTGCCGCGAGGCGCGGGTCCTCGTCGAGCCAGAAGACGTTCACACCGGCGGTAGGAACCGCTCGTAGTTGAGATTTCCGGATAGCAGCCAAACGGCTCGCGCTGATCACACCACGGCCGTTTTGTCCGCAATCTTCAACGGCTGGCCCGACGAATGCTCGCGCATGATCACAGGCGAGCGGATGGCCGCCGTCGACGAGAACGCCGCGGCGCTGGGCGTGCCCCGAAAGCAGCTGATGGAATCGAGCGGGAACGCCGTCGCCCGCGCGGTCCTCGATGTCGCCGAACCGGGGGCGAGCGTTGCAATCGTCGCCGGCCGCGGAAACAACGGCGGCGATGCGTTCGTCGCCGCCCGGTTTCTCGACCGCTTCGACGTGACGACGCTGCTGCTCGGACAGGCCGACGCCATCGGAACCGAGATCGCACGGGAGAACTGGGACGCTCTCCAGCAGGCCGACTACGCCACGCGCGAGGTTACCGACTCACAGGGGTTCGAACTCCCTAACTGCGACGTCGTCGTCGACGCGATGCTCGGGACCGGGATCAGCGGCGACCTGCGAGAGCCCGCGGCCACCGCGGCGCGGGCGATCAACGACGCCGACGCGACCGTCGTCGCGGTCGACGTTCCCTCGGGATTCGACGCCGACGGCGGCGAGCATGCCGACAACGGCGTCGAAGCGGATCACGTCGTTACGTTCCACGACATCAAACCCGGACTTGCGGACCGCTCGGACGAGACGGGCGTCGCAGTAACCGTCGCAGATATCGGCATCCCCGAAGCCGCCGAGCGATTCGTCGGCCCCGGGGATATCGACCTCGCTCGGCCCGACGGGCGCGAGGGGCGTCCCAACGTCATCGGCGGCGGTCCCTACACGGGAGCCCCGGCGCTCGCCGCACAGGCTGCGCTCCGGGCCGGCACGGAGCTCGCCTTCGTCGCCGCGCCGGGCACCGTCGCCGGCGAGATCCAGGGCTACAGCGAGGACCTGATCGTCCAGCCCTACGAGGACGACGTGCTGACACCCGAGCGAGCCGACGACCTCCTCAGGACCGTCGAAAACTACGACAGCCCGGTGGTCCTCGGACCGGGGCTGGGGACGGCCGACGAAACGCTCGACGCCGCACGGGGGCTCCTCGAATCCTACGCGGGAACCGCGGTCGTCGACGCGGACGCGCTGCAGGTTGTCCCTGAGATCGAGACCGACGCGACGCTGGTCTGTACGCCGAACCGCGGCGAACTCGCCGACATGGGCGGGCCTGATACCGACGACCTCGCCGCCGCGGCCGACGAGATCGAGTCCTTCGCGGCCGAGCTGGGCCACGTCGTCCTCGCGAAGGGGGCCGACGACGTGATCACGGACGGCGAGCGAACCCGGATCAGCCGGTCGGGGACGACGGGGATGAAAGTCGGCGGAACGGGCGACCTGCTTGCGGGGATCACCGCCGCGCTGCTCGAGCACGCCGGCCCGCTCGATGCCGCCGCCGCGGCCGCACGCGTCAACGGCGTCGCCGGCGAGCGACTCGCGGAGACTAAGGGCGAGGGGTTCCTCGCGTCCGATATGCTTGCGGAAATTCCGGCAGTGCTGTGGGGTGGGGCGGATGAGTGAGGAGTACGGGGACGACGATTCCGCGGCGTCGAGCGCCGACGACCTCACGCACACGACCGACGAGGGCGACGTGCAGATGGTCGACGTGGGCGACAAGCCCGACAGCGAACGCCGGGCGGTCGCCGTCGGCGAGATCCGACTGCAGCCGTCGACGATCGAGGCGATCCGCGCGGATCAGGTCGGGAAGGGAGACGTGCTCGCCACCGCTCGCGTCGGCGCGATACAGGCGGTCAAACACACCTGGGAGACGATTCCGATGTGCCACCAGATTCCGATCACGAACGTCGACACCGCCTTTTCGCTTTCCGAAGACCGGATCGAACTCGAGGTCGCCGTCGAGACGACGGGCAAAACAGGGTGTGAGATGGAGGCACTCGAAGGCGTCACGACCGGCCTGAACGTCGTCTGGGATATGGTCAAAGCGATCGAGAAAGACGAGAACGGACAGTATCCCGAAACGGGAATCGAAAACGTTCGCGTTCGGCAGAAGGAAAAACGGCGGGCGTGAGGCGACTGCGAACCGATCCGATACGCAGCTTCACCCGTCCACTACGCGAGACGTCTGTTCGCCGTTCGGCTGTTTCGCTGAGTCGGCAGGTAGGCTGTCTCTGTGGCAGAGACGCATCGGTACAGTAACACATGACAACACTACTCATTCAGAAGACGAACAATACCCCGATGCAGTCAGGCGATCACGCCGCCCAGGTCCAGCGACTATAGCAGTGATAGTTCTTCTCACTCCGTGATAATTGAGGCCAAGGGTCTTTGTACGGGGATGTCTACGTACTCGTGTATGACGGTGAACGAGGCCCCCGTTCCGGACGATGGCCAAGCCGACGGCGCACAGCTCGAGTTGCTCACCGACGACGAGGAGGTCTGGACTGTCGTCCCGGTCGATGCGAGCGGTGACGAGCGGGTACGCGAGTGGCTTTCGATCCACAGCGACGACCTCTGCGATCTCGAGGAGTGGCGGTAACGGTCGCTTCTGGCCGCCGGCCGTAACCCGATTTTCGGCGTTTTTCGACCGAGTTCGAACCCGACGAGCGGCCCGCTTTGAAACAGCCGACGATCGCACCGTTTAACCGCCCCCGCTGAGCACACCAGTTCAATGACAGCGGGCGAGACGATCCGCGGGCTGGTGGAGTTGACGCGGCCGGTGAACGTGGTCGCGGCGAGTGTCCTGACGTTCATCGGGGCGTTCGTCGCCGGCGGCGTCACTGAGTTTCCGCTCGCGGTGGCGGCTGCGGTCGCCGCAACCGGGCTCGCGGTCGGTGCCGGAAACGCGATCAACGACTACTTCGATCGAGAGATCGACCGGATCAACCAGCCCGAGCGAGCGATTCCGCGTGGTGCCGTGAGTCCGCGTGGCGCGCTCGCTTTCAGCATTGTTCTTTTCGCCGCGGCAGTCGCGCTGGCGCTGACGCTGCCTCGGCTCGCGATCGCTATCGCGACCATCAACCTCCTCGCGCTGGTCGCCTACACGGAACTGTTCAAGGGGCTTCCGGTGCTCGGAAACGCCTTAGTCGCGTACCTCGTCGGCAGCACGTTCCTCTTCGGGGCCGCGGCGGTCGGCGAGATCGGGCCGGCGGTCGTCCTCTTCGCGCTCGCCGCGATCGCGACGCTGACGCGGGAGATCATCAAGGACGTCGAGGACGTCGAGGGCGACCGCGAGGAAGGGCTTCGAACCCTCCCGATCGTCGTCGGCGAGCGACGCGCGCTGCAGATCGCCGCCGTCTTGCTCACCGTCGGCGTCCTCGCAAGTCCGGTGCCGTACGCGATCGGACCGTTCGGCGTCGCCTACTTGCTCGTCGTACTCCCGGCTGATGCGATCATGCTATATGCGGCCTACGAGAGCTTCGAGGATCCGACCGCCGGTCAGTCGGTGCTCAAGTACGGAACCTTCCTCGCGGCGCTCGCGTTTATCGTCGGCCGCGCAGCCGTCGACATCGGCGGTATCTAACGCGGGGAGGAAAAACTGGGACAGTTATCAGCAAAACGGTCGATACTCGTGGATACTATCCGAAATTACCGAGTATGACGCCCCTCTAATCAAAAGGACTATAAGCGGGATCCAATATTTTCTTACCAGACTTGGGCGGAGTGAGTGTCACGAGCAACGGTCGTTCCATCGGCTGTAGACGGATGTGAAATTTGGCATGTATGACCTCGTAGATGTCGTCCCTGCGGCCGAAACCGACCCCGGGACGAACGTCCTCATCGCGGGCCCACCGATGACCGGTAAGCGAGAACTCGCGTTCGATATTCTCGAAAACGGCATCGCCCGTGGAGACGGGTCGATCGTCGTTACGACGAAAGACAGCGCCGAGAAAGTCATCGAACAACTCGACGAGCGCGTCGACATCGAGAACGCGGACCTCGGGATCGTCGACTGCGTGACGAAACAGCGCGGGATCGGAACCGTCGAAGACGACCCGCGGATCAAGTACGCGTCCTCCCCGATCGACATGACCGGCATCGGGATCAAACTCTCCGAGCACCTCCAGGAGTTCTACGAGAACCGAGCCGTTACCGAAAACCGGGTTCTCATGCACTCGGTCTCGACGCTTCTCATGTACTCCGACCTGCAAACCGTCTTTCGTTTCCTGCACGTCTTTACCGGCCGTATTCAGAGTGCCGACGCGCTTGGCGTCTACGTCATCGATTCCACCGCCCACGACGAGCAGACGATGAACACGCTCAAACAGCTGTTCGACGGCGTGATCGAAGTTTCGGAGGGGGACGGCGACGACCCCGAAATCGAGACCGCTGGACTGCCGACTTGACATCCTCCACACGGCTGAAGCCGTGGGATTCCACGTTGGGATATTGTGGTTTACGACGTGATCTGTTCTCGAGGTGCAAATGCACCAGTTTCCTTGTCAAACAGGAACGTCGATGGCTGTGCCAACCAGCCGTTACTCCTATCTCCCCCATCACAGGCGAGACTCGGAGATACTTGTTGTCGAATGTTCTCTGCGCCGTTGACGTCCGCGTTCATCACTGCCCCGCAGTCATCGCACACGTACAAGCCGCGTTCAACACGGTTTGCGTCGCGCTCCCGGCCACAGCACGAACACGACTTCGACGTATCCCGCTCGGACACTTCTTTGACCGTGATGCCTTCCATCTCGGCCTTGTATTCGAGCAGGTCAGTGAATCGGTCGAACGCCCACGAGTGCAGGTCGAGGTTGCCGTGCGTACCCCAGTCCTTTGATTCGCCGTTCTCCCCATCTTCGCGGATACCGGAGAGGTTACCCACTACAATCGTTCCAACACCCGCCTCGACACACCGTTCAACGATGTGCTTTGAGAGGGTGTGGAAGTAGTGGGTTCGGCGAGCCGACTTCTTCTGATGCAACCGATTCGCTTGCTTGGAGTCGGCGTCGTCACACCGGGCAATCTGCTTGCTGAAGTAGTAGTCGTCCTGTTTCAGGCAGTTCAGCGGATACAGCTCGGCATGGCCATCTTCGTAGGCGAGTGCGGCGAAGTTGGTGATGCCGAGGTCAACACCCACGGTCTTCTCACCCGGTGCTTCGGCCACTTCGATCTCGACGTTGCACACGAAGTGGAGTTCCCATTCGTCACCCGTCCAGACCGCTCGTACTTGTTGGACGGTTTTAACTTCAGAGAGGTCAACGTCGGGACGAGTCTGGTATTCGCAGAGGATGAAGTCCGACCAGTACTCCTTGAGGTTCGACCCCTTTGAGAGTCGAGCGCGGTCGTACTGGGTGTCGAGTTTGAAGCCAGCGGATTTGAACGTGACCGTGCTTCGCGGGTGTTCATCGCCGTGTTTGCGGTAGCCGGGCGGGTTCGCGTTCGTGTTTCCGTTGCGTCGTTTACCGTACCAGCTGTTGAACGCCTCAGCGAGTTCTTGAAGGACTCGCTGGCTTGACTGAGAATGGAGGTCATCGTAGCGTTCGTGGCTCTTGAGGTAGGCGGTGAGTTCGTCGTGTCCAGGGATGTAGTCGATTTCGTCCCAGACACGACTGATTGTCCACCGTCCGACATTCCAGAGTTTACTGGCGGCGAACCCGAGCGAGTCAAGGTCGTCAGACACCTGTTGCTGGTTCCTGATGGAAGCAGTGTAGGTGCGAGTGACGACCTGTTTCGCCATACGTAACCTATGTAGAGAAACCTACTTGAAGGTATGGATCGTGCAACGTGGAATATCCGGCTTGTTGTGAAATGTGGACTGATTCAGCAGTGACGGCTTCATCCACACGGCTAAAGCCGTGGGCTTTCGCCTGTACTTTCTGTAACCGCGGCGACCACTGGATCCTTTGTTCTCGCCCGCGTACCGTCGCGTATGCCAGTCGAATCAGACACCGACATCCGCGAGGTCTTGGCTCACGAGACGATCGCCGTCGTCGGCTGCTCGAGTTCGCCCGGAAAGGCGGCCCACGACGTGCCGGCGTACCTCCACGAGCGAGGGTACGACGTGATTCCGGTCAACCCGTTCGCGGACGAACTCTTCGGCCGTTCGGTTCCGGATTCACTTTCCGATGTCGACGAGGAGGTAGACGTCGTCTGCGTGTTCAGACCGAGCGAGGAGGTCGCCGGGATCGTCGACGAGGCGCTCGATCGCGATGACGTCCAGGTGATCTGGACGCAACTGGGTATCCGCGACGACGAGGCGGCCGATCGAGCCGAACGCGACGACAGACTGGTCGTTCAGGATCGGTGTATGAAAGTCGAGCATCGCCGACTGGTCGCCTGATAAGGCCGGGTGTGAGTCGATTCAGCCTGTCCCGCCGACCGTTGAGTCGGCTGCTCCTCTGACGACAAGAGCTAACAGTGGTGGCAACATTTGCCAGGACGATGACGACTCACGAGCGGCCGTTGAACTCGGTGCTCGAGACGATCGGCGAAACGCCACTCGTCCGCGTCCACGACGGGCCAGCCGACGTCCCCATCTACGCGAAACTCGAGTCGTTCAATCCGGGTGCGAGCGTGAAAGACCGAATCGGACGGTACATGATCGAGCGAATGCTCGAACGCGGCGACGTCCCGGCGGGTGGCACGATCGTCGAGCCGACCGCGGGCAACACGGGGATCGGTCTCGCGATCGCCGCCGAGCAGTTCGGACTCGACGCGGTTTTCGTCGTCCCTGAGCGGTTCAGCGTCGAAAAGCAACAGCTGATGGCGGCACTCGGGGCTGAGATCATCAACACACCGACCGACGACGGAATGGAGGGGGCGATCGAGCGCGCCCACGAACTGGCCGACGAGTTCGAGGACGCCGTCGTCCCCCAGCAGTTTTCGAACCCCCTCAACACCGAAGCGCACTACGCGACGACGGCACCCGAGATCTACGACGCGCTCGACGACGAGGTCGGTGCGGTCGTCGCCGGCTGTGGGACCGCGGGGACGCTGATGGGGCTCGCCGAGTACGCACTCGAACGCGAGCCGGAGACGCACGTCGCTGCCGTCGAGCCCGAGGGGTCGCTGTACGGCGAATTTCTCGGCGACGACCGTGAGGAAGGGTCGTACAAGATCGAAGGAATCGGTACGCACGATCCCTCGACGAACGACCTCTTCGAATCCGACCTCGTCGACACCATCCACACCGTCTCGGACCGGGACGCCCACGCCGAACTCGAACGGCTCGCCCGCGAGGAGGGGCAACTGGTCGCCTCGAGCGCCGGCGCTGCGAGCGTCGCGGCAAAGCGTGTCGCCCGAGAGATCGCTGCCGACGACCTCGAAACGCCGTTCGACACGGTCGTCACGGTGTTTCCCGATTCGAGCGAACGATATCTCTCGAAAGGGATCTATCGGTCGTTCGAAAAGTGGGACCCGTGACTGTTCACCGGATTTCGGGGTGAGCCGGAGTTACTCGTCGGGGCCGGCCGACTCGACGGGAACCTCCTCCGTCGCTGTCGGTGGGTGCTCCGACTCGGACGACACTGACCGGTGAAGCGTCGTGGCGTCGACGATGTCGAGGGTTTCGTCACGCTCGACTTCCCAGACCCGTAGGACGAGATGTGCCTTGCAGTGGTGCTCGACGAGTTCCATCCCGGTGTTCCGGTTTTTGAGCACGAGTTGGCAGTTCCCGTCGTTCGAACAGCTCCCGGACCGGTCACACATGGGTACTGGTACCGAGTACTGCTCTCCAAGGTAAGTCTTTGTCGGTGGCTCAGATCACGTTCTACCCAGAATCGGCCACCAGAAAGGCAGGGCGGCGAGATGGAAACGGGTCAGTTCGACGGCTCAAGAATCCAGCACACTCACTCGTTGAGATGGGATCGATACCCTTTCGGCTCGAAGCCGCGTCGACAGATCACTCGCTTTCGCCCGACGGTAATTGCGCTGATCTGGTCGTCGTCCTCCATACGGTCAACGACGTTCTGCAGTCGCTCTCCGGACCACCCCGTTTCGTCGCGAATCGTCGATGCGTCGACGCGCCCGCCGCGTTTGACGAGCAGTCTGAGCACCTTATCCTCGTCGGGAAGGTCGCGCTCGTCTACGCCGTATTCGATCTCTTCGGCGTAACTGAGTGTCTCGTCGTCGTCGTCGTGTTGTTCGTCGGTCGGTTCCGCTGTCGGGTTTGTCGTGGACTCTTCGGTTGTCGTCCCCTCAGTTGAGTCGCGTGCCCACAGAGACGACACCCGTGCCCAGAGTGTACTGAATACCATGTATCGGTTACCTCGTCGAGATGATTGCTGCGTACTGTCCGTTGGTGCTAGCTTCTGTCTTATCGGATATATTTGTGCCGCCGGCGATCGCTCATGACTGCTGCGAGGGGTCCGTCGTCGAAGGGAGGCCGCCTTGCGATGTGCAAGTCGCTTACCATAACGCATGCTGTGTATTCACAAATACGACCTCTCGAGTCACAGTCGATTTCGAACGTGTCTGACGATCGCATCGACGTCGTACTCGTCCTCGCTCTTGTCGAAGACGGGCTCGTCGTCGACGCGAACGACGAAAACACCGTCAGTCCCTGTCGAGAGAGTCACCGATTCGAGTTCCTCTCCGAATGTAGTTAGGAGGACGTGCTGGACGTCTTCGGCTCGAGGAAGGAATCCACAGGGGACGCAGTACTCGATCTCGACTGTTGTCACGGATAGCCCTTCGAGGGCACCGTACAAATCAGTCGGGATCGAGGCGAACTCGGCCGCGTGCTCGTTCGGCCGGATCCGTCGACATCCGCGACCGTCACACGGTCTGTGTCCGTCGTTGCCGGCGCAATCGTGGCTGTATCCGGTTAACGGACGTCCGAACAGTGACTCATATCAGCAATCGACGGTTCCGACGAGGTCGGCGTAGCCGGCGGCGAGCTCGTCGAGCACTTCGTGGTGATTCGTCGCGTGGGGAACGGTAAGTGGGGAGATGCTGATTCGCCCCTCAGCGACAGCGCGCCGGTCGGTTCCGTCCGGATCCGGAATCGTCTCGGGGTCCATCGACTCCCAGATCCGATCCGAGAGGTGGATCGAGTCGCCGTTTCGGGCGGCGTCCATCTCGTAGCGCTTCGACGGCCGGGTGATCTCGACCGGTGCCGGCTCGCCGTCCGCGATCGGGACGTTGACGTTGAGATAGCCGGCGTGGTCGAAGACGCCGCGTTCGAGCGCGCGCTCCGCGAGGTAGGTCGTGACTCGAGTCGCATCGGCGAAATCGTCGGTGGTGAGTTCGATATCCGAAAGCGGCGTTCCGCTGAGCGGGACGAACATCGAGGTCGCGATCGCGGGCGTGTCGAAGAACGCGGCCTCGACGGCGGCGCTGATCGTCCCCGAGCGGCCGAGGACGTACTCGCCGAGGTTCGCACCCTTATTACAGCCGGCAACGACGAGGTCCGGATCGGGACCCAGTTCGGCGAGTCCGGCGACGACGCAGTCCGCCGGCGTCCCCTCGACCGCGTAGCCGAGTTCGTGGTCGATCACGTCGACCTCGTGGGAGATCGATCGGCCGCAGGCGCTCTGGTCGGTCGCCGGGGCGACGACCGTAACGTTCGCGCGCTCGGCGAGCGCGTCGTGGAGGGCGCGGATGCCGGTGCTGTCGATCCCGTCGTCGTTGGTCAGCAGGATCTCGAGAGCGTCGCTCATACAACTCGACTTGGAGGCCGGCGCGAAAAGCGCACCGCTTCGGGCTATCCGATCCGATCGACGACCGTCTCCTCGTCGACGACCAGGTTGTACGCCTCCTCGTCGTCGTTCCAGAGCGCGAGTATCTGCTCGAACGAGCAGATTTCGCCATAATCTGCCTCGAGCAGCGGCCGGTTGAGCGAGGTCTCTCGTGTGAGGACGGCGTAGTGGTCGATGGTCTCGCTACCGTCGCTGATCTTGAACAACGGGTTCGCACCCGATCCCGAAGAGCCGTCGTCCGTGCTCAGCGACCGACTCAGCTTCGCTGCGACGAGGTCGATCCGGTTCGTGACGTGGCGGTCCATCTCGGCCATCTTCGCCCAGTCGCTCGTCTCCAGCGAGAGCTCCATCCGTCGCGTCCCGTCGAGTCTGAGCAGCGAGTAGGAAAACTGCACGTCGACGTTGACGAACTCGCCGGGTTCGTGTTCGTCCCCGGATGCAGCCTCGTCGAGGCGGCGCTGGAACGTCGGTACTTCGAGGTCGGGTCTCGCGTCGAACGACCAGCCCCGATCGCTGGGTCGGTCGTTCGGCCAGAGACGAACCGTCGGCCCGTAGACCGTTACCGTCCCGCGATCGTCGCGTCCCTCACCGGTGGGCTCGTCGAACGCGTCCAGCTCTCGAATTTTCTCGTCTTCCAGTTCGCGTTCGACCTCGCGCAACTGCACGCTCGTGTTCTTGTCCGCGGGCGCCATCGCGAGCACGGTTCCGTCCGGTGCAAGCCACTCGAGAAGCGAGCGCGTGACGGTCGCGGGCTCGTCGAGTTCGCTCAGCACGTTACAGGCGAGCACGAGGTCGAAGCCGTCGTCCGCATCGGTCGGATCGAACTCGCCGCGCTCGTCGACGCTCGTCGGATCGAACGCCTCGGCGGTCGTCCGGTGGACCGTCGTGTGAACGTTCCGGCCGGTCTCCGACAGTAGATCCTCGAGCACGTCCGCCGCCGCGCTCGGCTCGACCGCGTGGTACTCGACCAAGGCGTCCTCGGGCAGGTACTCACAGAGGCCGAGGGCGGGCCCGCCGACGCCGGCACCGACGTCGAGCACGCGCAGATTACGGCCGAGCAGCCCTCTCTCAGCCAGGTCGTCGAGCGCGTACTGCACCGCCGCGTAGTACCCCGGCAGGTGGTAGATCGCGTAGCCGGCGGCGACGTCCTCGTCGTACTCGACGCGGCGGCGTTCGAGGTACCGTTCTTTGAATCGTCGAATCGTCGATCGAAGGAGTTGTCCGGTCGCATCCTCGTGCCAGTCCACGCCGTAGCGTTCGGCCAGCAAATCCTCGAGGCGCTGCTCGGAGGCCGGCGGGAACTCTCGAACCGGCCCCGTCAGCGGCGAAACGGGCTCGTCTGCGACGGGAACGAACGTCCCGTCGTCGCGCTCGATCAGACGCAGCTCCATCGCGTCCTCGCGGAGGTGCTGGCGAACGACGGCGGGGTGGGGACTTCCCTCGACGTACTCACAGATCTCCTCGGGGTCGATCGGTCGAACGTTTCGCAGGTACTTCGCGTTCGAGCGGATTGCCTTGCGTTGGTCGCTCATCGCTCACCTCGGGTCGTCGCGTCCGATCGACCGTCGTCTCGATGCTGCCACCTGTTCGCCACATCTCGGTACAGCGATTCGAACTCGTCGGCGTCGGTCGCGGCGAGTTCGGACGCCGCCTTCGCGACCGCGTCGGCCCCCTCGAACGTCCCCTGGATGTCGGCGTAGACGCGTGGCGTTCCCTCGGTCATCTGTTCGACCAACTCTCGCAGCCCCTCGTAGACCGGCGTCTCGAATCCGTCCGGGACCGGCTCCGCCGCCAGGGCAAAGGAGAGGACGGCCGCGTGCGTCGCCGCCTGCACCGTCTCCATCGCCTCGTCGTGCTCGGTCGCCGTCGTCTCGATAAGCTCGTTGCCGCGATCCTCGAGCGTCGCGAGCAACTCCTCGGTCGCCGGTCCGGATTGCTCGCGGACGACGGCGACCGAGCCGGGCGCTCGGTCGGGCGCAAACAGCGGGTGAAGGCTAACCCGTTCGCAGTCGGGCGCGTGGGCAGCCATCGCTTCGATCGGCGGCTCCATCACCCCCGACACGTCGACGACGGCTCGCTCGGCGCGGTCGGCGTGGGCGGCGATCGCCTCGGAAACGTGTGTCATCGGAACCGCAACGCAGACGACGTCGTATTCGTCCGTTCCATCGAGCTCGGCGACCTCGCTGTCGACCCGCTCGGCGGCGGCGACCGCGGTCTCGGTGTCGACGTCGGCGAACGCGACCTGCGCGTCGATCGCACCTCCGAACCACCGTCCCATCGCCCCCGCGCCGACGATCAGTACGTCCATCGGTCTCAGGTATCAGCCGACGTCGCAAAAGCGGTTCGATCGATCGGCTTTCGTGACTGTCCGTGCGACCGTTCGATCGGCGCAGAAACCGCTACTCGATTCGGACAGATCGGTCTTCGACTCGTCGAAACAGGAGAATGACGGCGTTATTCGTCCTCGAGCGCGTCGGCGATCCGCTTGATCGCTCGCGTCTGATCGCGCATCTCGTCGCGGAGCTGGCGTACCTCGCGGACGAGTTCCTCGTTGCTCTCGTCGCCGCCGCCACGGCCGCCGGGTCCGCCGGGCCCGCCGCCCATCATGCCGCCCATCATCTGCGCGAACGGGTTGCCGCCACCGCCACCCATGCCGCCGGGCGGTCCGCCGCCGCCACCGAACGGGCTCTCGGGTGCCTCGCCCTCCTCGCCGCCCTCTTCGGCGCGTTTCTCTCGAATCTCTTCGACTCGCTCGCGGAAGGATTTCTCCTCGCCGTTCTCGCCGTCGTCGCTGGATTCGTTTTCGTCCGACATACTCCCGGATTCTCCACCGCCGCGGAAAAGGATTGCCATGTTTTCGATGGAAACGTGGTGATCACCGGTCGAACACCGGCAACTGCGGCCCGAACTTGGCGTTCGTCGGTTGAGTTTCGAGATATACCGAACATGAACGGGACTCGGGACCGAACGTTCCGGAACCGTCACCGTTTTCGCGTCTTCTTCCCGAATACTTCGTAACCCGACTACGCGTTTCACCATGAACGAGCACGGAATACAATCGCTGATGGATCAGGCCACACTCGACGAGCGCGTTCGCGCCGGCGAAACGCCCCAGTGGGTCGTCGATCACTGGGAGTCGTTTCGCGAGGGACTGCTCGGCGAGCGAGGCGGGACGCCGTTTCCCTGCTTCTTCGGGGCCGAATCGGTCGCCGCGGGCGAGCCACTGTACACCGCTGTCCCCTCGATGAGCGACGCAGACGCGTTGTTAACGCTTCGCGACCGCATTCTCGAGTACCTCGAGGTCTATCAGGACCATTCCGAGCGGGCGTCGCTCGTCACCTTTTTCAAGCCGCCCGAGGAGCCGCTGTCCGAGCGGGAGTACCACGACACTCTGTGGCACATCCTCCAGACGTTACACCTCCACGATCCCGACCCCTGGCCGGCGGACATCCCCACCGATCCGGACGACCCGTACTGGGAGTTCTGCCTCGGCGGCGAGCCCATGTTTCCGACCTGCCGTGCCCCCTTCTACGACACCCGAAAGAGCCGATACTGTCCGATCGGCCTCGAGATCACGTTCCAGCCTCGGGCCCTGTTCGAGGGGTTGAACGTTACCGCCGACACCGAGGCCGGCCAACACGCCCGCGAGGTTATTCAGGGGCGGCTCGAGGAGTACGACGGCGTCTGTCCACACGCGGATATCGGTGACTGGGGCGTCGACGGCGACCGCGAGTGGCCCCAGTACATGCTCTCGTCGGCCGACGAGCACGCGCCCGACGAGTGCCCGATCACGGTCACGCGAGAGCACCCGAAACCGGCGGCGAGGCTCCCGTGAGCGACCGCGTCGACGGTGCGAGCGAGCGGGACAGCCTTCCCGACGACGCCGTTCTCGTCCTCGTCGACTTTCAGCAGGGGTTCGACGACCCCTCGTGGGGAACGCGAAACAACCCCGAGGCCGAGTCACGCGCTCGTCGCCTTCTCGAGCATTGGCGCGAAACGGAGAGCCCCGTCGTGCACGTCCGCCACGACTCGACCGAGCCGGAATCGCCCCTCCGCGGTGATCAGCCGGGATTCGCGTTCAAACCCGAGGTCGAACCGCTCGCGGACGAGCCGACGGTCGCCAAGTCGGTCAACGGCGCGTTCGTCGACACCGACCTCGAGGCGTGGCTTCACGACCGGGGGTTCGAGACGGTCGTCCTCGCGGGGCTGACGACCGACCACTGCGTGTCGACGACGGCGCGAATGGCGGAAAACCGCGGCTTCGACGTGATCCTCGTCGCGGACGCGACGGCGACGTTCGATCGGACGTTCGACGGCGAACAGTTCGACGCCGAAACGGTCCATCGGACGGCGCTGGCCCAACTCGACGGCGAGTTCGCGACGATCGTCCGGACGGCCGACCTCGTCGGGAGCGAGTGAGATCAGCGAAAAGAGCCCAGCGAGGACTGCAGCGTTCGGTCCGTTCCGTCTGCCGTCTCGATGTCGTAGCCGACGAGGTCGCGCATGTCCACGGCGTAGGTCGTGCCACCGTGGTCGAGGACGAGCAGTCGGCCCTTCACGCCGACGACCGTTCCCCTCGCGATCGTCTCACGAACGGGCCGAGTCGCGAGGTCGAGGCCGTAGTCGAACTCGAACCGATCGATGACGTCGAACTCTGCGAGAAGGGCGTTCCAGGCGTCTTCGTCGACATCGCGTGCGAGCGCAGCGACTTTCGGCCCGGTTCGAACGCGGTCGACCAGCCGCTCGGCGATTTCGGCTTCGATCTCGCGGGCGATCCGGCCGTTGGAGACGGTGTGAATGTGGGCCGCGCGGTCTGCACCCTGCTCGCGGAGGCGCGTCTCGAGTCGCCAGTGTCGGGTGACGCCGACTTTGAACGTGTCGGGGGCAAAGGCGGCGATGTAGACGGCATGCTCTTCGTAACAGTCCATCTCGTCTTTCAGGCAGGTGCCGGTACAGCGGGCACAGACCCACGTGCTCGTGTGGTACTCGCAGTACGGTGCCGACGAGCGGTCGCAGGCGACGTGCTCGCCGTCGTCGATCGTGCCGGCACAGCGGCGCTCGCCGAGCGCGTACGAAAGTGAATCGCCGGGCGCGAGGTCGCGGCGCTCGACCGACTCGCCGTCGCCGAGCACCAGCGCCGAGCCTCGACCGCTCGGCTCGTAGCCGACCAGTTGCACGCGCTCGAATACGGAGCGATAGCGGATATACTGCTCGTTAGGCGAACGGGGACGAACGGCAATCCGCGCCGAGAAGAATTTAGTTGTCGAGCAAAACGGCGGTGACCTGACCGGTCTGGCCGGGACGGGACGTCACGCGAGCCTCGCCCTCGGACGTGTCGATGACCGCGCCCTTCGTGATGATGTTTCGGCGGACGTAGTTCGGGTTGGCGTCGTTCTCGACGACGTCGTTGATGTCGGCCGAAACGGTCTCGTCGCCCTTGTTGACGCTCGCGACGTTCGTCGCCAGCGCGCGGGTTTTCGTCTCGTTTCCGCGGACGTCGACGGTCCGGTATCGAGGCTCGCCGACCTGCGTCTCGGTCGGGAGTCGACCGAGTTCGTCCTTGCGGCGCTTTCGAACGTTCTTCAGTCGACCACCGGTGCGTTTTCGCGTAGAGCTTCCCTGGTCTTGCATACGCTGGAAAAGAGCCGGCGCATACTTGAATGCACTCTTTCGCGTCGACAGTTCGCACAGCCCAGGCCGTGCTTGTAACCCACTGATAGCGTCGATATCTGTGGAGATTACCGCCGACGCGGAAAATCCGTCGGCTCACTCGTCCGGGACGAGACAGTAAGCGTATCCGGGCTCCTCAAAGGTCGTCTCGACGTCGTCCCTGTAGTAGTTCGAGAACGCGCCGCGCTCGGCGTAGTAGATCCGACCGTCCCGCGGGATCGCGCCGCTGGTGACGTGGCCGCGGTTTTCGACCCGCCACCGTTGTTCCCCGGTCGCCTTATCGAGCGCGTAGAGGTGCGTATCGTACGAACCGACGAGCACCGTCTCCGCGGTGACCGTGATCGAGCCGATGACGCGGCCGTTGACGCCCGCAGCCCACAGTTCCTCGCCGGTCTCGGCGTCGAGCGCGTAGACGTGGCTGTCGTCGCTTCCCATATAGACCACCCCCTCGTCCGGATCGACGCCCGGATTCGACATGATCACTCTGCCCGTTTCGAACGACCACTCCTCGCTGCCGTCCTCGAGATCGAGCCGGTAGAATCGCCCGTCCCACGAGCCGGCGAACGCCGCGCCGTCGTACGTCGGAATCGTCCCCTTGATCTCCGCTCCGAGGGTGAAGCGGCCGTCCGCCATGGGGTCGCCGTCGGGACCGTCCTCGCCGCCGGCCTGGAACGACCAGGCGAAGTCGAGGGAGGGAAACTCCCAGCAGTAGACGACGCCGTCGTTCGAGCCGGTGACGAGTCGGCCCGCGTCGCAGTCGATCGCCGGCGAGGGGTGGGGCATCCCCCAGATTCGGTCGTCGCTCCAGGTCGGAGTGCCCGTTTCGGCGTCGATCTCCCACAGCGCGCCGCTCGGCGGTCTGAGCGGGTCGCCGTACTCGGCCAGCACGTACAGCGTTCCGTCGATGTAGGCCGGGCTCGAGCCGATCGCGATCGGGCTGTCGAGATCGCGGCCACCCGTCTGCCAGTGAAGATCCCCCGTTTCGGTATCGAGCGCGTACAGCGTGCCGTCGTAGCCGCCGATGTACGCCACGTCGCCGACGATCGCCGGCGTGCCGTGAAAACCGAGGCTCCGCGAGGCGTCCGTTTCGAGCGTCCAGCGTCGTTCGCCGGAGGGGGTGACCGCATAAATTGTTCCGGTATCGCCCGCAATGAGAACGGTCTCGCCGTCAGGCGTCGGCCGCGGCGTGGATTTCGCGGCGGTGTGTCCAAGCCGGTTGACCGGAAACGACCAGTCGACGGCAACTGAAGACGGCACGACCTCGTCGGGGTAGTAGCCGTATCGGCGGAGCCCGCGACGAAACATCGAGACGTCGTCGTCGACGGGGCGTGGGACGTCAGGCGGGCCGGCGGCGGCAGTCGATCGGGCGCAGTCCGGTATCGTCCGCCTAAATCGCATCGTACTGCCGGCGAGTCCGGTGAGTCCGGCCGCTCCGACGGCACCGAGAAGCTGCCGTCTGGTCGGGCCGCGACGGCGAGGGCGGTTCGGCGTCGGCGACTGATCGGTCACGCTGCGGTCTTACTCGTTCTGGGCGTCGACGACGGCTACGCCTGCCAGGTTCACGATGTCCTTGACCTCGTCGCCCCGCTGGAGGACGTGGACCGGCTTGTCCATGCCGACGAGCATCGGTCCGATGGCGTCCGCGCCGCCGAGTCGCTGGAGCAGTTTGTAGCCGATGTTACCCGATTCGAGGTTCGGGAAGACGAGCACGTTCGCGGGCTCTTCGAGCTCCGAGAAGCCGTAGGTACCCTCGAGAATGTCCTCGACGACGGCCGTGTCGGCCTGCATCTCGCCGTCGACGGGGAAGTCGACCTCGGGGTCGTCCTGGAGCATCGTCGCCGCGCGGCGAGGTTTGCGCGTGCTCTCGTTGGTGACGCTGCCGAAGTTCGAGTACGACAGCAACGCGGCACGCGGTTCGATGTTGAACTGCCGGGCGAGTTTGCCCGTCTGTTTCGTGACTTCGGAAAGGACCTCCTCGTCCGGCCGCTGGTTGACGGTCGCGTCGGCGACGAAGATCACGCGGTTCTTGAACGCGAGCATGTAGACCCCGGCGGCGTAGTCGACGTCGTCCGCGGTACCGATGACCTGTAGCGGCGGGCGAAGGGCCGAGGGGTAGTGGTGGGATAGGCCGGTCAGGAGCGCGTCGGCGTCGTCCTGTTCGACCATCACGCTGCCGAAGTAGTTCGTGTCGCGCTCGATCAGTTCGCCGGCCTCGCTTCGCGTAATCCCCTTTCGGGATCGAAGTTCGTGCAGCCGGTCTGCGTAGTCATCGTAGTCGCCGTTTTCCGGATCGGCAACCTGTGGCTCGAAGTCGAGTCCCAGGTTCGCGGCGGTCGATCGAATCTCGCTTTCCTCGCCGATGAGGACCGGCGCTGCGATCCCCTGCTCCTGGATCTGGTAGGCCGCGCGGATCATCTTCTCGTTTTCGCCCTCCGCGAGCGCGATCGTCTTGGGATCGCTTTTTGCCTTGTTGAGGACGACCCGCATCATCTCGCGCGATTTCCCGAGACGGGCCTCGAGTTCGTCGCGGTACTCGTCGAGGTCGATCTCCGTACGCGCTGCGCCGGACTCCATCGCCGCTTCGGCGATCGACGGCGCGACGCGGAAGAGCACGCGCGGATCGACCGGCTTCGGAATGATGTAATCCGGCCCGTACTGAATCGGATCGTCGCCGTAGGCCTTGACGACCGCGTCGGGGACGTCCTGTCGAGCGAGGTCGGCCAGCGCCTCGGCGCAGGCGACTTTCATGTCCTCGTTGATCTCCGTCGCGCGGACGTCGAGCGCTCCACGGAAGATGAACGGGAAGCCGAGGACGTTGTTGACCTGATTCGGGTAATCCGAGCGGCCGGTCGCCATGATGACGGTATCGTCGCGGGCCGCTTTTGCCTCCTCGTAGCCGATCTCTGGATCGGGGTTGGCCATCGCGAAGACGATCGGATTGTCGCCCATCGACTGGATCATCTCCTGGGAGACGATACCGCCGATCGAGAGGCCGACGAAGACGTCCGCACCCTCCATCGCGTCCGCGAGGTCGCCGCCGGAGACGTCACGGGCGAACTGCTGTTTGTACTCGTTGACGTCGCCGGCCTCGGCGCGCTCGGCGGTGATGATCCCCGAGGAGTCACACATCGTGATGTTCTCCTTCTTGACACCGAGCGAGACGTAGAATCGGGCCGTCGCGATCGCACTCGCACCCGCACCCGAGAAGACGACCTCGAGATCAGAGAGATCTTTCCCAGCGATGTCGGCCGCGTTGATCAGCGCGGCACCGGAGATGATCGCCGTCCCGTGCTGGTCGTCGTGGAAGACGGGAATGTCGATCTCCTCGCGCAGTCGCTCCTCGATCGTGAAACAGCCGGGTGCCTTGATATCTTCCAGATTGATGCCGCCGAAGGTGGGTTCCATCATCTTGACAGCCTCGACGATCTTGTCGGGGTCAGCCTCGTCGAGTTCGACGTCGAAAACGTCGATATCCGCAAACCGCTTGAACAGGACGCCTTTCCCTTCCATGACCGGTTTCGACGCCTGTGCGCCGATATCGCCGAGACCGAGCACGGCAGACCCGTTCGAAACCACGCCGACGAGGTTGCCCTTCGCCGTGTACGTGTATGCATCCGTTTCGTTCTCGTGGATCTCCATACACGGTGCGGCGACCCCGGGCGAGTACGCCAGCGAGAGGTCTCGCTGAGTATTCGTCGATTTCGTTGTCGAAATCTCGAGTTTTCCGGGCGGGTCTGTGCGGTGGTACTCTAGCGCATCCTCGTCTAGTCCCATACAGGGGACATGCAGGCGACCACTAAAAACAATACGAAGGTATAATTCGTCATTTGTCGAAATACCCGACACCTGACTCGACGAGACCGTTCTCACATTCGACTCTTTTATACGGTCCGCGCAAGTCACCATGCGTATGGACGTCGCGCTTGGTGGGACGTTTGACCCCGTTCACGACGGCCACCGGAAACTGTTCGAACGGGCGTTCGAACTCGGAGACGTAACGGTCGGATTGACCAGCGACGAACTCGCACCGCAGACGCGACACGTGGACCGACCGATCAGTTCCTTCGACGAGCGACAGGCGGCCCTGCGCCGCGAACTCGACCCGATCGCGACGGAACACGACCGCGAGTTCGAGATCAGGCCGCTCGAAGAGCCGACCGGAATCGCGACCGAACCGCAGTTCGACTATCTGGTCGTCTCACCCGAGACTCGCGACGGCGGCGAGCGGATCAACGACCTCCGGCGCGAGCAGGGGGCCGACCCGCTCGAGGTCGTCGTCGTTCCCCACGTCGAGGCCGACGACGGCGACATCATTTCGAGCACCAGAATCATCAACGGCGAAATCGACGAGCACGGCACTGTGCTCGACGACGAGTAACCGTAACTCCACCTGTGTCGACCGAGGTGACGAAGCTGTAGCACCCCGCTACACCGCTGTGTCGGACGACTTCGGCTCCTTCTTGCATACGCAGTCTGGATAGCATCGCAATAGTTCCGCCCGCGGCACCACCTACCACTGTGGTGGTTCGAGCCCCGCGACCTCGAGTAACTCCTTCCATCGCGTCTGGACCGAGAGTCGGGAGACGTCTGCTGCGTCCGCAACCTCTCCCTGCGTTCGGCCGTCGCCGGCGATCAACGAGCCGGCGTAGACGCTCGCCGCGAGGACCGCCCGTTTCGATCGGTCGTCTTCGGGCACGTCGGTGAGAAAGAGATCGACCGCACACGACCGCGCTTCCGTCGACAGTTCCAAGCGTTCGGCGACCGTTTCGAGCTCGTCGAGCCAGGGCTCGTACTCGATCCGGTCACGTGCACTGTGCATACGCCCAGTATCATTCCCTTCGTGGATAAACCTCGCGTCCGCCGGCGCCTGCAAGCAACGGTGTCGCGCCAATCCCGCGCTACTCGATCCAACGTACGGCTACGAATGACTAACTAAACCGGCCGTTCTCCCGCGGTATCACTAGGAGATAACTACTAAAGCACACGACCCCCCAAGAGGGGAGCGACGCCTGTCTCCCACGCTCGTCGGGATCGCGTCCGTCATGAAGGAACCCACCTGCAAGCTCGTCTGTACCGGCTGTGGGCTCGAGATGCCCTACCGGGATCGCTCGCTGGCCGAACAGGCAGCCGAGTTACACCAACTCCGCGATCCGGAGCACGTGACCTTTATCGTTCCGCCGGACTGGTCGCCCGAAGAGCCAGTGAAACACGAGTAGGATGGATCGACAGGTTCTTACTCGATTCGCCGAAAGCGGGATGTGAGCGCGGGTAGCCAAGCCAGGCCAACGGCGCAGCGCTTAGGACGCTGTCCCGTAGGGGTCCGCCGGTTCGAATCCGGTCCCGCGCATTGCTGTTGTGAGCAAAACGCGAGCAACAGCAATCGGATGGCCGGTTCGAACGAGAGAAGACGCGCGCAACGGAGTGAGCACGTCTTCGCGTTGTTCGAATCCGGTCCCGCACATTGCTGTTACGAGCACAACGCGAGCAACAGAACCGGTCCCGCATATCGCTGTTACGAGCAACAGAACCGGTCCCACACACCCACCGAAGCTGTGAGCGACGCGAGCAGCCACAGGAAGGGGGAGACGAATCTAACCACGATATGCCACCGAGCAACCCCAAGACCGTCCAGAAGCGGTTTTCCGACGAGAACACCACGTCATAGGAAGTGGCCGATATTTCCGGTGCCAAGGTTGTCCGCAAGCTGGACACAGCCATCAGGGATGGCTCTCGCCGAGCAGAAGTGGCGGAAGAACGGATTCCTCCCCGGAAGCGGACCGTCGTAGGAGGGGGTCCATATCCCCTCGTGCGCCTACTACATTACCATCGACATCGTATCATGGGTGATGGCACCCCAGCTAGAACCCGAGTACGATCCAGCCGGCCCATCGGAGTACGAGTGTCTGAACTGCGGAGCGGTGGTTACCGTCGAGACACCCTCTGGCTGTCCCACCTGTAACGGAACGCTGCGGAATCGGGCCTTTCCGATGGAATAGCGGGTGGACTACGTTGCCGTGTCGCTGCTCGTTGATTTGTACTGCGAAAATTCGTGAACTCCAAAATCAATTGAGGAGGCAACTGTCTCTTATATTCTATACCTAGCAGCGAGCGGTGATGATCGGTTAATTTGCGGAGTCTCGTGAGCCGACGACCACTCGAGCATCGGCCCCAGCGCAGTCTGGAGATCGTGGCCTCGGTCGGTCAGTTCGTACTCGACGCGCTGGAGCACCTCGTCGTACTGTGTCCGCGTCGCCAACTCGTCGTCGACGAGTTCGTGCAGCCTGTTCGAAAGCGTTGAACTGCTGGCCTCCGGGAGGTGATCTTCGAGCGTCGCAAAGCGCATCGGGTCGTGAGAGTCGGTGACGCTGATCGTCTCGAGGGCGTACTTGTTCGCAAGGCGGTCGAGCGTACCGACGAACGGTTCGTAGTAGGTGACTTCAGGTTCATCACAGCCACAACCGCATCCGGTGGGGTCCATACGGCAATGCAGGACAGTCGAGAGCAGACCTCTTTTCCACTCGCCACTTCAGCACGTCGAAGCGACCGTTGACTGGCCAACTGACTGTCGAACGGCGGACTCGACTATATAGTTCGGGTCGTGTTGGAGTACTGGTAATGACTGACGATTCGGGTCACTCGAGCGATCCGACCGACACGGTTTCTCCGACCGAGGATGCCGTCTCGGTATCAGACCACGACGTTTCCTTCCGCGAGGCGTTCTGGGTCTGGGTGCAGGTTGCCGCCTACAGCTTCGGCGGTCCCGCCGGCCAGATCGGCGTGATGCACAAACTGCTCGTCACCCAGAAACGTTGGATTAGTGAACGTCGATTCCTCCACGCGATGAACTACACGATGCTTCTGCCCGGGCCGGAAGCCCAACAACTCGCGACGTACATCGGCTGGCTGTTGCACAGGACGAAAGGCGGGATCGTCGCCGGATCGCTGTTCATCCTCCCCGGGTTCGTCTCGATTCTCGCACTCAGCATTCTCTACGCCGAATTCAGGGACGTAACGACGGTCGAGGCGATCTTCTTCGGTCTCCAGGCGGCTGTACTCGCGATCGTCGCCGAAGCCCTACTCAGGATCGGCTCTCGAGCGCTGGCCAACGGAGCAATGGTCGTCATCGCCGCAGGAGCGTTCGTTGGCATCTTCGTCTTCGACATCTTGTTCCCGTTCATCATCCTCGCTGCGGGGCTACTCGGCTTCGTCGGCCACCGATACTACCCGGATGCGTTCACCGTCATCACGGGCCACAGTACCGACGAGAGCAGCGAAGCGGGGGATGCAGTAAGCGACGGGAGCGAGACCGAACCGATCGTGCGTGACAAGGGCGAACCGGTCGCAGCCGACGAAAGCGAGACCGATCCCGTCATTTCGGACGAACTCGTCGCCGATCACGAGCGTCCGTCGTCGTGGCAGGCCGTTCGCGTCAGCGCCTTCTGGGGGACGCTCTGGTTCGGCCCACTACTCGTTCTCTACCTCGTTCTCGGCGCGGGCCACATCTTCACACAGGAGGGAATCTTCTTTAGCCAGGTTGCGGTCGTCACCTTCGGTGGGGCCTATGCCGTCCTCGCCTACATCGCCCAAGAGGCTGTCGTGACCTACGGCTGGCTCCAGCCGGGAGAAATGATCGACGGGCTGGGGATGGCGGAAACGACACCAGGCCCGCTCGTCCAGGTCGTCCAGTTCGTCGGTTTCATGGGCGCGTACCGAAATCCGGGGATGCTCGATCCACTTGTCGCTGGTATCTTGGGATCGGTCGTCGTCACCTGGGTGACGTTCGTCCCGTGTTTCCTCTTCATCTTCCTCGGTGCGCCATACATCGAGTACCTTCGCGGCAAAGAATCGCTGACGGCCGCCCTGTCGGGGATCACCGCCGCCGTCGTCGGCATCATTCTCAACCTCGCCGTCTGGTTCGGGCTTCACGTCCTCTTCGAAGACCACTGGACGTACGACGGGTTTGGGATGACCCTTCTCGTCCCCTTCTTCGAGACGCTCGACGTCGCCGCGCTGGTGATCGTCGTCGGCTCGTTCGTCATGATTTTCCGCCTCAAGCAGGGGATGCTTCGAACGCTCGGGGTCGCGATGGCCGCAGGGGTGTTCTATCACGTCGTCATGCTTGGCTGATCGAGGCCACCCTTTGCGATCAGACGATTGGCCGTCTCGTTCGTGCGATCGGTTCACCGCTCCGCATTCGATCGAGCGAGTTGCACTTCCGTGTTGGGCGGTGGTGCAGAAGTCTTCACATGGAAAGCGGTAGGACGAATTTGATGTGTCCACGACCAAAGCCGTCCTACCA
>JBKKHI010000010.1:0-158988 GCA_046614585.1 Natrialbaceae archaeon A-arb3/5 | reverse complement strand
AATCACCAACTACGAGCGAGGACACGATCCGGGACGTGAGATGCTCAAGCTATGAGTTGGATTCTATGACACGCTCAATTATTAGCTTACTATTCTATGGGCATAATCATATGCACCAAGCCGTGGAATGAGAATTATATATTCGACAATGTCTGAATATGGAAAAGAACCTCACACAAAGTACTTATGATCTAAGATATACTGAATGATATGAACCGACGAAAGGTTCTCGCTGTTGCTGCTTGTATTAGCCTATCTGGCTGTAGTAATGATGATTATTCGTCAGGATATACAATTCATATCCGGTCTAGTCATAATTCTGTTGAGGATGACATCACTGTCTGTGCATTTGAGGAACTTCCCAGCGAAGCACAAGCCGAAGTTGAAACTGCAATCGAAGAAGGAGAATATACCGTTGAGGGCGAGCTATCATTGCTAGAGACGGACTGTCATGGGGGAGGCACAGCTATCAAAGTTAATGGAATATATTATAAGACACGTATTACTACTTTCGGGGGATAGTTGATTAACATCCGTCTTTAGCTAAGCGGAAGACCACGTGATAGCGGTGGCTTATCAAGGCATCTTTTCGAGAGGAATGAGGAGAGGTAACGGCTGTGTCCACCAATACTTCTCATCCCGGATTATGCGTCGGCTCACTACCCTCTTTCGCCTCCAACCGCGTGAACGCGGCTTCCGGGTCAGTCGTTGGCCCGCTCGCTCACTCCGTTCGCTCGCGGAGAGTATCGGTGAACTGCCTGCCTTTTCCCGAGTCGCGGGCGCGGCGATGCGCCGCGCCCGCTCCCGGCCGTTTCAGTGGTCTCTGGTCACCCATCGCTGTCGGTATCACCGTCGTCACTATCGGAGTCCGTATCGCCGTCATCGCTGTCAGAATCTGTATCACCGTTTCCGGAATCCGTGTCGCGGTTCCTCGATCCGCGTCGATCGCTCGAGCGCCGTGGTCCTGGCTCTGTCGCCCTCGATTCGGCGGATCGGTCACGCGCTCCTGGCGCGCTGCTATCGGATTCGATCTCGTGTACCGGGTCGTCCGCGAGCACGTACAGCACGACGGGCGGGATGACGTAGCACGCGATGGCGACCGCGGCGAACCACGGATCGACGAACACGAGGATGCCGAAGATCGCGAGCGCTGCCGTCGCGGCCGTGTGAGATGCCGTCTTCACGTAGCGCCGGTAAAACGCCCAGAAGTCCCGAAACCACATCTGGGCGCGCAGTACGGGTGTCGCCATCGTCTCTCTCGCGAGTACGTACGCCGGCGACCGGGAAACCCTTTGGCGCGCGAGCACCTACAGGTCGCCATGAGAGAGTTCGTCTTCGCCCTCGAGTACGAGCCGGGAACGAACCCGGTTGCGGACGTGCTCGCCGAGTTCCCCGATACGTCGATCCGATCGCTGTCGTGTCACGTCAGCGCCGACAGCCTCTGGCGGGTCGACCACGCGAGCGGGTCCGACGAGGCCCTCGAAGCCCTGGAACGCGCCTACACGAACGCCGACTACTTCGCCGACTGTCTGGTCAAAGACGACTGCGGCGCTGACTGCGAGGTGCAGATCCTCGACCGATCGAACGACACGCTCGTCGTCTACACCTACTGGGAGCGAACCGAGGTCTGTACGTCGGTTCCCCACGTCGCGCTCGAGCACATCGGCGAGGGGCTGCTGTTCGAAACCTACCGCGAGGGGCGGCGCTACCGCTGGCGGATCGTTCTCGGAAGCGAGGCACCGATCCACGACTTCTTCGACGCGCTGGGCGAGGAGGTCGGCGAGTGTACGGGCATGGAGATGCTGCGGCTGACGGAACTCGATCCGGAGCGGAACGGCGTCGATCCCGACGCCGACGTCGCGGCGACGGACCTGCCCGACGAGCAACGCGAGGCGTTGCGGGCGGCGGTCGAGCACGGCTACTACGAGACGCCCCGCCAGATCGAACTCGGCGATCTTGCTGCAACACTCGACATTCCCCGCTCGACGCTCTCCTACCGACTCCGCCGAGCCGAGGCCACCCTCGCCTCCTCGTTCGTCGAAGCGGACGACTCGCTCGAGACGATCGCCGCTGGCCTGTAGCCGTATTTCGGCTCAGACCGATCCGCGATTTGGCGCACGCCAAATAATCCGTATCCCGTTCCGTTACGTACTGGTGAGTAATGAGCGAGTTCGCCCCCGATACGCCACCGGACTCGAGCCGAACACTCGAACTGCTGGTCCCCGAGATGGATTGCCCCTCCTGTGCTGGCAAGGTGACCAACAGCGTCGAGTCGCTCGAGGGACTCGACCGGGTCGAACCGCGGGTGACGAGCGGCCGACTGCTCGTCGAGTACGATCCGACGCTCGCGAGCGAGGACGAGATCCGCGAGCGCGTTCGGGCCGCCGGCTACGCGATCGAATCCGCCGAGTCGGAGCTGACGCTGTCGGTACCCGACATGGACTGTGCCTCCTGTGCGAACAAGGTCGAGAACGCGCTCGACGTCGCCGACGGGATCGACGACGTCGAAACCCGTCCGGCGTCCGGTCGCGTCACGGTTACTGTTGCCGACGGGATCGAGTCCGAAACCGTCGTCGAGACCGTCGAGTCCGCCGGCTACGAGGCGACGCCAATCAGTGATGGAAACGAAACCCACGCCGAGGATCGAGCCGTCTGGAAGAGCCGCCGTGCCGTCGGAACGGCGATCGGTGCCGTCATCGTCACGGTCGGGATGGCGCTCCAGTTCGTCTTCCCCGCCGCCGACCCCGCGCTGTGGACCGTCGCGGGGCGGACCTACGAGCTCTCTCACCTCCTCTTCATCGCGGCCGTCGCGGTCGCCGGCACGCCGATCCTTCGGAACGGCT
The DNA here is from genome assembly GCA_046614585.1 of Natrialbaceae archaeon A-arb3/5. Lineage (GTDB taxonomy): Archaea > Halobacteriota > Halobacteria > Halobacteriales > Natrialbaceae > JBKKHI01. The sequence goes on along the minus strand of JBKKHI010000010.1, from coordinate 156,145 downwards.
ACTACTCCGCGCGCAATCGAAGCCTCGACATCGACTTCCTGATGAGCCTCGGCATCGTCGCGAGCGTCGCGGCGCACCACCCGTTCGAAGGGGCGATCCTCGCCGTCCTCTTCAGCGTCGCCGAGTTGCTCGAACGGTTCTCGATGGACCGCGCGCGCGACTCGCTACGCGAGTTGATGGACCTCTCGCCCGACACCGCCACGGTTCGTCGCGCGGACGGCAGAGAGGAGACGGTTCCAGTCGACGAGCTCGAAATCGGAGAGACGGTCGTCGTTCGTCCCGGGGAGAAGATCCCGGCTGATGGCACCGTTCTCGAGGGAACCAGTGCGGTCGACCAGTCGCCGATCACGGGCGAGAGCGTCCCCGAGGACAAGGTCGAGGGCGACGAGGTCTACGCCGGAACGATCGCCGAGTCGGGCTATCTCGAGGTCGACGTCGAGAGCGAGGCCGACGAGTCGACGATCGCCCGCATCGTCCGCATGGTCGAGGACGCCGAACGGGAAAAGACCGATCGCGAGCAGTTCATCGACCGGTTCGCGAGCGTCTACACGCCGGTCGTGGTCGCGGTCGCGGTCGCGTTCGTCCTCGTGCCACCGCTCGCCTTCGGCGCGTCCTGGAGCTACTGGTTCGTCGTTGGCCTGACGCTGCTCGTGATCTCCTGTCCCTGTGCACTGGTCATCTCGACGCCCGTCAGCGTCGTTTCGGGGATCACGAGCGCCGCGCGAAACGGCGTCCTCATCAAGGGCGGCAAACACCTCGAAGCGGTCGGCGAGAGTGACGTGCTCGCGGTGGACAAAACGGGAACGCTGACCGAAGGCGATCTCACGGTAACCGACGTCATCCCGCTCGAGGGGGCCGACGAGGACGACGTGCTTCGGCGCGCGAGCGCCGCGGAACAGCGGAGTGAGCACCCGATCGGGCAAGCGATCGTCGGCTACGCCGAGGAACAGGGCGTCGATCCCGAGGACGAATCGGTCTCGGCGTTCGAAGCCTTGACCGGAAAGGGCGTCCGCGCCGACGTCGCCGGCGAGACGCACTACGTCGGCAAGCCGGACCTCTTCGAGGGACTCGCCGATCTCGATCACGTCCACGCGACGACCGACGGCGGCGTCGTCCTCGAGTCGATGGGATACGAGTCTCGCTCCCAGTGTGGCCGGCCGGGCTGTCTCGACGTCGTCGAAGACGTCGTACCTGATCTCGAGGCCGATGGAAAGACGGTCGTGATCGTCGGCACCGAGGACCGACCGCTCGGCGTCATCGGCGTTGCGGACCGGGTTCGGCCGGAAGCCGAGTGGGCGGTTTCACGGCTGCAGGATCAGGGCGTCCGCGTCGTGATGCTCACCGGCGATAACGAGGGAACCGCACGCGCGATCGTCGAGGAAGTCGGCATCGACGAGTACCACGCGGAACTCCTGCCCGACGAGAAACTCGAGTGGATCCGGCGACTGGAGGACGAACACGGCGAGGACGACGAAACGGGTCACGTCGCCATGGTCGGCGACGGGATCAACGACGCGCCGGCACTCGCGACCGCCACGGTCGGCATCGCGATGGGTGCTGCGGGGACGGACACGGCGCTCGAGACGGCCGACGTGGCGCTGATGGGAGATGATCTCACCCGATTGCCGTATCTCTTCGATCTCTCCGGGACGGCAAACAGCGTCATCCGACAGAACATCTGGGCGAGTCTCGCCGTCAAGGCGGTGCTCGCCGCCGGTGCACCCGTGGGCATCGTCACGGTGATCCACGCCGTCGTCATCGGCGACATGGGGATGAGCCTCGGCGTGACGGGCAACGCGATGCGACTCGCCGACGTCGAACCCGAGATGCCGGCCGGGCTCGACGGAGAGACGATGCACGAGGAGACCGTCGAGACCGGAGACGACTGAACTCGGTTCAGGAGAGCGTCACGGTCTCGAGCGGGATGCGGTCGGCTTCGGGAACGGACTCGCTCGAGACGGCGTACGTGCCGCGATCGGTCTCCGTTTCCGTCCCCTCATCCGCCGAGTTAGTGAGAACGACGACACCGCCAACGAGCAGCGGCGCGATCACGCCCGCGATCACGGTTCGGGCGTCCGCCAACGGCTCGCGGACGACTATACGGTCGTCGGCACCGAGGCCGTACTCGTCGACGACTGCGCGCGCCGCCGCGAGCGCGTCGTTGTGCTGAATGGTTCGATCGTCCTCCCGCAAAAACGCAGCGTCAAGATCGACCGAGAGCGGCGGGAATGACGGATTCTCGCTCCAGAGGCCGGCATCGAAGTGGTGTATCCCCGGCGACTCGGGCTTTTGACCGTATCCGACCCGCTGTGCGCCGGCCGGCAACTGGTACTCGTCGGTCTCGAGTTCGTCGACAGGGGCGACGAGCGCCCGCACGTCGTCCTCGTTCGCGAGGTCGGTCGGGGGGTCAAAGCGCGTCGTTCCGCCGAGCAGCGTCGTTCCGAAACAGGCGAACAGTGCGAGCGGCCCATCGCCGACGACGCCGACGGTGACGCCCTCGCGGATGCCCGAGTGCCGGAGGAAGTTCCCCGCCTTCCACGACGTCGTACAGAGCCAGTGGTAGTCGAACTCCTTCCCGGTCGCGTCGACGAGTGCCGTCCGGTCGTCGCGTCGGTCGCGGACGAACAGATCGGCGACTGTGGCGGCGTCCATACGCGAGTCTGCGCGTCCGTCGAAAAAAGCGCGCCGACTCGTCGCGACGAGCAGTGTCTTCACGGCCAACGAGCCGTCATATGACGGCACTCTCATCCGAACCACTGCCCGCTATTTCCGGCACAACCGCACTCGGCCGTGGTTGCGCCGGCACATCGGGACACCAATCCGTCTCAGTCGTCTGCGGTTGCGGGTTCAGTCTGTTCGACCTCCGTGCCGAGACAGTCGAGGAACTCGGCGAGCCAGTCGGGGTGGTCCGGCCACGCCTGGCCGGTGACGAGGTTGTCGTCGCGCGTGACCTCGGCCGTCCACTCGGCACCGCCCAGGCGCACGTCCGTCTCGAGCGCCGGGTAGCCGGTACAGGTCCGGCCCTTGAGCACGTCGGCGGCTGCGAGCAGTTGAACGCCGTGACAGAGCGCGGCGACGGGTTTGTCCGCCTCGAAGAAGTGCTGGACCATCTCGAGGACCTCGTCGTACGTCCGGAGGTACTCGGGGGCGCGACCGCCGGGGATCACCAGCGCGTCGTACTCGGCGGGGTCGACGGTGTCGAAATCGTGGACTGCCGTCGGGCAGACGTCGCCCGCTTCTTTTTCCGGACACACCGCGTGCACGTCGTGTCCGACCATTTGCAGGGCCTGAAACGGTACCATGACCTCGTAGTCTTCGACGAAGTCGCCAGCCAGGAGGAGGATCTGAGTGGATGTCATCGGAATCTCCACGAGTTGGTTCACCGACAGAACGCTTAATCGTATTCGAGCGTGTTGGTGACTGTCACTACGACGAGAACGATTCAGCGGAGGTTATCAGCAGGTCGACGGCGGGCTCTCACCGGACGACTGTCACTGGCACTGTCGCGCGTCGAACGACCTGCTCCGCGACGCTTCCCAGCAGGACGCGCGAGACGCCGGTTCGCCCGTGGCTTCCGAGGACGATCTGATCGATATCGTTCTCCGCGGCGAACTCGACGATGCCGCGTGCGGGCGTGCCGACCGTCGTTTCCGTCTCGATCGAGACGCCGTGCTCGTCCCCGATCTCCCGCGCGGTGTCGAGCAGCCCCTCGGCGTTTTTCTTCGCCGTTTCGACGATCTGGTCGTAGTTGTACGGCACGTCACCACCGTACGATGGCGGTGACGGGTTGATGACGTGCAAGACGATAATCTCGTCGTCGGAGTGGGTTGCCACCGCGTGTTCGACCGCCGCGTGCGCCGGATCGGAGCCGTCCATCGGAACCAGGATTCGCATACGAGACGTTCGTTGAACTGGCACATATACACTGGGTGAATTCCCGGTCGTCTCGTCGAATCACCCGTCGATTACTCGGTCCTCACTGCCGTGCGGTCCGCGATCGACCGAACCGTCTCGACAGAGAGCGACGAGAGTGCGATCCGCTCGCCGCCGGTCTCGTCGGCGATCAGGTTCGCGAGGCTCGAACGCGAGCCGTCGCCGGCGTCGACGACGAGAACGTCGCTTTCTGTCCGCGCGAGGTCGCGAGATGCTCGGCGGGTTGCAGCCGTCGGACTGCCGTCCGCGACGTTCGCACGGCCGTCGGTTACGAGCACGACGACCGCCGCGTCAGTATCCGCGCGTTCGACGACCCGGCCGGCCGTCTCGAGACCCGCGGGCAGCGGCGTACGGTCGCCTGACGGCAGTTCCTTCAGGTGGCGGGCGGCCAGTGAAACGCTGTCGGTCGGCGGTAACAGCACGTCGGCGTCCTCGCCGGCGAAGGCGACGAACGAGACCTGATCGCGCTGCTGGTAGCTGTCGCGCAACAGGTCGAGGACGACTCCCTTCGCGGTCCGCATCGCGGGTCGCATCGATGCGCTCGCATCGACGGCGAAGACGATGGTTACCGACGTCTCGCCGATCCGAACCGACTGCTTGAGATCCTGTTCGTCGACCCGAGAACCGCCGCGGCTCGCGGCGGCGCGAACTGACGCCGCCGCATCGATCGAACCCTCGCCCGAGGCGGATTCCGTGCGGACTCGAGCGCCGCGATTGTCGGCGCTCGGCGCGTTACTCGCACGTGAGCCGCCTGCGTCGGCAGCGTCCCGGCGCTCGGCTGTCGGTGTCTCGAGGTCGGGTGCTCGCGCCTCGCCGACGTCGGTGACTGCGCCGCGTTGCTGACCCGGAACGAGCGGTTGCACGGACTCGCTGGATCCATCACCGTCAGAGCCACCGCCACCGGAACCGCGCTCGTCCGAACCGGAATCCTCGTCGGGGGACTCGCCACTGCTGGCTTCGGTGAGTGCCGTCTCGGCCCCATCCCGCTCGTCGTCGGTGCGCTCGTTGGAGTCGGGGCTCGCTGACTCGCTGTCGGTCTCGTCCGGGCCGTCCGTCCCTTCTGCAACCGTCGATTCAGACTCGCGATTCCCGTCACTGCGGCCGGATTCCAAACTATCGTCGGCCGCTCCGTCGTTTCCCTCTCGTCCGCCCTCGTCGGCGTCCGTTCCGTCGGCTTCGTCGTCTCCATCGGCGGACTCGTCGTTCGGTTCCCCATCCGTCCCCTCGTCGTCGAGTCGATCTTCGAGCATCTCCTCGAGGTCCGGTTCGTCCTCGAACGGCGTGCTCCGGAGTCGGTGTGGAAGGGTGTAGGTGGCCGCCTCGTAGACGTCGCCCTCGATGACCGTCGATCGGCCAGCGAGCGCCGCAAGCGCCATTGCGGTTCGAGCCGTCGCGACGTCCCCACGGTGGCCGTCGATCCCGGCCTCGAGACAGAGATCGGCGATTTCGGCCTTGAACTCGGCGGGCAGCGTCACGCGCTCGCGAACCTCCCTGGCCGCCCGAATATCGTCCTGGAGCGTGGCAACCTCGTCCGAATACTCCGCCGCCAGCTCGGCGTTGTCATCTTCGACGGCGCGGTCGATGATCTCGACACGATCGTCGATCTCGCGACAGCCCTCGACGGTCGCCTGTAACGCGAACCGATCCCGAAGTTGGGGTCGAAGGTCACCCTCTTCGGGGTTCATCGTCCCGATCAGGGTGAACTCGGCGGGATGGGAGACGCTCACGCCGTCGCGCTCGACGGTGTTGACACCGCTCGCGGCGACGTCGAGCAATACGTCGACGAGGTGATCCTCGAGCAGGTTGACCTCGTCCACGTAGAGGATGCCGCGGTGGGCGCGCGCCAGCAGGCCGGGATCGAAATCGGCCTCGCCGGCCAATGCGTCCGCGACCGAGAGGGTGCCGACGACCCGATCCCGGGTTGCCCCCAGCGGCAGGGTAACGAGCGGAACCGGTCGCGTTTCGACTGGTAACTCCGCGGGATCGCGGCCTCGACACGCCTCGCACTGCAGTTCGGGCTCGTCGGGCGCACAGCCGTACGGACAGTCGGCGACGACCCGCTGTTCGGGGAGCAGATCGACGAGCGCCCGAACGGCGGTCGACTTCGCGGTGCCTTTCTCGCCGGCGATCAGCGCGCCGTCGAGCTCGTCGTCGACCGCGGTGCACAACAACACGCGTTTCAGCGCTTCTTGGCCGACGATCGCCGGAAAGGGAAGCGACGACAGCTTTTTGTCCCCGGCGTTTACAACCATGGTTGAGCTAATACAACAGAGGTTTAAAAACGCGATGACACGGATCGGGATCTACACGGCGACGGAGAACGAACTCGGCTCGATCGGTCAGGCAGCCCAGCGACTCGAGGGTGTCGAACTGGTCGTCCGCTCGGAGAGCGACTTCGACGACGAGGCCGACGTCGAGGAGTTCGTCGAGGAATTGAGCGACGCCGCGGCGGCGATTTTCTGGCTGCACGGGGCCGAAGACAGCATGCCGGGCTACGACTACGCAACGGGCGCGCTGGCGGATGCGGGGGTGCCGCTGATCGTCAAATCGACCGGCGACGCGTTCGCCTTTGAGGATACGACGGTAGCCGATGGTCACCGCGATACTGTCTACGACTACCTCGAGAAGGGCGGGACGGTCAACGTCGCGAACCTGTGTCGGTTCCTCGCCGCCGAGTACGAGGGACGGGACCTCGCGTACGACGAGCCGACCGAGTTGCCGACCGAGGGGGTCTACCACCCCGACCACCCGGGGATCGGCTACGAAGAACTGCTTGAGACCCACGACCCCGAGCAGCCGACGGTCGCGATCTGGTTCTACGAATCCCACTGGACCCACGAGAACACCCGCTACGTCGACGCCCAGGTCCGGGCGCTCGAGGAACAGGGGGCCAACGCCCTGCCGATCTTCTGTAACCCGGCGACGGATACCGAGGAACAGGAAGACGCCGAGTGGGTTACCGACACCTGGCTGGTCGACGCTGATGGCGACCCGATCGTCGACGCCGTCCTTTCCTCCTTTATGTTCTCGCTCTCGATGGACGAGCGCGGCCGCAGCGCCAGTGACGAAGGCGATTCCGCGGAAGACGTCTTCCTCGATCGGCTGGGCGTGCCGGTTCTCCAGACGGTCACGACGATGCGCTCGCGCTCGCGGTACGAATCCAGCGACACCGGCGTGATGGGCTTCGAACTCGCCCTCTCCGTCGCGCTCCCGGAGTTCGACGGCAACGTGATTACGCATCCGATCTCCGGCAAAGAGCGGACCGACGACGAGGCCGGCATCGGCTCCGCACCGAAACACCACTTCCCGATCGAGGATCGGATCGACCACGCGACGCGGCTGGCGGTCAACTGGGCCGAACTTCGTCACACGCCCAACGAGGACAAGCAGATCGCCGTCGTCCTCCACAACTACCCACCGAGTGACGACGGCATCGGCACCGCGTTCGGGCTCGATAGTCCGGAGTCGACGGTCAATCTGCTCGAGGAACTCGAGGCGCGTAACTACGATCTCGGCGGCGAGATGCCCGAGGACGGCCAGACGCTCGTCGAGAAACTGACCTCGCAGCTCACGCTTGAGGACCGCTGGGTCGCCCCCGAGAACGTTCGCGACCTCTCCGTCGACGTTGTTTCACCCGACACGTACGAGGAGTGGTTCGCCGACGCCGACGAGCGATTCCAGGAGAATATCGTCGAGGAGTGGGGCGATGTTCCGGACCGCCCATTCGCTATCCCCGGGGTCGAGTTCGGCAACGTGCTCGTCACCGTCCAGCCCCCGCGCGGGTTCGGGATGGATCCCTCGAAGGTCTACCACAACTCCGATCTCCAGCCCCCACACGACTACTACGCGTTCTACGGCTGGTTGCGCAACGAGTTCGAGGCCGACGGTGTCGTCCACCTGGGCACCCACGGGAGCCTCGAATGGCTCCCCGGCAAGACGGTCGGCTTGAACGGCGAGAGCGCACCCGACCAACTGATCGACGACATTCCGAACGTCTACCCCTACATCGTGAACAACCCCGGCGAGGGGACCCAGGCCAAGCGCCGGTCCTACGCCGCCATCGTCGACTACCTGACCCCCGTCATGCGAAACGCCGGGACCTACGACGAACTCTCGGAACTCGAGGAACTCGCGAACCAGTACCGCGAGGCCGGGATGGAAGACGCCCGCGCCGACGACGGCGACCACCTCGAGACGCTTATCCGCGAGACAGTCGACGACCTCGATCTGGCCGTCGAACTGGGTATCACCGGCGAGATCAGCGAGAAGGCAGACGTCCGCGGTCCCGACGAGGCTGGTTCCACGCTCGCAGAAGGTGCTGTGGAGGGCGACGACCTCGCCATCGACGACCTCGTCGAGCGCATCCACGAGTACCTCACCGACGTCAAGACGACACAGATCCGACTGGGGCTGCACACCATGTCCGAGCCGCCAGCCGACGAGCGCCTCGTCGAGTACCTCGTCGCGCTGACGCGACTCGAGAACCCCGGCGCGCCGAGCCTGCGCGAGAGCGTCGCCGGCGCGCTCGGCGTCGACTATCAGAAGATGCTCGACTCGCCCGGCGAGTACGACGACGACCTCGGCATGACCTACGCCGAGGCCGCCGACGAGGTCTACGAGACCAGCGTCGACCTGATCGAGACGCTCGCCGAGCACGATTTCGACGTGCCCGAATCCGAACTCGAGGGTGGCCCCGAGGACGAGGTCAATATGAACCTGCTCGTGGTCGACCTCGAGACGATCGGCGATGGCCGCGCCAAATCGGGCGCGCACGACGACTTGCGGAAGGCGCTCGCGTACATCTGTGAGGAGGCCCAGCCCCGCGTGCAGGGTTCGGCAGACGAGATTCCCCGGACGGCCGATGCGCTCTCCGGCGAGTACGTCCCGCCGGGCGGTTCCGGTGCGCCGACTCGCGGCGGCGTCGACCTGCTGCCGACGGCGCGAAACTTCTACACGCTCGATCCCCGGAAGGTGCCCGCCAAGGCCGCCTGGCAGGTCGGAAGAGAGGTCGCCGAGGGGGTTCTCGAGCGCCATCACGCAGAAAACGACGAGTACCCCGAGGAGATCGGCGTCGTCGCCTGGGGGACCCCAACGGTCCGCACGCGCGGCGAGACGATCGCACAGGTGCTCGCGATGATGGGTGTCGAACCGCAGTGGACCGATGCCGGCCGGATCGACGATGTGGAACCGATTCCACTCGAGGAACTCAATCGGCCGCGAATCGACGTCACCACGCGCGTCTCTGGGCTGTTCCGGGATGCGTTCCCCGCCGCGGCTGGCGTCATCCACGACGCCGTCGACGCCGTGGTCGACCTCGACGAACCGCTCGAGATGAACTACGTGAAGAAACACGTCGAGGAAGAGGTCGAGGAATTGCAGGAGACGGAAGGTCTCGACGAATCGGACGCCCGGAAGGCAGCGCTCCACCGGGTCTTCACCACCAAACCCGGCGGCTACGGTGCCGGGACGAACAAGGCCGTCGACGAGGGTAACTGGGACGACCGCTCGGACCTCGCCAGCGTCTACGTTCAGTGGGGCGGCTACGCGATGGGCTCGAGGGGGCGCGTCTCGGACGCCCACGACGCCTTCGAGCGCCGACTTTCCAGCGTCGACGCCACCGTCAAGATCGAGGACACGATGGAACAAGACGAGTTCGACTCCTCGGACTGGTACGCGTTCCACGGCGGTTTCATCTCCGCCGTGAGCGAGATTTCGGGCGAGGAGCCCGCCTCCTACGTCGGGGACTCCTCCGATCCCGACAACGTGGACGTCTACACGAACGAGGAGAAGGTCCGCAAGGCCATGCGCTCGCGCGTCCTGAATCCGGACTGGCTCGAGTCGATGGAAGAACACGGCTACAAGGGCGCTGGCGACCTCTCGACGACGGTCGACGTGACGCTAGGCTGGGACGCCACCACGGGCGTCGTCAGCGATACGCTGTGGGAGGACGTCGCCCAGAAGTTCGCCTTCGACGAGGACCGACAGGACTGGATGCGCGAGGTCAACCCGTGGGCCCTCGAGTCCATCACGGACACCTTACTGGAGGCCATCGAGCGCGACCTCTGGGATGCCGACGACGAGACCGTCGATCAACTTCGGGACCTCAATCTCGAGGTCGAGGGCGACCTCGAGGCGCGGACGACCAACGAGGCCGTCGGGGCGGAGGTGTCGGACGATGACTGAGGGCGATCGGCTCGCGTCGGACGGTGGTCAAGCGTTCGACGAGGAGTACGCCGACCTGGGCGCGACGACACAGAATGCGATGGACATCGCCGAGACGAGCATGGACATCGTCCGGCAGTTCGTCCCAGACGAGACGCTGGCCGACCGCATCCGCCAGAAGTCCGTCCACTCGATGGGCGACATCGAGTTCCAGCACCTGCTCGAGTTCACCGGCAGCGACGCCCTCGGCGACGACGAGGACGCCCCGGTCCGGGCCGGCGCGCAGGCTGTCCTCGAGGAGTCCACCATCGTGACCGATATCACGATGTCCAAGGCCGGGATCACCGGCCGCGGCCACAACTGCGAGAAGCGCAAGGCGATCGGCAACGGGGCCGAGTTAGCGAAGGAAACGGGCATGACCCGGACCGCCGCTTCGGTGCTCGAACTCGACAAGCAGGGCGTCTACGACGGTTCGATCGCGACGATCGGGAACGCCCCCACGGCCGCCTTCGCGCTCGCGGACTGCATCGAGAACGGCACCAGGCCCGCCGTTATCGTCGCGACGCCCGTGGGGTTCGTCAAGGCCGAAGAGAGCCGACAGCGCATCCGCGAGGTCAGCGAAGCGTACGGCATTCCGGCGATCACGAATGTCGGCCGTCGCGGCGGTAGCGGACTCGCCGCCGCGCTGACCAACGAACTGATACACGTCGCGAAAGACGTGCGAGCGGATGGGCTTGAATTAGATCTTCCCGCTGACGAACGCACAAGTCAGGAGGACGCATGAGCGACGAGTACGACCTCGAGGCGGGGCCGGATCCGGCGACGTTCGCAGCTGCAACAGCGGAGCCAGATATCGACGAAGAGACCGATGACCCCGTCTACGCTGTCGGCGTCGGTCCGGGTAATCAGGAGTACCTCACCCCCCGCGGCCGGCGAGCGATCGAGGAGGCTGATGTCGTCGTCGGCTTCACCACGGTCGTCGAGTTCGTCGAGGACCTGACTGATGCCGACCTGTTGACCTGCGGCTACAAGGACGAAGCCGCGGCGCTCGAGAAATTCGGCGAGCGCGTCGCGGCCGGTGAGTCGGGGACGGCCGTCGCGATGGGCGATCCCAACCACTCGGGCTATCAGTTCGTCGGGAAAGTGCAGGACGCCGTGGAGCGTCGCTCCACGAACCCTGCTTCGCAGGCTCAGCAGGACGCCGTCGAGAGCGAAGCTCCCGACGTTCCGGTCCGGATCGTTCCGGGGATTTCGTCCCTGCAGATGGCCGCTAGCCGCGCTCGGACGCCGATGGAGGACACCGAGTTCGTCACGCTGCACAAGAGCGGAAATCTCGACTCGGATATGGAACGGCTCGCCGCGGCCGTCGTGGACGACGAGCGACACCTGCTCGCGTTGCCTCGGCCCTACGATCGGATGCCGGGCGACCTGGCCGCGTTCCTTCTAGACCGCGGCGCCGATCCGGATCTCGAGGCGCTGGTACTCGAGAAACTGACTCACGAGGACGAGCGGATCCACCGGTTCACGCTCGGCGAGCTATCGGAACACGCCGGCGGCGACGGGAGCGACGACACGCCGTTCTCGGATCTGGTCGTGCTCGCGGTTCGACAGCCCGTCTCGTAGACGGCCGGGTCGCGTCCAGACGAGCGTCTTGTCGTCCGGTATCCTGCCGGCCCGGTGCGGTTCGAGTATAGTGATCGGCAACGAGTAATCCGTCCCGGATCGCTCGAGAATGCGAACTGTCCGCACGAGGCGATCGCGATGGAGGGCGGTAGAACGACCTATTCGGGCACTTCGCCGACCATGACATATTTCTCGTAATTCGGCTCTTGACCCCAGAGTTCGGGGTTCTCGAGGCGTTCGTACTCGACGTTCTCGAGGCCCTGCTCGCCGAGGAATTCTGCCAGATCCGCGGGCGGCCGTCCGTCGTACAGCGGCAGGTCGTCGTGGATCTCCTCGTACCCCTCGAGCGTCTCGTCGAAGTCCCAGTGTCCCTCGATTAGGACGATCCGTCCGCCGGGGCGGACGACGCGTCGCCACTCGTCGATCGCACGCTCGGGGGACGGAAGCGTCCAGATGAGGTGACGGGCCGTTATCAGGTCGTACGCGCTATCGGACTGAGCCAGGTTCTCCGCGTCGCCGCGCTGGAACTCGACGGACAGTTCCGACTGCTCGACCTTCGTTTGCGCCTGCTCGAGCATTTCTGGCGCGAAGTCGACGCCCGTGACGTCGTGACCGAGCTCCGCGAGCAGCAGCGAGATCACGCCGGTGCCACAGCCGACGTCGAGGACTCGATTCGCCGGTTCTCCCGTCCACGGACCCAGCACCGACAGCCACGCTTCTCGCTGCTCGTCGCTGTGAATGCCGTGCTGGCTGTCGTCGTCGAACGAGTCGGCGCGGTCGCCCCAATGCTGTTGGACGGCGTTCTTGACGTCGTCACCCGGCAGATCGTGTTTCGTCATACTGTCGTCTTTGAACGAAGATGACAAGCAGTTTCGTGAGGCGGTAATATTTGAGTCCGAAATATTATTATAGATAGCTAAATTTCAGTAAGTGTTTACTAGGTTCGGATCGATATCTGACCGGAATCACCGATTCCCTTCCGGTGTCGGCGGGTCATTCGCCCTGCACGTGTTCGCGAAGCGGAGCTACCGATTCGAGTTCCGACGACGCCACATCACTCATCCTGCTCGTGTTCTCGCAACACCGACGAGACGGTGTTCGAGACCTCTTCGAGTGCGACGGCGTTAGTCTTCCGAAGGTCGTCACTCTCCTGGGCTTTACGTAGGTGCTGCAGTGCCTCTCGCAGGTGTCGTTCGGTGTCGGTCCCGGTCCCGTTGTCCCCACTCATAATTCGAGGAAGCGATAATAACCGATTCGCGCGGTTAAGTTCGTCGGTGGTGGGGATAGTGACTGATGGCGAGTGAACAGTGACTCACTCGAGAGCGATCCGAACCGCCGCACGGTGCTCGGAGACGGTGGTCTCGTCGAGGACCGGCGTCATCGCGGTGAAATCGATATCGACGGCGTCGTCCAGTTCGATTCAGGCGCGACAGCCGCGATAGGCTTCGCTTCGTCGATCAGTGTCGGCGACTCGGGTTCGGCGACACGGAGCAAGAGGACGCGTAGTTTCGCGTGTCCGTTCTCATACGGTTTACTGTAAGCCATTTCCGGCGCAACCGCGACCCGGGCGGCGGTTGCGCTGGTAAATCGTTACAGCAATCCGTATCAGTCATGCCGTGGAGCTGGCGTCGCTCACACCTGAGCAGTATGCGGCGACCGATAACTCGGTTTTCCTCGCTGACGTTCGGCTCGGGCGGTCGGACAATCGGCCCACCGACGCCTTCAAGTCTTCCTGTCCGAACTCAGGGACAACGATGAACGGGTTCCCTGTCACGGATAGCCGGACCGGAAGCGGTGGGTCGACTGCGCGACCGTCAGTCTTGGGACGAGCGGACCTACGTCGGGAGCAGCGCCACCAGCGGAGGCAGAGCCGATGAACGGGTTCGTCCTCGGCGGCGTCAGCTCCGGCGTCGGGAAGACGGTTGCAACGCTGTCGATCGTGCAGGCCCTCGCGGACGCCGGCCACGACGTCCAGCCCGCGAAGGCGGGCCCGGACTTCATCGACCCGAGCCACCACGAGGCGATCGCGGGCCGCCCCTCCCGCACGCTCGATCTGTGGCTCTGCGGGGAAGACGGCCTTCGGCGGAATTACCACCGCGGCGAGGGCGACGTCTGCGTCGTCGAGGGCGTGATGGGGCTGTACGACGGCGACGGCTCGAGCACGGCGATGGTCGCCGAAGCGCTCGACCTGCCGGTCGTCCTCGTCGTCGACGCGAAAGCGGGCATGGAGAGCGTCGCGGCGACAGCGCTCGGCTTTCGCGAGTACGCAGCGACCATCGGGCGAGACATCGAGGTCGCCGGAGTCATCGCCCAGCGAGCCCACGGCGGTCGCCACGAGCAAGGCATTCGGGAGGCGCTGCCAGACGAGATCGAGTACGTCGGACGGATTCCGCCGAACGACGACCTGGAGATCCCGGATCGCCACCTCGGACTCGAGATGGGCGAGGAAGCGGCGCTTCCGAGGGAAGCGTTGCGCGAGGCTGCAGAGACGATCGACGCCGAGCGGCTGGCCGACATCGCGAGCGAGCCACCCGAACCCGCGTCGCAGTCCAAGCACGAGGCAGCGGCGGCCGTCGACGCGAGGATTGGGGTTGCCAGCGACGCCGCCTTCTGCTTCCGGTATCCGGCGACGATCGAACGCTTCCGCGACCGCGCCGAGGTCGTCAGCTTCTCTCCCATCGCGGGCGATCCCGTTCCGGATTGCGACGGCGTCTACCTGCCGGGCGGCTATCCGGAACTGCACGCAGCCGAGCTCGAATCGACCGGCACGCTCGACGAACTCGGTCGCCGAGCCGGCGAGGGACTGCCGGTCTTCGGCGAGTGCGGCGGCCTGATGGCGATGGGTCAGTCGCTGACCACCGCCGAGGGAGACCGCCACGAGATGGCCGGCATTCTCCCGGCGGACGTGACCATGCACGACCGCTATCAGGCGCTCGATCACGTTGAACTCGAGGCCAAAGACGGAACGCTCACCGCCCGCAGCGGGGACCGGATCCGAGGTCACGAGTTCCACTATTCGAGCGCCGACGTCGACGGCGACGCTCGTTTTGCCTTCGAGACCGTCCGCGGCGACGGCATCGATGGCGAGCACGACGGTCTGACCGAGTACGACTCGCTTGGGACCTACGTCCATGTCCACGCCGAAAGCAGCGCGTTCGATCGATTTCTCGAGTGCCTCACAGACTGACCGCTACCGGTTCCAGTTGGATATCCGACTATTTTATTACAGTCGGCGCGAATGAGGAGAGTATGGGAGCCACCGCACCGACGAGCGTCCTGTTGCCCACGATGCGGTGGACCGACGCCTGCGAGGAGGTCGCCGAGCAGTTACGTCCGGCGGACGAACTGCTCGTGATCTGCGATACCGAACTCGAGTCGGTCGCCGACCGCGTTGACGAGTATCCCGACACCGTTAGACTGGTCGTCGCCGGCGATCCCGAGGGCTGTTCTGGGAAAGCGAACGCGATCGCGGCTGGGATGGAGGCGGCCGAACACGACCGCATCGTCTGGACCGATGACGACTTTCATCATCCACCGGACTGGCTCGCACAGTTGTGTACCGACTACGAGCGCCAGGGGCCGACCACTGAGGTGCCGGTCTTCGTCGGGCAGGATCCGCTCGCGAGGCTGCTCGAACCGACCCACGCCATCAGCGGAACGGTCGCCGTCTTTCTTGCGGACATCCCGTGGGCTGGCTCGCTCGTCTTCGACCGCGAGGACCTCGGAGACGAGGACGCGTTCCTCGAGGACCTTCGCCGAACAGTCAGCGACGACGGTATCCTCGGCGAGTACGTCGACATGACGCCCGTCAGGCGGACCCGCCGAATCCCGATCGGTGGCTCGGCCCGCGAGACGCTCGAGAACCAGGTTCGGTTCACGCAGATCGTTCGCTACCACGACCCGACTGGATTCGCCGTGCAGGCGGTCGTCGCCGCAGTCTTCGCGGCTGCCTGTCTGTTGTTCCCCCTTCCTGCGCTCGCGCTGACGACGCTTACAACGGCTAGCGTCTATGCTGCCTTCGGCGTTCGACGCTGGACGTTCCTTGCTGCGTATCCGGCCGTGTTGGCGTCGATCCCGCTATTGGTGTACGCGCTGGTCCGCCGGTCGTTCGTCTGGGGCGGCCGACGCTACCGATGGAAGGGGAAATTCCACGTGACTGTCGAAGAGAGATAGAGCTCTGGCACTGCCCTTCGGTCGAGAACGACAATCGTAATTGTGCTATTCCAATCAAAATTGTTTTAATGCCGGCCTCTGTTCCACCGGATAATGCCACCCATCGCGCTGCCACACGACGCGAAGGCCGGGCCCACGAAATCGGAGGTCCGGGCCGTCGTCCACTCGAAGCTCGCACTCGAGCCGGACGACCACTTCGCGGAGGTCGGCTCCTGTACGGGAGCCGTCACCATCGAGGCCGCACAGCGGGCCGGACGAGTGACTGCCCTCGAACGCAAGTCGACACGCCTCGAGACGACAGAGAAGAACCTCGCTGTGAACGAGGACTCGATTCAGGCCGAGATCGAGCTGCGAAATGCGGAGGCACCGGAGGGGCTGCCCGACGACGCCGACGCGCTCTTTGTCGGCGGCAGTCGGAATTTCGAGGCCGTCCTCGATCACGCGGTCGAAACCGAGGTCGATCGGATCGTCATGAACGTCTCGCGACTCGAGGTCGCCGGGAACGCGACCGAGGCCTTCCGCGAACGCGGCCTTCTCGAGGAAGTCGTCCAGTTTCAGGTGAGCCACGGCTACGAACTCGCCGGCGCGACGAGTTTTAACTCCGACAACCCGGTTTACATGCTCGTCGGCAGCGCGACGCCGGATGCGGACGACGAGGACGAATCGACACCGACTGCCGACGAGACGGGAGGGACGAACGCATGACGCTCTACGGCGTTGGCCTCGGTCCCGGGGAGGCCGATCTCGTGACCGTTCGCGGGAAAGAAGTGCTCGAAAACGCTGACGTGGTCTACTCACCAGGCAGACTCTCACGAACCGTCGCGCTGGAACACGTCAACGAGTCCACGATCGGGGACCTCGACTTCCCGATGACGAAAGACGAGGAGAAACTACGCACGGCGTGGAAGGCTGCCGCCGCGGAGGTCGCACCGAAAGCGAAAGACGGGGACGTTGCCTTCGTTACGCTCGGCGATCCGAACGTCTACTCGACCTTTGGTCACCTGCGGCGGACGATTGACGCGTTCCACCCTGGCGTCGATCTGGAGATCGTCCCCGGCGTCAGCGCCGTCACGGCCTTTGCGACCGCACTGGGCGTCGAGATCGAAGCCGGCGCGGGCCTCTCGCTTCGGGAGGCCGCCGCCGGCGCGAGTCCAACCGGCCCGGATCGGATGATCCTGTTCAAGGTCACCGACGCGCCGGCGACTCACGAGGGGCTCGTCGAAGCGGGCTACGAGGTGACCTACGGCCGCCGGCTGTTCATGGAGCAAGGTGAGACGGTCATTACCGACGACCCGACCGAGATCGACGAGCGCGACTACTACACGCTCGCGTACGCCGAAAAAGCGGATCTCGAGGTCGAGTCGGCGACGGCAGCTTTCCAGCGGGACGCGAACAACGGAGGTGCGACATGAGCGACGACGACTCGAACGATCCGCAGGCGGCGATCGATTCCCAAGGCGAACGCCGGCGCGACGCGCACGACGAGCGCATCTTCGAGCACAGCGCCGGCGACCCACAGGAGGGTATCCCCTTCGTCGGTGCCGGCCCTGGCAATCCGCGGCTGCTGACCGTCGCGGGGAAGGAACTGCTCGAAGCGGCCGATCTCGTGGTTCACGCGGGCTCGCTGGTCAACAGCGAACTGCTGGACGAATACTGTGACCACGCGGAACTCGTCAACTCCGTGGGTAAGGATCTCGAGGAGCTGATACCGCTGATGCGGGACGCCTACGAGGAAGGGCGAACCGTTGTCCGCCTCCACAGCGGTGATCCGGCCATCTACGGTGCGGCGCTCGAACAGATGGACGCGCTGGAACACGAGGGCGTCCCGACCTAC
The DNA here is from genome assembly GCA_046614585.1 of Natrialbaceae archaeon A-arb3/5. Taxonomy (GTDB): domain Archaea; phylum Halobacteriota; class Halobacteria; order Halobacteriales; family Natrialbaceae; genus JBKKHI01. The sequence continues at coordinate 138,420 of JBKKHI010000010.1, read as the reverse complement.
TTCGTGCCCGGCGTCACCTCGGCGTTCGCCGCGAGCGCAACGTTGCGGACCCAGTTGACGCTCAACGAGGTTTCCAATCACGTCGCGTTCACTCGGCCCCAGGGCAAGACCCTGACCGAGGAGGAAGACCACATTTCCGAGTTCGTCGAGATGGGCGATGTGACGACCTGTATCTATCTCGGCACCCACGCCGTTCGCGATACGATGGATCGACTGCTCGAGGACGGCCACGACCCCGAGACGCCCGTCGGCGTTATCTACCACGCCTCTTGGCCCGACGAGGACGTGATCATCGGCTCGATCGGCGATATCGCCGAGAAAGTCGAGGAGGCCGGCTACCGCGCCTCTGCACTGGTCGTCATCGGCGACGCCGTAACGGGGGCAGGCTACGAGCGCTCGTACCTCTACGGAGACTGGGCGAACCGCGGGACGTGATCGCGGTATACTGAACGAGGTCGAAACAGGTTCTACGTACCTGTGACGCCCGGAAATCACTCACTTTGTCAGAAAGCGACCAGTAGCGAAGCCGCCGGACAGGTATCGATCCTATCGAAGCAGTTTGAGGACCGTTAGCGTCTCGAACGGGAACGACTCGTCGGCGACTGCGACGGCACTGAATCCCTCCTCACCGGCTCGTTCGACGACTGCCTCGACGCCGGTGAGGCTGCTGGCGAGCAGGTAGACGACGCCCTTGGGTGCGAGCACGCGGTCGACGCTCCCGAGAAACGGGTCGATCACGGCCCGACCGTCCTCGCCACCCGAAAGGGCGCGTTCCATCCAATCGTCCCACTCATTTTCCGGGTCGGTCGGCAGGTACGGCGGGTTGAAGAGAACGGCGTCGAACGCCTCGGCCGCGAACGGCGAGACCAGATCGGCCCGCACTGCTTCGACCGCGTCTCCGCTGGCCTGGGACACCGCGTGCGGATTGACGTCCGAGGCGATCACGCGAGCGTCCGTCTCTGCGGCGACGCGAGCGGCGACGTACCCCGAACCGGTGCCGACTTCGAGGACAGTCGTCGGTCCAGTGTGCTCGTCGTTGATCCGCTCGCAGGCTGTCTCGGCGAGGAGTTGTGAATCCTCCGCGGGCTGGTACACGTCCGTTTCGACGTCGCGCTGGTCGCTGAGATCCATTATTCCTCGGTGTACTGCATCTGCTGGTTATCTGTGTCAGTGCTTTCGGCACCCTCCGTCTCACCAGTATCCGTGGTGTCGCCGATGTCAGCCCTCTCGTCGGACGGTGGCTCTGGTCCATCGCCGGCGATCCGGAAGCCGCCGGTTTCTGCTCTGCCGGACAGCTCACGCTGTGGGTACGGGATCTTGATCCCGTCGTCCTCGAAGGCCGCTTTGATCGCGTTGATGGCCGCGGTTCGCGCCTGCCAGTGTCGTCTGGCACTCGGTCTGTCGATCCAGAACCGAACCCCGAGCAGCACCGACGAGTCGCCGAACTGCTTCGTGATAACCTGTGGGCCCGGTGCGGACAGCGTGTGCTCGAGTTCGGAGACGGTCGATTCTGCGAGTTCCGCGGCGCATTCGACGTCGGACTCGTAGTCGACGCCGACGTCGATCTCGATTCGCAGCCGGCCCCGCTTCGACCGGTTCGTCACCACGCTCGAGGAGATCACGTCGTTCGGGATCATGATGTACTCGCCGTCGAACGACCGAAGGCGGGTGTTGACGATCGAGATGTCGGTGACGATTCCCTGTCTATCCTCGACTTCGATCCAGTCGCCGATTTCGAACGGTCGTGCGAACATCAGAACAAAGCCGGAGAGGACAGTTCCGAGCGTCTGTCTGGCGGCCATCCCGACGACGATTCCGAGGAATCCGGCACCCACGAGCAGTCCGCCCAGATCGTCGATCCAAACGCCGAGGACGATGACGAGCGAGACGGACCAGATGATGACCTGCGCGAGCCGGTGGGTGATCTCGCGCTGGTGATCCGTAACGGCGGATGCGGAGCCGAGGAGTTCGTCTACGATCCGTTTGACAAATCGTGTCAGAATGAACGTCCCGATGATGAGGATAAACGAGACGATCCCGCGAGCGAGGAGCTCGCTCCCGAGTTCGAGTTCGGCGTAGCTCTCGCGGATCGTATCGGTCTGCCCCCAGACGCCGAGGACGACTGCGAGGCTGAACAGACAGGTTCCGATGAGCAACGCCGTCGAGGCGATGTCGCCGTACAGCGGCCGTGTCCGGTCGCCGAGCCACTGTTGAAATCGTCGGTAAGTCAGTAATACGACCAGCAAGAGCCCGGCCGCTGCCACGGTCACTGCGAGCCGGAGCTCGGTCGCCTCGATCGTGTCGGCAAGCCAATCGAGACCGGTCAGTACTTCCGACATGAGAGGAACGTCTCTCGGCAGTCGTTCGTCCAGGTTTGAGTATTCGTCGGTCGGACTCGGCTGTCGTCTCGGATTAGTCGCCGTCGGTCAGGCTGGCTGTGCAACTCAGCCGTTGTCAGACGGCTCGCCGACCGCAATCGCAAGCTGTGCGAGTTCCGCGAACGCCGTCGGCGACATCGCGTCCGGACGCGTTTGGAGGACGTCCTCGTCGGCCGCCTCGACGACTGCGTCCGGTTTTTCGAGGCCCGAGATGTGGGGCGTGTTCCTGATCCCGTTGCGGATCGTTTTCCGGCGCTGGGTGAACAGTGCTTTGACGAACCGCAGGAAGAACTCCTCGTCGTCGACCTCGTACTCGGGCGTGCTCGGGACGGCTCGGATTACCGCACTCTGAACCGCCGGCGGCGGTGAGAACGCTTCTTTCGGAATCGATTCAACGAGTTCGACGTCGGCGTAGTGTTGGGTCGACACCGACAGTCTGCCGTACTCGGACGTGCCGGGTTCGGCGACCATCCGCTCTGCGAACTCCTGTTGAAACATGAGGACGAGCGGGCGCTGCTCGGGGAGCAAGCGGAACGCGATCTCGCTCGAAACGCCGTAGGGAAGGTTCGAGACCGACGCCGAGAAGTCGGGAAGGTCGACTGCGAGCGCGTCGCCTTCGATCACGGTTAGTGACCCGGCGTCGATCTCGTCGGCGAACTCCTCGCAGAGGAAGGCAGCGAGGTTGCGATCGCGTTCGATAACGGTCACTTCGTCTCCGACCGCAAGCAGGCGGTCGGTCAATGCGCCCGTTCCGGGGCCGATCTCGAGCAGGTGGTCCGTTTCGGCCTCGATTTCCTCGAGATAGGTCGGTAGCCGATCCAGTACGCGGTCATCGATCAGAAAGTGCTGATCGCGATCCGGATTGCCGCGAACGCCCGCACGAGCAAGCAGTTCGTCAGGATCTCTCATTGGCGACGGTTCGTCGGCGACTCGTGTAAACGCACCGTCTTTCCGTCCGAATGGCGTTCGGTTCCGTCGATGTCCGATTCTGGAACACAATACTGTTATATTCACGATGTCGAACTATCAACTAACTACTGATGGCCGGACGTCCCTCCACTTCCGATACCGACGTAGCCTTCAGCCGTCGAGCAATGCTCGCGGCGACGGCGGGCCTTCCCGTCGCAACCAGCGGGTGCGTTCGACAGGTCCGGAGCATCGTCAACCGCGACGAGATCGACCAGCTCTCGCTGACGATCACGACGGTTCCCGCCGACGGCGACAGAGAGAGCATCCAACTCGCTCGGGCGATCGCCGCGGTACTCGAGGAGGTAGGTATGGACGTTTCGATCGATATGCAGGCCAAAGAGGAGTTTCTCCGGTCCGTCCTGATCAACCACGATTTCGATTGTTACGTGGGACGCCACCCCGGTGATACCGATCCGGATCTCCTCTACGAGGCGCTTCACTCGCGGTACGCCGAGGAGGCGGGGTGGCAAAATCCCTTCGGGTTCAGTAACCTCGCGTTCGACGAGTTGCTCGAGACTCAGCGAGCGGCTGACACCGACGAGGAGCGAACCGAAGCGGTCACAGACGTTCTCGAGACGCTGGCACTCGAACAGCCGTTCGTTCCGATCTGTGTCCCCGAGGAGTATCGCCTCGTTCGAACGGACCGATTCGACGGATGGGAGGACAGCCATCCCGCGACCCGGCTCGGCTACCTCGGCCTCGAACCCGGCGACGCCGACGTCGAGCAGCTTCGGCTCGTTCACACCGACGCGCGTCCGTCTCAGAACCTCAACCCGCTCGCTGTCGAGTACCGAAATCAGGGGATGACCGTCCAACTGCTGTACGACTCGCTCGCGACGGCGTCGACCGACGACGGGACGTTGCAGCCCTGGCTCGCCGCGGAGTGGGCGTGGAGCGACGACACCATGACGATCGAGCTTCGCGAAGACTGTTCGTTCCACGACGGCGAACCGCTCACCGCCGACGACGTCGCGTTCACCTACCGGTTCCTGTCGGATACGACCCTCAACGAAGCCGAAATATCGGCACCGACGCAGGAGTACCGGAGTCGGATCGCGGGGATCGACGGGATCGAGGTTCACGACGACCACACCCTCGAGCTCTGGTTCGAGGCCGGCGAGCCCGCCGCAGAGCGGGTGTTGACCGTCCCGATCCTTCCGGAGCACATCTGGACGGGCCGATCCGACGAAGCAACCGTGATGGGCGTTCACGTCGCCGCCGGGACGACGGAGGCATTCGTCACCGATAACGTCCCGCCAATCGGAAGCGGCCCGTACCAGTTCGACGATCGAACCGAACGCGAGCACATCACCCTCGAGCGATTTGACGACCACTTCACGACCCGATCGGCGGTCGAGCTACCCGAAGCAACCGTTCCAGAACTCCGGATCGACATCGACCCCCGGAGTACGTCGGCGATCGAACTCGTCAGCGGAGACGACGCCGATATCACCAGTTTGCCCCTCGAAAGTTACGTCGTCGACGACGTCCTCGAATCGACGGCGGACGACGTGGAGGTGCTCGAATCGCCGTCGTGGTCGTTCTACCACCTCGGGTTCAATACGCGTATCGCGCCGTTTAGCGATCCGCGCTTTCGCCGCATCGTCGCGAGACTCGTCGACAAGGCCTGGCTCGTCGAGGACGTCTTCGACGGTCACGCCCGACCGATCGCGGTTCCGGGCGGTGATGAGTGGATTCCAGAACGGCTCGAGTGGAACGGTGAAGATCCTGAAACGCCGTTTCTCGGCACCGACGGCGAGGTCGATACCGTGGCCGCGAGAGGTGCGTTCGAGGACGCCGGGTTCCGACACGACGGCGACCAGCTCCGGGTGAGACGCTAATGTTGGGACAGGTGCTCGTTCAGCTGACGGTCGTCGTCGCGCTCCTAATCCTCGCCTCGATCGCCGTGTTCGTCGGTCGGTACCGGCTCCGCGAGACGCGAGTCGAGTGGCGGGCGCGGATCCGGGACGCCGCGCCGATCACAGTCCTTCTGGCCACCGTCTTGCTCTTCAATAGCGTCGCCCGACAGCTCGTACCCGAACTCTCGTGGATGATCGGCTGGAACCTTACCTGGGCCATCTACGACATCGAGGGCCAGTTCATCCTCTGGCTCCAGTCGTTCGAGACGACTGCAATCACGGCGTACTTCTCGTTTATCTACATCTACGGCTACGTCTTCTTGCTCGTCTTCCCGCTCGTCGCGTACTTCGCGCTCTCGAACACCAGGCCACTGCGAGAACTGCTTGCGGCGTACACGCTGAACTACGCGCTCGGATTGGTCTTGTACGTCTTCGTCATCGCGTACGGCCCGCGAAACATGATGCCCGAACTCGTCGACGCGCTGCTGTACGATACGTATCCGCGCTACCAACATCTGACCCGACAGGTCAACCGGAACACGAACGTCTTCCCGTCGCTTCACACCTCCCTCGCGGCGACCGTCACGTTCCTCGCCTACCGAACCCGGGAGGTGTATCCGAAGTGGTTCATCGTCGCCACCGGCCTCGGGATCTCCGTCGCGATCTCGACGATGTATCTCGGCATCCACTGGGTGATCGACGTGATCGCCGGGATCGGCCTCGCGTACGTCAGCGTCGCCCTCGCGGGTCACCTCGTCGGCAGTTGGTCGGTGTCGGAGTGGGCGAAAAGACGCGTTTCGTCGATTCGCAATCGCCAGGATTCAGAAGAGGGTTCGGAGACCGAACGAGAACAACAAACCGTTCGCCAGGAATCAAACCGAAACTAACCGTCGTTACAGCTCTTCGAGCGAACGAAGCTTCTGTTCGACCGGCGGCGGCGCAGCGCTCGGCCCGTCGCGAACGCGATGGTCCGGAATGAGGATCGGCGCAGGGTTCTCATCGAGGGCCGTTCGAACCAGAATGACGTCGTCTTCGTCGTCCGGATCGAGATCGGGCGTCATCGCCGCAAGCGTTTTCGCGTCGACCTGATCCCCGTAGGGTATCTCTCGAACCTGCTCTAAGACGGCTCGCTGGTCGGTCGGAACGGTCAGTGCAACCGTCACGTCGTCGAACTCGACCGGCTCGAGCCCGTCGAGGTATTCGAAAATACGATCGAGAACGGGGTGATCCGTCTCGGCGTCGTCCGGGACGTCCGGAAACGAGACGCTCAGCACGCGCCCGCTGGCGACGCCGATCTGGACGTGGCGCTCGAGGTACGGCGATTTCCGCGCGTAGATGCCGGCGTCCGTGATCTCCTCCATGCGCAGCCATAGGAACCACGGGCTTGAATAATCGCCGGTCCGGTTTGGACACCGGTCTCCGTGTCGAACGATCGGAAGATTACAGACAAACATATCCTACTAGGAAAGAATTACAACGAGTTATCACAAATGGCAGACACGTATGCAATCACACGAGACAAGATGTCCAGGCCTTCGACCACACGATGGGTTGGGTACGGACAACGTGAATAATCGCAACGACCGACGACTGCGGTCGACTATCGGTGCAACGGCTCACACGCGAACGGACTGCCTCGGAGAGAGAACATGACGAACCCGCGAGCACAGTTTAGGCCCGCAGATCACCCGAACGATCACTTCCTGTTGACGACGGTCGTCGGCGCGTACCCCAAGCCGAAGTGGTACAACCGAATCCGGGACGCGGTCGAGGAGTCCGCCGACGGCGTCGATTCGGCGATGTGGGAACGTGCACAGGACGACGCCGCTCGTCTCGTCGCGACCGAGCACGAACAAGCGGGCATCGACGTGGTGACCGACGGCGAGATGCGTCGGAACGAGATGGTCGAATACTTCGCGGATCGCATCGAGGGCTACGAGTTCAACGGTCCCGTCAAGGTCTGGGGACACAATTACTTCCACAAGCCGAGCGTCTGTCGCGAGGTCGCCTACGACGAGACGTGGCTCGTTGACGAGTACGAGTTTACGAGCGCGGTCGTCGATCGGCCGGTGAAGGTTCCGATCACGGGCCCCTACACGCTCGCCACGTGGTGTTTCAACGAAGCATACGAGGACGACGCGGCGCTCGCGGCAGACCTTGCAGAATTGATCAACGCCGAGATCCGAAAGCTCGTCGACGCAGGAGCCCGCTACATCCAGATCGACGAAGCGGCCCTCGCGACGACGCCCGACGACTACGCGATCGTCGGCGACTGCCTGGAGACAGTGGTCGACGGCATTCCGGAGGACGTGTACATCGGACTGCACGTCTGTTACGGGGATTACTCCCGCATCTACCCCGAAATCCTGGAGTTCCCCGTCGACGAGTTCGATCTCGAACTCGCGAACGACGACTACGGGCAACTCGAGGTGTTCACCGACTCGCCGTTTACGAAGAACCTCGGATTTGGGGTCGTTGACGCGCACGTCGACGAGATCGAATCGGTCGAGCAGATCAAAGCGAACATCGAACGCGGCCTTGAGGTCGTTCCGCCCGAGCGCCTGACGATCAGTCCGGACTGCGGCGTGAAACTTCTCCCGCGCGAGGTCGCCCTCGGGAAGATGAAGAACATGGTTCGAGCGGCCCGCGAGATCGAAAGGGAACTCGACGCCGGAACGATCGAGGTCGCCGCGTCGAGTACGTCGGTCGGGGACTGATCCCGTTCGAACGCGGCGATTCGTCGCAGTTCGTGCTCCGATGACGCAAGGCTTTTGTACATATGAGTACGTCGATGTACAACAATGAACTCCGAAACGGAGCTCGCCCCCGCGGTGGCGTCCATACTCGAGGCCGCCCGCGAGCGAGCGAGTGAGGGAGGGGAACGCGAGCGCGTCTCCGTCGACGCGCGCTCGCTCCCCAAGGCGATCGAACGCGCGGAAGCCGACGGTCGCGTGCCGGTGATCGCCGAGGTAAAACCAACGAGTCCCACCGCCGACGGGACGCGCGAGGACGATCCGGTCGAACTCGCCGAGGCGATGGTCGAGGGCGGTGCGACGGCAATCTCCGTCCTCACCGAGCCGACCCACTTCGGCGGCTCGCCCGAGGCGCTGACGAACATCCGCGAGGCCGTCGACGTTCCGGTGCTTCGCAAGGACTTCGTCCTCGACGAGGAGGGGATGGACCTCGTCGCGGCCGATCTCTTCCTGTTGATCGCCCGGTTCGTCGACGACCTTCCCGAGCTTGTTTCGGCCGCGCGCGACCGCGGCTTTCAGCCGCTCGTCGAGGTCCACGACCGTGACGAGCTCGCCGACGCGCTCGACGCCGGCGCGACGATCATCGGCGTGAACAATCGAGACCTCGCGAAGCTCGAGGTCGACCTCGAAACCTTCGAGTCCGTCGCCCCCGAGGTTCCGGACGACGTAACCCTGATCGCCGAAAGCGGCGTCTCGACGCCGGCGGACGTTCGTCGGATGCGCGAGGCGGGTGCCGACGCCTTGCTGGTCGGCAGCGCCATCATGGACCACGGCGAGGGCGAGACCGACGTGCGGGCGAACACGCGGCGGCTGACGCAGGCCGTCGGAAACGGATCGGACGAACACGGAGACGGAACCCAGACATGAGCACGAGTGACCACGACCACGAACGAGACAGCACGAGTACGTTCGGCGACTACGGCGGACAGTACGTCCCCGAGGCGCTGATGCCAGCCGTCCAGGAACTCGAAGACGCCTACGAGCGCTACGTCCTCGACAACGAGGACGGCTTCATGGACGAGTTCCGCGAGCGCATGCGCGATTTCGGCGGCCGGCCGACACCCTTACAGCGCGCGGATCGACTCAGCGAGCGCTACGACCGCGAGGTCTACCTCAAGCGCGAGGATCTCGTCCACGGCGGCGCGCACAAACTGAACAACGCGCTCGGGCAGGTCCTGCTCGCGAAGTACATGGGCAAAGAGCGGATCATCGCCGAGACCGGCGCGGGCCAACACGGCACCGCGACCGCGATGGCGGCGGCCCACCTCGACATGCCCTGCGAGATCTACATGGGGCGGACCGACATCAACCGCCAGCGGCCGAACGTCTACCGGATGCGGATGAACGGCGCGGAGGTCAACCCCGTGACGGCCGGCAGCGGGACGCTGAAGGAGGCGATCAACGAGACGATGCGCGACTGGGCAACGACCGTCGAGACGACCCACTACGTGATCGGCTCGATCGTCGGCCCCCACCCGTTCCCGAAGATGGTTCGGGACTTCCAGAGCGTTATCGGCCAGGAGGCTCGCGACCAGGTTCGCGAGCAGGCGGGTCGACTTCCGGACACCGTCGTCGCCTGCGCCGGCGGCGGCTCGAACACGATGGGGACGTTCCACGCGTTCGTTCCCGACGAGGACGTCGATCTGATCGCGGTGGAGGCCGGCGGCTCGAGCCTCGAGATCGACGCCGAGGAAGGCGTCGCGCCCAACTCGGCGACGCTCTCGACGGGCACCGATGGCGTCCTCCACGGCGCGATGACGAAACTGCTCCAGAGCCACGAGGGTCAGATCATGGAATCACACAGCGTCAGCGCCGGCCTCGACTACGCCGGCGTCGGCCCCGAACTTTCCCACCTCGTCGACACCGGACGCGTTACGCCCGCGACCGTCGACGACGAGGACGCACTCAACGGGTTTCATCGCCTCTCGAACCTCGAAGGGATCATCCCGGCGCTCGAGTCGAGTCACGCGCTCGGGTATATCGAAGCGAGCACCGACGACCTCGGCGACCTCGTCGTCGTCAACGTCTCCGGGCGCGGCGACAAAGATCTCGAGACTGTCCTCGAGGAGACCGAAAAACGCGATCTCGAAGCGGCTCCGGACGTGGAGGTGTTCGACGCGTGAGCGACGAGCAGGTGCTCGCCGACAGCGATATCGAGGCGGCCATCCGCGAGAACCACCCCGCGCTGATCACCTACATCACCGCGGGCGACCCCTCGCTTGAGGACACGAAGGCGTACGTCGAGGCGCTCGACCGCGGCGGCTCGGACCTGATCGAACTCGGCCTCCCGTTTTCGGAGCCGATCGCGGAGGGGCCGACGATCCAGGCCGCGATCAATCGCGCTCTGGACGCGGGTACGACGCCCGCGGCGTTTTTCGAACTCGTCGACGAACTCGAGACCGAGGCGCCGCTGCTCGTGATGACCTACTACAACATGATCCTCCAGTACGGCTCGAGCGCGGAGCCACGGCCGTTCGTCGAGCGCGCGGCCGACGCCGGCCTCTCGGGCATCATCGTTCCCGACCTCCCTGCCGAAGAGGCCGACCCGCTGCGGGACGCCTGTGACGACAACGGGCTCGACCTCGTCTTCATCGTCGCGCCGACGACCGAGGGCGAGCGCCTCGAGACGATCATGTCGCAGGTCTCCGGTTTCGCCTACGTCCAGGCGCGACTCGGCACGACCGGCGCGCGCGCGAACGTCTCCGGAGCAACGCACGATAGTCTCGCGCGGCTGACGGACTACGACGTGCCGAAGGCGGTCGGCTTCGGCGTCAGCGAGGGCGACCACGCCGCCGAGATTATCGAGGCGGGTGCCGACGGCGTCATCGTCGGCAGCGCCCTCGTCGACATCATCGCATCGAGCGACGAGGCGGCGGCCGAACTCGAGGCGAAAGCCCGCGAACTCAAACGCGGCGCGCGCCGCGGCGCCGGCGAAGATGCACCGGAATCAGAACACCCATAACGCAAAGCTTGCTACTGTCCCGCAATGACTACAACAGGTACCGACGCGCGGCTCGACCGAATCGGCACAGACGACTCGTACGTAATCGTCCCAATGGACCATGGCATCACGCTGGGTGCCGTCGACGGATTGAAAGAGATCGAATCGACCATTGACGCCATCACCCGTGGCGGCGCGGACGCCGTTCTCACGCAGAAAGGGATCGCACCGCGCGTCCACGACAACAAAAACGGGAAGGGATTTATCGTCCACCTCAACGGCTCGACCTCGATCGGCCCCGACGAGAACGACAAACGACCGACGGGGACCGTCGAAGAGGCCATCCGCGTCGGCGCCGACGCCGTCTCCTTCCACATCAACGTCGGCTCCAAATACGAACCTGACCAGCTCTCCCAACTCGCCGAGGTCACAGAGGCCGCCGGCCGGTTCGGGATTCCCGTTCTGGCGATGGCCTACGCCCGCGGCCCCGGCGTCGACTCCAGTGACCCCGAAGCGCTCGGCCACGCCGTTCGCCTCGCCGAAGAACTCGGCGTCGACATCGTCAAGACGGGCTACAGCGGCGACGCAGAGAGCTTCCAGCACGTCGTCGACTCGACCCGTCTCCCAGTCGTCATCGCCGGCGGCTCGCGCGGGACCGACCGCGAGACGCTCGAGATGGTCCGCGGCGCGGTCGACGCCGGCGGCTCGGGTATCTCGATGGGCCGCTCCATCTTCCAGCACGAAGACCCCGAAGCGATCGCCCGCGGCGTCTCCGGCATCGTCCACGACGATCTCTCCGTCGACGAGGCGCTCGAAGAATCGGGACTCGCACTCGAAATCTGACGCCGGTTTCTACTGTCCCTGTCAGTTCGATCGAATTCCGAGCGGATCGGCCGAGACGAGTTCGTCCACGACCGCCCCGCCGGCGCGAGCGGCGTTCTCGATCGCGAGCGCCAGACTCGCCTTGTTCCCGTCGAAGCTCTCCTCGACGGACTCGCCCGGCGACGGACGATCGTAGTTTCCGATCGCGCGCACGCTCAGGTACTGCTCGAGCAGGCCGAACCGGTCGAGCGCGGTCGCCGTCGCGGCATCTTCCATCTGCGTCGTGACGTAGGGGGCAACGTCGTATCGCTCGCAGAGGTGTTCGGCCTCCCGCGCGTACTGCTCGCCGTGCCAGAACTCGTCGCCGCAGACGGTCGTCCCGACGCCGACGATCGGTCCGGTCTCCGGGGCGTCCGGATACCGGCGCTGGTACGCGAGCGTCTCGTCGTTTTCGACCAGCGCGACCGATCGAGCACCGCTGAGGCCGGTTTCGATGACCCGATCGTCGAGGCGGGAAACGTAGTCGCGCGGACGGTACGCGAGGAGATCGATCGAATCGGACACGTCCTCCGCGCCGTTCCGGCCGGCGTCGTCTTCGGACGTCGCCCGGCGATCCCAGCGGTGTTTTCGATCCCAATCGACGACCGCGTCGGCGAGCACGACGGAACCGAGTCCGGCCGTCGCCGGTGAGGCGCCGGCCACGCCACAGGAGACGACGTACGCCGACTCGAGGGCGACAACTGGACTCGCAAGGAGAGCCGTTACGGTGGTCGCTGCGTCGCTCTTGCCGATCCCTGTCGTCGTGATCGCGACGCCGTCGGCGGTGAGATACAGCGGGGTATCGGTACCCGGAATGTCGTAGGCGGCGTCGATCTCGTACTGATCGAGCCAGGGCCGACGCTCGTCGAGCGGGTCCGCGGCGACCGCGGGAAGGACGACTGCCGCTGGTTCGATCGGTTCGTCGGGATCCGCCGGTCGTGGCTCCGGTCGGCTCCCATCGGAGCCGTCCTCGTCGGTAGCGGGACGGTCAGCACTCATGGTCGCGTCCTCGTGGGGTAAACGGAAAGAATTTCGGAACCGCGATTCATCGGTCGGTTCGTGACCGACGGCGAGACGCTCACGATCGACGACGAGATCATGGCCCGGGCGCGGATCCACGCCCGCGAGGTCGTCCGCGAGTCCGACCTCTCGATCGATCTCGACGCTATCGAGTGGGACGTCTCGACACGAGCCAAGCGCCGCGCGGGTGCCTGTCGGTGGAACTCGCGAACGGCGGTAGCGACGATCGTCCTCACCCGGCGCGCCTACGAGCGCTACGAGTGGGCAGAGTTCGCCGGCGTTGTCAGACACGAACTCGTCCACGCCTGGGAGTACCAGCAGTTCGGCGAGTCGGGTCACGGGCGGCGATTTCGAGAGCGAGCGGCCGAACTCGACGCCCCGCGTCACTGCCGGACGTTTTCGGAGCCGCGATACGTCCTTCGCTGTCTCGAGGCGGGCTGTGAGTGGACCGCGAGTCGACACCGAGCCTCCCGGCCGGTGAAATCGCCGGGTCGGTATCGGTGTGGTTCCTGCGGTGGTTCCTACGAGGTCGAACACGCCGAAAGCGGCCGAACGTGGACGAGCGCGAGCGAGTACGGCGGTATCAAGTCATCGCTTGGCGACGAGTGGTAGAACCGATAGCGGCGTTCGCTCGGGTCGAGTCGCCCGCGGAACACTTATTCGGGCTACCCGACCTGTTGTACCCATGGGAATACTCGATCTGATGTTCGGACAGTCGAGCCCGGGTGAGCAGGGCGTCGAGGGCAAGTCCTATACGCTTCCCCAGTCGACTCACGACTTCGTGTATCCTGTCGCCGTTCGACAGGAGGAACTCGAAGCGTTCGGGCAGCTACTCGCGGCCGACGCTGACGCGCCCGCGCTCGAGGAGAACACGGACGAGTTACAGGACGCGCTCGACTCCGTCCTCGACGGCCACGATATCGACGCCGCGAAACTCGCCGAAAAACGCCAGCAGCCGCGGCGAGAAGCCGAACCCGTGATCGACCACTGGCACGAGCAACTCGACGGTGAACTCGGCGTCGTCTACGCCCGCCCCGGCACGTACGAGTCGCTTCGCTCGTTCGTCGCGCTCTGTACGCGCCGCGACGAGGACGACGACGATCCGTTCGATCGACCGGAGTCGTTTCCGACCGTCGTCGCCTTCCTCAAACGGCTCGAGGAGGCGACCGAGAGCCAGTACCGGGCTGTCGTCCACACCGACCTCCTCCCGTCGTAGGCGTTATCTGATAACTGAAACTGTTCACACACCAGATCGCACAGCCGTCGTCCGATCCGGTGTGCGCTGACTTTCAGTGGCTGCTGTCGCTCGTGGCGACCTACAACGCTTTGACCCAGCCGGGAACGGACGCCATTCCCTCCTTGTCCTTCCACCCGTTCTCCCGGAGGTACGTCTCGAGGTCGACGAATTCGAACCCGAGCTGGTCCTCTAGGTGGTCGATATCGGCGCTGTACCCGACTTCGTTGAACCATTCGCACATGACCGTAAACTCCTCTCCGAACGACTCGTAGGCGTCCTCGATCGGAACGTGAACCGGGTCGACGTCGGTGCCGGTCACCGCCGAGAGGACGTCGGCCGTCTCCGCGAGTGTCAGCTCGTCGCCTGCGAGTTCGATCCGCTCGCCGACGAACTCGTCAGGGTTTTCGAACACGACGGCCGTGGCGCGACCCACGTCGTCTGTGTCGATCATCTGCAGCGAGACGCCTTCTTCGAGCGGCAGCGCGAGCTGGCCGTCCTCGACGACGTCCTCGGCGAATGCCTCGAGATTCTGGAAGAAGAACACCGGCTGCAGGACGGTCATCGGCAAATCCAGGTCCTGGGCGTGTTGCTCGATTTCCCAGGCTGAGTCGAAGTGCGGCACGCCGGTATCGCGCTCGTGGCTGCCGACGCCGCTGAAGACGAAGTGGTCGACACCCGCATCGGCGGCAGCCTCGGCGATGTTTTTGCCCTGTTCGACCTGCGTCTCGTACCCCTGCGTCCAGAAGTTGGTGACCGCGAAAACCGCGTCGACCGCCTCGACGTGTTCAGTCAGCGATTCCGGCTCGTTCAGGTCGCCCTCAACCATCGTTACGCCTCGATCGGACAGTTCGTGTGCGATTTCACCCGAGGCGTCGCGAGTCAGTCCGGAGACGTCGAACTCAGTCTCGGATGCAAGCAGGTGGTCGACGACGCTGCCGCCCTGGTTGCCCGTCGCGCCGGTGACGAGAACGCTCGTGGTCATGCTCGATCACCGCTCGTCGACGCGAGCCGAAGGTCGATCGCAGACGATCCCAACGCAGAGACGATTCGATTGGCTGGTTGCATTACGTTATCTGATTCGATTACGAACTATATAGGCGCTTGGCGACAGCGTTGTGACTAGCTAACACCGGCGTCACCGGGTTCGAGATTCGGTATCGGAACTCGCGTTCAGAACACGTGTTACTGCGACTCGCAGATCGCGAGGAAGTTCTCGAAGATTTCGTCGCCTTCCTCGGTATGGGCGACCTCCGGGTGCCACTGGACGCCGTAGAGGTCGCGGTCGGTATCGCTCATCGCCTCGACGTCGCAGACGTCGCTTTTGGCCGTTCGTTCGAATCCGTCTGGGAGTTCTTTGACCTCGTCGGCGTGGCTCGCCCAGACGCGCGTTTCCGGGTGGAGTGAGCCGGTGAGCGGATCGTCGCCGTCCGCGATTTCGACGGTAACGTCGGCGTAGCCGCCGTACTCGCCGCCGCCGACGCGACCGCCCAGTTCCTCGGCGATCAGTTGCATGCCGAGACAGATCCCGAGGACGGGGACGTCGGCGTCGAGATAGTCGGCGGATTTGCCGATGCGGTCCATATCCGGGCCGCCGGAGAGGACGACGCCGTCGGCCTCAACCTCCTCGGGTGGGGTATCGTTGTCGATCAACTCCGTGTCGACGCCGAGATCGCGAAGCGCCCGGCGTTCTAAGTGCGTGAACTGTCCGTGGTTATCCACCACGACGATTTTCGTCATTGACGGCTTCTAGCCAGTCACTCGGTAAAAACGGTCCGGAAACTGCGCTGGGATCGGACGATTCACCGGTTGGATTATTCGTCACTCAGCGCACGCGCTCCGATGGCTGCGGCGGCCCCGGTGACGGCGATGAAGCCGAATATAACGAGCCAAAGCTCGATTGGACTGTTTCTGAGCCGACTCGCGATCAGAATGACGATGACGAGTCCGAGCAGTATCTGCCCCGTCCGTCCGACCGACCGATCACCGACGGACGATCCGTTCCCCATCGTACTCGGCGATACATGTTGAGAAGTGTTCACCTTTCCGGTACGCTTATTCCGCCGAACCGGGACACACTCGTATGGCAATCGCGAGCAACGAATTCGACCATCCGGCGTGGCTCACGGCGATCGGAACCGGTCTCGGCTACCTCTTGATTCTCGCAGTGCTGACGCTCGCGCTGTTTGTCGGCCCGTGGCTCGTCTTCACGGCGCTGTAGCTCGAACGTAGAGTTCGAAACAGAAGGGAAGATCGGATCTATGCGAACGTCTTCGAGACCTCTGCGGTCTCGCTCGAGTCGGCTTGTACTTTCTCCCAGGCGCTGCGGAAGTCTTCCATCCGAATCTCCGTCCTATCGTCGCGGATGGCGAACATCCCCGCCTCCGTACAGACGGCCTTGACGTCGGCACCGGACGCCTCACCGGCCTCCTCGGCGAGTTCGGCGAAGTCGACGTCGTCGGAGACGTTCATGCCGCGCGTGTGAATCTCGAAGATGATCTCACGGCCCTCCGCGTTCGGCTTTGGCACCTCGATGAGGCGGTCGAAGCGGCCGGGTCGGAGGATAGCGCGGTCGAGCATGTCGAAGCGGTTGGTCGCGGCGATGATGCGGATCTCGCCACGCTCTTCGAAGCCGTCCATCTCCGAGAGCAGTTGCATCATCGTCCGCTGGACCTCGGCATCACCCGAGGTCTTGGATTCCGTTCGTTTGGCGGCGATGGCATCGATCTCGTCGATGAAGATAACGGCAGGTTCGTGCTCGCGGGCGACCTTGAACAGGTCGCGAACCAGCTTTGCACCCTCGCCGATGAACTTGTGCACCAGCTCCGAGCCGGCCATCTTGATGAAGGTGGCGTCGGTCTGGTTGGCGACGGCCTTGGCGAGCATCGTTTTCCCCGTCCCCGGCGGGCCGTACAGCAGGACACCACTCGGCGGGTCGATCCCGACATCGTCGAACATGCCGGGATTCTCGAGAGGCATCTCGACGGTCTCGCGGACCTCCTGCATCTGGTCTTCGAGGCCGCCGATGTCCTCGTAGCTGACTTCAGGACTCTCGGTGACTTCCATTACGCGAGCACGGACGTCAGTCTCGTTCGAGAGGCTCTTGACGATAGAGAGGGAGTTGTTGACGGCCACGCGAGCGTCGGGCGCTAGATCTGCCCGCATCTCTTCGGTGACCTCGGTCAGGGCCTCCTGGTTGTTGCCGTGCTGTTTGATGATGACGCCCTCGTCCGTGATCTCCTGGACGGTGGCGACGAACAGCGGCGACTGCTTGAGCTTCTTGTTCTCGTGGGTCAGTCGCTCGAGTTTCTGTTGATACTTGTTATTCTCGGCGTTGGCATCGAGGAGTTTGTCACGCATCTCCTCGTTTTGCGCCTCGAGGATCTCCAGCCGTTCCTCGAGCGCCTGGATCTTCTCCTGTTGGGACGCCTCGTCCTCGTCGTACGGGAGGTCGACGTCGTCCACAGTGTCGCTCATCACCCAAGCTTTGGGTACTGGTTCATAAGAGGCTTCGGGTAGATGCACTTGTAGAGTTATAACTGCTGGGCATCAAACGAAACAGAAAATATTATCACCTCGTATTCGAATGGAGGTACACGATGAGTGCCTCAGAGACGTTTCGACAGGAATCCGAACAGCGCGGGACGTGGGACGACGTCCGTGATCTGCCGCCGAGCGCCAAACTCGTCGCGAAGGTCCTCGAGTACAACGACACGATGACCCAACAGCAGATCGCAGACGAGACGCTGTTGCCCTCCCGGACGGTCCGGTACGCGTTGAACCGACTCGACGACGAGAACGTCATCGACTCCCGGTTTTCGTTCTCCGACGCCCGAAAGCGCCTCTACACGCTCGAAATCGAGTCGTAACTGCCGTTTATTCGGTTTTCTCTCTGCTGTCGTCTTATCGACTCGATGTCAGTGGCTGGGAGACGGATGGGGTCGTATTTTCGCCTTCGCAGGCTCAGTCGGTACACATTTGTCGTGCGATCAGGTGTGCATGGACTTTCAGTGGCTACTATCGCTGAGAGACACCTTTTCGAGCGAGGAGCACTAGCCGACCGAACTGATCGAGATGATCTACGAACTGTGGCCCACCGGCTTGATTCCGACCTCTTGACCAGAAGCTGCCGACGCCGGCGCACTTCGAACAGGCCGCCCAGCAGGTCAAAAAGGAGGACATCACGGAATCCGGCACGACAACGAGCGGGGGATCCGAAGGCGCACATCGACAGCATCGAAGAGCGATCGAGTTCTACGAGGAGGCGGGTTTGCCGTCGTTCCGGTAAGCGGACGCCAGCGGCCGGGATTCGGCGTTTGAACTGCAGACCGCGCAGACTCCCGCTACGCTCTCGAGTGGGATTCGATCTCGATACCCGATTCGGACACCGCCGTCACCTCACCGGCGATAGACGCGTGCTGGGGGTTACTGATCCCGTCGGAACTGGGGCTCGCGATCCGGTCGCCGACATCGACGCGATCGCCGATCTCGACGATCGGCTCGGCGGGTTCCACGACATCCGGCTCCGGATTCGTCGCGAGTGGGATCCGAACACGGGACGGTTCGATCGTCGCGGTGGGTTCTGGCTCCATCGTTCGTTCGCTCCAGTCGTACTCCTCGATGACGTCGATTCGTCCCCCGTCGAACGTGTTTTCCGCGACGGTTTCTTCGTCGAGGACGAGCAGGCAGTTCGTGTGCTTGCGGACGCCGTAGTCCTCGGGCGGCGCATCGAGTGGAAAACACCACCCCGGCCCGCCGTCCGCAATCACGGCATCTGCGGGAAGCGCGTCGGGCGGGCAGTCGGCTGCGCGCAGAAGGTCGCTCGCGGGCGTGCCGATCGGCGCTTCGAGGAACCGATCTCGTGACACGTCGCCGCTGACGTGGACGTACTTATGGGTCACGGGCGTGCCGTCCAAGAGCGCGCGAGAGATGTTGTACAGGGTCTCGGTGTTCTGTACGAGCCAGCCGTGATCGGTGGGGAGGTCGTTCCCGATGACCGTGCTGTCGACAGTCTTGAGGAGGACACTCTCCATTCCGTACTGGTACTTATTCTCCGTGTAGGCGAACACGACGCCGGACTCCTCGTTCCTGTCGATCGGCAGCTCGTCTGGCCGGATTACGTTGCCGCCGGTTTCGGCCTCCAGTTCCCGCAGGTACGTCGCTCGGTCTTTCCACTTGGCACTGACGACGATCAGATCGAACGCCTGCTCGAGCAGCACATCGAACAGCACCGCGAACGTTTCCGCCTTCGTTTCGCCGAGCCACTTGTCGATGACGTAGTTCGGCTCGCTCTCCTGATGGTTCATCAGAAGGGTATCAACGTCCTCGAGGGTGGTCCACTTCGCGTAGGAGGGAAATCCGGCACCGCCCGCACCGCCAGCGCCGGCTGCCCGGATCAGGTCGCTCCCTCGCGATCGAATATCCGGCCACTCTGCGGATCGGGTCGTCCGTCCGATGGGGCTCGTCATGACAGTCGAACGTAGCGTCGCTGCGGTCGTACCGATTCTCCCGCAGATATGAGGGGTGTTTATAATACCCGTCGGCTGTCGGTTCTGCACTCGTCCGACGCGGGTCGGGGACTCGATCGCGAGGGGTGATGCGGCACGTTTGTAGCACAGCCGAACGTATTCGGCGACAACGGAATGCGCTACCTCGAAGTCAGCCTCTACCAGCCACCGGACGAGCGCCATACGATGCACCAGTTTATCGTCGATCACGACGATTACGACGCGTCGCGAGTGCTACATCGACAGCCGTACGGCGACGACGAGCATACTGTGTTGTTCCACGTCGACGGGCCGCGAACGCCGTACGAGGGCGTCCTGGAGGACGTTTCGTCGGTGATCGAGTACGAAATTGCACCCTGTCTCGACGAGAGCTTCTACCTGTACGTTCGGGCACCGCTCAGCGGGTCCGACAGAACGTTCGCGGCCGCGTTCGTACAGCCGGGTCTGCTCGTCATTCCACCGATATCGTACCGAAGTGACGGGACGATCCGGTTGACGGCGGTCGGGCCCGCCGACTCGGTCCAGGGGGCAGTCGACGACGTCTCCGAGATGATGAACGTCGAGGTTCTCTCGGTCGGCGAGTACTGCGCGGGACGGATCGACACGCGAACGGACCTGACCCAGCGCCAGTTCGAAGCCGTCTCCGCGGCCGTCGACTGCGGCTACTACCACGCGACACGGGACGCCTCGCTTACTGACGTCGCCGATCGACTGGACTGCTCGAGCGGGACGGCGGGAGAGTTGCTTCGGCGGGCCGAACGAACCGTTATGGAAGGGCTCGTCCACGACGGCGGGCCGTTTTGAGGATGCCGGCTCCTCACGGCACCGGGCTCGTGGAGATTGCCCCGAAGGCAAGGCATACCCGATCCACACTCCACCGATCACACATGAACTACCGACGACTCGGTTCGACCGGCCGCGACGTCTCGGAAGTCAGCCTCGGAACCTGGAACATCGGCGGTAGCTGGGGCGAGGTCGACGACGAGACCGGGCGCGAGGTCGTGCGCGCCGCACTCGATGCGGGTATCGATTTCCTCGACACCGCGGACGTCTACGGCGACGGCCGAAGCGAACGACACATCGGTCACGTCTTGGACGAACGTGACGCCCACGACGACGTCTTCGTCGCGACGAAGGCCGGCCGGCGGCTCGATCCCCACGAGCCCGAGCGCTACGATTACGAGCATCTCTCCGGGTTCGTCGAGCGAAGTCAGGAGAACCTCAACGAGGACACGCTCGACCTCTTGCAGTTGCACTGTCCGCCGACGGATGCGTACTATCAGCCGGAGACGTTCGAGGCGCTGGAACGTCTCAAGGCGGACAACGAAATCGCCCACGCGGGCGTCAGCGTCGAGACGGTCGAGGAAGCGCTGAAGGCGATCGAGTATGACGTCGTCGAGACGATTCAGATCATCTTCAACCCGTTCCGTCAGCGGCCGAAGGAGCTGTTTTTCGAGCGAGCCCGAACGGACGATATCGGCGTGATCGTCCGCGTTCCCTACGCCTCGGGCCTGCTGACCGGCGCGCTGGATCGGGACCAGGAGTTCCCCGAGAACGACCACCGCAACTTCAATCGCGAGGGCGAAGCCTTCGACGTCGGCGAGACGTTCGCAGGCGTCCCCTACGAGACGGGCCACGACGCCGTCGCCGCGCTCGAGCCCCACATCCCCGAGAACCGCACGATGGCCGAGTTCACGCTTCGGTGGATCCTCGACCACGAGGCGGTGTCGACCGTTATCCCAGGAACCACGTCGCCGGAACACGTCCGCTCGAACGCCGCGGTGTCCGAACTCGAGTCGCTGTCGAACCAGACCGCCGGCGCGGCTCGAGACGTCTACGAGGCGCACGTCGCCGAGCACGTCCACCACCGCTGGTAGCGCGAGAACGAAAGTTCTGTTCGGCAGCGTCACTCGTCGAATCAGAAACCCCGTCGACACCCCTTCTTGCCGTCGCAGGCTCAACCGGTATCAGCCGATTCGTGGTAGCGGGTCGAACATGACCCAGCTGGGATACACCCTGTCGAGCGAGGAACACGGCCCGATGGAACTCGTCGAGAACGCGCGCCGCGCCGAGGTGGCTGGCTTCGATTTCGTCTCGATTTCCGATCACTTTCACCCGTGGGTCTCGGTG
Source organism: Natrialbaceae archaeon A-arb3/5 (assembly GCA_046614585.1). Classification (GTDB taxonomy): domain Archaea; phylum Halobacteriota; class Halobacteria; order Halobacteriales; family Natrialbaceae; genus JBKKHI01. Next base: position 116,768 of record JBKKHI010000010.1, on the reverse strand, counting down.
CAGGGCGAGTCGCCGTTCGTCTGGTCGACGCTCGGCGGAATCGCGGCTGCAACCGACGAGATCGACGTCGGCGTCGGCGTCACCTGTCCGACGATGCGGATCCACCCGGTCAACGTCGCCCATGCCGTTGCCACGATCGACGAGATGTTCGGCGATCGGTTCACCTTCGGTGTCGGCACCGGCGAGAACCTGAACGAACACGTCGTCGGCCACCGCTGGCCGGAACACGACGTCCGACTCGAAATGTTAGACGAGGCGATGGACGTCATGCGAACGCTCTGGACAGGCCAGACGACGAGCCACCACGGCGAGCACTACACGGTCGAAAATGCCCGGCTCTACACCTGCCCTGACGAGCAGCCGACGACGATCGGGAGCGCGTTCGGTCCGCAGACGGCCGAGTGGGTCGCCGAGAACACGGACGGGCTCTGGTGTTCCGGGCCGAAAGGGGAGATCGTTGACGCCTACGAGGACGCCGGCGGCGAGGGGCCGACGTACACCCAGATGCACGTTTGCTACGCCGAGAGCGAGGACGAAGCGATCGACACCGTCCACGAGTACTGGCCGAACGGCTCGCTCCCCGGTGAGCTGGCGCAAGTGCTGCCGACGCCGGCGCACTTCGAGCAGGCCGCCCAGATGGTCGACCGTGAGGACATCGCCGAGTCCGGGACGACGCTCGAGACGGATCCACAGACGCATATCGAGAACATCGAAACGGCGATCGATGCCGGCTACGACCACGTCTACGTCCACCAGATCGGTCCGGAACAGGAGCCGATGCTCGGGTTCTACGAAGAAGACGTGCTGCCCTCGTTCGACTGACGGTCCGCACGGTGGACGGTCTCACCGATGGCGCGTCGCTAGAGGAGTATTACGGCGCGTTGAGCGAAGAGACAGCAGGCGAGCTCGAGGACAGCGTCTCGCGCCGCCGAACGGAGCAAACGAGCGAACAGCGAGAGCGCGTCAAACGATTTTCAGACACACTGGACTGATTTTCGCTCCCTCGTTTCACAACACGAGCGCGTCGACGACGATGACGATCAGGACCGCGCCGAGGAACGCGTTCGAGGCGTGGAACGACCGGAACGCCGCGGACTCGCTCTGCTCGAAGTGCAAGACGACGGCCGTCCAGAGGAAGATTCCGCCGAAGATCGCGACGGTCGCCGCGTAGAGCGCGCCGAGGTCGGTGATCCAGGCGAGCGCGATCGTGCCGACGAGCGTCGCGGCGATGTAGTAGATGATGTGTTTGCGCGTCTCCGTCTCGCCCCGAACCACGGGCATCATCGGGAACCCGCCGCGGGCGTAGTCGTCCTTGTAGGCCAGCGCGAGGTTGTAGAAGTGCGCCGGCGTCCAGAGGAAGATGACGCCTGCGAGCGCGAGCGCGGGCCAACCGATCTCGTTCGTGACGGCGGCCCAGCCGATGAGCGCCGGCAGCGCGCCCGCCGCCCCACCGATGACGGTGTTTTGAACCGTGTTGGGTTTGAGGAGGAGCGTGTAGACGACGCTGTAAAAGAGGATCGCGGCGAGGCCGAGCGCGGCCGCAAGCCGGTTGATCGTCAGGAAGACGCCGAGCGAGGCGACCGTCAGCAGACCGCCGAAGGCCAACGCGTTCCTGACCGGAATCAGGTCCGTCGCGAGCGGTCGGTCCGAGGTGCGGGACATCTGCCGGTCGACGTCGCGTTCGAGGACGTGATTAAAGGTTCCTGAGGCGCCGATCGCGAGGACGCCGCCGCCGAGCGTGGCGACGATCGTCGGCGCGTCGAGCGCCGGACCCGCGGCGAGGGCCATCCCTGCTGCAGCGACGAGACAAAGAAGCCACATCAGCCGCGGTTTCATCATCTTGAAATAGGCGAACGCGGTCAGACGTGCTCGTGCGAGCCGGCTCGTGGGAAGCGTTCGCTCGGCCGAGGCCGCCGGCTCGTCATCGATTGGTTCGGGTTCGGGCGCGTCGATCGCATCGTCCGCAGATCCCGTCGCGAGCTCCAGATCCCAGGCCAGTGCGAGGACGATGGTCGTAAAGATAACGACGCCGAGGGTAAGGTGCAGTCCCGGCGTGATCGCGGCGGGGCCGAGCGTCGCGGTGGCCGCGCCGACGCCGACCTGGACGAGGTACAGCACGCCGCCGGCGACGACGGCAGCCTGCACTCGTCGCGAGGCGTCTCCGAGCAAGGCGGCGACAGCGGTCGCCGCAACGAGCAGGCCGACGACGACGGCCGCGATCCGGTGTCCCCAGGCGACGACGAGCTGGGTCTGGTTCAGCGGATCGGCCGGCGGGTGGCAGGTCGGCCACGTCGAACACGCCGAGGCGGCGTCGGTGAGCGAACTCGTCGCCCCGACGATCAACAGGAGATAGACGCCGAGCGCGGTCGCTGCGAGCAGTCCGGAAAAGCGGCGTCTCGTCCCGATCGGACGGGGGAACGACTCTGAATCCACGGCTAGTCTCGTTTGGAGACTTCGACTCTGCGTATTTATGATTCCCGTTTTTGACGGGCGTGACCTGCTGGGCCTACATCCCCATGTCTTCGGCTGCTTGCGGAATCGGAAGCTCGTAGGGCGAGACACCGAGCAGTTCCGCCACGTGGTCGAGCGCCATATCGAACCCGTAGTAGCGCTCGAGTTCGTCGCCATCGACCGTCAGCCGTACTTTCAGGATGGCGTACCCCTCGAGGTTCTGTGCGATAACGGCACTTTCGCGCGCGCCAGGATGCTCCCGGCCGGCGGGGTCGCCGTGACGGTCGAACGCGATAATTCGTTCCGCCTCGGTCTCCTCGTACCGTGCTTCGATGCCGTTTTCCTCGGCGGTTGCTTCGCCGTCGCTTCGAGTCCGTGCCTCGTTCTCGTCGGAATCGGTCATACTCCCGTTCTCGCGTCGAGGACCGGGAATCTATCGGTTCGCCCGCTTCCCGGTGAGCGGAATCGATACGGCTTTTTCGTCGCCGTCTGGAATTCGGTGCGTGCGCCGAACGGATCAGTCGACACCGGCCCGTCCGGTCTCGACGTTTCAACTCACCCGCCGCCTGTCTCTCCAGTGGCTCGTCGTCTCCGTCGTCGGCTTCTTCGCGTTCGCGTACTGCTTTGGATACGCCCTCGCGGCGGTCCGCAGGGTCGCGTTCGAACCGATCGTGATCGCGGTGCCGCCGCCGTCAGCGCTTGCGATCTGGATTGCGATCGCCGCCGTGCTCGTCGCGCTCACCGTGTTCCTACACGAGGCGCTTCACGGACTCGCTATGTCACGATACGGCGGTACGCCGAACTACGGGGTCGGACTCTCGAACTTCGTGTTTCCCCACGCGTACGCCGAAACGTCGACGAGCTACGCGCGAACCCAACTTCTCGTCGTTCTGCTGGCGCCGTTCGTCGGCATCAGCGCCATCGGATTCGCCGCGATGGTCGTCTATCCGACGCCGCTGTTGCTCGTCGTGCTCGCGGCCAACGGTGCCGGGTCGGTCGGCGACCTCTGGATGGCCGCCGCCCTGTTTCAGTACCGCTCGAACGTCCGCGTCGCCGGCCTTCCCGACGGAGCGCACGGGTTCGCCGTGTACGCACCCGACGGCGAGTCGGTCACGCGCCGACCCGGAAGCGAATCGCTCTCAGCGTTGCTCGCCGGCTCGGTCGGCACGCTCACACTGGTCGTCGTCTCCCTGCTCGCAGCCGTCCTCCTCTCGCTCGCGGTCGGCTCGGGAACCGTCGTTATCGACGGGCCGACCGACCGGTGGCACCTCTTTCATCACGAGCAACAGGCTAGCGGACGCGTCCTCCTCGAAATCGGCGCGCCGCTCGTCGTTGTCGGGATGGCCGTCGGTGGGGTCGCCTGGACAGTCCTCGACGCCGTTCGTCGCCGTTTCGCCTGAGCAGCTAGTCGTCAGTCATCGCGAGAAACCGTAACGCTCGAACGCTCGCCCCACCGAGGGCAGGTATGAGCAAGTGGCTCCCGAGCGGGCGACGTCGCGACATGTGCGTTCTGTTGGCGGCCGAGGACGGACTGCGCGGCCAGCAGCTCAAATCCAGGCTCGAATCGCACTACGACGACCATCTCGAACCGAAATCGTTCTACGGCTCGCTCACCGCGCTGGTCGAGTCCGGCTTCGTCGAAAAACAGACCGAGGGAATTCACGACGTCTACGCGCTGACCGACGCCGGCGAGCGACGAGTCCAAGCCCACTACGCGTGGATGAGCGACTGTCTGGAGTCGGTCGAGGAAGACTGACCCTCGTTCGCCGTCGTCACCCCTCGAGCAACCGGTCTCCGATCGTGTTCCTGAGGACTTCGCTCGTCCCCTCGTAGATCTCGTTGAGTTTGGCGTCGCGATAGAACCGCTCGGCAGGGAAGTCTTTCGTGTAACCGTAGCCGCCGTGGATCTGAATCCCCTCGTTTGCGACCTCGCGGCTCACCTCCGAGGCGTAGAGTTTAGCCTGTGCAGACTCCGTGATGAAATCCTCGCCGCGTATCTTTCTGTCGGCGGCCTTGTGCATGAGCATCTCGGCGGCCTGAATCTTCGTATCCATGTCCGCCAGCTTGTGTTTGATCGACTGGAACTCGCCGATCGGCTGGCCGAACTGCTCGCGTTCGCGGGCGTAGTCGCGCGCCGCCTCGAAGGCAGCGCGGGCGATGCCAACACCGCGGGCGGCGATCGTGATGCGGCCGCCGTTCAACGTTTTCAACGCCTGCACGAACCCGCCCCCTTCGTCCCCAAGCAGACGGTCTTCGGGGAGTCGCATGCCGTCGAATCGGAGTTCGGCGGTCGGACAGCCCTTGTCGCCGAGCTTGTCCTCCGTTCCCTCGACGATGAACCCCTCGTCCTCCTCGGGGCGAACGACGAACGCGGAGATTCCGTCCGTCCCAGCATCTGGGTCGGTCTTCGCGAAAACCGTGATCGTGTCGGCGACGGAGCCGTTCGAGATCCAGAGCTTGCCGCCGTCGATCACGTACTCGCTCCCCTCGCGTTCCGCGGTCGTCTCCATCGCCGGGACGTCGCTTCCCGCGCCCGCTTCAGAGAGGGCGAACGCGCCGATATCTTCGCCCGTGTTCAACGGCGTCAGATACGTCTCCTTCTGTGACTCGTCGCCGAACTCGAAGAGCATGTTGCCGGCGAGCGAGGTGTGGGCCGCGACGATCGTTCCGAGCCCGCCGGAGCCCCGAGAAATCTCCTCGAGCCCGATCGCGTAAGCGTGGTAGTCAAGCCCCGCGCCGCCGTACTTCTCCGGAAACGGCATACCAAGTAGGCCCAACTCCGCCATCTCGTCGACGAGGTCGCGGGGGAACTCGTCGTCGTGATCGATCTCGTCGGCGACCGGGACGATCTCCTCGTCGACGAACTCGGCGACCATATCCCGGATCTGTTCCTGTTCGGGCGAGAGCGAGAAGTCCATACGTGACCTAACGTGCGAATCGTTCTTTACTATTGGCTCTCCTCACGGACGACTGCGAACGGTTACGCCGAGCCGACCGCTTCGAGCGCGGTTTCGATCGGCTCGTCGCCCGAGAGGATCTCGAACGTCTCCCCGTAGACGGACGCTTCGTCGATCGCGGTAACGAGGACGGTCGCGACGTCTTCGCGGGGAATATCCCCCGAATCCATCTCGAGACTGTCTGCCGCTCGGATCTCGCCGGTTCCGGGTTCGGTCGTCAACTCGCCCGGTCGGACGATGGTGTGGGTTAGCTGACTCTCACGAAGATGTGCGTCCGCCTCGGCCTTTGCGGTCAGGTAGTCCCGAAGCGGATCGGGTCCGGTCGCCGGATCGTCGGCACCCATTGAGCTGAGCATGACGAAGCGGTCGACCCCCTCGTCTTCTGCGGCTTCGATCAGTCGTATCGCACCGTCGCGGTCCACGTCGTAGACGGCCTCACCCCCGGAGCCGGCGGCGAAGACGATCGCGTTGCAATCGCGGACGGCGTGGGCGACCGAGTCGGTCAGGTCCGCGACGACCGCGGTCGCTCCCAGCGACTCCATCTCGTCGGTCTGGGAGTCGTCACGGACCATCGCCCTGACCTCGCGGTCGCTTTCGGCGAGCGATTCCGTGACGTGTCGTCCCACCTGCCCGTGAGCGCCGGCGACGAGTACTGTCGTGGTCACTCGTTCGCGTTCGCGGGCGACGGAAATAGACGTTTGCCCGGGTGATTCCGGGGGTTGGCTACTCAGAAGAAAACAGTACCTGTCGTAGTTCTTGAAACGATGTATACACCGACCGTGACGCTATCCTGCGATCGGGTGTGCAGTGACTTTCAATAGCCACTTGAAACTCCTGGAAGAAAACGACATTCTTCCGGATATCCGTTCGCCGGCACGACGAGGTACCGAACAGCACGCCGCGACCGCGGTATTTTTCCGGGATGCGCCCAAAGTGAAATTCAGTAAATGACCACCGGCCAGCCCGACTTCACAACCAACACCGAACTGGAGTGGTGTTACGACGCAGTTCACGGCGTCTCGCGGACTTTTTCGATCACGATCGACCGACTCGAGGAACCGATGGCCAGACACATCTGTCTCGGCTACCTCCTCTGTCGCATTGCCGATACGATCGAGGACGCGGGCCACATTCCGCCGGCGGAGCAAACCGACCTCCTAACCGAGTACGATCGATTGCTCGATCCCGAAGACGACCTGCCGGTCTCGTCGTTCATGAACGACGTCGAGCCCTGGATCCCCGACGAGCCGAACGAGGACTGGACGGTGGTCGCCGAGACGCCCCGCGTCCTACGGACGTTCGAATCACTCGAAGAAGAGCCACGCGAGATCATGCGCGAGCCAGTTCGCGAACTCGTCGACGGGATGGCCATGTTCACCGATCGGTACGCCGACGAGGGTGGACTACGCCTCCAAACGCTTGAGGAGCTCGAGGAGTACTGCTGGTACGCAGCCGGTACCGTCGGGACGCTCATCACCGGACTGGTCGCCCGCGGAGCCTCGCCGGACCGGGCCGAGGAGATGCGAGCCAACGCCCGCTCGTTCGCGCTGCTCTTGCAACTGGTCAACATCGCCAAGGACGTCGACGCCGACTATCGCGAGGAGAACAACGTCTACCTTCCCGCCGAGTGGCTCGAGGAAGAAGATGTCGCGGTCGAGCAAGTCACCGACGAGGCGAACCACGGCGGCGTCACCAACGTCATCCAGCGCGTGACCGGTCGCGCCGAAACCTACCTCGACGACGCCCAGCGCTACCTCGAAGTCGTCCCCGAACAGCACGGCAACCGCCTCTCGGCGTGGGCGATTCCCTATCTGCTCGCCGTTGGGACGATGCGCGAACTTCGAGAGCGACCCGAGGACGTCGTTCGGGAGGGGAACGTGAAGGTCCCGCGAGCGGAAGTGTACGCGCTCTTACAGACGTTCGAAGACGACGTGTCCCGGTCCGCGCTTGACGAGCTCCGGAACGAAATCGCCGAAAAACCACTTCACCGCTGAACTCGTTTTTACTTCGTCGTGCGGGCGGCGATGCGTCGACCGATCAGCGAGAGGAGATAGCCGCTCGCTCCGGCACCGATCGCCCACGGCACGAAGAAGACGCTGGCAGCGATTGGGCCGAAGCCGAGGACGTAGTACGGCGCGAACGCGGCGATGGCGACGACCGGTGCGAGTAGGGACGGTGTGACATATCGCACCCATCTATCGCCGCGTTCGAGCGCGTGCCCGAGCGGGAGAAACAGCGCCGCGGCGAAGCCGAACGAGGCGACCAGGATCGCGAGCCCGAGGCCGTTGACGAGCCAACCGCCGACGCTCGCCACCGCGACCGCGCCGACGGCGACACCGAGCAGGACTGGCCGACTGTGCGACCAGCCGAACCGACCGCAGAGTCCTTCGAGCGTACGTTGTCCCTGATCGACGACGGCTCGGCCGACGGCAGCCCCGGCCCCGTACTCGGCCATCCGCGGCCGCGTCGCCGCGACGGCTGCAAGGCCGAGGAAGGTAACGGGAACAAAACTCCCGAGCACGGCGTGTTCGAAGACCAGGGGACCGAAGACGGTGCCGGCAGACGCCCACGCCGAGAGGGTTCCGCCGACACCCTCGGGTCCGTAGCTCACGTGCGTGTTCCGCGCGAAGGTGCCGCCGTTGCCGTCGCCGCCGCTCGTCCAGGTCACCGTCCCGCCGTCGACGTCGGCGTGTTGCGGGCTGTTCGCTACGTGCGTTCCGTCGGGCGTGTGGATCGAGACCCGTTCGGCCTGGAGATCGTACCGATCCGGCGTTCCGGCGACGTAGAAGTAATCGACCACCCAGCCGTCGCCGACGCCGGACCGTGCGACGTCCGGAACCGTATACGCCACCTCGACGCTGCCATCCTCCACGGACGACTCGATCTCTCGTGCGTCGTTGATTGCGATGTCGCTTCGCGACCACCCCTCGTTGACCGCCGACTCGAGGGCGTCGGGATCGTCCCGGTACGTCTCGGCGGCGGTTTCGTTGATCGGGACACGGGCGACCCATCTGGAGTCGCCGTCCTCGTCGACGTGCACGTCGAGGGTACCGGCGTCCGTCGCACCGTCGATCGAATCGCAGACGCCACAGACCGACAGCGGCGGCGGTGCACCGAACGCGGGAGCCACCGCAAACACGCCGAGGAGGGCGACCCCGACGAGGACGCAACCGAGCGGTATGAGGGCATGCGAGAATTTCATACTATCTATCATTTTCTCTGTGAAATAACTCTATCTCCGTCTTAGGTGTCTGGCAGCGACGATCGGCACAGGAAATGTCAGAGGCACGGCCCACCGGCGATCGGGCAGTCACCGTTTACTCGGGCCGCATCGCTACATTCTGCACGGGATATAAAATATCCAGAAGGGCATTTTCTGACTCAGAAAAAGCACCGGTGGAGAACACCAATCACCACTGCGATCAGTTATCGGCCGTCGCTTCCGTATCCACGTCGCTTCGATCATCGCGCTCCGTGGCCGCCGAAAGACAACGGTTAAAAACGACCGGCGGGAAGGGACGGGTATGAGTACGACGGACGAGCAGGACACCCGATCCTGCGTCTCCTGTGGGATCAACATCGCGGGTACAAACGCCGCTGCGTTCAAGTGTCCCGACTGCGGTGCCCAGATTTACCGCTGTGCCAAGTGTCGCAAGCAGAGCAACCTCTACGAGTGCCCCGACTGCGGGTTCACCGGACCCTAACTACAGCCATGGGAAAAGTAGCCGCCAAAATCAAGGTCATGCCGAACAGCCCAGAGATCGACCTCGACGCGCTCCAGGAGCGTCTCGAGAGCTCCCTCCCCGAGGGTGCAAAGATCAACGGCGTCGAACGTGAAGAAGTCGCGTTCGGCCTCGTCGCGCTCTATCCGACCGTGATCGTCCCGGACGGAACGGGCGGCACGGAGACCGTCGAAGAGAGTTTCACCGAAGTCGACGGCGTCGAAAGCGTCGGTGTCGAGAACGTCGGCCGTATCTAACGCCGACCGCAGAATACTGACTTCGACTCGCGAGCGACTCGATTTTTTGGATCGTTACTGATCGCGGTTCGCGCCGAGGTTCGCCTCGGACACGATCTTTGCGCCCGGCTCAGAGAGTTCGACGGTGACGTCCTCGTGGACCGCCTTGCTGATCTCGTCGACGTTCCCCGCGAGCACGGTCAGGATGTCGTCCGGATTAGCGTACAGGAGCATGTTTCCGCCCTGTCCCTCGGCGACGAGCTGAGTGTCGTTCAGAACGATCTGATCGTTCTGAATCGTTGCGGCGACGACGGGCAGGGCCTCGGGTTTGCCCTGCTCGTCGTCGCGAACCTTCCGGATGTGGACCGCATCGAGGTCGAGCACCTCCTTGTACTCCTTGATCCGCTCGGCACAGTCGACCATGTCCTGCAAGAGCGCCGATTTGTGGTGTCCGGCGTGATCGCCGTCGAGACAGTGCTGGCAGACGCGGAGTTCGATTCGCATTGGGTGAGTATAGTTGTTGCACGCCGATGAGAATTCCGCTTCGATCTGGATATTCAACTCATGCAATCTAATTCTGGCTGGCCAACAGTTTTATGATAGGATTCGAACCAATGTCATACGTTATGAGCGTCAGAAATAGAGGTGTTCAGTGACGGTGCGGATCATGGCTCATCTGTCTGCCCGAGCGGACGCCGCATACGATAACGCGTACCACGATAAGCTTCGCGGACGTCTGTGGCGGGCACTTGAGGGAACCGAGTACGACGACCGACACGACGCGGGGGAACCACCCGGATTCTGCATGTCGAATCCGTTTCCACCGTACGATATGGACGAAGGTGACGAGCGAAAGCTGCTCGTCGCCGCCCCCGACGAGGAACTGCTCGCCAACGTGGCTGCGGACTTGCTCGAAGAACGCGAGCTAAATATCGGGGAGATGCCATTTTATGTCGAGGACGTAACCTCGCTCGAACCCGACGTCGGCGAGCCCGGGACGCGAGGGACGCTCGAGACGGGGACGGGGCTGCTGGTACGAATCCCACCCTGGCAGTGCGAGGAGTACGGCATCGACCATCCAGGCGGGGACACGGCAGTGTTTTGGCGGCCCGAACATACGACCGAACCGCTCGTGACGCAACTCGAGGCGAACCTCGATAAGAAACATCGATTGTTCGCACACGACCACCTGCCGGGTCCGAGCGACGTGGATGGCGAGCTGTTTGATGGGTACGAACTACTCAAAACGTTTGCAGTGCCGGTGACGGTGACCGAGGGACAAGAGATGACTTACGTGCTGAGCAAGTGGAAATTCAGCTATACCGTTCGAGACGATCACCACCGACGGCACCTGAACCTGGCACTGGATGTCGGGCTCGGGGAGCGCAACTCGCTCGGGTTAGGATTCGTTAACATCGCTGAACGGACGCGGCCCGGCGAAACCGAATTGGAGGGCGAAGATGCTTTCGCCTGAAGCGTTCAAGCGAACCTATCCCGAGGGCGAACTAGATGACGAACTGCCGGACTCGCCGATCGGCTCGTTGCGAAATCTCCAGTACCTCTACGGGAAACTATACACACTCGCGACCACGGGAGGCGGCGAGTACGCACCCTATCTCACACCGGATGCCGCGGGCGACCTCGTCGACACCGATCAAAGTTTGATCGCCGTTCGAGTCGATGTCTCCGGTGAGGAACCGACGCTGGCTGCTGACGAGTACGGCCCTGTTCGAGTAACCCGTTACACGGAGAACCTTGTCCAGAACGTCAGCCACTGTAAGTACCCGGCTGCGCGGGGTATCGACCACAGCGTCACACATCAGGCCGGTCGAAACAGCGACCCTGAAAAGCTCGCTCGGTACGCGAAGGAGCGACTCACAAAGTGGGCAACCGACGAGGTTGTCACCGACGCCGCCGCGGAACATCCGGACGGCTGGATCATCGATGCGCTGGGGACGCTGGGTGAAGACGAAACGGCACTCGAGACGATCGAAGACGCCATCGTCACAGCCCTGGGTGGCGAATCGGCTACCGCGTTGCTGACCGTTCAGGTCAAGACCGAACCGAACGGCGGTTATCGCTGGCCCGGCGAAATCGATGCCTTTCTCGAGGCGATGCGTCAGCGTAAACTCTCGAAACTCGTTACCAAAAACAAGGCTGACGACTCGTCGGGAGACGCAACTGATATCGTCACGGGGAACGCGGCCCGGACCGTTGGAACGTCCGAAGATCCGCAGAACTACTTCCTCGGCAAACAGCTCGAGAAGTTTCCGGGTCTCGACATCGAAGAGGCGTGGCGTGCCCACCCAATTTCAGAGGATGCTGCTGTGACGGTCATGAACGCCGAGACGTTCGTCGAGGCCTGTACGTATCGAACGTTCGGTGCAAAAGTGTACTACCTCCCGTACTTCTTCGGTCGAGCGACGCCTGACAACGCGTACGAACTGTACGGGCTGCTGTATCAAGCAGCGACCGACGACGGAGAGGAAACTCCGATCGAACGGGCATACGAAGACCAACGGGCGAGCGCCATCGACGAGACAGATCTTCGATTCTACGTCTCGGCAGTCATGCCCCACCAGATGTCCCGGTACGACGTCTTCGGCGAGACGCTGAACGGTCGACTGCACTATCCGCGGGAACTTGCGTTCACGCACAATCGTCTTGTCGACGACGCCAGCGCATTCAATAGCATTGGCGATTGGACGCCACCCATGCCAACGAACGATAGCTGGGGACTGCTCAGGTCAGACAACAGTCGCCTCAACGCTGTCTCGACGGGCTGGTACTTTTACCAGACGTTTGCCGAGCGAGACGACGCCGATGCCGACGCGGACGATCCACGGATTCAGGCGCTCGTCAGCGTTCTCAGCGGCGAGTCCATTGCCGTCGAGACGCTGCTCGAAGAATTCGTCCAGCGAATTATCGATGATCAGACCGACGACAGCGAACACGAGGGATTCCCGTCGTTGCTAGTCGCCAGCCAGTTCGCGCAGTTGTGTGCGCTGGCCAAGAGCACCCTCGAGTTGCTGTCGACGACCGATCCCGGGAAAGAACCGATCACGCACGAGCCGACCTACGAGGAACACACGATGCCAGACTTCGACGATATTCCAATCACCGATGGGGGACACCCCGCCGACGGCAAGCTCGAATCGTTTATCAACAATACTCCTGCACTATCACCGAACTCCGGAGACGACGAGGTTGAAACGATCGCTAACGAGCGCCGCGGCGCGTTCCTGCTCGGTGCGCTCGTCGGCGATATCGGCAGCTATCAGGAGTACAGCGAAGACCGCTCAACGACGCTGGTCGATCAGTACCCGGTCAAGTCGATCACGAACTCGCGAATCAAGAAGGTTGCCCAAGAGACGATCGCGAAGACGCTAACATACACTCGCCAGGAAAAAAAGCAGCGTGGGGGTTACCCGGGCACGAAAGCCGATCACATCGTTGACCGACTCCGTGAGACGATCCTCGATCCCGACCCCGACGAGTGGGAGATCGGCACCGATGACCTTCGATTCTACTACGCGCTCGGGGTGACCTACGGTATGAACGATCATCCGTGGGACAACGGTGCACAGGACGACGAATCACCAGCACTCGAAGAGGACAATTAATATGACAGACACTACCGAAACCGTCCAGAACCGCTCCGAAATCGTCTTCCTGTACGACGCCGTCGATGCAAACCCCAACGGAAACCCACTCAGCGGCGCGAACCGGCCACGGATCGATCCCCAAACCCAGCAGGCGATCGTCACTGACGTCCGCCTGAAGCGATACCTCCGCGATCAGCTCGAAGACGATGGCCACGGCGTTTACATCCGAAATGTCCAGGAAGACGGGAACCAGTACACGCGCGGCGAGTTACTTGAAGCACGGCTGAAAGCGATCGAACCCGATGACTACGACCTCGATGACGACGAGGAAGCAGATCAGTTCCGTGACGACATCTTCGGGGAGTTTCTCGACGAGAGCGTCGACGTGCGGTACTTCGGAGCGACGATGTCCGTCGATACCGACAAGGTATATGCAAAACATCTCCCTGACCACTTTACCGGCCCCGTTCAGTTCTCGCCTGGAAAATCGATGCACGCCGTCAACGAGAACGAAGAGTACGACAGCCTGACGAGCGTAATCGCAACCCAAGAGGACAAACAGCAGGGCGGGTTTGATCTGGATGACCACCGGATCCAGTACGGCCTTATCCGATTCCACGGGCTTGTCGACGAACACGGTGCGGCGGATACGAAGCTCACCACAGCCGATGTCGAACGACTCGACACGCTCTGCTGGCGGTCGATCAAGAACCAGACGATCAGTCGAAGCAAGGTCGGGCAGGAGCCGCGCCTCTACTGTCGGGTCGAATACGCCGACGAGAGCTTCCACCTCGGCGGGCTCGACAAGGATCTTGAACTCGACGAGGACCGTTCAGAACCCGACGAGGAACTTCGCAACGTTCGCGACCTCGCAGTCGACGTTGAGGCGTTCGTCAGCCGACTCGAACGTGCAAGCGACCAGATCGAACGGGTCCGCATCGTCGCGAGCGATGTCCTCACGCTGAGCCACGACGACGGGGTCGGTGGTCCCGAGGTGTTGTACGATGCACTCGAGGACGCCCTCGGTTCGGATGCCGTCGAGGTCGTCGACGTCTACGAGGAACATACCGCAACGATGCCCAACGAATCCTGAGACGATGGGACAGGAATCACTCGAGGTGGGGGCGACCGACAGCGGTGATGACACCGGCTGTCCGGAGCGGTGTCTCTCGTTTACCGTTCGAGGACCGTGGGGCCACTTCCGCCGTATCGAGGGCAATATCGTCAAACAGACGTACCGGATCATCCCCCGAACGACCGTCGCCGGGCTGCTCGCAGCAGTGCTTGGTATCGAACGGGATGGCTACTACGACTTGTTCGGACGCGGCCGATCGGCGATCGCAATCGAGCCGGTTCGAGAGATCCGGACGATCAACATGCCGATGAATACGCTTTCGACCGCCGACGGCAATCTCCAGTCGCTCAACGGTCGTGGGAAGATCAGCGTGAAGCTTCCGGATCCGACGACGCTCCGCCAGCAACACAACTACGAGGTGCTCGTCGATCCAGCCTACCGGATCGACGTCGCACTCGCCGACGACGAGCGATACCGCGAGCTTCGAGCCGCGCTCGAGGACGGCCGCTCACACTACGTGCCAAGCCTCGGTCTGTCGGAATATCTCGCAGAAATCGAGTATCACGGCCAATTCGAAGTCGAGTCTTCGTCGGCTGATCGAGATCAGCAAGTCGATGTCGACTCCGCCGTTCCCGATGCCGTCGAAGATGTTATTCTCGATGAAGGAACCCGCTGTGAGGTTGAGGAGTCGCCCGCGTTCATGGCAGCCGACGCGGGTGGTCGGACAACGACTGCGTTTACCACGTACACATACAATCCGGATGCTGACCCGCTCAGCGTCCGAAACGTCGAAGCGGCGACGGTCGACGACAGAACCGTCGTCTTCGTCTAAAATGACCACCCGCTACTCGCATCCACCAGATGACGACCACGATGGTGTCTTGCTCCGGGATCATCTCACGGACGTCGCAACGCGAACTGGGTACGTTGTACCCGATGATGCGCGAACACCTGCGGGGGAACCGCTTCGGGACATCGTCGAGACGCTGGCATACGTCCACGATTTTGGGAAGGCGACGACCTACTTTCAGCGATACCTACGCGACGAAGTCGATCCTGATCCCACGAAGTGTCGCTACCATGCACCACTCGGCTCGTTTGCCGCGTACTACGCACTCGAGGCAAAGGGCTACGATACCGAGACGTGTCTCGCGGGGTTCGTCGCAGTCGCAAAACACCACGGGAGGGTACCTGATGTTGCAGCGTACGTGTACGACCGGAGCCACCGGCGTGAGAACATTTCGTCGCAGAACGACGCTGAAAAGCAACAAACCGCAGTAAGGCTACAGATCAAAGATATACTCGATCATGCACCCAAGCTTGCAGAGAACGTCTTCGACGCTGCGACCGACGGAGAAGGGTCGTGGTCCGAGTTCTGTAAGCGCTACAGTGAGAGTCTGCTCACGGACATCGAATCGGCCGTCGCTACGTCGGAGTCGACAGGATTCGACCGAGCGTCGCTCTCGGAATCGTGTTATGCACTCGTTCTCGAGTGTTGGGGCTCGCTCGTCCTTGCCGACAAGACGAGTGCGGCACAAGCCGGGAGCGGGGCCGATGTCTCCGAAGAGACGTACGCTGCGGTCCATCCGTCACTGTCACAGCTTGACAGCCACATCGATTCGATCGAAGCTGAGGCATCCGCTGATCCGAACGGGACACGAGCGGAGCAGTTGAACCATTATCGATCGCGAGCCCGCCGTCACGTCGTCGAGAACGCGACGTCGTTCGCCGAGGACGGTGGCGGCGTCGCGACACTGACGCTTCCGACCGGCATGGGAAAAACGTTCTCAGGACTGTCTGCGGCACTGGAAATCCGTGATCGATCTGACGCTGACAGAGTCGTCTATGCACTGCCGTTTACGAGCATCATCGATCAGGTCGTTGACGACGTACAAGAGATCTACGACGTCGACACAGGAGGTCGACTCCTCACAGCACACCACCACCTCTCGGAGACGACCATACAGGACGAGCGTAAAAAAGACGACGACGACCGAGACGGCGACGACGACATCGCCGGGATGTTAGCAGAAAGCTGGCGAGCAGGGCTAACGGTGACGACGTTCGTGCAACTTTTCGAAAGTCTTGCCGGTCCAAGAAACACGCAATCGATGAAGCTTCCGGCGCTTCGAAACAGCGTGGTCGTCCTCGACGAGCCACAGAGCCTGCCACTCGACTGGTGGAAACTCGTTCCGCGACTCGTGGCGTTGCTGACGGAGCGATACGATGCGACGGTCATCGCGATGACGGCCACCCAGCCACAGCTGTTCGACGGCTCGACTGCGCTCGTCGACGAGGCAACTGAACTGGTTGACGATCCGGACGTGTACTTTGACGCGACCGAACGAGTCGTCTACGAACTCGATCCGTCAGTTGAACGGTACATCGACGATCAAACCGAACCGAAATCGTACGCCAACGCAGCAGCAACCCTTCTCGAGACTGTCGATTTGAACGAGTCCGCACTCGCGATCTGCAACACGATCGACAGTGCTCGAACGTTAACGGAGCACGTTACGGATACTGACTCAGCACTCGTAAATGTCGGCGAAGCGTACGCGGACGAACTTTCTCGTGTCGACGCCGTCGACGAAATCGATCCAGCGACCCTTGCAGAGCGCCTCATTGACATCGGTGATCAATCGCTACTTCACCTCTCGACGCGCCTCCGTCCAATCGATCGGCTTCAACTCATCGAAACGGCAAAAGTGCTCACCGAGAAGGGCCATCCGCTCCTCACAATCTCGACGCAACTCGTCGAGGCCGGTGTCGACATCAGTTTCGACCGAGTCTATCGTGATCTCGCTCCCATTGACAGTATCGTCCAGGCCGCTGGTCGATGTAATCGGTCGTTCGAGCGAGAACGGGGTACCGTGACGACCTGGTGGCTGGATGTCCCTGATGAACAACAAAAAACGCCAGCAGAGGCAGTGTACAATCGCGGGATTTCATTGCTCCCTGTCGCTGCCGAGACACTAGCCACCGTTCGGGGTGACGGATCCACTATCCCTGAAACTGCCGTGGCACGGACTGCCGTCGAGCGCTATTATGCGCGTCTCCACAACGAGAAGAACGTCGGAACGGAGACGTATGCTACGTACGTTGACGAGGCGAGAGGCGACGAGCTCGAACGGCTTTCGCTTATCGACCAGCGCCGTGCGATCGATGTCGTGGTCTGTCGGACTGACGACGAACGAGCGCAGGTTGAGCGAGTTCGAACTGCAATGGAACGGTACGACTTCGAAACAGTCAATTCGCTTATGGGAGAGTTGCGGGCGAAACAGATTTCAGTTCCGATCTATCGAACTGATTCGAAAGAAGCACGTGAACTGTCCGATCTCCCTCCCCTTCACCCAGAGACGGAGGTTCGTCGTCTCGACCCGTCTAAAACTCAGTTTCAGGAGTTTTTCGATGCGTCGACGGGATTCGTCGTTCCCGACAGCACCGTGGAGCGTCGGTTCTTATGACCGATCCAGATCCCGTCACCCGGCTTCTCGAGACGGCCCGCGGTAACCCCATCGACGAGCCGTTTCGAGTTACGGGCGTGATGATGCAGTACTACCACGTCTGTACGCGCGAGCTCTGGTTCGAGTCGCGTGACCTCGAGATCGATCGCGAGAATCCCACAGTCGTCCGCGGGACGCGAGTTGATGACACTGCGTACGACGAGAAACGGCAAAACCTCCACCTTGGCATGATCGCACTCGACCTGCTCGAGGACGGGCGCGTCATCGAGGTCAAGCCCTCGTCGTCGCTCACCGAACCGGCGGAAATGCAACTCGCGTACTACCTCTGGTATCTCGATCGCGTTGCCGGCATCGAAAAAGACGGTGTGCTCGCTCATCCGCGTGAGCGAAAGCGCGAACCGGTTGAGCTCACCGACGAGCGAATCGGGCGCGTCGAGGACGCGATCCGCGGAATCCACGATATCGTCTCCAAGGAACAGCCCCCACCGGCCGAGGAAAAGCCGTTCTGTGACTCCTGTGCGTATCACGACTTTTGCTGGTGTTGACCAATGGATAGGAATTACCACGTGTTTTCCGACGGTCGTATCGAACGCAAAGACGACACGGTTCGAGTCGTGACCGAAGACGACGAGAAAAAATACGTCCCGATAGAGAACGCAGAGGCGCTGTTTCTGCACGGGCAGATCGATTTCAACACGCGACTGATGTCGTTTCTAAACGACCAGGGCGTTGCACTCCACGTCTTCGGCTGGGAAGACTACTACTCAGGATCGGTCATGCCGAAACGGGGGCAGACATCGGGACAGACAGTCGTCGCACAGGTGCGTGCATACGACGACCACGAACACAGACGGCGACTGGCTGCGGCTCTCGTCGCGGGAAGCATTCACAACATGCGTACGAACGTCGTCTACTACGACGGTCGTGACTGCGAGTTGGAATCGGAGCTTGCGGATCTCGAGGCGGCTGCTGACCGCATCAAGACGGATCTCCCGGTCGACGAACTGCTGGGAATCGAGGCGACTGCACGAAAAGCGTACTACCGTTCGTTCAACGAGATCCTCCCGGACGAGTTTCAGCTCGCACGGCGCGAGTACAACCCCCCGCCGAACGAGATCAACAGCCTGATTTCATTCGGAAATTCTCTCGTCTACGCGAACTGCACCTCGGCAATTCGTGCGACCGCACTCGATCCAACGATCAGCTATCTTCACGAACCAGGTGAGCGACGCTACTCCCTCTCGCTCGATCTCGCGGACCTATTCAAGCCCGTTATCGCCGATCGTGTCCTGTTCCGACTTGTCAACCGACGTCAAATTACAAGCGATGACTTCGAGACCGAACTCGAGTCATGTCTCCTGAACGAACGAGGTCGTCAAACCTATTCGAAAGCGTTTGAAGAAACGCTCGAACGGACAGTCGAGCACCCCAGTCTGAATCGAAACGTTAGCTATCAGTATCTCATGCGACTTGAGGCATACAAGCTCAAAAAGCACCTCCTCACGGGAGAACAGTACGAATCGTTCAAGCGGTGGTGGTAACATGTACGTCGTCATGGTCTACGATCTTCGATCCGATCGAACACACAAGGCACTGAAAATCGGCCGACGATACCTCACCCACGTTCAAAACTCCGTGCTTGAGGGAGAAATTTCGAAAGGAGATCTCGAGCACCTTCGTGACGAAATCGAGGACTTACTCGAACCAGGAGAATCAACCATACTCTACGAGCTCTCGTCTGACTCACTCGTTAATCGAACAGTGTATGGTGAAGATCCGACAGAGGATCAGCGGTTTTTATAGAATATCGTCGACCCCCGGCTGTCAGTAGAGTATTGAGGGTCGACGGAAGTTCTTTATTGAACACGCACTATGTAGGGCCTGTAGCCCGATATTTGGGCATGGTTTCAGACGAACCCTTGTGGGGTTGAAGCTTGGAACTCGTCGAACCAGTCCTTGTCGTCACTATCGTTTCAGACGAACCCTTGTGGGGTTGAAGCGAAGACACGTTCGAGGGGCGGTGTCCTGTCTATACCATGTTTCAGACGAACCCTTGTGGGGTTGAAGCAACCCCGAGGCCTACACGATCGACGAACTCGACGAGGTTTCAGACGAACCCTTGTGGGGTTGAAGCGAGATACCGGCGATGGACATACCCCACCCCTTCGCGTTTCAGACGAACCCTTGTGGGGTTGAAGCGACTGGTAGATATCGGCGTCCTGCGGGCCGCCCCAGGTTTCAGACGAACCCTTGTGGGGTTGAAGCCTTCGCTGCCGTGACCATCTCACGGACGTTGTTGGTTTCAGACGAACCCTTGTGGGGTTGAAGCAGCCTCCTCGAGTTCGGTCAGCTGGAACAGGTTTGGCCGTTTCAGACGAACCCTTGTGGGGTTGAAGCGTGCTCGGCGTAGAGTCGGCCGCGCTCGAGATTGGCGGTTTCAGACGAACCCTTGTGGGGTTGAAGCAACGTCATCTGGTGCGACGAGGTCGCTCACTACGGGTTTCAGACGAACCCTTGTGGGGTTGAAGCGAGTCGAGCTCCTCCTGGAGTGTGCGGAGTGTGGTTTCAGACGAACCCTTGTGGGGTTGAAGCGGCGGATCCGACGAAGACGTCAATCTCGTTGACCTCGTTTCAGACGAACCCTTGTGGGGTTGAAGCGGCGATCGTCGCTGACCGGTTGCGCTCGATCCAGACCGTTTCAGACGAACCCTTGTGGGGTTGAAGCTCGTTTGATTTGAGCATCGAAACCGACCGCTTCAGGTTTCAGACGAACCCTTGTGGGGTTGAAGCCGCTCTGGAGATCGCGGGTCACGCCCAGCACGGCGGTTTCAGACGAACCCTTGTGGGGTTGAAGCGTCTGCTGCGGCTCGACAACGAACTGGTTGATCCCCTGTTTCAGACGAACCCTTGTGGGGTTGAAGCCCGAAGAGGTCTACGAACTCGTCGACGACGCTAAACGTTTCAGACGAACCCTTGTGGGGTTGAAGCGATCAGTCCTGACGAGTAGTTGCCGCACCGCCAGTTGGTTTCAGACGAACCCTTGTGGGGTTGAAGCGCCACCCCACTGTTCGCGAGCGAGATACTGCGAGCGGGTTTCAGACGAACCCTTGTGGGGTTGAAGCCCGTGGAGGTCGGCAACTCTTGCACGAAAGTCCGGGGTTTCAGACGAACCCTTGTGGGGTTGAAGCTTGTCCTAGTCCTTGCTTGCTGTCTATCCAGTTGTGTTTCAGACGAACCCTTGTGGGGTTGAAGCACCGGACGCGAGGTGTGCGCCCAGCTGCTCGTCGACGTGTTTCAGACGAACCCTTGTGGGGTTGAAGCGACTTGTTCGAATCCCTGATCCTCAAGGAACTCGCGGTTTCAGACGAACCCTTGTGGGGTTGAAGCCTCCCGTCTCGTCGTCGGTATAGCCGTTCTCGTCAAGGTTTCAGACGAACCCTTGTGGGGTTGAAGCCAATCACCATCGTCGACGAAGTAGTACTGCGTCGCGCCCGGTTTCAGACGAACCCTTGTGGGGTTGAAGCTCTCCAGGAGCGGCGGCACCGAGCTCGGAATCGGTGTTTCAGACGAACCCTTGTGGGGTTGAAGCCACCTACATAACTCGCTAAGTACCTATGTACACCGGTTTCAGACGAACCCTTGTGGGGTTGAAGCCATACATGACTTTGGCTCGTAGGGCACTGACATGGCGTTTCAGACGAACCCTTGTGGGGTTGAAGCCCCTGCTATGTGAGTCAAATGGGTTGAATTACGTTAGTTTCAGACGAACCCTTGTGGGGTTGAAGCCCACTTAGGCCTTAAGGCGGTTAGGAACCTAATCGTTTCAGACGAACCCTTGTGGGGTTGAAGCCACGAGCGGCTGCAGGCCACTCGCGACGAACTCGAGTTTCAGACGAACCCTTGTGGGGTTGAAGCCTACTCGAGCGCAGTCACGGCTACGTCAAGACCGAGTTTCAGACGAACCCTTGTGGGGTTGAAGCCCGTTTGAGTTTGTTTGGCTCGCGATCGTCTCGACGAGTTTCAGACGAACCCTTGTGGGGTTGAAGCATCCGTAGCGTCTTACTCACTACCCGACCGCACGTGTTTCAGACGAACCCTTGTGGGGTTGAAGCAATCCCGTCGATCCCGATGCGGACGACGGAATGGAAAGTTTCAGACGAACCCTTGTGGGGTTGAAGCATCGAACGCGCACGCCGTACACTCTCCGCTAAAGCCAGTTTCAGACGAACCCTTGTGGGGTTGAAGCCGAACTCGTCACATTGGTCGAACCGATCTATGCGAAGTTTCAGACGAACCCTTGTGGGGTTGAAGCCGTCTTGCCGGTTGAGCGACCGACCATCAAGGTTGAGTTTCAGACGAACCCTTGTGGGGTTGAAGCACGAATCTCGTCGGTCGTCAGATAATCCTCAAGATCGTTTCAGACGAACCCTTGTGGGGTTGAAGCTGATGAAAGTCTCTGGAATAATGACCTACGACCGATGTTTCAGACGAACCCTTGTGGGGTTGAAGCCATCGTAACTCCTCCGCTCGTTTTTCGAGGATGTCGTTTCAGACGAACCCTTGTGGGGTTGAAGCGCTCATGGTTATGTCTCACAGAAAGCAGTGAGAGAGTTTCAGACGAACCCTTGTGGGGTTGAAGCTGCGGATCGTTTCACCCGCCGACGAATAGCAGAGTGTTTCAGACGAACCCTTGTGGGGTTGAAGCTTTCGAGTGTCGCGTTTGCTGTTGGCTGCCGATACTGTTGTTTCAGACGAACCCTTGTGGGGTTGAAGCATAGACGATTTGAACGACACTCAGAAGGGGTTGTTAGGTTTCAGACGAACCCTTGTGGGGTTGAAGCGTCTCTCCGATCGCGACGAACTCGTAAGCCGTCTCCGGGTTTCAGACGAACCCTTGTGGGGTTGAAGCGACGTCGCTGATGACGGTCTCGAGCGGCTCGTCGGTTTCAGACGAACCCTTGTGGGGTTGAAGCGAGGATACGACCGATTCGGGGACTGCGGACCGACAACAGTTTCAGACGAACCCTTGTGGGGTTGAAGCCCAATCCTCTTGTGACTGCCATTCGTCGCTGGTTGCGGTTTCAGACGAACCCTTGTGGGGTTGAAGCGACTATCTATTATAGCGAGAGAGAAAACAGCGCGTGTTTCAGACGAACCCTTGTGGGGTTGAAGCCTACACGACTACTTCGACGATCAAACTGTCCGAACACTGTTTCAGACGAACCCTTGTGGGGTTGAAGCCGGTTCATCCTCCGGGAGCGTGATCGTCGCCGAATGGTTTCAGACGAACCCTTGTGGGGTTGAAGCTGCAGAGATTCGAACCCCATAGGCATTTGATGACTCGTTTCAGACGAACCCTTGTGGGGTTGAAGCATGGTGTTCGACCTCCTGATGGTTACGGCGATCGTGCGTTTCAGACGAACCCTTGTGGGGTTGAAGCGATGGAATCTCGAGCGGCCCATTATCGACAACATAGTTTCAGACGAACCCTTGTGGGGTTGAAGCGTCGTTCGTGAAATCGGGGGTGAGTTCTAACCCTTGTTTCAGACGAACCCTTGTGGGGTTGAAGCCGCGTGAGAAAATCGCAGGCATTTCGGAGGAGTTCTGGTTTCAGACGAACCCTTGTGGGGTTGAAGCGTCAGAGGGTATGCGAATCCAATTAAGCCGCGCGTGGTTTCAGACGAACCCTTGTGGGGTTGAAGCCTGTCGGAGATCGCTGAGTTCGTCGACAATCGAGTGTTTCAGACGAACCCTTGTGGGGTTGAAGCGCGGACGGAGTCTGGTACATTGAGGATGATAGTGCGTTTCAGACGAACCCTTGTGGGGTTGAAGCGATTATATCGGCGACCGCGTTGATTGGTTGATAGGATGTTTCAGACGAACCCTTGTGGGGTTGAAGCAATCACGCCACACGGATAATGACCACTGAATATGTGTTTCAGACGAACCCTTGTGGGGTTGAAGCCCGGCGTGGAAAACAGACAGCAAGCCGAGCGTATCGCGTTTCAGACGAACCCTTGTGGGGTTGAAGCAGGACAAGCTGGCGAGCTCGCTGCTCGACCAGGTCGAGTTTCAGACGAACCCTTGTGGGGTTGAAGCACCGGGGCGCTCAGCGATATCGACGTCTCGAGCATGTTTCAGACGAACCCTTGTGGGGTTGAAGCTGCCGTGGTGTCAGTTCTGGCGTCTCACTCATCGGGTTTCAGACGAACCCTTGTGGGGTTGAAGCGCCGACTCGGACGGTATCGACCGGGTAGCATCCGAGGTTTCAGACGAACCCTTGTGGGGTTGAAGTTGGCTCACACTCCGAGACTATGACGAGCCCGTCGACGGTTTCAGACGAACCAAACTAAAATCAACACGAGCCCGAGCCACCGGCACAGGCTGCCTCAAACACCTGCTCGTGGAGTCGGTCGGCGACGAGCTGCAGGAGCGGTTCCATGTTTTTCGTGTCCGCCCGGTTGTACTCGATCAGCGTCTCCAGCGCCGCGTCGTCGCCGCGTTCGTACTCGTGCCAGAGTCGGACGGCGTCGCGGCCGCTGATATCGGGCATGCTTCGGTCGATACCGAGGTCCTGCTCGATCGCTTTGAGCCCGCCATCGAGGCCGAGCTTCCTGCACGGATACATGAGGTCGATGTGTGGCGTCGAAACGGAGACGTCGTAGCACGTCTCGAGGAAGGGGACGTCGAACCGTTGGCCGTTGAAGGTGACTAACAGCGCCGATTGCTCGAGTTCGGCCTCGAGACGATTGCTCGTGAGGTCTCGTCCCTTGACGAACGTCTTCGTTTCGCCGCCGCGGTGCAGGCTGACTGTGGTCACGTCGTTTCGGTTCGCGTCGAGGCCCGTCGTTTCGATGTCCAGAAAGCAGGTCTCCTCGCTGACGTTCTCATAGAGCCGCCAGCGGCTGGCTGCCGGCAACCCCTCGGCGAAGACGGAGAGGTCGCCCTGATCCAGGTGGTCCCGGCCGTCCTCGATGAACGCGTTGATCCGGTCGGCGAGGGTGTCGCCGACGACGCTTCCGTCGAACTCGTCCCAGTGAGTGATGCCGTTCTCCCAGAGCCGGCGTTCGGTGACCTCGCCGACGCCGCGAACGGGAATGAAACTGTTCTCGATTCGCACACCCGTTCAGGGGGCGAGCAGCAGTAAAAACGCTTGGATCCACCGACGGCGACGGATCGAAGATGCGTTATGCTCCGAACTGGTGTGAATATCGTTGCAGGCCGTCCCGAGTACGATCGTCTTATAGCTCGATCCACTCGGTCGTCGTCTCCTGATCGCAGAGATGCCACTGCTGTTCGTGGGTGTTTCCGGTGGATCGCAGTTCGACGATCGCATCGAACATCGGTTCGAGGAGGGTAACAGCATCGTGGTCACGCGAGACTGGGAGGTGGTAGTGACCCATGCCGTGGGCCTGTTCGACCCGTGCGGTCACCACGTGAAGCAATCGAAACACGTCCTCGGTGTCTCGCTCCTGAAGAAGGCGAACGAGTACGTCGACGCAGACGCGGAGTTCGGACTGCTCGAGTCCGTCTGCGTCGGCATCGAACTCGTCGATGGTCTCGATGACGTCCATTCCGAGTTGCCCGAGCGACGGTCGCTCTCCCTCGTCGCCGCTCCCATCGCGTTCGGAATCCGCAAATTCGAGGATCTCCGTCGCGATGCGGTCATCAGTCGAAAGCGCATCAGCGTCGTCCGTGACGAACAGCCGATACCGCGGGGTACCTCCGGCAGTCCCGCAGAGGTGTTGGCAGGCCGTCTCGTGGATCTCGTTCGAATCAGCACCCACGAGGAGGATATTGCTCCCACGCTGTTTGAGCGTCCCTAGGGTTTGTGCAAACGTCGACCGTTCAGCCCCGTCTCTCCCCAACTCGCTTTCCATCCGGCCTAACGAACGCACGAGGGAGAAATAAATATTATGGCATACGCGCCGTTCAAAATCGGATCGTGTCGATCGGCTCACTTTTTACGTCGGGCGCCGTACGAGGGATATGGTCGACCACGACGACGAACTCGCCGAGGTCATGCGTGAGCTCACACGGACAATTGAGGACCTCACGCACGAACTAGAGGAAACGGCTCCTCGCCGTCGACCACCGATCCGTCCGCCGACACCGCGAGAGCTCCTGTCGTTCACCGACGAGGTCGCGCTGCCGGCACTCATCGCCGCCCTCAACTCGACCGTTCGCGCCCTCGAGACGTTCCAGCGCAGCCTCGAACTCGTTCGGACCGAACGGGAGGTTCGCGATCGAACGGCCGATGCTGCTGCCGTCACTGGCGAGCGGGCGAGCGACCTCCGGCAGACGACGCTCTCTCGGCTCGATACCGTTCTCTCCGAACTCCAGCGGGCGACTTCTGAGGGGGCACTTTCCACGGACGATCGGGCACAGGAGCTGCTCTCGGACGCGAAAACGCTCCGCGACCAGGTTGATGAACGCCTCGAACGTGCAACCGAAGAGACGGAGAGACGCCAGTCGGAATCCGTGGAATCGACCTCGGCGATCGAGATCGATATCGAAGACGGGAGGCCGAACGCCGGTCGAGATGATGACGACTCCGACGAGCAGTCGAACGTCGACGTCGACGCCGAACTCGAGACGCTACGGGATCGCTACAGTGAGGAAGACGAGAGTGACAGAGCGAACGGATGCGAGGAAAACGACGGCGATACCGATGCGAGTGACGGGGAAGATTCCGGAAGCGACGGTGAAGACGGCGGCGAAAACGGCGAGAACTGATTTTAGACCGGCTCGAACCGGTAGCCGTCCCAATCCTGACTGTCGGGCTCTCTAATACCGGCGCCGGGTTCGCGGAGTTCGTCGACGTGGATCGGCCGGACTTCGTCGCCGGTCTCGACCTCGCCGGTCGTCAGTTGGCCGATCGCACGGACCGTGTCGTCGCCGTCCGCTGTCGCCTCGCTCACGTCGAACTCGACGATCGCGAGGTGGTTTGGCTCGCGGACGCCGGGTGGCGTCGCGGTCGATGTCGTCCACGTGATAACCTCGGCGGTGTACTCGCTCAGATCGATCGTCTCGACCGGCTCCGCGCCGCCGGGACCGCGCGGGTGACCGGGATAGCTGATCGAACCGTCCTCGTAGCGGGTCGCTTCCATTGTCATTGTGCTGCCTCCATGATGGTGGTAATCACACAGTTGCCGAAGCCGCCGACGTTACAGCACAGCCCAACCTCGGCGTCGACCTGCCGGGGGCCTGCCTCGCCGACGAGTTGTTCGTAGATCTCGACGCCCTGAGCGACGCCGCTCGCACCCAGCGGGTGGCCCTTCGATTTGAGTCCGCCGGAGGTGTTGACCGGCAGTTCGCCGGTGTCGCGCTCCGTGTACCCTTCCTCGACGAGCTGCCAGGCTTCGCCCTGTTCGGCGAAGCCGAGCCCTTCCATCTGGAGGAACTCGAGGATGGTGAACATGTCGTGGAGTTCGGCGACGTCGACGTCCTCGGGGTCACGGCCGCTCATCTCGTAGGCTTGCTCGCCGCTCTCGACGACGCCGCCCATGACGGTCGGGTCCTCGCGCTCGTGGACGACGTGGGTGTCCGTTGCCCCGCCGATTCCCGAGATGACGGCGTAGTTGTCCGTATACTCCTTCGCGACGGATTCGGGACAGAGCATCAGTGCCGCCGAGCCATCCGTGATCGGACAGAAGTCGTACAGCCGCAACGGGTCGGCGACGATGGGTGACCCGAGCACCGTCTCCAGGTCGACTTCCTTCTGGAATTGGGCCTTGGGGTTGTCGACGCCGTTTTTGTGGTTCTTGACGGCGACCTTGCCGAGGCTTTCCCGAGGCGCGTCGAATCGCTCCAGGTAGTGGCGTGCGGTCAGGCCCGCAAAGGAGGGAAGCGTCACGCCGGTCTTGTACTCGACGGGATGAGTCAGCGACGCGATGACGTCAGTCGCTTCTCCCGTCGTTCGGTGAGTCATCTTCTCGCCGCCGACGAGCAGCGTCATGTCGCTCGCGCCGCTTGCGACCGACTGCCAGGCGGCGTAGATTCCCGCGCCGCCGCTCGAACTCGTCTGGTCGATTCGCTGGGTGTACGCCGGCATGGCGTCTAAATCGTGTGCCAGCGCGTTCGGTACGCCTGTCTGTCCCTCGAACTCCCCACTCGCCATATTCGAGACGTACAGGTGCTCGACGTCCGCAGCGTCGACGCCTGCATCCTCGAGACAGTCGAGTCCGGCTTCGGCGAGGAGATCCAGAATCCACTCCTCGCGCTGGCCGAACTGGGTCATGGACGACCCGATGATTGCAACACGGTCCATACTCTCCCGGACTCACGTCTCGGATTTATATGGTTTGGTTAGGGCTGTCACGGCGACGTCGACGACTGTGGCCGAAAACGCCGATTGACGCACGGCATCGACGAGTTCAATCGCGCTTGACCGTCCCGATGCTGACGCTACGAACGTGGGCCAACAGCTCCCGAGCCGTCCGTTGCCAGAGTGGTCGCTGCTGGCGTTCGAGGTCGCCGCGCATCCGCTCGGTTTCCGCCTCGAGTTCTCGATTGGTCGATTCGAGCCGATTGACCCGGTCCTCGAGCCGGTATCGCCGCGACCGCTGCGCGGAGAGATCGTTTCGCAGTTGATCGCGCTCGCGCTCGAGCGCCTCGACGCGCGCGAGCAACCGTTCGCGCTCGCGTCGCTCGTCGTCGACGAACGGCTCGCGATCGGAATCTGCGATCGAGGGTGTGGAGTCGTCCTCGCCGTCGACCTCGGGTTCGAGGTAGCCCGTTCCGATGGCGTTGACCACGCCGCCGACGAGCAGGATCATCCCGCCGAAGTAGAGCCACGTCAACAGCAGTAGTATCCCGCCGACCGGGCCGGCGGCCTCCGAGTCGGCCGCGAACGAGACGTACACCTGAAAGAGCGATTGAAGGAGCGTCCAGCCGCCGGCGGCGACGAGCGCGCCCGGAACGACCTGTCGCAGTTGAACGTCCACGTCCGGGAAGTAGTAGTACATCGGCAGGAACGCGAGCGTGAGCACGACGACGAGCACGATCGGGTTGATCAGCCCGAGATACGGGATATCCGGGAAGAACGCGAAGGCGATGCTCGCGACGGCTGCGGCGACGAGGGCGGCGCCGATCGCGCCGAGGACGATCAGCCCGTCGCGAAGCTGCTCGAGGAACGACGCCTCGCCGGTCGAGTCGAAGATCTCCGAGAACGCCGTGTCCAGTCCGCGGAAGATCTTCAGCGATCCCCACAGGACCACGACGAGCCCGATGAGCGTCGAGCCGGCGGTGACGGGCGACTCCTCGATCGCGTTCTCGACCATCAGTTGGCCGCTTTCGGGGAGAAAGCCTTCCGTCGCTGCCGACACCTCGGCGGCCAACCCCTCGTCGCCAACGATCGTCACCAGAAAGAAGACGAGCACGAGCAGCGGGATCAGCGAGATAAAGGCCTGATACGCGATGCTCGCGGCCATAAACGGGACGTTTTTCTCCTGTACCCCCGCGACGATCGTTCGCACGAACGAGACCACGTCGCCGACGGTCGTTGCCATGCTGAACCGTCCGGAGCCAGTGCGATAGCTCGTCGGCTTGCAGTTCCGACGCCGTTTTGGGCCACCGGCGCGAGCCGACGCGGCACCGACGACGGCCCGACCCGCCTACGCGGATTCCGCCGAGGCGGCCTGTAACTCGCTCGCGCGCGAGCGAGCCTGCGAGATCACCGCCGGCCGCGCTTCGAACGACACCAGTACGTCCTCGTCGCCGTAACTCACGTCGTCGACGTTCGCGTTGTCGTGGATCCACGAGACCAGGCTCATCGTCTCGTCGGTCATCGGGAGCATCAGCCGCTCTTCTTCCCAATCGGGTAACTCGTCGTCGATTCGATCGAGCAGGGACTCGACGCTCGTCCCTTCACGGGCGCTGACGGAGACCGGGTTCGGTGCGAGCGACGCGAGCGCCTCTCGCTTCTCGGCGAGTTCCTCGTCGTCGACTTTGTCGATCTTGTTCAACACCGTGACGATCGGCGCCTCGTTTCGCTCGTAGAGCGTATCGTGACAGGTGACGAGTTTCTCGTGGATCTCGTCGACGTCCTCGCTGACGTCGACCACGAGCAAGACGAGGTCGGCCCGGTAGACCGAATCGAGCGTCGACTTGAACGACTCGACCAGCCAGTGTGGCAGGTCGCTGATGAAGCCGACGGTGTCGGTCACCAGGACGTCGCGCGGTTCGATGGCCGCGCGACGGGTCGTCGTCCCGAGCGTCGTAAACAGCTTGTCCTGGGACTCGGCCGTCGAGTCGAGATCCGGGTGTAACTGCTCGTTCTCGTCGATATCCAGATCGTCCGCGAGTTGCCGAAGCAGCGTCGACTTGCCCGCGTTCGTATAGCCCGCCAGCGCAACCAGATCGAAGCCGGAATCGCGCCGACGCTCTCGGCGGTGTTGTTCGGTCTGCTCGATCCGCTTGAGCTCGTCGTTGATCCGGCTGATCTGGTCTTTGATGTCCCGTTCGCGGCTCTCGTCGTACTCACCGAGCCCCATGAAGCCCGGATGTTCCTCGCGTTTCGCGAGGCTCGTCTTGGCTTCGGCCCGGGGAAGTTCGTATCGGAGTTCCGCGAGTTCGACCTGCAGCTGTGCCTTTCGTGTCTGGGCGCGCTGGCCGAAAATCTCGAGGATCAGCGTGAACCGATCGATCACCTCGACGCCCTCCGGCAGGAGTTGGCCGAGGTTGTACGTCTGGTAGGGGCCGAGCCGGTTGTCGAAGATGACGGTCGTCGCCTCGGTCTCGACGGCCCGCTGAGCGAGTTCCTCGGCTTTCCCTTCGCCGAGCTGGAGCGCCGAATCGGCCCGTCTGGACTGGGTGACCTCGCCGACGACGGTGTAGCCTGCGGCCTCGGCGAGGTCGATAATCTCGGTCGTATCGGGCGTTCCAGAATCGACGCGTTTGGCGATGAGTGCGTTCATAGTACTGACTGAGTGTGCAGCGTGGGTCGATCGAACTCGCTCGAGCGCCGCGGTCGGAATAGCGAGGTTCGCGGGGCCCTACCTACACTAACGATGCCGGTCGAACACCTCCGTTAGGCAATCGACAGTCATAGTTGGTCCTACGCAACCGATCGTCTTGAATCCCGTGCTCGAATCGCTTGCATGGTAATATCGTTGCTCACGTCGGTGCCGCCAGGAGTTCGTCCTCGAAGTCGGCGTCTTCGATCAGTTCGACGAGTCGCTGTCCGTCAACCACCGTGGGATCTGACGGCAACGTCTGGACCGACGCATCGACCCGACCGTTCGTGACGACGAGGACCGTATCGACCGTGGCATCGCACTCGATGCGGTCGCGTTCAGACGTGAGGTCGTCGGCCGTCACCGGCTCGTCCGACGACCGATGGACCGTTCGAAGCAGTTCGTGTGTGCCATCGTCTCTCGTCGCGACGACGTCGATCCAGCCGTCGGTCGCCTCGGTTACGGTACAGTCTCGTCCCAACTCCGACCGAAACGTCGCGACGAACTGTGCAAACGCTGTCGTGTCCATCGCGGCGAGTCGTCGACCGATTGCGATTCGACTCGAGGTGTGCCATCCCGAATCCGTATCGACCGAGTCGTCCTCGGTTTGCTCGTCGGAGACGTGGCTCAATTCCATGGGCTCGAGGTCGTGTTCGCGTTCGATTCGGCGAATGCGATCCGCCATCGGGGGTTCGACAGCGAGTTTTCGGTTGGGATCTTCCCGGGTCTGTTCCTGATCGACGACGGTGATCGTCTCCGCATACCGATCGTAGACGCGTCGGACGACATCGGGGTCGACTACCGACGTCGCAGCGCGGTCGGCGGGGTAGATCGTCCGTCTCACGAGCCGGTTTCCACCGAACATGCTAACGATCGATACACCCGCGAGGGCGACCCACGCGAGCGGGGTGTCGGGGTCGCCGTTCAGCGCCAGGACGGTGATCACCTGGGCAACGATAACGACCATCGTCACCAGACACGCACACCACGCGAGATAGACGAGCACGTACCGCTGGTAAAAGTACCGACGATTCTTTTCGGCTTCCGCGGCTATCACCGCAGCGAGCTCGTCATCGGTCGTGTCTGCAAGCAACGATGCCTGGACGTAGAGCGTCCGAACCGCGTTCGTGCCGACGAGCTTGGCGTCGAGGTCTTCCGCTTCGTCGTCGAAGACGATGATTCCCGGTAGCTCCCGATCCAGCCTCTCGAAACAGCGCTCGAGGCGTGATCGCTCTGCTGTCGTTGGATCTCGAGTCCGACAGGCCGCAGATACCACCGGGAGTCGGAGGAGTAACCAGCAATAGGCGATCGGCACAATCATGACGAGATACCAGAACACCGCCAGCTGCGTTGTCAGTACCAGTACCAACGCCGTCGACGCGCCGATGGTTGCGACTGCCACGGACACCCAGTACCGTCTGCGGTAGTGAGCCGGCACCGTATGGCGGCGCTCCATGACGTCTCTGATCGTTCGCGCGAGGCCTCGGTGAACGGCGAAGACGACCCCGAGTATAACCACACCGAGTCCGAATCCAGTACTGAGTACTGAACCGAGCTGGAACTGCCCGGACTCGAGTGCGGTGGTGGCCAGCTCGAACGGTTCGAAGCCGAAAGACAGTACGACGGTGACATAGATCCCACCACCGATCAGTACGAGACGCAAATACATCGTGAGACGCCCCATCCGCCGTCCCGTACGTCCAGTCCGTCGTATACCGGCGCCGATCAGCCGGGCGAAAACGTACAGTCCGACGAGAAGCGCACAGACGATCCCGATCCCCATCACAGTCCCAGTGACTCCCATTGATATTCGATTCATGCGCTCTTAGGAAAATTGTTATGAATTAGAACCATATATCGAAGCAAATAGGGATAGAAACAATAACTGTGATTCGGACGGAGATACAGCAGGTACTATCTTTAGACAGCGAGAGAATCCCGGCGTTTACGGAGAGTCGAGGAGAAAGCCTCGCCCTTTCAGGGGGGGATGAATCCGACACTACCATTCACAAACCACGTTCGATGGCACGGCTGGATATTCCACGCGGGGCAATCCATACCTTCAACTCGGTTTACCAATATAGATTACGTATGGCGAAACAGGTCGTCACACGCACCTACACTGCTTCCATCAGGAACCAGTCACGGGTGCAAAACGACCTTGATTCGCTCGGATTCGCCACCTCGAAACTCTGGAACGTCCTCAGAAATCTTCGATTTCTGATGGGCTGCACAAGAGCTCCGCTCTTGTGAGCGTCGGACGGTGGACAATCAGTCGCGTCTGGGACGAAATCGACTATATCCCTGAACACGACGAACTCACCGCGTACCTCAAGAGCCACGAACGCTACGATGACCTGCATTCTCAGTCAAGTTCGTTCGAGACGGCGAGCCGTCTCGTGATGCCAATGAGCTTCGCTCATTGAGCACAGCGAGTCCTTCAAGAACTCGCTGAGGCGTTCGCAAGAGCGAAGCTCTTGCGCAGCCCATCAGAAATCTCCGATTTCTGAGGACGTTCACCGGCTGGTACGGCAAACGACGCAACGGAGACACGCGAGCGAACCCGCCCGGTTACCGCAAACACGGCGACGAACACCCGCGTTCCACAGTCACGTTCAAAGCCGCTGGCTTCAAGCTCGACACCCAGTACAACCGGGTTCGACTCTCAAAAGGGTCGAACCTCAAGGAGTATTGGTCGGACTTCATCCTCTGTGAGTACCAGACCCGACCCGGCGTTGATCTCTCCACCGTGGAGAACGTCCAACAGGTGCGGGCGGTCTGGACAGGTGACGAGTGGGAACTGCACTTCGTGTGCAAAGTCGAGATCAACGTGGCCGACGCACTAGGCGAGAAAACGGTCGGTGTTGATCTTGGTATCAACAACTTCGCGGCACTCGCCTACGAAGACGGCTACAGTGAGCTGTATCCGTTGAACTGTCTGAAACAGGACGACTACTACTTCAGCAAGCGTATCGCCCGGTGTGATGACTCACGATCCGAGCAGGCCACGCAACTGAACCAGAAGAAGTCTCGACGGCGAACCCACTATTTCCACACACTTTCGAAACACATCGTTCAACGATGTGTCGAGGAAGGTGTTGGGACGATTGTGGTGGGCGACCTATCCGGTATTCGCGAAGATGAGGATGGTGAGGTGAAAGACTGGGGGAAACACGGCAACCTCGACCTCCACTCGTGGGCGTTCGACCGATTCACCGATCTCCTCGAGTATAAAGCTGAGATGGAAGGGATCACGGTTGAAGCAGTGTCCGAGCAGGATACGTCGAAATCGTGTTCGTGTTGTGGCCGTAAACGTGATGCGAACCGTGTTGAACGTGGCTTGTACGTCTGCGATGAGTGCGGGACGGTATCGAACGCTGATGTGAACGGTGCTGAGAACATACGGCAAAAAGTATCTCCGAGTCTCGCCTGTGATGGGGGAGATAGGAGTAACGGCTGGTTGGCACAGCCATCGACGTTCCTGTTTGACAAGGAAACTGGTGCGTTCGCACCTCAAGAACAGGTCACGTCGTAAACCACAATATCCCAACGCGGTCGGGAATCTTCGTCCTCGAAAACGCTTCGCGTTTTCGGGTGCAACGAGACGCTTTGCGTCTCGTCATGCCCCTTCAGGGCGGAGAGGATGTCAACGCGTCTTCAGATCGTCCTTGTCCTTGATAATCTCCGTTTCCGCGTTGCCGCTCGTGTGTTCGTTAACGGTGTCGTAGAAGTCGTTTTGCATCCCTGCGGGGAACGTTAAGACGCCGACCCACGAGCCGTCGGGTTGCCACTCTTCGCGTTCGAGGTCGCCGAACTGGCGGATCTTCGCCTGCGCGCTGCCGGCGTGTTCGGCCGGTATCTGGACCGCAATCGTCACCTCCTCAAATCGGATCGGGATGACCGGCCGGAGGTCGTCGAGCGCGTCGTCGACCTGTTCCTCGACCGGTTCCATCGGATCGACGGTAAAGCCGGCTTCCTCGAGGGCGTTTTCGATGCGCTCGGGCGGGTGGGGCGCGTTGTCCATCTGCGGGTTGACCGCGTTGCGCGTGATGGTGTCGATCAGTTGCTTTCGCTTCTGTTCTTGCATCTCCCGGCGCTGATCGGCCGTGATCTGTATCTCTCCCTCTTTGATGACCTCGGGGATGATCTCGAGGGGGTCCGTGGTATCGAAGACCGTTTCGAGATCGTCCTCGGCCGGTCGGTCACCGCGCGAGGCGTCCTCGAAGACGTCTTCGGCGGCGATAACGTCCTCGAGGTCGTCGTCGAACTCGTCGCGCTTGATCGCGAGGGCTGCGTCCGGGTCTACGAGCACTTCGAAGCGCGCCCCGTGTGACTCAAGTCGCGCCGTCACCGCCTCGTCGAGCGATATCATACCGTGGAGTAGCCGCGGGCGGGTAAAAGAGCTTTTCCTGCTGTCGGCTCGACGGACGCCGAGCTCGCTGTCACTGAAACGCAAGAAGGAAGCAGTTGCGGACGATCGGCAGCTTCGTCCGTCAGTGCAGGTCGATTACTCGTCTTCGTCTTCGTCGTCACCGTCGTCGAGGAGTTCGTTCTCTTCGAGGTGTTCTGCAATGTGGTCCTGGTCGAAC
Source organism: Natrialbaceae archaeon A-arb3/5 (assembly GCA_046614585.1). Taxonomy (GTDB): domain Archaea; phylum Halobacteriota; class Halobacteria; order Halobacteriales; family Natrialbaceae; genus JBKKHI01. The sequence continues at coordinate 81,710 of JBKKHI010000010.1, read as the reverse complement.
TGCTCGAAGGACTCGGTTTCGGCGTCGATGGTCGCGAGCCCGACCTCGCTCGGGAGCAAGGAGCCATCGTTGACCGACGCGAGCGCGTCGAGTGCGAGCGCGATGCCGCCGTCTAGGTCGGCCTCGTCGTCGTAGTTCTCCTCGAGGTACTCCTGGAGTTCGCCGCGGTCCGCGCCGACGGCGAGGGCCTTCCACTCGTAGGGCGTCCCCGAGGGGTCGGTCTCGAACAGGCGCGGCTCGCCGTTGTCGACACCGCCGACGATCAGAGCAACGCCGAACGGGCGGGCACCGCCGACTTGCGTGTACTGCTGGATGTGGTCGGTGACCTCCTTAGTCAGCGTCTCGACGCCGACTGGCTCGCCGTAGCGCAGGTGGTTGACCTGGGCCTGTCGGCGCGCGAAGTCGATCAGTTGGCGCGCGTCGGCGACGTGTCCGGCGCTTGCGATGCCGACGTGGTCGTCTGCTTTGTGAATCTTCTCGACGCTCGAGTCCTCGAGCAGCGGGGAGGGGACTCGTTTGTCAACGGCGAGAACGACGCCGTTTTGGGTTCGGACGCCGATGCTGGCCGTCCCTCGTTTGACCGCCTCGCGGGCGTACTCCACCTGATAGAGTCGGCCGTCGGGCGAGAAGATCGTGATGCCTCGGTCGTATGCCTGCTGTTGTTGTTGTCCCTGCATAGTATCACACGAAATCGTAGTCGAGGTCTGTCGCACCCGCGAACGCGTCATCGAGTCGTACGTCTGCAGATCCATCGCGCACGACGGCGACTCGCTCCTCGTTCCCGAACACGACGTTTCTCTCTTCGGAATCTTGCCCGCCGCGTCCTAAATAGTTTTCTTCAGCGGCACGGATCGTGCCACTGATACCGCAGACACGTATTCCGACGGGAGCGCCGTCTATCTCGTCGATACAGGCGAGCGCCGCCCGCGCCGACTCCGTCTCGCCGTGACGAACTTTGACGAGTGCGTCCCCGATTCCATCCTCGAAATCGAACCGAACGACCGACAAATCGGCGTGAGCGCTGCCGGGATCGCCGAGCAGATTCTGGCCCGCGTACCAGACCTCCCGCTGGAACGACCGCCTGTCGATCGATTCGTCCGGCCACGTCTCGATGCTGACGGCGAGATACCGCCACCGCGGGCGGAGGTGTTTCGGGAGGTGTTTCATTCGTCCGTCGCCGATTCCACATCGGCTGTCGAAGTCGACTCCGCGTCGAGTCCGGCGTCAGATACCGAATCGGCGGCACCCGGCGTACGCTCCGCCACGAGCACGCCGACCTGATCGTGAACTCGCTCGACGGCGGTCAACGAGAACCCGGCGTCGGTAAAGGCGTCTGCGAGCGTTCCGACGGTCGCCGGATCGTCGACGTCGGGCGAGTAAAACGGCGCATCGGGGTCGGGCTCGCCGAAGAACATCACGTCCCCGAGGACGAACGTCCGCGGCTCGAGGCCGGCGATCACGTCGATCGCCTCGCGTTTCTCTTCGTCGGAGAGATGGTGCATCGCGAAGTTCGAGGTGACGATGTCCGGCCCGTCCCCTTCGGTTGATCCAGTCGTGGCGGCGTCGTAGTTCGGCTCGCGGAACGTCCCGCGATCGAACTCGACGTTTTCGAGCCCCTGCTCGTCGGCTTTCGCCTCGGCTTCTTCCATCATCCCCTCGCTGATGTCCCGACCGACCACGCGCCCGGCGTCGGGCGCGAGCGCGAGCGCGATGGCACCCGTTCCCGTTCCAAGGTCGAGCACGACGTCGTCCGCGTCGGGCGAGGCGTGCTCGATCACCAGGTTCGCACAGGCGCGATACTCGTCGGAGCTGTCCTCGTCGTACTCGCTCGCTATCTCGTCGAACCGGGCGGCGTGTTCCTCAAGATTCTTCTTCATACTTCCCACGTTCGACGCCCGGCTCAATGAACGACTCGGACTGAACGTGGCGATTGCGCTCGGCAATCTCTCCCCATTCCGCCAGCCCCGCCTCGACGAAGTCCGCGGAGAAGCCGATCTCCTCGCCGAGCGCCTGCAGCTCACGTGGTGCTCTGAGTTCGAGATGCGAGGTCGGACTCGCGCTCACCACGTACGGTGCGTCGTAGTAGTCGACGATCTCGCCGAGTTTCCGAAGCGACTGGATAGCCCGAACGCGCCGGCCGCCGTGCGTTCGCAGAACGGGACCGAAGTCAAACTCGATGCGAACGCCGTTCGCTGCGGCGGCTTTCACGAGGACGTGATTGACGTCGCCACCGTCAGCCATCGGTCGGACGAGCACGTCGACTTTGTCGTTTTCGACGGCGAATCGGTTCATCGCGGTCGTCCCGCCCGCGACGGCGACGATCGTCTCGTCGGTCCGGTAGTTGCCGACCGCGCCGCTTGCCTGCTGTGGATTGTCAGTTTGAACCTCGATTCCTCGAACGACGTCGATGTCGTACTCCTCGCGCACCCGCTCGGCGTCGTAGGACGCCCGCTGTCCGTCCGCGTTTCGGACGACCACGCCCTCATATCCGAACGATTCCGCCGTTTTGGCGACTCTGGCGACCGTACTTGCTCCGTCGGGGTGGGCGCGGGCCGCCTCGTACATACGCGAGTGCTCACACGGCGCCGACTTGGGGTTTGCGCCATCCGATGGCTACAGCGCATGACCGTCTCGATGGTATAATGTAGCTTGACTAACGAGTGTGCATTATGACACGCAGCGGTGGCCGTCCGAGGTGGTTGATTGCGACGCTCGCCATCGCAGCCATCCTTCTGCTCGCGGGTTGTGTGGCGCTCCCCGGCGAGGACACGTCTCACGCCGAGATAGAGGAGCGACTCACAGGCGAGGAGCCGCCGTCGGCAGTCACCGCCACGGTCGAGGCCGAGACGGTAATCGACGGCGAGTCGACCCGCACGAGCGAGGACGTCTGGCTGCGCGATGACGGCAGCATGCGCGTCGAGGGAGACGGCTTCGTCGTCGTCAGCGACGGCGACCAGCGGTGGCACCACGATCTCGAGACGGGGTCAGTACAGACGATCGATCTCGACCCGACTCAGCCGTCGGTCATCGAAGGGTTGTACGCTCACCAGGAGCGATACTTCAGCAGCGACCGCTACGATCTCACGGAACTCGAGGAGACGACAGTCGACGAACGGGATGCCTACAGACTCACGTTCGACCCGCCGGATAACGAGACCGTCGAGCGTTCGATCACCGTCCTCGTCGGCGACACCGAGTACGTCGTGCCGCTCGAAACGAGCGAGCGCGACGTCGAGGACCGAAGCGTCGACGACGTCGAGATCTGGCTCGATCAGGAGACGCTGTTCCCGATTAAACACCGGATCAGCGGCGACGAGCTCACGCACGAGACGACCTACCGGGACCTCGCAATCGAATCCGAACTCGAGGACGGGCTGTTCGAGTTCGACGAACCGACGGACTCGGCGGCTAGCGCCGATAACAGTGAGGAGATCGCGCTTCCGTCAATCGAAGACTACGAGACAGCCGACGATGCGGATGCAACCGTTCCGTTTGACGTCGCCGAAGCCGACGAGGAGTCGCTACCCGAGAACGTCGAACTCGACGACGTCAGTCGGTACGAGTTCCCCGACGAGGAGCGAACGCAGGTGTCGCTGTTCTACCGCGGCGAGGCGGGAACGATATCCGTGACCACCGGTGACGGAGCCCGCGAGTTCGCGACCGACGGCGATCCGATCAGGATCGACGGCACGACGGGCTCGATCGAAACGACAAGGCAGGGGATCGAACTCCAGTGGTCGTGTGACGACCAGTACTACTCGGTCTACGTCGACGAGGCGTTCGACGACGGGACGGCTATCGCCGTCGCCGAAACGCTCGACGGCGGCTGCTCGTAGCCGACACGGCTCACGCCAGCGCGTGGATCACTCGCTTTCGTTACTGTCGTCCACGTCGGCGTCGGACTCGACGTCAGTTTCATCGGCATCTGACTCGTCGTCGTCCATCGTCTCCTCGTCATCCAGACGGGACGAATCCTCGTCCGGCGTCTCCTCGGGTTCGATCGAGTCGGTCTGGACTGGCTGTGCCTGTTCCGGATCAGGACCAGTCGCCTCGCCGGTCTCGTCGGCCATTGCCGTGTCAGAGACGTCGATCGAGACGCTCTCATCGTCGGTTCGCCGACGTGGATCGTCCTCGCCATCGATATCGGGTTTCGACCGCGGCTCGGTCCCCTCTGTGTCCTTAGTGAATTCGATCCGCGAGCCCGCGTCGTCGCTGCTCGCCGTCGACTCGTCTGCTTCGCGGTCCGGTGACAGGGAATCGAACGTCGATTCCTCCTTGGACTGGCGCTCGCGAAGCCCGTACTGCACGAGGACTGCCCCGACGATCCCTTTCGGAATCGCGCGGAGCTGTCCACGGACAGCCGACCGGAGCGCCGACAGGACCAGAAGTCCGCCGCCGGCAAGGGAAACCGTGTCGCGGCGCAGATTCTCGGTTACCATCGAAGCGGCCGTCTCGATCGGCTGCTGGGCGTCTATCTCGTCGATGCGTTCGAACTCGTCTTCGAGTTCGTCAGTTGGCAAATCGTGATCGTGTTCTTCGGTCATCGGTTACCGGGTACGACGGCCGCACGGTTGAAGCTTCAACCAGCACGTGAACACTCCGGAAGAAGTACCGCGTCAACGGCCAACTAATAGACGAGCCAGATTTTATCGCTAACTGGTCAGTACACGACGTGTAAGAGCGCGTAAACGACGATGCCCAGCGTGAACGAGATCAGCCACAGGCTCGCAGCGATCCGCCCGAGTCGGGCATGACTGGTCCGGCGAAGCTCGTCGACGGGGTACGCGAACGCGAGCAGCAATGCGTAGTAGAGGACTGGAATACAGATGACTGCGAGGAGGATGTGGACCGCGAGTATCGGCAGGTAGACGAACTGATAGACGGGATCCGGTCCGGGAAACGGCTGCGGCCCGCCGGTCGCGACGAGCCGGTAGAGATAGAGGACGAGAAACGCCGCAAACAGGCCGAACGAGGCGAGCATCGCCGCGCGGTGGCGGTCGACCGCACCGCGCCGAATCGCTCGCCAGCCGACCGCGATCGTTCCGATCGCCGTCGCGCTGATCGCGACATTTACGTGGGGGATCAGATCGAGGATCCACTGCGGCGTGTCGGGGACCATCGACTGCGGAATCTGTCCGCCCGCGGCCGCAAATACCACTCCCAGCGAAACGACACTCAAGACCGCAGCGAGCGGACGGACGCGTTCTCGCGAGACGTACTCCATGTTCGGACGTTCGACTCGGCGAAGAAAGTGGTTTCTGTCGAGGAAATCCCGCTCTCGAACGGTCCTGACTCGAGCGACTGGTCGGACACCATCGCTGTTCGGTGTTGTTTCAGTAGAATTATGCGTGGGTCAGCTACCAACCGCTGAAGCGGTTGGCTTGTCGGTGGACTCCCGTTCTGCCGATACGAACGTATCGGACGCCACTTCAGTAGCGCTCACGGTCATTGTTCCCGACTTCAGGGCGTACTGACAGAATGCCCCTCCAGCGGGGGACTTCTGCCCTCGCTGGAGTTTCAACGCCAGTTTCCGCGCCACGTTCTTCGCTGCGTTGTAGTCTGCGTTTGCCGTGTAGGAACAGTCAAGGCAGGCGAAGTGTTGTCCGTCACGGTTTCTTTCCAGCGTACACCCACACTTCGAGCATTGTTGGCTCGTGTAGGAAGGTTCGACTTTCTCAACCGCAATACCAGCCATCTCCGCTTTGTTCGCTGTTTGTTCCTGAAGCTCGCGGAACGCCCACTGCTGGAATTTCTTGTCGTCGCTGATCCGGTCACGGATCTGCTTCAGGTTCTCGAACGCAATATGCGTGCAGCCGTGCCGCTGGGCTTCAGCAACGATTGCGTTGGAACACTGGTGGAAGGAGTCTTTACTCCACCTGCCGAACCTGTCACCGATGCGCTGGTAGGTCAGGTGGGCGCTTCGTGTCCCGGTCTGTTGGAGGCTGGCACGCCGCTTTTCGAACTCATGGCGCTGGTGGTTAAGATAGTCGGCGTTACCGATGAAGTTCCCTGTCGAGGTCACGGCGATGTGGTCGTCGACGTTACAGTCCACGCCAAGCACGTTCGAATGCTCGGCTTTCTCAGGACTGGAAGCGTCGATTTCGCGTTTCATCGCTGCGTGCAGGTAGAACTCGTCGGTTTCGCTGTCGTAGTGGACAGTGCTGGTTGAAAAGTCGTAGTCTTCGTTCAGCAGGAATTCACCGTGTGGTGTGCCTTCCGGATCGTCGGGTAAGTCGTACTCACATTCAACCCTGCCGTTGACGGTTGCGAGACTCACCTTGTCACGGTAGTATGTGGCCGCTCGCTTATCGTAGACGATACTGAACGTGTTGTATTCCGGTTGACTCGTGGACTCTTCCTCTGCAAGTCGGTCAACACAATTCTCAATATCGTCGGTAGCGCGTTTGATAGCTTTCTGAACGAGATTCGCGTGAAGGTAGTCGGTTTCTTCCCGAAGGTCGTCGTATATCGCGTTTTCGGCTTCGTTTTTGCTGGTCACACAGTTGTCCTCGGGATACCTCCACGCCCACTCTGCCGTGCGATTGGCACAATACTGGAACGTGGTGTTAGTGGCGTGGAGGTCGTCCTTGCGGTCCTCGGGTACATCAAGCCGAACCCGAACCGTTCGAGTTATTTCCCACGCCATATAATATACAATAATAACTTACTCTTATTAATGTTTTGAATAGGTTGGGAGTCAGAAATGCTGTTATTGGTAGACTGTTCCAAGGTGCTTACGCGCTTCCCCCCACCGTCACCAAAAATTGAAAAATTTCTGGTTGGCACACCAGAACGCGAAGTGTTCTGGGGACGCTAAAGTGGATGGGCTTCCGCGCTGTACCGCTGTGATGTCCACGAAGGGAAATCACCTGCATCGTTGGTAGCGGGAAACCCGCTGTGCGATGCGTGGGACCGGATTCGAACCACGGTCGCGCCAGAGGCGCTCCCTGCTTCGAATCCGTTCGTTCGATAGTTGTGACTCACGAATTTGTTCGTCACAAAATATGCGTGGGACCGGATTCGAACCGGCGGACCCCTACGGGACAGCGCCCTCAACGCTGCGCCGTTGGCCTGGCTTGGCTACCCACGCTCGCTGTGTCTTTGTCTGCACTCAATCGTATCCAGCGTGATTATAAAAGCCCTTTCCTTTGTGCTTGCGACTGCGGCGTTGTCACACGGAAACGGTCGAACGGAGCGTTAAAATGTCGCAGGTGCCAAATCGTACCATGGCAAAGTATTCGACGGGTTCGTCCGCCGGCGGCGGCGGGACGAACTGTGAGCTCTGTGGTGCCGAGAGCGATTCGCTCACGCTCGCATCGGTCGCCGGTGCCGAACTCGAGGTCTGTCCGGACTGTGCGCCCCACGACGACACGCAGACGCGTGGCGGAGACCGAGGCGGCGGTCCGTCGAGCACGAGCGGGACAAGCGGGCAATCCGACGACGAGCCCAGCCGAAAGCAGAAGGCGGCCCAGAACGTCGCGAAGGCGAACCCGGTCTGGGACGGCGACTCCGAACACTGGGAGAAAGAGGGGACGAACTACGACGACGATCCGCTCCCGTATCTCGTCTCCGACTACGGCGAGGCGCTCGTCGAGGCGCGCCGGGACGCCGGACTCCAGCGCGAGGAACTCGCCGAGGAGCTCGGTGCGCGCGAGCAGGATCTCCTCGCGATCGAACAGGGGCGGGCGACCCAGGCTGGCGTCGGCGGCGGCCTGATCGAAGCGCTCGAGGACCGTTTGGACGTGTCGCTCTCGGAGTAAGGCGGACAGCGTCGGCATCTGGGCTCCGATCGCCAGCCGAAGCCGGGTTCATCCGCCGGTCGGCGAGCAGACTTTTAATAGCTGCCCACAGAGTGAAACCGATGAGTGGGCAACGGGCGCCAGCGGAGCCGTACACCACGCGATTCGAAACCGAAGTGACGGCAGTCGACGGGCGACAGGTGTGGCTCGATCGCAGCTACTTCTACGGAGAAAGCGGCGGTCAGCCGTCCGACCGCGGGACGATTAGCGACACCGAGGTCGCAGACGTCCAACTCGTCGACGGCGAGCCGGTCCACGTGCTAGCTGAAGCGCCGTCATTTACGGCGGGGCGGCGCGTGCTGTGTTCGGTCGACTGGGCGTTTCGGATGTACTGCATGCGCGCTCACACTGCCGGACACGCCCTCTACGGCGCTGCTCGTCGATTGCTCCCCGAGGTCGAGTACGGCGGACTCGACATCGCCGAGGACGTCGTTCACCTCGACCTCGAAACAACGGCTGCGGTCGACGACGCGGTGCTGGTCGAGTTGAACGAACTGGGAAACCGCGTCGTCTGGGAGTCGCGCCCGGTCACCTGGGACGACGTACCGATCGCCGATGCACGAGAGCGCGACAAAATCACGTTCGACGAGGCGACTGCGGGCGACGCGGTCGAGAAGGGACGCGTCCGGATCGTCACGATCGGGAGCGAAGACGACAACGGTGGTCCGTCGCCGACGCCCGTCGGCACCGAGCAGCGCTGGGACGTCGCCGCCTGTAGCGGGACCCACGTCAGGAACACGCGAGAGATCGGCCCCGTGACGGTTCTCGGTCGGTCGAGTCCGGCCGAGGGCGTGACGCGGATCGAGTTCGCTGTCGGACCGCGCGCGATCGAGCGCCGAACGGCAGAAAAGCGAGCCGTCTTCGAGACGAGGCGGTTACTCGAGACCACCGTCGACGAGGTTCCATCCGCGCTCGACCGACTCGTCGACGAGGGATAACCGACCGATCAGGTATCGACATCGCCGCGTCGAAACAGCGTCTCGACGTTTTCCGGGTGAAAATCCGCCGGCGTGACGTCGCTGTCGGCCTCCAGTGCGCGCGTCAGATACGTCACGCTGTTTATCAGCCCGAGGTGAGAGAACGCTTGCGGGAAGTTACCGCGTAGCTCCCCGCTGTCGGGATCTATCTTCTCGGCGTACAGCCCGAGCGGGCTCGCGTACTCGAGGACGTTCTCGAAGTAGTCCTGAGCGCGCTCGAGGCGGTTCGAGAGGACGAGCGCGTCGATGAGCCAGAACGAACAGAGCAGAAACGCCTCGGTCTCGTCCTTGCGGATATCGCTGTCGACGAATCGGACGACGAGGCCGTCATCGGTCGTCAGCCGGTCGATGACGGCGTCGATCGTCGCTTGCACGCGGTCGTCGTCGGGCGGAAGGAACTCGAAAATCGGGATTAAGAGCGCGGTCGCATCGAGCGCCTCGTCGGTCTCGAAGTGCTGGACGAAACTGTCCGCTTGCTCGCTGTAGCCGCGTTCCTCGATCGCCTCGCGGACCGCATCGCGTTCGTCCTCCCAGCGCGAAAGCGGTGCATCGAACTCGTTTTCGGTCGCGATGGCGATCCCGCGGTCGAGTGCGACCCAGCACAGCAGTTTCGAGTGAAGGAAGTGACGGTGCTCGTCGCGAAACTCCCAGATGCCAGCGTCGCGTTCGTCCCAGTGGGCACAAACGTAGTCGACGATGTCCCTGATCGCGTCCCACTCGTCGTCGATGGCGGTCTCTCGCTCGAACTGGATCGTCTCGTAGATCGCCTGAACGATCGTCCCGTACACGTCGAGTTGCTTCTGCGTTGCGGCGGCGTTGCCGATCCTGACGGGGCCGGTCTCTCGGTACCCGGCGAGGTGGTCGAGCGTTTGTTCCTCAATTCCGTCGCCGTCTTTTCCGTGAAGCCCATATAGCGGGGTGATCTCCTCGGGGCTGGTTCGGGCGATGTCGAGGAACCAGTCGAAGTACTCCTGTGCCTCCTGTCTGTGACCCGTATCGTGGAGCGCCTGGACGGTGAACTTCGCGTCGCGAATCCAGTTGTACCGGTAGTCCCAGGTCCGGTCGGAGCCAAGCTCCTCGGGGATGGAGGTCGTCGCTGCGGCCGGGATCGCTCCCGTTTCGTGATGGATCAGCAGTTTCAACACGAGTTCGGAGCGGACGACCATCTCGTGCCACCGCTCGGGGAGCGACTCCGGAACCTCCTCGCGGGCCCCGAGCCACTCCCGCCAGTACCGTTTCGTCTCGTCGAAGACCTGCTCGCGATCGGTCGAGACGAGCGGGTCCTGTCCACCGTACTGCACGCAGAGCCACTGATGATCGTCTGCGTCGAGCGAAACGGTCCCTGTCACTGCCGAGGCATCCTCGTCGACGGTGAGGTCACACTCGCCGTTTACGAACAGTCGCTCGTTGGTTGCGGTCCGGACGCTGTCATCGTTGGCACCGCCCTCATCGGCGCGCGTCGCGACGATACCGTCATCGACAGCCTCGAACGTCGGCTCCGCGCGGGCGTAGTCGAACCGCGGTTCGAACTCGACCGCCAACTCGACGGGTCCACGGTCGCATTCGAGACGGCGATAGATCGCCTGCTGGAACCGTTCGTCTCTCGGCTCGTCGAGTCGATTCGGCATGAAGTCGGTTACGGTCGCCTGCCCGCGTTGGGTCTCGAACGTCGTTTCGAGGACGTTCGTCCGGTCGACGTACTGATGACTCGATTCGTACTCGTCAGTCGGGGCGACGGCGAAGTGTCCGCCGCTGTTTGCATCGAGGATGCGAGCGAAGACGCTCGGTGACTCGAGGTGTGGAAAGCAACACCAGTCGATCGAGCCCTGGCGGTTCACGAGGGCACAGCGATCGTCGTTGCCGATGATACCGTAGTCGCGAAGCGGTGGGTAATCCATGTGAACAGGGGGGTTCGTCGGTCCGTCAAACTCGGTCGTTCAAATCGGATTTCGTTCGGATCTGGTCGGAAATCGAGTTCGTCGCTCGGTAGATACATTCGGTGGCGACGTCAATAAACGCCTGCCAGCAGCGTCCGGGTTCGATCTACGGGTGTCGGTTCAGTCGTATCGACGGCGACCAGTCGTCCGGCCGAATTCTGTGGGAAACCGCTCGTGCCGGTGTGAGATTTAATACGCTCGTCGCGGTGGAACTCCGCGTGTCACCGAATCGGAGACAGCTCTCTCGAAGGCGATTGCTTTGGCTTTCCGGCGGGACAGTCACGGGACTCGTCGCAACCGGCGGGGTGGGCGCAACTGAGACGGGCACCGCCGAACAGTCCGGGCTCGCGGCGAGTGGACAGGACGAAGCGGCGGCCAGTCAGTACGCAGAAATTTACGACGAGATCATCGACGACGTCGTCCTCGTTAGCCTCGTCGGCGACGACGACCCGATGGGTGCGGGCCTTGGGTCAGGATTCGTCATCGACGACGGATACGTCGTCACGAACGACCACGTTGCCGGCGACGCCGACGAGGTCGAACTCCAGTTCAGAAACGAAGCGTGGCGGACCGGGGAGGTCGTCGGATCGGACGCACACAGCGACCTCGCCGTCATCGATATCGACGACGTTCCCGATATCGCAACCGGGCTCTCGTTCACCGAGGCGGAGCCGGTGATCGGACAGGAGGTCCTCGCACTCGGCAATCCGCTTGGGCTCGACGCGTCGATCTCACAGGGGATCGTCAGCGGGACCGACCGCTCGCTACCGAGTCCGACCGGTTTTTCGATCCCGGCGGCCATTCAGACGGACGCGCCGGTCAACCCCGGCAACAGCGGCGGGCCGCTCGTCAGTCTCGACGGCGACGTCCTCGGCGTCGTCTTCGCCGGTGCGGGACAGACGATCGGGTTCGCGATCTCCGCGCTGCTGGCGAATCGGGTCGTCCCCGCGCTGATCGAAGACGGGGAGTACGACCACCCGTACATGGGCGTGAGCGTCCAACCTGTCGGACCCCAGGTCGCCGAAGCGAACGACTTGGACGAAGCACAGGGCGTGTTGATCGTCGACGTCGTTTCGGACGCACCCGCCGACGGCGTCCTCGAAGCCGCGACCGAATCGATAACTATCGACGGCGACGTGGTACAGACCGGTGGCGACGTGATCACCGCGATCGACGACCAGGAGATCCCGAACGAGGAACGGCTCTCGTCGATGCTCGCGCTCGAGACCGCGCCCGACGAAACGATCACCATCGATATCGTCCGCGACGGCGAGCAGGAAACGGTCGAGCTGACCCTCGACTCGCGGCCCGACGTCGACCTTCCGTGATCCGTTTCGATCCACGGCGTTCGGTCCGACGAAGATGCAGGGCGTCCGACTAAGGACACCACCGTGGTCGAACACGAACGAAACGTCCGAGAGCGTTCGATACCCATGACTGAAATCGGCCACAAACTCGTCACCGAACTGCACGGACCCGACGACCTCGTCTCGTACGCTCAACTCGTCGACGAATCGGCGTTCGACTTCGCGATGGTCTCCGACCACTACCATCCCTGGACCTCGAGACAGGGCGAGAGCCCGATGGTCTGGAACGTGATCGGCGCCATCTCGCAGGCAACTGAGGACCTGCGACTGGGGACTGCCGTCACCTGTCCGACCACCAGGATTCACCCGGCCATCGTCGCACAAGCGGCCGCGACCGCCGGAACGCAACTCGACGGCCGATTCTTCTTCGGGGTCGGCACCGGCGAAAACCTGAGCGAGCACATCCTCGGCCACCGCTGGCCGGAGCACGACGTCCGACTCGGGATGCTCAAGGAAGCGATCGATATCATCCGCACCCTCTGGGAGGGCGAGACGACGAGCTACGACGGAGACTACTACACCGTCGAAAACGCCAAAATCTACACGCTCCCCGAGGAACTGCCCCCAATCCCGGTCGCCGCCGACGGTCCCAAGACGGCCCGCGCCGCGGGCGAGTTTGGCGACGGGCTCATCGCGGTCCGTCCCGACGCGGACCTCGTCGAGGCGTTCGAGTCCGCCGGCGGCGATGGAAAACCGACGTACGGCGAGGTTGCCGTCTGTTACGACGAGGACGAACAGGCTGCGATCGAACGGGCGCACGAACTCTGGCCCCAGGAGGGCCTCCCCGGTGAACTCCTGTGGGAGCTCCCGACGCCCGCTCACTTCGAACAGGCAACCGAGGCCGTTTCACAGGACGATATCGCGGAGTTGGTCACCTGCGGGGCCGATCCCGACGAGCACGTCGAGACGATTCAGGAGTACGTCGACGCTGGGTTCGATCGCGTCACGATCCATCAGATCGGGTCGAACCAGGCGGAGTTCGTCGAGTTCTACGAAAACGAGGTGCTTCCAGCGGTCCAGTGATGGAGGCACGCACGATGGCCGACGGCGCGACCTGAACAAAGTTCAGGTCAGGTTTCCTCTGCCTCCTCCAGATCGTCGAGTTCCTCGTCCTCCTCGCGCGGTGCGTTCTGGGTTCCGAGGGTGTCGTCCCCGTCGTCGACCTCGTCGGGATCGCGATCGACCCGCTCGAGTTCGTCTTCGATCTCTGCTTCCCGTTCTGCCTCGTACTCGTCTGCCCTGTCGGTGTCGTCTTCGGCCATAACATGCACACGTCGTACTCGAGCGAGTTGATTATCGCCCAGGCGAGTGCAACGTCGGCTTCCGAGCAGTGTCGCTGACCGGCGTTTGGCCTGCGCAGGCTGTCGTCTCGACGGGAACGCGGTGGTCGACCGGTTCGAAGCCCCATACTCCGCATTACGGGCCGTCACAACTCCTCTACCATCGACATTCTGACCCACCGTTGGTTCGATCGCTCGGCGGACACGAAAGACAGATAAAAGACGACGGACAGTGAATAGACAGATATGGACGTTCCGTACGACCTCACCTCGTACGTTCGGGTGTTGAAGATGGCAACCACACCCACGACTGAGGAGTTCCTACAGGTGTCGAAGATCGCCGGCGCGGGCATCCTGCTCGTCGGATTCATCGGATTCATCATCGGAGCAATAATGCTGTTGCTGACCGGGGGCATCTGATGGGAATCTACGCAGTCAAAACGACGGCGAGCCAGGAGCGAACCGTCGCGGACATGATCATCAACCGCGAGGAGTCCGAAATCCACGCCGCGCTCGCGCCCGACTCGTTGACTTCGTACGTGATGGTCGAAGCCGACGGTGACGCTGTCTTGAGCCGCGTGCTCGAAGACATTCCCCACGCACGGAGCATGGTCCCCGGCAAGTCCGACATTTCGGAAGTGGAGCACTTCCTCTCGCCGAAGCCGGACGTCGAAGGGATCGCCGAGGGAGACATCGTCGAGCTCATCGCCGGTCCGTTCAAAGGCGAGAAGGCGCAGGTCCAACGCATCGACGAAGGCAAAGATCAGGTCACCGTCGAACTGTACGAGGCGACGGTTCCGATTCCGGTGACGGTACGGGGCGATCAGATCCGCGTGCTCGACAGTGACGAACGGTAGTTCGTCAGAGAATGAACGTCTCGGATGAACGTCGTGAGAACAGCTACTCTTTCAGTCCGTAGTACCCTGGCTCGTCCTCGTCTCGCGGCTCGGCGACTACAAGATCGTCAGCATTCGTCATGATCCACGGAATCGCCCAGTCGATCAGGATGTCCTCGGTCTCGCGGTCGATATCGGCGTCGGCGTCGAGTCCTTGCAGAAGGCGAGCGATCTCGTAGACCGTGTACATCTGGTCGTCCTCGAAAAGCTCTGCCGGCGTGTAGAAATCACACGGTGGGAGATTGTCGAACTCGGATTTGGGAACTGGCATCTATTGGGTCTCTCGGCTTCCGGGGCCTAAATCGTTCGTTCCAATTTCGGTAGTGCAACCGCTATCCAGTAGCGGTCACAGAAAAATCGGGATCGACTGGCTCGTCGCTTACTCGAAGTGGTCGAGGCACTTCTCGTACTCTTCGGCGGCCGAGTCCCAGTTGACGACCTCGAAGAAGCCGTCGATGAACTCGCCGCGGTCTGGACCGTAATCGTAGTAGTACGAGTGCTCCCAGACGTCGAGTGCGAGGATTGGGTGCGAGCCCCAGAGTGCGCCCTGGTCGTGTTTGTCGACTGCGACGTTGCGCAGTTGCTTTGCGACCGGGTCGTATACGAGCAGTGCCCAGCCACCGGCGGCGCCGGCTGCGGCCTCGAACTCGCCCTTCCAGCCCTCGTAGGAGCCGAAGTCCTCCTCGATACGGTCGGCGAGGTCGCCTTCGGGTTCGCCGCCGCCGTCGGGGGACATGTTCTCCCAGAACAGCGTGTGGAGATAGTGTCCACAGCCGTTGTGGGTGACGTTGGAGAGCGCGCCCGGCGTCGAGCCGAACTCGCCCGACTCGCGGTTCTCCGCGAGGGTCTCTTCGGCCGAGTTGAGGCCGTTTACGTACCCCTGGTGGTGCGTGTCGTGATGCCAGGTGACGACTTGTTCGGAAATCGATGGCTCCAGTGCGTCGTAATCGTACGGAAGTGGTGGAAGTTCGTGGTCAGTCATGGAAGACACCTGTTTACCGTATTGGTATTGCTCCTGTTAAGTGTTGAGGAGTGAAACGATATCACACCTCATAACTCACAGTACAGTCGGTGATCCGCGGAGTCCATCCGAACTCACGACGAACTTCGTGTTAAACCTTTCAGCGGTCAGCGTCGGTGGTCGATGCGTCGGATCCGATCACGATACTTCCTTGTGGTGTGCGTGTTCAAGCCATTCTTCGAGCGATGGTTGTGTCCAGTATCGGACCGTCTCGCTTCGTTGGTCGTGTTCGAGAACGCCGGCATCCTCGAGCTTTGGAAGATGTATGTGTTGAAGTTCCGTTCGAATCTGTCCCGTTTGTGCTTTGGGATGAGCCACTGAATTTGGTTCGGTACTGCGACGTTCGAGCGTCGTAACGTTGTTCGTCACTTCTTCGACTGTCGCGACGCCGTCCGGCTGTTCGTAGAGGTAATACAGCACGTACCGGCGACGACGGTTCGAGAGAATGTCGAAAACGAGGTCGAGCGACGGGGTCGTATCGGCGGAAAGCGCTGCCGGTTCGCTCTCTGTTTCACGCATTCACTGACCACCTACCGTAAGTTACCATTCGAAACCACCAACGCCGTCTACTGCAGCCGACACATTAGATGTTACGTCTACCTAGAACTATACCTGTCTTATATGAGTGTATAATTTCCGCGAGTATAACTACCCCAGTCAGAACTGGACAGTAAACGACGAAATCCGGCAGACTGTTCTATAATACAAAACTGCCAGAAAGAACGCGACAAAGCGACGTAGTGAGCTGTCGAGCGAGTTACTCGTAGAGCCACTCGGCGTCGTGCTGGTCGTAGTCGGTGAGTTCGTCCTCGTCGAAGTGAAGCGCGATTTCGCGTTCGTTCGCGCCTTCGTCCTCGTGGTCGGCGGCGTGGACGATGTTGCGACCGAGGTCGAGTGCGTAGTCGCCCCGGATCGTTCCGGGGTCGGCCTCGAGCGGGTCGGTCTCGCCGATCATCTGGCGGACCTGACGGGTTGCGTCCTGTCCTTCCCAGACCATCGGAACGACGGGACCGGAGGTGATGAAATCAACGAGGTCGTCGTAGAACGGCTTGTCCTCGTGCTCACCGTAGTGTTCCTCGGCCCGTTCGCGAGGCATGGTTTCGACCTTGATCCCGACGAGTTTGAGCCCGCGCTCTTCGAGTCGGGAAATGACCGTGCCGACGAGTCCGCGCGCGAAGGCGTCGGGTTTGACCATTACGAAGGTGCGTTCGTGCTCGCTCATTCAGGCCTCACTCTCCTCGTCAGCGGCGTCGGCCGCTGGTTCGGCGTCCTCGTCTGCATCAGATTCGGTCTCGTCGACCGTCTCGTCCCCGGCGGGTACGTCCTCCTCGTCGTCCTCGGCGACATCGGTCTCTTCGGCGAGGTCCTCGTCGTCCTCGGCTTCGACGACGTCGTCCTGATCAGCCGTTTCGTCGGCTGGCGTGTCGGCCTGGGCCGGACCCTTGCCGCGACGACCTTCTTCGGTCCACTCTAAGTCGCGCGGTTCGCGACCGAGCTTGTAGTTTTTCTCCGCCTTCGAGTCGACGAAGTGGAGCACGCTGCCATCGTTTTTGACGTACATGATGCCCGTGCCGGGCTCGATCTCTTCGCCCGTATAGTCGCAGGTGCGTTTCTCGACCATTGGTTACTGACCTCCGATGGAGTCGGCCTCGCGGGCGGTCTCGCGAAGCTGGAGTATATCCCCTTCGCGGACCGGTCCGAGGCAGTTTCGGGTGATGATACGTCCCTGGTTCTCGCCCTCCTTGATCCGGCATTTGACCTGCATGGCTTCACCGTGCATGCCGGTCTTGCCGACGATCTCGATGACCTCGGCGGGCGTGGAGCCGCTTTCTTCCTCTTCAGCACTCATCTCTGATCACCTCAGTCGAGGTCCTCGACCTTGTCGGCGATGTCTTCGACGTCGTCGCCGGCTTCGCCGGTATCGACGATCGCGGCGGCGGCCGAGCCGACCTCGAGGCCGGCGGCGTGACCGACGTCGTCCTGGGTCTCGATGAAGACGACTGGAATCCCCTTCTCGTCGGCGAGATCGGGGATGTGCATGACGATCTCTTCGGGCGAGACGTCTTCGGCGACGTAGACGAGGTCGGCGTTACCTCGCTCGATCGCCTTCGTGGTTTCGTTGGTTCCTTTCTTTACTCGGCCTGTGTCTCGTGCGACCTCGAGCGCCTCAAGGGCGTCATCTGCGAGGTCGGCTGGGATGTCGGTATTGACGTAGACTGACATGGTTGTTCACCTCTCCTACGCGTGGGCTCGCGCTCCCCTGCCGTCCGGGGCACTGGGTACCCCGTGCCGAATCGATTTCGGCGGAAGTCCTGTGAGGCTAGGAGCATCATCAACCCCGCGTAGGGTGTACTACGGAGTTGCGCTGCCCCCCTTAAAAGCGTGTTCAAACGGTCGAAGGCGTGTGATCGCTCCGCACGGATCTCTCACGATTCGTCGAACCAACTTCGGTGGGAAAATAGGTGTGGTTGTGCACGCTTTTCGGTTAGTCGTCACTCGGTGCCGCCGCTTGCTGGTTCTCGACGTGGTCGACGATGTCGGCCGTTTCCTCGACGAACTCGTCGTAGTCGACTTGTGCGCCGTGAAGGACCGACGAGAAGTACTGGACGTCACTGGCAATGCCGATCGCTTCGGACAGTTCCGTCTCGGTGACATCGTCCATTTCAGCTTCCGCCGTGTGGAAGTGGGTACAGTAGGGACATTGGATTGCCGTCGCAGCCCCGAGGCCGACGAGAGCCTTCTCGCGCTGGCTCAGCGTCGTCTCGTCGAACTGCAGGTCGCGAACCATTCCCCAGGCGTGATCGCCGGCTACGTCCGGCAGCGCGTCGATCCAGCTCGGTACCAGTCCGAGCATCTCCTCGAGTTCGTTTTGTGTGTCTTCAGATGCCATGACTCTCTCCCGTGGGACGGCGGTCGATTCTGAACGCCCTCTGGGTTTCAGTCTCGACACGTCCCAGTTGGTGGTACGCCGCGGAAGTAATTGTAACTTTCCAGATACTAACCGACACCACTGCACAAAATCTTTGCCGGAATCCTGACCGAGCGAGCGACAGTATCTTGGTCGTGACCCCCAGGAGTATCGACCATGAACGGGGACGTCGCCGGCCTCGCCGGGTCGCTCGCGGCGGAAGCGAAACGAACGAACGAGCGCCGGCTGTTGGTGCTCGCCGGCGACCGCGAGCGGGGGTACGACGCCCTCGAATCCGTTCTCGACGCGTTGCCGGTCGCGATTACGGACACGACGCTCGTCGGTCCCGCGGACCGGCTTCGCTGCGAGCAACTTCCGCAGGCGAACGCAGGCGAGCTACTTGGAACGACACGCGATATCGTGGTCCTCGACGCCCACGAGGGACTCCGTCCGAACGCGCTCGGTAAAGTCGTCGGAACTGTCGATGGGGGCGGTCTGCTCGTCCTCCTAACGTCCGAACTCGAAGAGTGGCCCGACCGCCGAGGCGAGTTCGCCGAGTCGATCGCCGTTCCGCCGTTTGCGCTGTCGGACGTTACTGGCCGGTTCAGGCGACGTCTCGTCGAAACACTTCGCGCCCACCGCGGCGTCGCGATCGTCGACCTCGAGAGAGAACACATCGAGGACGACGGTCTGACGAACCCGGCACCACGGCTGTCGGATCAGCAGCAGAGTCACTCACTCGAGGCGATACCGCCGGACCACCACTTTCCGATCGAGACATACGAGGCCTGCCTGACGAACGATCAGGTCGACGCCGTCGCTGCCTTCGAGTCGCTCGCGGTGGACGGTGACGGACGGGGTAGTCGGGCGACGAAGCAGCAGGCCGTCGTCCTCGAGGCCGACCGCGGTCGCGGGAAATCGAGCGCGGCAGGGCTGGCGGCAGGTGCGTTCGCCGCGGACGGTGCGGACGTCCTCTTCACTGCCCCCAAATGGCGAAACACACGGGAGGCGTTCGATCGCGCCGAAGAACTCTGTGAAACGCTCGGCGAACCCGCTAACAGGGACTCGCGCCGTCTCGAGACGGGCGCTGATGGCTGTGTTTCCTTTTCCGAACCGGACGACGCTATCGATCGACTCGGCGAGTTCGACGTAGTCATCGTCGACGAAGCGGCCGCACTGTCCGTCTCGACGCTCGAATCACTGCTCGTGGCCGACCGCATCGCGTTTGCAACGACGATTCACGGATACGAGGGGGCCGGGCGGGGCTTCTCTGTTCGGTTCCGTGATCGACTCGCCGAGAGCGACCACGACGTCGTCGACTGCACGCTCGTCGAACCGATCCGGTACGCGGCGGGAGATCCCGTCGAGGTGTGGGCCTTTCGCGCCCTGTTGCTCGACGCGCGGCCGCCGGTCGAGTCGCTCGTAACCAGCGCCGAACCCGGGACGGTCGAGTACCGCCGGCTCGATCCCGACGAGTTACTCGCCGACGAGCGGTTCCTGCGCGAGGTCTTCGGCCTGCTCGTTCTGGCACATTACCGCACCGAGCCGAACGATCTTGCGCGACTACTCGACGCACCCAATCTCGATGCCCGCGCGTTAGTGCACGATGGTCACGTCGTCAGCGTGGCCCTGGTAGCGCGAGAGGGAAATCTCTCGAGGGCGACGCGAGCGACAATGTACGAGGGCGGCCGCGTTCGGGGAAATATGCTCCCCGACGTACTTACGAGCCAACTTCGAGACGAAGAAGCGGCGAAGGCGGCCGGCCTCCGCGTCGTCCGAATCGCGACGCATCACGCGGTTCGCTCGCGCGGTTTCGGCTCGCTTCTTCTCAGACGTCTGCAGACGGAGTTCGAAGACGACTTGGACTGGCTCGGCACCGGGTTCGGCGCGACGCCGGAGCTGCTCGCGTTCTGGCGCGAGAACGGCTACCGAACGGTCCACCTTTCGACGACGCGAAACGACGCGAGCGGCGAGTACTCGACGCTCATGCTCGCGCCGACGAGCGACGTTGGACGGGCGCTCCACGACCGTCACGCAATCCGGTTCGCCCGCCGGTTCGCCGCGGTCTGTTCGGACCGGCTCACGGATCTCGATCCGGACGTTGCCCGTGCTGCACTGCAGAGCGTCGACGAGGACGCTCCGCCAACACTTGATCTCATCGAGTACGAGTGGCGGATCGTCGCCGGCGCGGCCTACGGTCCGGGCCTGTTCGACGTCGACCCTGGCCCGTTCCGCGCCCTCGCGGTTCGGTACCTCGTCGAGCGCCCCGATTCGGTCGATCTGACGGCTCGACAGGAGCGCCTCCTCGTGTTGCGTGTCCTACAGGGCCGAGACGCCACGACCGTCGCGGACCAACTCGAGTATCCGTCGGCCGGTCAGTGTATGCGCGCGCTCGGCGAGGCGTTCCGTCCACTGGTCGATCACTACGGGACGGAGTTGGCGCTCGCGGTTCGAGAGCGGTTTCTCGAGGGATGAGGGATAAATTGATTTGAACGACACTCGGCTCAGAAAACGCTGAAGACGCCGAAAATAGCCAGCGGAATGCCGACCGCGACCGCGGCGGACGGCCAGGAAACGTTCGCCTCCCGGGAGAGTCCCCCAGCAAGCAGGTACCACTGCCAGGCGAGGGTAAGCAGCGAGAGGATCAGCAGGATCGGATCGAGCGAGGCGATCGCGTTCTCCAACACGGCCGCCTCCGATTCGGGATCGGTGATCGTCACGTTCCTGAAGACGTACCAGAAACCGACAAGCACCGCGGCGAGCCGAGCAAACTCCGGTACCGCCGCCCAGCCCGCGAGCGCGAACGATCCCGGGACGGTCGGCGTTCCACCTGCGAGTCGGCCGGCGGCAAACAGTACAATCCCGCCGACGAGCCACAGGACGAACGGCGACACCAGCGCGACGATGGCGTACCCTTGTATCTCCTCTTGCAACAGCGCGCCGGCGTCTCGATCGATCGTTTCGGGCTCATCGCAGTTTTCGGCGAGTATCGAGTCCGGATCGTCTCCGTGCTGGTTGCACACCCACTCGGGCGGTCGGTCCGGGTTGTCCATCGTCACCGTGGCGTCGACCGATCCAGCGAGTATCGATCCGAAGAGCACGACTGCCCCGGCGAGGCAAACTGCGAAGACGACGACGATTCCCGCCGCGATCAGGAGCGTTTCGGCGGGCGGACGCTCGTCGAAAAACGTTGTGGGCGACAGAATGAACGTCCGGAGGGAACGAAGGGAGGGAAGGGTCATGACAATGAAAACACAAGTTGTCGGCAAAGGTCTTTTCAAATGTCGTTCCGGAGACGAACGCCGGATGCATCGCCAGATCCGCCTTGAATCGCTGCGTTGGTCGCCGTCTACGAAATCACGCGACGAACGATCGACTCGGGCATCGCTTTCAGGAACCAGGCGACGAGTCGCCAGCGCCGCGTGACGTAGACGTGGTCGCGACGTTTGCGGATCGCCCGAGCGATCTGTTTTGCGGCGATCTCGGGCGAGGCGACCCAGAATAGGTCCTCGCCCATCGCCATCTCGGTGTCGACGAAACCGGGTTCGACCGTCGTGACCGCCACGTCGGCCTCGCGCTCGGCCTGTCGGTTCCGAAGCCCCTCGAGGTACGTCGAGACGAACGCCTTCGAGGCGTTGTAGGCAGGTGCGCCGGGATTGCCGAACACCGCGCCAACGGAGGAAATTCCGACGAGGTGGCCGCCGCCGCGGGAATCGAAATGATCCATCGCCGCCGTCGCGATCGCCGTAAACCCGCGGACGTTGACGTCGATCGTCTCCCGTTCGGATTCCCACTCGAGTTCGCGGTTCAGGTGGCCGACGGCAGCACTGATGACGACGAGGTCGACCGACCCCATCGCCGACGCGAGTTCGTCGAACCCCTGTCGGGCGTCTTCGGTATCCGAGACGTCCATCTTCGCGACGTACGCCCGTGTCGGCAACTCCTCGCCGATCTGCGTCAATCGGTCTCGCCTGCGGGCCGCCAGCCCGACCTCGTACCCTGCCGAGGCGAGTTCGCGGGCCAGCGCCTCGCCGATTCCCGAGGACGCGCCGACAACGATCGCACCACGTGTTCGGGACATACCGTGACGTTCGCGGCACGCTCCCTATAGTACCCACTGCAAGTCATTGCACACCTGATCGCCAGACAGGTCGGCGATCAGTGTGTAAATCGTTGCAGTTGTTACTATAACGATACCGAAGGCGGTACGGCTTTGCCGCGGTCGCCCCTTGGAGGTCGTATGGTCGATGCGATTACGGTCCTCGCAATCGCGTTGCTCGTCGGCGGCGTCGCCGGGACGGTCGTCCCGCTCGTCCCCGGCGGTCTGCTCTCGCTGTCGGGACTCTTGCTCTACTGGTGGCACTCCGGATTCACCGAGCCGGGACCGATCGCACTCGTCGTCCTCACGACGCTTGCCGTCCTGACGCTTCTCGCCGAGTTCTTCGGCGGCTCGATCGCGGCCAAAGCCGGCGGCGCGTCCTGGACGACGACCGCGAGCGCCGCCGCCGTCGGCATCGTCCTGATGATCGTCACCGGCCCGCTCGGCCTGCTCGTCGGCCTCTTCGGAACCGTCTTCGTCCTCGAGTACGTCCGCGGCGGCGCGCTCGCTGGGAGCGCCCGTTCGGCAGTCTATGCGACCGTCGGCATCCTCGCCTCGACGGCGATTCAGGTCCTGCTGACGCTGTCGATCCTGTTCGGATTCGTGATCGCCGTCTTCCTGCTGTGATCGGTCGCGGCGGAAAACACTACCGTCGTCGCACCCAACGACTCGGTCATGACGTGTACCGAGGACGGCTGCGAGCGGGCCGGTGTCGTTGAGTTACACATCCCCTGGGACGACAACCGACTCGTCTGTGCCGCCCATGCTCGCGTCCTCGCCCGTCAGGACGGCGTCGTCGCCGATCCGCGATCGGACAGCGCCGACGACCTGATCGGATAAGTGTACTTTCTCTTATTTCTGATTGTTTCGATGCCACACTGTTTCTCGTTTCGGAAAGTATATGATCGAATGTTCGCTCGATTGCGGGTGATAACCGATGAGACACAATCGACGGACGATCCTGCGACGCGCCGGCCTCGCCGGCGCGGCGCTCCTCGGCGGAGCGGGCACCGTCGGCACAACCGGTGTCGTGGCCGAGTTCGATGGCGGTCGCCTCAGGGGGACAATCACGCACTTCGGTGAGCCAGTCGAAGATGCAGAAATCTCGGTCGAAGGCGATTCCGAGACGACCGACGAGGACGGCGCCTACGAACTCGAGGCCGAGCCGGGACGGACCGACCTCGTCGTCGACGCGGACGGGTACGCCGAGTGGACGAGGCGGGTTGACCTCGCGGCCGGCGAAACGGAGACCGTAGACGCCTCGCTCTATCGGACGTGGGGCGACGATACGGGCGAATTACAGGTCTACGCGACGCCGGTCGGCGGCGGGGAGACGATTCCGTGTCACATCCGCGTCTACGGCGACGAGGAGTACTACGCGACGACCAGAGAGGGGGCAGTGCCCGACAACTACGACTGGGAGCGCGGGTTCAGAGTGAGCGAGGGCTGGTGGGAGGTCCGCGTCACGGACGCGGCCGGCTACAGCGACGGCTACGCGGAGGTGTACGTCGACGCCGGCGAAACCGAACTTGCGTGGGCCGAACTCAAGGACGGATCCGAGCGAATTTCGAGCGTCGGGACCGTTCGCGGGACCGTGATGGACGAGCGAGGGAACGCGGTCGACGGTGCGACGGTCCGACTCGGCGACGAGTCGGTACCAGTCGACGAGAACGGCGCGTTCGAAACTACCCTCGAGCACGGACGCCACCCTGTCCGCGCGGATGCGGACGGCTACGAGACGCGATACGGGACCGTCGTGGTGAAGTTCGGCCGGACGTCCGACCTAACCGTTACGCTCGAATCGGCGTAACGAACGGGTCGAATGCGTCGCCGTTCGGTGCGTCGGACGGATTACGTGGTGTCACTCCCGGTACAAGTAGACGGCGCAGTTGCGCCGGTCAATCGGGACAGCGATCCGGTTTAGTCGTGCGTGTAGTACGCGACCGTTTCCTCGTCCTCGTGGCGGTCGATTCTGGCGAACCCGACTCGTTCGAACTGGACGACGTCGTCCGACTCGAGTTCGGCGACGCCGGGTTCGGCGCGGCCGGTCACGTCACCGTCCATCGTTCGCATCCGGACGGGGACGCTCTCGCTCGCTGGAACCCAGTGGATCACGTCGACGTCACCCTCACGGACCACGTCGATGTCCTCGCCGGTGTACTGCAACGCGTCGCGAGTGAACTGGAAGCAGCCGAACCCTTTGAGCCAGATTCGGTCCTCGCGCTCAGGCACGTCGTCTGGTTCGAGCATGACGGAGTCGCCGACGGGAATCTCGCGGACGCCGCGTTCTTCGTGGTTGGGATGCAGCGGCGGGTTCGCTTCGTCCGGCGGGCTGCCGCCCAGCGGGATCTGGTTCCCCTCGCGCACGAGGAACCGGCGATCGGTTTCCTCGTCGATCAGGTCGCGGTTCGCGGCGTAGACCGAACTCATCGCGAGGTCGACGTCGCTCGTCGAGGTCCCGAGTTCGACCATCGCGTCGACGATGGCCTGCCCGCGAATGCCGCGCCGGCGCAAGCTCTTGAGCGTCGGCGCACGGGGGTCATCCCAGCCGTCGAGTTCTCCCTGTTCGATCAGTTCCGAAATCGTCGACGTGCTCACCTTCACGTCGTAGTCGTCGAGCTGGACGTGGCCCCAGTGGACGACTTCAGGGTAGTCCCAGCCGAAGTAGTCGTAGATGAACTGTTGGCGTTTCGCCGAATCCTGCAGGTCGATTCCACGGATGATGTGGGTGACGCCGAGCAGGTGGTCGTCGACGCCGGACTGGAAGTCGAGCATCGGCCAGCACCGGTACTCGCTGGCTTCCTCGCGCGGGTGGGGCGTGTCGATCATCCGGAAGGCGACGAAGTCTCGGAGCGCGGGATTCTTGTGGGTGATGTCGGTCTTTACCCGGAGAACCATCTCGCCGCTTTCGTACTCGCCGGCGATCATGTCCTCGAACTCCGCGAGCACCGTATCGACGTCCTTGTCGCGGTGGGGACAGGGCTCGCCGTTGTTTTTGAGCTCCGAGAACTTCTCGCCCGAACACGAGCAGGTGTAGGCCCCGCCCATCTCGATCAGCTCCCGGGCGTGGTCGTAGTAGGTCTCGAGGCGATCGCTCGCGCGGTAGACGTCGTCGGGTTCGAATCCGAGATAGCCGAGATCTTCCAGAATGTCGTCGTACGCATCGAGATCGGGGCGCTTGGTCTCGGGGTCGGTGTCGTCGAATCGGACGCAGAACCAGCCGTCGTAGCGCTCGCGATAGGTTCCGATGACGGCGGGCATCCGGGCGTGTCCGACGTGCCACGGGCCGTTCGGATTCGGCGCACAGCGCATTCGGATCTCGTCGTAGTCGTCCGCGTTGGGGAGGTCCGGCAGGTCGTGTTCGTCTTCCTCGTCCTCCGCTTCGATTTCGGCGAGTTCCTCGGGTGCAAGCTCCTCGAGGCGTTCGCGCTTTTCGTCGTACGAAAGGTCGTTGACCTGGCCAATGACGCCGCCAGCGATGCCCGGGATCTGGTCGCCGTGTTGGCGGAAGTCGGGATTGTCGCCCATCAGCGGCCCCATGATCGCTCCGACGTCGGCGTCGCTCTCGTGTTTGACCGCGTTCAACAGCGCGTGTTTCTCGGCCTCGCGCTCGACTTGCTCGCGTAACTCGTCGTTCATTACTCGACGGTATTCGTGCCCAGACCAAAACCCCCGCGGTGTCAACTTGTCACCTCATTCGGATTGCTGTACCCGATATGGCGGCTCAATCACCGGTGGAGCGCGTTGGTCGGAACGAACGGACAGTAGCCCACCTCAAGCGTCCTAATGACCTATATTTCGACAACCCATACCTTGAACCCCACCGGTAATCCGTAGACTTGTTGAAACGCCGCATCGATGAACTGGGAAATTCGGTTCGGATCTGCCTTCGCGCTCACGCGAACGTTTATTCCATCGACTTCTTCGGGACGAGTCAGGTCGTCGATCTTGAACGCAGGAAATTCGGAAAGGAGCGCTTTCAGTTCCTCGAGTTCATCGGCCGTACAGTCGAGATTGATCGTTCCATCCCCGAACTGGATCCAGGGAACACCGAGTTCAGGGTTGGGGCCGCTTGTCGAATCGGTTTCGGACTCGGATGCGTCTGTCCCGTCTGCAGCCGCTTCTGCATCGATCGATTCCTCGTCGATCTCTAACGTCACGAATCCGCTGTTGCGTTTGCGGTGAGCAGTGATTGCATCGACGTACAGCTTCCGACGGTCGACCGGTTCGGTCGCATCGAAACGAGTCATACCGAAACCCTCGTTCCCATTTCTTTAAGCCTTTATGCGCCGGCCCTGAACTGCCAGATATGGCACAGCCACGACTCTTGATTCTGGGCGCCCCCGGGGCAGGAAAGGGAACTCAGAGCGCGAATATAACTGACGAATTCGATATCGAGCACGTCACGACGGGAGACGCACTTCGCGCGAACAAGGAGATGGACATCTCCGACATGGACACGGAGTACGACACGCCGCGCGAGTACATGGACCAGGGCGAGCTCGTCCCCGATGCGGTCGTCAACGCTATCGTCGACGAAGCGCTTTCCCAAGCCGACGGGTTCGTTCTCGACGGCTATCCGCGAAACTTAGAGCAAGCCGAGGAGCTCGAAGAGATGACCGACCTCGACTTTGCCCTCTTGCTCGACGTGAGCGAGGCGGAACTCGTTCACCGACTCACCGGTCGACGGCTGGATCCCGAAACCGGCGACATTTACCACGTCGAGTACAACCCACCCGAGGACCCCGAGGTCGAGCAGCGACTCGAACAGCGCGACGACGACACGGAAGAGACGGTCAAAGAACGACTTCGTGTCTACCGGGAGAACACTGAACCCGTCATCGAACACTACGAGGACGAGGGACTCCTCGAGCGTGTCGACGGGGAACAGGCCCCTGAGGAGGTTTGGGAAGACGTGAAGGCAACGATCGAATCGCAGACGTAGGCGGAGAACTGTTGTGTTTGTCGCTGTTATTCGACCACGATCGGGTTGAAACCGACATCGATCGGCGTCTCTTGTTCCGGAGCCTCCGCGTCGCCAGGGCCGACCGCGGGTCCGTCACCGTCAGATCCGTCTCCGCCGGGGAAGTGTGGATAATCCGGATCATCGACCGACGTGTTACCGGAACCGTAGTCGTATTCCGGCTCTGCAACCTCGACAGCAGCCGTATCCTCCGTATCCTCGCTCGCAGCTGTGAGGGTGCCGACACCCTCGTCGTCGCCGTCGGTCTCCCAGACGAGGATGGTGTGGTCCGATTCGTCCGCACCGAGTTTGCTCGGAAGGGTCATCGGCTGGGAATCGACCGTCTGGCCGTCTGGATCGGTGAGCACGATGTTCTGTGTCACGTCACTTTCTTCGGCGTCCTGGTAGGTACTCGTGACCGTCACGTCGACCTCGACGAACTCGCCGACGGTCGCGTTCTCGACGTCGTCGATCGTCACTTCGAAGGCACCCTCGGCCTCGAGTTCCCAGGCGAAACGCGGGTAGTCGTCGGGTATCGCGACCCAGGGGCCATCCTCTTCTTCGTAATCAAGATTCCCCATTCGACCTGCCTGATTCACTTCGAGCCCCGTCATCTCGGCGGTCGTCCGTCCGTTCCAATCAGTTTGGACGTTATCGGTATCGACGTTCGTATACCAGTTACCCGCTTCACCGTATGGAGATGATTCAATGGTTTCGTCCCAGTAGATGCTCTCCTCAAATTCGTCTCCTTCGGAAAGGATCGTGCCAACGATTGCACCACCACTGGTGCCGTGGTCAGTTGCAGTACCAGTTCCAGTTGTGTACATCTGCTCAAACTCCGAATCCCGATACGAGGATGTGCCAATGACCGCGCCAACATAATCGTTGCCGCTGACGTCCGTTTGTGTATACGCCACGGAAACGCGCGTGTTCCAGGTCGCTCGTCCGACCAAGCCGCCGATACCCTCGTGGTTCAATTCCCCACTATCGGCGTTCCACTCCGGATCGATCTCACCACCCTCAACCGTTCCAGCCGCGACAAGTCTATTATCTAGATCCGCATGGGCACCATCGCCGATGAGGCCACCGACAAGTTGTTCCTGCCCCTCAACGTGCCCTTCACTTCTTGCGTTGAGTACGGTCCCGCCAGCCTGGCCTGCCAGTCCGCCGACGTGTTGATTTCCGACCACACTCACGTTCGTTAACCGAATATTTTCTATGAGAGATCCATCACCAGGTTCGACCCAATTCCCGTTGTTCGGATGGAAGTCTTGGGTATAGCTTGTCGCACCGAACAGTCCAACGAAGTTCTCGTCTTCGCGGTCGATTGTGAGTCCGTCGATGACGTGTCCGTTTCCGTCGAAGGTTCCGCTGAAGGGCTCGTGATCCAGTTGCCAATACTGATTGTTCTGGACGTATGTATTTGGATAGTTGTGTCCTTCGGGTCCGATCGGCTCGAAACCGTCTCCCCCGTTCCAGAACTCGGTACCGTGTGCGTCGATATCGCCGACCAGTTCGTAATGAGCGTCGAGATCGTGGTCATTGATACACTGCAGTTCGTCGACGTTAGATATTTCATACGGGTTTCCACTGGTTCCGCCACCGTCGTAACTCACATGACTACAGATCGGTCCATCACGCTCGACGACAACAGTCTCGCTCATCTGGTCGTCATCCGTGCTAATCGTCACTCGATCCGTCATCGCACCGTCTGGAATCTCGTACTCGAACTCGATCCGATCACTGCCGAGTAGATCAACTGATTGGGACTGCGTTTGGCCGTTAAGTCCCTCGAAGACGACGTCCTGTTCGGCTTGTCCACCAATACTTTCGAGATCGGCTTCGATCGTGACTGTTTCCCCGTATTCGGCTGAATCGGCGTTGACTGAGACGTCGGTCACTTCGAGGATTGGATCGATCTCAGCGGATGCAGAATCGTCGTCGTTCGGTGACCACACAGTCACTGCTAGTTCGTCATCGTCGGGCGCTGGAACTTCATCCCACGTGAACTGTTCTGTCACCGCTTCGTCCTCGTCGAATTCGATTTCGGTGACGTTGACGATGTCCCCGTCGTCCCCTTCGAGCCACACGTACTGATCGCCTGGCCCACCGTAGTTCTCAATGAGAGCGGTAACTTGGAGTGACTCTCCCGGCTTAACCGGGTCGTCGACAGACTCGATGGTAACACCCGTCTCGGGACCACCGACGACACTGAACGAGCCCCGTTCTGCGAGACTATCATCGTCGGTGATGATATCGTACTCGTAGACGTCCTCGGTGCCACTGACCGTAAGATCGTGTTCCGGGTCAGGGACGGTGATATCGACCGTCTTCGTGTCGTCGCCCTCGATGGTGACGTTCGTCTCTCCCTCGCCAACCACCTCGTCCGTCTCGGGATCGATGAGTTCGACCTCGACCGTTTCGTTTTGATCGAGGACGTGCGTGTTCGTCACGTTCGCACCGATCGTGATGTCGTCGGACGGCTGTACTTCGTTTCCACCGTCGATACCGAGATCATCGGTGATGAGGACGTACGGCTCGTAGCCATCATCAACGGTGAACTCGACTGTTTGTCCGTCCGGATCTTCGTCGGTCGTCACCACGAACTCGTAGTCGTCGCTCGGCCAGTGATCCGTCTCGAGCTGCCAGGAGAGTGTTTTGCTCTCGACTTCATCTAAATCGATAGTCTGGCTCGCGTTGAGCGAGGAGTTCCGAATCTCGAGGGTCGCGTCCGTCTCACCACCGGTGTTACCGGTGTTTTGAACCGTTGCAGTGATGTCGACAGTCCCGTTCGCGGAATCCGCTTGCGCGCCAATGTCCTCGACCGACGTATTGAATTCGTCCTCAGCGTAGATGAACGACCCTCTCGTATCGAGTGTATCGTCACCGGGATCCGTTTCCATATCGTACTGGTACACGTTCCCAGGTTGGAGGCCCCAGTCATCCGGATCGATTATCGTATCGCCGTCCCAGTCATCCGGCTCGCTGGTATTGACGGTTTCACCGTCCGGTACCTCGTCGTCTGACTCCACTGATTCGTGGCTGATCCGACTCCCGTCATCCCAGATTTCGAGCGTTATCTCGGCGGTGTCCGATTCGTTGCCGACGTTCTTGATGGTCGAATTCACGCGGAATTGCTCATCTTCCTCGACAATCCGTTCGCCAACTGGATCGCCGCTCTCCAATTCGATTCCATTGTACTCCTCGACGACGAAATATGGGTCCTCTCGTGGATCGCCGATTCCATGGACGTGTACCACAACGTGGTCGTCATTTCCTGTTACAGTGACGTCCCACTCTTCGACGTCCGATGCCTCGCTTTCGAAGTGGTCTTTCCACTCTTGTGCGTATTCGGTCTCGATTTTGATCGCGAAGTTTTCCCCGTCGGGAGAGTCAGCTACCGCTGCCAGTTCTTCGTTCTGGGTCGTAACGGTCTCGAGGCTGTTCACTCTGGACGGGGAACCATCGACTTCGCTGGGATCGATCTGCACGATGTTCAATCGAAGCGAATCATCAGCAGTAAACCCAATATCAGGCTCCGTTCGAAGAACTGTACCGGAATCCGTAACTTCCCAGATTCCACCAGCCTGATAAATATACACGAGATCGTCCGAACGGGACTCGTCAGGCTGCAGACGAAGTTCACCGATGGCTGCCTCTTCGTCGAGATCATTGGCAGAATCGAAGTCAGTCGGATCATCTCCATCGTACCATCCAACGGAGATCGTACTCTCATTGCTGGCCTCGAGATGGCCGTATTCGGGCAGGTCACGGGATCCACCTCCGAATGCGACAGTCGAGATGTCGTTGTCGATGACGTCCATCGTCGACCCGAGTTGTTCGCGGTCGATGTCTCCTTCGAGCCCAGAAAGCATTCCGGCACCGATGACCAAAACAATAGTCACAGCTATCAAAACAAGCCCGATAAGCAAGACGAAGCCCACCTGCGGGCTTACGCCACGCGTATCGTCGGTAAAACCGCATAGTCCACTGGCGCCGTCCCTCATTATTTCATGGATATCTTAGTTTGGATATATTAAATGTTTGGTTGAGATGGAAGAGAGTCGAACGCAGGTTCTCGCGGGCCCGTTTGTAGGCCGTTCAGAGCGGCCAGTCGCTCAGTCGCTGTGGCCGCCGAAGATAAACACTTGTATACCGAACGTACCCTAGCACAATCAGATGACGCGTACAGCCGATAAGATCAATTCTCTCGTCCGCGAGGACGCCTCGATGATGGACGCCCTCGAGGCGATTCGCGAGACGGCCGACGAGAACGGCGGGGAGGTCCACTGGCAGGACGTCAGCGACGAGTTGACGAGCGGCCAGTGGGGGCGGTTGATCGAAAAGGGAGTACTGATCGACGGCGACGAGGGGTTCGAAATCGCTGACCGGGACGCCTACGACGAGGCGCTCGATGGCGACGGCGAGACGGCCGTTCCGGACGTCGACATCGATACGGAGGCCTCCCAGTGGTCACAGTGGGATAAGCTGGCGGCCGTGGGTTCGGTGCTTTTGATGATCGGGTACTGGCTCGATTCCGTCCGAAACACGGTCGGCGGGACGCTCGATCTGTTGCTCGGTCCGCTGGATGCAGCGTTGCCGTTTTATGCAGTTATTCTCTCGGTCGCGCTGCTGACAGGCCTGTATTCGACGCTGCTGCAGGCGAATCTGATGAATCCGGAGGTCATCGGGAAGTACCAAGAGCGGATGAAGTCGATGCAGGACAAACAAAAGGACGTCCGCGAGCGCAAGAAAGAAGCCGAAGAGCGCGATGCGAGCGACGCGGAGATCGAACGTCTCGAGAACGAACTCGAGGAGGTTCGGGAAGAGCAGATGGAGGCGATGGCGGACAACCTCGGGATGTTCAAAGAGCAGTTCCGTCCGATGGTCTGGATCATGCTGTTTACCATCCCGCTGTTCCTGTGGATGTACTGGAAGATCCTCGACGGCCACGTCAGCGAGACCGAGATGATGATGGTGATGCCCATCCTCGGTGAGATTAGCCTCGACGAGGGAATTCTCGGCCCGATGTGGGCGTGGATCATCTGGTACTTCCTCTGCTCGATGGGCTTTACGCAACTGTTACGCAAGGCGCTGAATATCGACATGACGCCGTCGGGCTAACGCCTCGGCGATTCAAAACCCATTTTACCCGCCGCGTCGCAGGCTAGATATGTTACTCACCGTCTCCGGACCGCCGGGAAGCGGAAAAAGTACGACTGCGGAGTTGCTCGCCGACACGTTCGACCTTGGACACGTCAGTGGCGGCGACATCTTTCGGGAATTGGCCGACGAGCGCGGCTATACGCCCCTCGAATTCAACAAACTGGCCGAGGAGAACGATCAGATCGACCGCGACCTCGACCGGCGGCTTCGCGAAATCGCCCACACGGAAAACGACCTGGTCCTCGAGTCGCGACTGGCGGGCTGGCTGGCCGGCGAGCAGGCCGACTTTCGGTTCTGGCTCGACGCGCCCGTTCGCGTCCGCGGCGAGCGGATCGCAGAGCGCGAGGAGAAGGAGCCGGCGAACGCGACCGAGGAGACGGAAGCTCGCGAGGCGAGCGAGGCACAGCGATACGAGGAGTACTACGGGATCGACATTCGCGATCTGACGATCTACGATCTGTCGGTGAACACGGCACGCTGGGAGCCCGACGCCGTCCTCGACATGCTCGTAACCGCTGTCGAGGAGTACGAGTCTGCTGGTGACGAAGGAAAGGCACAACGGCAGATCGACTACGAGTTCGAATGACGCTCCGAGGTCCACCAGCGGATCGATCGCCGGCGGAGTTGCTCTCGTTCGGCGTCGTCAATCTCGACAAGCCGCCGGGTCCCTCGTCGCACCAGGTCAGCGGCTGGCTCCGCGACGCGACCGCCGACGCCCTTGCCGAACACGACGGGGACTCGTCGATCGATCGCGCGGCCCACGCCGGCACGCTCGATCCGAAAGTCACTGGCTGTCTGCCGGTCATGCTCGGTGATGCGACGCGACTCGCACAGGTCTTTCTCGAAGGGCCGAAAGAGTACGTCTCCGTGCTCGAGTGTCACGGCCAGACGCCGGCCGACGCCGACTCGGTCGTCGCGGAGTTCGAAGGCCCGATCTACCAGAAACCGCCGCGAAAGAGTGCGGTCTCGCGTCGCCTGCGCGTGCGAACAATTCATACGCTCGACGTCCTGGAGCGCGAGGACCGGCAACTCCTCCTTCGGATTCGATGTGAGAGCGGGACCTACGTCAGGAAGCTCTGTCACGACCTCGGTCTGGCGCTCGGAACGGGCGGACACATGGGCCACCTTCGCCGGACGCGGACGACGCCGTTCGACGATACTGACCTGCACACCGCTCGGGACTTCCTTGACGCGCTCGCGTTCTGGACCGAAGACGACGACCCCTCCCTCCTGTACGAGGTCGTCGAGCCAGCCGAACGGATTCTCGACGGCATTCCGCGAGCCGTCATCGCGGAGAACGCCGCACGCGAGGTCGCAAACGGCGCACCGGTCTACGCACCCGGCCTGTTCGAAGTCGATGGCGAACTCGACGAGGGCGGGCTCGTCGCCTGCTATACTCCAGACGGCGCGGCGGTCTGTCTCGGAACGCTGGTCGGCGATCCGGACGCCGACTCGGGCGTCGTTATCGAACTCGAGCGCGTGTTGGTGTGAGCCGCTCAGGTGGGGGACCGGTACACAAGAATAGTGTTATATGGGTTCAGTACACACAACCGGCAATGAGTACACAGGTACGAGCGCCGACCGAACGCATCTGCGAGCGGTGCGGTCGAGCAGAATACTGGGATAGCGACCTCGAAGCGTGGCAGATCGACAGCGAGGACGGAGAAAAACAAGTCGGAAGTCCGCATTGTCTTCACGAGTGGGACATAAACGGGACGTTCAATCCGGTCAGCGGTCCAGACGAGTAACGGGACTCGCCCATATTTTCGACTGTGTCATACGTAGCGCTCTGTAGACCAGTGAGCATGCTTTTCTGTTTCAGTGGCCGTAGTTTCAGGCACTGATGACGACGGTCTACATCACGACGCCGCCGGATGCAGCCGACGAGATTGCCGAAACGCTCGTCGAGGAGCAACTCGCCGCCTGCGTCAATCGCCTCTCGACGACCTCGACGTATCGCTGGGAGGGCGACGTGCACCACGAGGAGGAAGTGATCCTACTCGTCAAAACCACCGCGGATGCGTACGCGGCCCTCGTGGACCGGGTGCTGGAACTCCACCCTCACGACGTCCCCTGTATCGAACGGTTCGACGAGGACGACGTCCTCGAGGCCTTCGCAGAGTGGCGTGTCGGATGTGTCGAACCCGATCAGTGAGCAGTCGCGCGTCGTCGGACCTGCACTACGGTAGCCCGTCACAGGGTGGAGACTGCCCGAAAAAGCAACTCTTAAAACTCGCGCACGGGTTGTGACGGGTATGGCTGGAACCATCGAAGTGCTCGTTCCGGGTGGGCAGGCCAACCCAGGCCCGCCACTCGGTCCCGAGCTCGGACCGACCCCCGTCGACGTGCAGGCAGTCGTACAGGACATCAACGATCAGACGGCCGCGTTCGACGGCACCGAAGTGCCCGTCACCGTCGAGTACGAGGACGACGGCTCGTTCGACATCGACGTCGGTGTCCCACCGACGGCGGCGCTCGTCAAGGACGAAGCCGGCTTCGAAACCGGCAGCGGCGAACCGCAGGAAGACTTCGTCGCTGACCTCTCCATCGAACAGGTCAAGACCATCGCCGAGCAGAAACACCCCGATCTGCTCGCCTACGACACGAAAAACGCCGCGAAGGAAGTCGTCGGAACCTGCGCCTCGATGGGCGTCACCATCGAGGGCGACGACGCTCGCGAATTCAAAGCAAAGGTCGACGACGGCGAATACGACGACGACCTCATCGAAGCATAACTCGTCGAGACCCGATTTTCCGATAGCCGTCTTCTCGTTACGGCTCGTTCGCGCCGTCAGCCGGTGCGCTCGCGAGCACGTCGAGATTGTGCGCCACGTAGACGAGGTCGCCACGATCGAGTTCGCGTTCTCGCCGATCGAACCACCGACGTCGCTCGGCGGTCTCAATCGGAGTTGCAGCCGTTCCGTCGACAGCAGTTGCTTCGATCGCTGCGAGCGCGTCGTCGATCGTCCCGAGGACGCGAGCGATCACGGCGCGCTCGTCGGCACGATACCCGTCGCCGACTGGCCTAACGATCCAGTCCGAGCCGCCGGCTTCGAGGAGTGTCCAGCCGTTGTCCGGTACCGCTGCCAGGAGCGTTCGGCCAGCACGGCTGCAGCCACCGGATCGAACGCGGTCCATGTGCCAGTGATACCAGCGTTCGATTCGGTCGTCGAGTTGATCTCGTGGCGAGAACGTTGTTCCCCCGTCGAATGTGATCGGCGCATAGAGCAGGCCGTCGTCCGCCAACAACGCCTCGATCGCGGGAATCGCGTCCTCGAGATCGACGAGGTCGAGAAACGCCGACGCGACGACTGCATCGGCGTCGTCCGCGATCGAGAACGCGTCGGCGACCTCGAACGTCACCGCTATTCGACGGTTGTCGCTGCGGCTACCGTCGTTCGCCGCTTCGGCGACGAGCGTCCTCGTCGAAGCGGAGTCAGGCCCAGCCACGAAATCGGCCGTCGAATCACGGCAGTCGGAAACGATCTCGTATCCCGCCTGTTCGAGCCAGACAGGGACTCGTTTGCGGGCGCGCGAGATGTTTTCCGCGTCGTGATCGACAGCACGGTAGACAACGCGAGGGGGGAGACGATCCTGTACAGCCAACCGTGGGATCATCGTTCCGACCCCGGCACCGAGTTCGACGATTCGAACGGGCGGCGATCGATCCGCGAGTTCGGTCGCGAACCGATCGAGCACGCGTCGATTCAGCGCGCGATCGTCGACGGTCCGTTTGGCTTCGAGATAGTCCTGAAACGTCACGTTCGCTCACCCGCCATCTCGCCCGCACAGACGCGATCGAGAAACGAACCGACGGCAGCCATCGTCTCCGCCCAGGTCGGATGCGCCGCCGCCGTCTCCAGTGCTGCACAGCCGAGCGCCGCGAGCCGGTCGCGATCGGCGGCGAGTCCATCGAGAATGTCGACGAGCCGATCCGGCTCGGCGGGGTCGGCCAGAAATCCGTTTCTGCCGTCGACGATGAACTCGCTCGCCCCGCCGACGGCGCTTCCGATCGGAACGACGCCGCGCTCCATCGCCTCGAGATAGACCATACCAAACCCCTCGTACCGCGACGGTACGGCGAGGACGTGTGACCGGTCGAGGATCGACTCGAGCGTCTCGTCCTCGACGACACCTCTGAATGACATCCGCCCATCGAGTCCGAGCGCGTCGACTCGCTCGCAAAGCCGTTTCGCGTACGCCGGATTTTGCTCGTGGCTACCGACGACGGTCAGGTTCCAGTTCACCCCCAGACGATTGAGGGCGGAAACGAGCGCAATCGGCTGCTTCCGCGGGACGATATTTCCGACGAACACGAGACGAAGTGGCGCTGATTCGTCCGTCCGCGCTCTGTTTTTGACGGCGGCCGCAGAACGCGCGGCACCGCCGTGACGGCCAGCAGGCGGGGCGACGAGCGTCGGGAGGGACGCGAGTTCGAGCGTCCGACCTCGAGTGAACTCGCTGGTGCAGATGGCCGCATCGACGGACTCGAGGTAGCGTCGTTCGCGTTCTCGGATTCGGTCCGCAGCGTTCGCGGTCGCTTGTTCGGTGGCCGGTGCGCCGGACTGGAGGAGATGGACGAGTGTGACGATCGCCCCTGGCTCCGTGATCTCGGGGTTGTACTCCGCGAGCGTTCGATAGCAGAGTTCGTCCTGAAGGAGGACGTCGAAGGGACGATCGAGTCGCCCGAAGGCTGACAACCGGGTGTCGTTGCTCACCTCGTCCGACGAGGGGTCGTTCGAAATCTCGATGACATCGACATCGTCGCCTCGCGCTTCGAGGTACGACACGAGCTTTCGATCGTACCGGTAGCCGCCCGAAATTCGGTCGATCTCGTCGGGAACGACGAGGCCAACGTGCATCGTTACAGCGCGCGCTCGTGGGTGACGCGAGCGACGTCGTCCTCGTCGATCGCGACCCGCAGTTCGGTGACGCCGTCCGTTTCGAGGCGATCCACGAGTCGGTCGCCGAAGACGCGAGCGAAGCGTTCGACGCTCGGGTTTTCGTCTTCGAACCCGGGACAGTCGTTCAGCGTTCGATCGCTGTAGAACGCGGCGAGGTCGTCCATCGCCTCGCGGAGTTCGTCGATGTCGATCAGGTACCCGTACCGGTTCAGTTCCGGGCCGCGCGCGGTCGACTCGATGGTGAATCGGTGCGAGTGGGGGACTCCTTCCGGACCGGCGTCATCGACCAGGAGGAAGTGCTGGGCGACAATCGTCCGAGATACGCTAACCGAATACATGAGACGCGCTACCAGAAGCGGCGAGTAAAACCCCGCTGCTCGCTCACGCACAATGAGAGCGCGCCGACCGCTGACCCGCTCACGTCGTATCAGTCGTAACGCAACAGCACCTGAATCGCCTCGTCCGGTCGGCTCTCGAGCAGGTCGTAGCCGTCGGCGGCGTCTTCGAACGGAATGTCGTGCGTAACGATCGAGGCCAGATCGAGCCGCTGGAGCCAGTTCCAGGTCGTCCGATGACGGCGCTCGCGGGACCACCGTCCCGAGAGACGCGGGTCGATCGTGCTCACCTGGCTGCTCCTGATCTCGATTCGGTCCCGGTGAAATCGCCCGCCGAGTTCGAGCGTCGTCGACTTCGTTCCGTACCAGGAGCCGACGAGGACGCGGCCGTCGAAGCCGGCGATCGAGACGGCATCGTCGAGCGCGTCGGGATCGCCCGAGAGCTCGTAGACCAGATCGGCGCGGGCGTCCTCGCCGACCACCGACTCGAACGCCTCCTGGACGGTGCCGGCCGCGGGATCCAGCGACTGGTCGGCTCCGAGCGCTTCGGAACGGCGGCGGCGACGTTCGTACGGCTCGAACGTCACGACCGTTTCCACGGGCGTCTCCGCGAGCAGCGCCGTCGTCAACAGACCGACGGGTCCCTGCCCGACGACGGCAACGCGCTCGCCGAGTAGCGGTTCGCCGTCGAGCAGGAAGGTGACGGCCGTCTCGAGGTTCGCAAACAGGGTCGCCTCCCGTGAGGAGACGCCGTCCGGAACGACCAGCAGGTCGTTGGGCCGGGCGAGGAAGTGACTCTCGTGTTGGTTGTACGCGAACACCCGCCGGCCGAGCCAGGACGAGGAGACGCCCTCGCCGACCGCGGTGACCTCGCCGACGGCGGCGTACCCGTACGACAGCGGAAAGGAGAGGTCCTCGTCGAATCCGTCGAGCGTTTCGTCGGCCGGCAGCTCCGTCGGTGCCTCGCCGCGGTAGACCAGCCCCTCGGTGCCGGCGCTGATCGCCGAGGCCGTCGTTCGGACTCGAACCTCGTCCCGATCTGGGGCCGGGACGGATCGAGATCGGAGCTCGACTTCGGCGGGGCCGGTAAAGTAGAGCGTCCGACCGTCGACGGTATCGTTTCCGGTCATAATCGCTCACCAGTTACGGCCCGTTCGAGTCGCTGAGTGGTCACTATATCGACACGATCGTCGAGGACGAACTTGATAGTTTGTTCGAGTTCCAGTTTCTGAACCGATCGTCTCGGTCGGCGTAGATTACTGGCCGGCTATCGAGGTGCGTCGACCGGTAACGGCGCGCCAGTCCCAGTAGAAGTTCGCGAGAAACGGAATTACGACGATCATCACGATCACTGACGATGTCGTCGAGCCGGGAGTCGGAACGAGCGCGAGCCAGATGGCGAGCATGAGCAGGGCACCCAGCGGTCGCCTGAACCGATTGGGCGGGAGGTCGTTCACGGACGACCCGCGACGAGTCCGCCACCACGTCCCGGCGACGAACAGGTATCGCGCGCTCCCGGCGAGCAGGAGGATGATCGGCGCGGAGCCCGCAGAGACGGCGAGCACCGAGCCGACAAAGACGACGAGGCCGTCCATCTCCGTATCGAGTCGCGCACCCAGATCGGTCGCAGTTCCGGTCGCCCGTGCGATCGCGCCGTCGACCGCATCGAGCGCAGCCGCAGCGACGAACAGTACGACCGGTATCCACACAGCGTGTCCGGTTACCGTCGGCGAAACCAGGAAGCCAGCGAGGACTGCGACAGCCGCGCCGCGCGAAACCGTCACCCACGTCGCGAGTGTAAACTGAGGTGTGTGGGACCCACTCGACGCTCGGTCGACGAGAGACCAGACGAGTGCCGACTCGGCGAGGACTGCCAGGCTAACGACAGCGAGGAACGCGGCGGTCGGACCGTCGGTCCAGACGAACTCGAGCGCGAGAACGACGAGCGTAGTGAGGACCAAAAGCCCGAAGACACCACTGTACCACCGCGAGAACACCTCGGTTCGGATGGGGCGAACGGACGGACTACTCACGGTGAAGGAGGACGAGGAGGGTGACGATCAACAGCGCCTGTGCGACCTTGTCGACGACCTCGATCCACGTGAGATCGACGAGGGCAGAAGGCTGGTTCAGCGCGTACCAGAGGACGAGCTGTCCGCCGGTAAACGGGATGCCAGCGAGATAGACGAGTCGCCGTCGATACGCCAGCACGACGAGGACGATTCCGAACACGAATCCGGCGGTTGCACTGAGGAAGGCAATTCCCATCCAGTGGGGGAGAAAGTCGACGCCGAGAACGAGGTGAACGACTGCCGTAACGGCTGCCAATCCGATTCCCCACCAGCGTACCCACGTGATCGGGGAAGGCTCGTCAGCCGAAGGCGTCATACTGGCGGTGTCATCCCCGACGGGGAAACAGCTTGTGCCGTCACCCACTCGCTGAACGGATCACGCCCGTCAGATCTTGTTCGCGGGTGGAACAGTCCGCTCGTCGGGGCTGGTCGACTCGCCGGCACCGAACAGGATTCGAACGCCCGCGCCCATTCCGACCGTGGCGACGAGTCCGATGAACGCGATCGTCGCCGGAAGCCATAGCCCAGCGAGGCCGCTGATGAGACTGCCCGCCAGCACGCCGATCCATAGCTGATCTCGACCGAGACGTGTCATCACGGACTGGCCGACCGCGGCGGAACCGATCACGATCGCTGCGGGTGCGGTTGCCAATCCGAGCACGACGAGTATGATTCCGAAGAACGTTCCGAGGCTCGAGCCGAGGATGAGATACCCCGTACTGGACAGGAGCATGACGACCGAAAGCGCCGGCAGCCCGATCACGAACGAGATAATCGGGCTGCGTCGGGATTTTGCGACTGCACGCGAACCGTGCCCCTGCGTCATCCCGAGCAGTACCAGTGCAACGACGAGCGTCCCGGCAAACTGGAGTCCCGCACGCACCTCCGGGCCGAGCGACAGATACGCCTCCACGATCCACCCGTGTGCGAAGTGACCGGTCGACTCGAGACCCGTCCCGCTGGTAAGATACATCGCTGGTGGCCCCATACCGAACACAACATGATCCATTACAATATTACTTTCGATGTAGAACCCACAATAATAAAGTCGTATACCAGATGATATGTTTATCGAAATCGCACGTATAGAACCCGCTATGACAGCGATCAGGACAGTCGCTGCGTGCGGTTGGCGATCGACATTCGACGCGACCACGGGATGAGAGTCGACGCACAGAACGGGAGCGGTTCGACGGGTTTAAGTTCGACATGCCACTTTTCTCAAGGGAGACAGGCGTTGCCTGTTTCACTACCCGTAGGAGCACTCCTGCGTACTACGGAGGTGAACGATGGCAGAGGATATCGAAACCGCAGTGGCTCGCGCACTCGAGGACTCACCGGACCGGAACTTTACCGAGACGGTTGACCTCGCGATCAATCTGCGCGACCTTGATTTGAACGAACCGTCGAATCGTGTTGATGAGTCTATCGTCCTGCCGTCCGGAACCGGCCAGGAGACGATCATCGTCGTTATCGCCGAGGGTGAAACCGCCGTCCGCGCCGAAGAGGCAGCGGACGACGTTCTCTCGGGAGACGACGTGGCCGATCTGGACGACGACGAAGCCAAAGATATGGCGGACGAGACGGACTTCTTCATCGCCGAAGAGGCGATGATGCAAGATATCGCCCGGCACCTGGGTACCATTCTCGGTCCTCGGGGGAAGATGCCGGACCCGCTCGGTCCCGACGACGACGTGGTCGAGACCGTCAACCGACTCAAAAATACCGTGCAGCTCCGTTCCGGCGACCGACGAACGTTCCACACGCTCGTCGGTGCCGAGGACATGGACGCCGAGGAGATCGCCGACAACATCGACGTGATCCTCCGGCGCCTGCACGCCGACCTCGAAAAAGGCCCACAGAACATCGATGGCGTCTACATCAAGACGACGATGGGGCCATCTGTAGAGGTGGCCTAAGATGAGCGCAGAAGCTGAACGCAAAACCGAAAACCTTCCACAGTGGAAGAAAGAGGAAGTCGACGACCTCGCACGGCTCATCGACGAGTACGAGAGCGTCGGCGTCGTCGGCATTGCCGGCATTCCGTCGAAGCAGCTGCAGGACATGCGCCGTGGACTCCACGGGACTGC
The DNA here is from genome assembly GCA_046614585.1 of Natrialbaceae archaeon A-arb3/5. GTDB lineage: Archaea > Halobacteriota > Halobacteria > Halobacteriales > Natrialbaceae > JBKKHI01. The sequence goes on along the minus strand of JBKKHI010000010.1, from coordinate 39,896 downwards.
AGAACTGCGCGTCAGCCGGAACACGCTGCAAGTCCGCGCACTCGAAGACGCCGGGCTCGGCGACCTCGTCAGTGAGGTCGAAGGGCAGGTCGGACTGGTCGGGACGAACGACAACCCCTTCACGCTCTACAAGGAACTCGAGGCGTCGAAGACGCCGGCCCCGATCAACGAGGGCGAGGTCGCCCCGAACGACATCGTCATCCCCGAGGGTGACACCGGGGTCGATCCCGGTCCGTTCGTCGGCGAGCTCCAGGGCATCGGCGCGAACGCGCGCATCGAGGACGGTTCGATTCAGGTCATGGAAGACTCGACGGTCTTAGAGGCCGGCGAGGAAGTCTCTGCGGACCTCTCGAACGTCCTCAACGAACTCGGAATCGAGCCAAAGGAGGTCGGTCTCGACCTTCGCGCCGTCGTCGCCGACGGCGTCCAGTTCGATCCCGAGGATCTGGACATCGACGTCGAGGCCTACGAGAGCGACGTGCAGACGGCTGCCGCTCGCGCACGGAACCTCGCAGTCAACGCGAGTTTCCCAACCGCGACGACGGCCCCGACCCTCATCGCGAAGGCGACCGGCGAGGCGAAGAGCCTCGGCCTGCACGCCGCGATCGAGGACGAAGACCTCATGCCCGACCTCGTGAGCAAGGCCGACGCACAGCTGCGTGCGCTCGTCGCTCAGATCGACGACGAGGAGGCCCTGCCGGAGGAGCTACAGGACGTCGAAGCGCCCGCCGCGTCGGAGCCGACCGACGATGCGGGCGACGACGAGGACGAATCGGCTGACGACCAAGACGATGCTGAGGCTGACGACGCCGACGCCGACGATGACGACGAAGACGACGGCGACGGTGCGGCAGGACTCGGCAACATGTTCGGATAATTAACCGAGGATACCACAATGGAATACGTTTACGCTGCACTCATCCTGAACGAGACGGACGAAGAGATCAACGAAGACAACCTCACTGACGTGCTCGACGCCGCCGGCGTCGACGTCGAAGAGTCCCGAGTCAAGGCGCTCGTCGCCGCGCTCGAGGACGTCGACATCGACGATGCGGTCTCGGAAGCCGCGGCCGTCCCCGCAGGCGGTGCCGCAGCGGGCGGCGCTGCAGCGGGTGGCGCTGCAGCAGGCGACGAGGGCGACGACGAGGCCGAAGGCGAGTCGGACGTCCCGGACACGACGGACGACGACGAAGACGACGACGAAGACGAGGAAGCCGGTGGCGAGGGCCTCGGCGAACTCTTCGGCTAAGTCGGATCGCGACGAGTTCGAACTCGACTTTTTTGGCGCTCACCGGTCAGTAGCGACGGGGTTGCGTCTCCTGTCCATGCACAGACAGATCTGGAGGCTCTCCTGCCGAACGCACGTTTAAATCCGAACGCGCGGCCAGACCACGCGATGGTCGCCGTTCCGGAACTCGTCGTCGATCCCTCCCTCTCGGTGCAACTGCTCGGGTGGATCCTCGCCGGCGCGGCGCTTGGCTGCTGTAGCGGACTCGTCCCCGGACTACACGCGAACAACTTCGCACTCTTACTCGCCGGGTTCGCGCCGGCGATACCCGGGCCGCCGCTTTTTGTCGGCTGTGCGATGCTATCGGCCGGCGTCGTCCACACCTTTCTCAACGCCGTGCCGGCGATGGCGCTCGGCGTGCCTGACGCCGAGATGGCCGTGACCGCCCTGCCGGGCCACCGAATGGTCCTCGACGGACGGGGGTACGAAGCGATCCGACTCTCGGCGCTGGGGAGTGTGCTCGCCGTCCTCGCCGCAGTTCCGCTCGCGATACCCGTCACGTGGGCCGTCACCGGCGCGTATCCGACGGTTCGTTCGAACCTCCCGCTGATACTGGCGATGGTTGTCGTCGCACTGATCGCCTCAGAAGTCACCTGGCGTGGGCGCATCGGCGGTCTTCTTTCGTTTTCGCTCGCGACGGCTCTCGGTGCGCTCACGCTTGATCTCTCGCCGGACTCGCCGCTCGAGGCAGGTGGAATGTTGGCACCCCTGTTCGCCGGCCTCTTCGGTGCACCAGTGCTGATCGACGCAGTGTTCGGCAGCGGCATTCCGCCGCAGTCGAAGGCAACGATCTCGATGTCTCGACCGCTCGTCGGCGCAACGGCGGTCGCCGGCGCGCTTGCGGGTGCTGTCGTAGGCTACATCCCCGGCATTTCGGCTGCGATCGCCGCCGTCGCAGTGCTCGTTCTCGTCCCCGGCGGCTCCGGCGACCGGGGCTATATCGTCGCGACCAGCGGCGTCGACACGGCGAACACCATCTTCGCGTTGTTCGCACTGGTCGCGATCGGCCAGCCCCGAACTGGCGTGATGGTCGCCTTCGAGAACGTTAACGCACCGCTGGAACTCCCGGTGTTGCTTTCGAGCGTCGTACTCGCCGGGCTGGTCGGGTTCGTGCTCGTAATCGTCGTCGGCGAAACCTACCTCGAAATCGTCGGTGGGATGACGTACTGGAAGATTTCGGTCGTCGTGCTCGGCCTGTTGCTCGCACTTTCGTACCTGTTCACCGGACCCGTGGGCATCGTCGTATTTGTCGTCGCAGCTGCGGTCGGGATGGTACCGGTTCGGTTGCGGGCCAGACGCGTCCACCTGATGGGGGTCCTGATCGGTCCGTTGATGTTCGGGCTGTAGCCGAACAGGTTCGAGACGACCCCCATATACGAGAGGTATTGGCGAACATGTTCGTGACAAGTCTCATCGGTTGGGAATCGACGGTCGCTTCAATGAGATACACCCAGTAGATGAAGTCGACCATATGACTCGACATGGCGCAACCCGACGGACCGTACTGAAGGTCACAGGTGCAGCGGCCGCAACCGCCCTCGTCGCTGGCTGTAGCGACGACAACGGAAACGGCAACGGCAACGGCAACGGCAACGGTGCCGACGACGGCAACGGCAACGGCGACGACGGCGCCACGATCGAGCCGGGCACGGAGATCCTCTTCGACGGACAGAGCAGTGGCTGGATCGGCCTCGAGCCCTCGGAGATCGACGGCGAGGAGAACCCGACGCTCGTCCTCGAAGAAGGCGAAGAGTACGAGATCGGCTGGACCGAAGGCGACGGCGCGGTCCACAACATCGAGATCCGCGACGACGGCGGCGAAGTCGTCGACGGCCTCGAGACGCCAGAGGTCGACGATCCGGACGACGACCAAATCCTCGAGTTCGAGGCCAGCAGCGACATGGCCGAGTACGTCTGCGACCCACACGACACGCAGATGGTCGGCGACATCCAGGTCGAATAACGCCGAGAGAGGCCACTGCAGCCGATACGCCGCTCGCATATCGTCGCCCCTCTCAAATTTCGTCGCTCACCACTGATTGGTTCCGCTCGCTCGGCCCGACTAACGTCACATCTCGGCAGTAGTTTTTCGATCCCGTCTTCGATCAGTCATCCGTCCACTTGATCGAACAGCCCTGCGAGGGCTGCCAATCGAGGGCGACATCGTCCCCGTCGAGGACGGCGTCGATCGCCTCGCGGATGTGGTATCGTGACGGCTCGTCGTCGGGGTTCAACGCGTCGTCGAGTCGTCCCTGATAGACGAGTCGGAACTCGCCGTCCTCGTTAGCAAAGAGGAAGGGGTCCGGCGTACAGACCGCACCGTACTCGCGAGCGACCGCCTGGCTCTCGTCACGGAGGTAGGCGTCGAAATCGATCGTCCCGTCCGCGACGTACTCCTGCATCTTCTCGAAGGAATCGTCCGGATACTCCTCGGCGTCGTTAGGGTTGATACCGACGACCGAGACGCCGTCGTACTCGCGTGCGAGTTCGTTCATGAGGTCGAACTTCGCTTTCGCGTACGGACAGTGATTGCAGGTGAACACGAGCAACAGCGCCTCGTCGTCAGCGAACTCGTCGAGCGTGTACGTTTCCTCGTCGACACCCTCGAGTTCGAACTCGGGAGCAGCGTCGCCGGCGGCAAGCGCCGCGTCGGACTCTTTCAGAACCATGTGTACACGTTTGTGTCTGTGACCTTAAGTATCGCGCTCAAAATGCATCTCGGAGCCGTCGGCAGTAGCGTCGCCACTAAACTCATTGCACCCTGATCGCACAGCTATCGTGCGATCTGTGTGGATTAGTTGCAGTTTCACTACGGCTTTCGGAATCGACAGCGCTCGTCGCAGTATAACCGAACTTGACAGTTCAGGGACGACCCACATATTTGTACCTTCCCTCCCATTGATGAAATATGAAGACGCTCGAGGTAACCGACGAGCAGTACGCCTTCATCCAGCAACTGCGCGAGGAGGTCTCGGAATCGATCGTCGGAAAGTACGGGTTCGTTCGGGAGCAAGACGCCCTGCAGTTTCTCATCGACAATCTCGACGAGGACCTCGACATCGATCTCGAGGCCGACTCCTCGGCGGCTGACGACGTGTCGGCCTCGGTCGGCGCTGCGATCGACGGCGATCCCGATCCGAACAAACTCGAGGCGATCTCGTACGCGGAGGGAGACGAATCGCCAGCGGACGACCCCTCGGTCGAAGACAGCGATGCCGAATCCGACGACAGTGAGACGACGGAGTCTGACGACGATGACCGAGACGGGGCCGAGAGCGGCGGAGACGAAGGAGAGGCGGACGACGACGAAATGCTCGACGAGATGATGAGCCTTCTGGAGACCCACGACGACAAGTGGGAGGAGTCGTCGTCGGCCGACTACCGATACACCGTGACCCTGCCTGACGGATCGACCGAGGACGTCCAGACGAAAGACGACGTGCGGGCGCTGCTGTTCAAGAACTACCGGTAGCGCGGTGGTCGCGTCTCGATCCCGGACTGATCTCGTAGGCTCGGCCCGAGGAACGCGCGAAGAACAACGTTTTTACCCACAGTCGCGCTTCTGCGTGGTATGAGCGAACGCGAGGTGCTCGAGTTGCTTCGTGAGAACGCGCGATACTCCACGGCGGATATCGCGCGAATGACCGACCTCGAGGAGAGCGAGGCCGAGGCAGTAATCGAGGAACTCGAGGCGGCGGGCGTGGTTCGTGGCTACCAGGCGGTCGTCGACTGGGACAAACTGGAAGACGAGCGCGTGCGCGCCGAGGTCGAGTTGAACGTTCGACTCGACCGCGAGACGGGCTACGGCGATATCGCCGAGCGCCTCGCACGATTCCCGCAGGTCAAAGCGCTGCGACTGGTCAGCGGCGACTACGACTTCGATATGGAGGTCGAGGGCGACTCGATCCGCGAAGTCTCGCAGTTCATCAGCGAGAAGGTCGCACCCGTCCCCGAAATCACCCAGACGGTCACCCACTACGTGATGACTTCTTACAAGGAAAACGGGATCGAACTCGGTGACGGCGACGACGACGACCGGCTCTCGTACTCACCCTGACCATGACGATCGAACTCTCAGACCGCGTCGAGACGGTTCCGCCGTCGGGCATTCGGCGCTTCTTCGAAATCGCCGAGGAGCGCGACGAGGTCATCTCGCTGGGGGTCGGCGAGCCCGACTTCTCGACGCCGTGGGCCGCGCGCGACGCCGCGATCACGTCCTTAGAGCAGGGAAAAACCTCCTACACTGCGAACCGTGGAAAGCGAGAGCTTCGGGAGGCCATCGCCGAGTACGTCGCCGACCGGTTCGAACTGGGGTACGACCCGGACGAAGAGATCATTGTCACCGCGGGCGCGAGCGAGGCGGTCGATCTCGCCTTCCGGTCGGTCGTCGACCCCGGTGACACCGTCGCGATCGCACAGCCCTCCTACATCTCGTACGAACCGGGCGTGATCTTCGCTGGTGGCGACCCCCTCCCCGTGCCGACTACCGAGGACGACGACTTCCGGCTCACCGTCGATGGACTCGAGTCGGCCGGCGCCGACGAGGCGGACGTGCTCGTTCTCTGTTATCCGAACAATCCCACGGGAGCGATCATGACGAAGGCGGACCTCGAACCCGTCGCCGAGTTCGCCCGCGAACACGATCTGACCGTCCTTTCCGACGAGATTTACGCCGAACTTACGTACGACGGCGCCGGCTCGTCGACCGCTCGGGCGGACGAGCCAGCCGCTGCAACGCACACGTCGATCGCGACGCTGCCGGGAATGCGCGAGCGAACCATCGTCTTCAACGGGTTCTCGAAGGCCCACGCGATGACCGGCCTCCGACTCGGATACGCGCTCGGTCCGGCGGACGTGATCGGTGCGATGAACCGAGTCCACCAGTACACGATGCTTTCGGCCCCGACGACGGCCCAGTACGCCGCGCTCGAGGCGCTCGAATCCTGTGACGGCGAAGTCCGCGAGATGGTCGAACAGTACGATCGGCGCCGCCGGTTCGTCCTCTCGCGATTTCGCGAGATCGGAATGGACGTCTTCGAGGCGAAAGGGGCGTTCTACTGCTTCCCCGAGGTCCCCGATGGCTGGAGCGCGGAGGAGTTCGCGGAGGACGTCCTTCGTGAACAGGGCGTCGCCGTCGTGCCGGGTGACGTCTTCGGTGCCGGCGGCGAGGGCCACCTTCGCGTCTCCTACGCGACGGGACTGTCGGAGCTTCGGGAGGCCCTGAACCGGATCGAGGCGTTCGTCGAGGAGCACGTCGACGGCTGACGCGATCGATCGCACCGATCGACGCGATCAGCACGCGCGTTCACGGCGGCGTCAGCGGCAGGAACGTTTTCACCCCTGCGGTCGCTTGCCTCCGTATGGTCGAGTATCGCCCCATTCCGAATCGACGAGCGACCTTCCACGAGTACCGACAGTATTCGTTCGGCGCGGAACGGGGACGGCCCGCCTACGATCCGGACGAGCACGACACGCCGCGAGCACTGCTCGGCAACCGTCGCGGGTTGTTCGTCGACGGCGCTGCCGACAATGCCGACCCGCGGTGTGTCTGTCGTCACTACTGGCTTCGGGCGACCGTTCGCGGCGAATCGTTTCCCGTCGCCGGCCTGGCGTCGGTCGCGACGCCGCCAGAGTACCGCAGACAGGGACACGTCCGACAGTTGCTCGCCCGCTCGCTCGCGGAGTACCGAGAGCGCGGCGACCGGTTTGCACTCCTGTGGCCGTTCAAACATCGGTTTTACCGGAAATACGGCTGGGAGACGACGAATCAGATCGCTATCCACGAGTTCGAACCGGCCGTCCTCGCGTCCGTGGCGGCTCGCGACGACGATGACCGAGACGGTGCCCTCCGTCGGCTCGACGCCGACGAGTACGAGACGCTCGAACCGGCGTACGAACGCCACGCCGATCGGTATTCGCTCGCCCTCGAACGTGACGAGTCGTGGTGGCGTCATCGCGTCTTCGGCGGCGACGACGTCGATCCGTTCGTCGCTGCGTACGAACGCGAGGACCGGGTTGCGGGCTATCTCGTCTACACGATCGACGACGAGCAGGGGACGCGAGTGCTGAACGTCTCGGAACTGATCGCGGACGATCACGACGCGTTTCGGGCGCTCTTATCGTTTTGTTACGCCCACGGCTCGCAGGTTGACCGGGTTCGGCTGCGGTTGCCGACGAATGCTCCCGTTCGCGAGACGGTTCGTGACCCCGACGAGGTCGAGACGACAGTCGAGACGGGACCAATGGGACGGATCGTCGACGTCGAGCGAACGCTGTCGGCGCTCTCGTACCCTGACTGTGAGGTCACCCTCACCCTCGCCGTCGACGACCCGCTCGCCGACTGGAACGCAGACACGTTCGAACTCGACGTTGCGGGCGGGGACGGGATCTGCAAACGAGTAGACGACAACCGCGAATCGGCCGTCGCCGATGCCGACGCGACACTCGATATTGCTGCCCTTTCACAGCTTTCCATCGGCTCCAGATCGGCTCGTGGCCTCGAACGGACGAACCGACTCGAGACGAACCAGTCGACCGAGCTCTCGACGCTTGCCGCCGTCTTTCCGGAAACGAGCGTCTACCTCGGCGAATACTTCTGAGTATTCGACTTCGACTTGTTCTTCCTGGAACAACAGAAACGACGACCTTATTACGGACAAACGACATCAGAACGAAATAGTGAGTTCGTGGTATTCCGGCCACGACACTGAAATACGGACCCTCCGAACTACCACGTGACTGCCAGTCGATGCTTTCAACGAACGCCGTCCCGATCGGAACTGCTGCTGCCGTAGCGGCGGGTGAGCCACCATGACACGCCGATCGATTCCGGTCGTTGATCGCGTCACTGACGCCTTTTTCGCGCTCGATACGGATTTTCGATTTACCTACGTTAACGATCGTGCCGAAACGCTGTTGAAGCGATCCCGCGGTGAGTTGATCGGCCGAGTAATGTGGGATGAGTTCCCGCAGACGGTCGAAACACAGTTTCCCGACGGATTCCACCGAGCGCTCGAAGAGCAGGTATCCGTCTCGTTCGAACTGTATCACGCACAGATAGAAACCTGGTTCGAAGCCCAGGCGTACCCCTCCGAAACCGGGCTCTCGGTGTACATGCGCGACATCACCGAGCGAAAGCAACAGGAGACGACGATCGCCCAACACGCGGCTGTCGTCGAGGCTGTCTACGACGGCGTCGTAACGCTCGATCGAAACCGAAAGATCGTCAGCGCAAACGCCGCGATGGAGTCGCTGCTCGGTGTCGATCGAGCAGCGTTGCTCGGCGAGCACATCGAAATCGTCCCCGACCTCGCCGAAATCGCCGACGACGACGCCGTCGAGATCGGTCGAGCGATCACCGACGTCGACATCGGAACCGCCGAAAAACGACAGGTAAAAGCGCCGTTCACCGACGCCGAGGGGACCGATCGGATGGGCGAGTTCCGGTTCGTCCCCATCGAGGACAACAGCGCGACGGTCGCGGTCGTCGTTCGTGACGTTACCGACCAGTACGAGTACGAACGCGTCGCAGCCTCGCTTCACGAAATTACGCGCTGGTTGCTCGAGTCCGACGATCCCGAGGAGATCTGTGCGATCACCGTCCACGCCGGGAGCGATCTGCTGGATCTCCCGATCAGCGGCGTCTGGCTGCTCGACGAGGAACAGGGCTATCTCGATCCGGTCGCAGGGACGGCCGGCGCTCACGACGAGTTCGGCGGACTTCCCCGATTTCATCCGAACGAAGGGCTCGTCTGGCAAGTCTTCGAAGCCGGCGGCGTCGAGCGGTTCGACGATCTCGACACTGTCGACGACCTCTACAACCCCGAGACGCCGATCCGGTCGGAGATCATCGCATCGATCGGCACCCACGGCGTGCTCATGACCGGCTCGCTCGACCCGCATCGGTTCGACGAGACCGACGTCGAACTTGTTTCGACGCTCACCGAGAACACGCGCGCAGCCCTCGACCGAGCGAACCGCGAGCGCGTCCTCCGGGAACGAACTGACGAACTCGAACGCCAGACCGAACGGCTCGAAGGCGTCGCGAACGTCCTGTCGAACGACCTCAAACGGCAACTCGAGACCGTTGCCGACGCGCTGTCCGACGAGGGGAGCACCGAGAACAACTGGGAGTTTCCGCTCGCGGAGAACTCCGTCGAAACGACACTCGACCGCGCCGAGCGCCTCGTCGACGATGTTCGCGAGTTCGCCCGTAACGCCTCGACCGTTCGAAGCCGGAGCCGTATCCGGCTCGATCGTGTGATTCGCGAGGCGGTATCCACATCCCAACTCGACGAGACTGCCGTCTTCATCGAACGAGCCGCAACGCTCAGAGCGGATTCGGACCGACTCGTCTATCTCCTCGAAAGCGCCTTCGACGATATCGCAGCTCGCGCAAACGGCGACGATGTGACGGTCCGAATCGGACTCACCGGTATCGACGACGAGCGCGCTCGCGGCTTCTATCTCGCAGACACTGCGAACGAACCGCCGCCGACGCCGAACGATCAGTTGCTCGATCCGACGACCGATTACGACACCGCGATAAACGGATTAGGACTCACGCTCGTTCGTGCGATCGCAGAAGCCCACGACTGGGAGCTCTTGGTGACCGAAAAAGAGGCGACGCGCATCGAGATTCGAGACGTCATGACGCTCGAGCCCTACGAGTAGCGTCAGACGACGCGCTATTCCTCGCCGAGGATGGACTCGCGGGTGATATCCCGACAGAGCTGTCGATAATCGTTCTGATCGAACAGTTCGCTCACAGTTTCGTCGAGTTCGACTCGAGAGACGGCTAACCGGTCCTCGAGTTGGGCGTACTCGTGACTCGACTTGCGCTCGGCCTCGCTCTTTTGCCGGTCGAGAACGACTTTCTTCGATGCGAGCGAGAAGAACTCCTGTAGCTGCGTTTCGTAACTCGACCGAAGCAACAACTGCTCGATAACGCCGAGCAGCTCCGCTTTCGACACCGGTTTGACGAGGTAGTCGTCGAACCCCATACTGACGATGTCGAAATCGGGCTCGATTGCGGTAACCATCGCGACGCGACAGTCGAACCCCTCCAGACGGATCGTCTCCAGCACGAGATCGCCCGACAGTTCGGGCATGCGACGATCGAGCAAGACAACATCAGTATCCTCGTCGATCGCCTCGAGCGCCTCCGTTCCGTCGTATGCCGTCTCTACGTCGTACTGGTCCTCGAGACGGGACGCGTAGAGATCAGCGAGGTCGGGCTCGTCTTCGGCGATCAGGACGGATGCGGAATCGGTGGTCATCGAACGGTCTCCTCGAAACTATTGTTTCGGCGTGCGTTCTGCGACTATATCAATATACCGGAGTAAAATGGCCGAAATGAACCTTACTCGAGTTCGTTCTCGATGGTCGAACGGAGCGAGCGGATCGTCTCGTGGTCGCTCGTGATCGTTCGGTCGTCGACGGTGAGTTCGAGCGTTCCGTCGTCGGTGGCCGTCCCGAGCGAGACGACCGGTGCGACACCGTCGAACGCGTCGCGAACGGCCGCAGGCGACTTGGTCTGGATCAACGCGCGGCCGGGCTGTTCGTGGAACAACGCGGCAGCGGGGTCGGCATCCGAGTCGGGAATCGAGACGTCGAGTCCGGCGTCCTCGGTGATCATCTCGGCGAGCGAAACGGCCAGTCCGCCGTGGCTGACGTCGTGGACGGCGAGCGTTCCCTGGTCGTTCGCGACGGCTGCAATCGCCTCAACGAGTGCCGAGGGGTCTTCGGGCAGTGCGGGGAACTGATCGCTCCCGCCGAACTGTGCGAGGTACTCCGAGCCGCCGAGTCGAGCGTCGCTCTCGAGTCCGAAATCGCCGACGAGCAGGAGTTCGCTGTCACCGTCGGCGTCGGCTGCGAGCGGCGGTGCGTCGTAGCCGTCTTTCGTGCCGACCATCGCGAGCGTCGGCGTCGGTGGAATCGGGCCAGCGACCGAATCGTTGTACAGCGAGACGTTCCCGCCGACGACGGGCGTCGACAGCGTCTCGCACATCGCCGCGAGGCCGTCGACGATCCCCGTGAAGCCGCCGTAGACGTCCGGCTTCTCGGGATTACCGCCGTTCAGACAGTCGACCGCGGCGAGCGGTAATGCACCTTTGGCCGCGATGTTCGTCGCGTTCTCCAGTGCGATCGCGCGAGCGCCGTCGTAGGGCGCAACATCCGTCCAGTTCGGCTCGGCACCCGCAGAGAGCGCGAGTCCCTTGCCGGCTTCCCTGATGGCGATCACGGCCGCGTCGTCACCGGGTTCGACGCTCGTTCGAACGCCGACCTCGTGGTCGTACTGGCGGTAGACCCACCGCTTCGAGGCCGTGTTCGGGCTCGCGACGACGGTCTCGAACGCCGACTCGAGGTCGCCATCTGGAAGGTCGGTTTCGGGTTCGACCGGCTCCTCGCTCGCGAGGTCGTTCATCGGTGCGCCCTCGCCGAGGAAGTAGGCGTCCACGTCGACGACCGTTTCGCCGTCGAAGGTGCAGGTGTAGTTTTGCTCGGTGACCTCGCCGATGACCGAACAGCCGAGATCGAATCGCTCGGCGATCTCTCGGACGCGGTCGACGTTGTCGGGTTCGACCTCGTAACACATCCGCTCCTGTGACTCGGCGAGCAGGATTTCGAGCGCCGACATATTGGGCTCGCGCTGGTGAACCCGCTCGAGTTCGATGTGTGCGCCGAGGCCGCCTTTGGCGACCAGTTCGCTCGAAGCACCGCCGAGGCCGGCCGCACCGAGGTCGCGGGCGGACTCGATCAGCCCCGCCTCGATGAGTTCCTCGTTGGCCTCGATGAGCAGTTTCTCGGCGTAGGGGTCGCCGACCTGAACCGCGGGTCGGTCCTCGGTTTCGGCGTCTTCTGCGAGATCCTCGCTCGCGAAAGAGGCCCCGCCCAGTCCGTCGCGGCCGGTCGCGTTCCCGACGAGCACGAGCTTGTTTCCGGGCTCCTGGGCCTCAGCGGTGACGAGACGTTCGTCATTCGTGAGCCCGACGCAGGCGACGTTCACGAGCGGATTGCCTTCGTAGTCAGGATGGAAATCGACGCTGCCGCCGACCGTCGGGACGCCGATACAGTTGCCGTAGTGGCTGATCCCCTCGACGACGCCCTCGAAGAGGTACTTCGAGTGCTCGCGGTCGAACTCGCCGAAGTAAAGCGAGTCCGTGAGTGCGATCGGATACGCCCCCATCGAGAGCGTGTCCCGGACGATCCCCCCGACGCCCGTCGCTGCGCCGTCGAACGGGTCGACATAGGAGGGATGATTGTGGCTCTCGATCCCCATCGTGATGTACGTTTCACCGTCTTCCTCGCCTGCGTCCTCGCTGTCGGGCAGTGCGACGACTGCGGCGTCGTCGCCGGGTCCGATGACGACCTGCTCGCCCTCGCTCTCAAACGCCGAGAGCAGCGGTCGCGAGGAGCGATAGGCGCAGTGTTCACTCCAGAGATTCTCGAACAGCGCCGCCTCCGCCGGCGTGGGCTCGCGTCCGAGCTCGGAAACGACGAGTTCGCGGTCCGAATCGGCAAGACTCATTCATGTCGGTGATAGAAGTCGGGCAGTAAATGGGTTTCCATGTGCACGTTCGTGTACAGTGTTTTCACCAAGCCGACCGTTCGGTCTCGGAGAAGTAACCGTGGCAGTCGACAACTCGAACTGTCTGGTGGCAGATGCGATACTCGGGCAAAGATTACTTTCTCCTTCGGCAACAAATACAGCGTATGGGTAGTGACCGATGGGCTGAGGGCGACAGGAGCAATATAGATATGACGCCGACCGAGGCACAAGCCGAACACGACGCGTACTACTCGAACCCCGACAAACAGGACGAGTACTTGCGAGAGGAGGGGTACACCGACGAGGAGATCGCGGACATCCGTTCGGCGGACGAACAGTAATCTCGGAGAGGCGGCGTGGACCACCACTGCCGGTCGACAACAGTCACTCCGAAAGCGAGCCAGGGGTCCAGGAGCCGTCGAAGTCCTCGTGGGCGAACTCTTTCGCCTCTGCGCCGGCGTACGTACCGACGCACTGTCCGTCGCCTTCGAGGTAGTACTGGTAGGTAGTCAGCCCCTCGAGGCCGACGGGGCCGCGAGCGTGGATCTTCCCGGTGCTGATGCCGACCTCTGCGCCAAGGCCGAACCGGTAGCCGTCGCTGAATCGGGTCGAGGCGTTGTGGAACACGCTCGCCGAGTCGAGACTGCGCATGAACGTGCTGGCGCGGTCCGAATCCGCGGTCACGATCGACTCGGTGTGTTTCGAGCCGTACGTGTTGATGTGATCGAGCGCCGACTCGAGCGAGTCGACGACCTTCACCGAGAGGATCAGGTCGCCGTACTCGGTCGACCAGTCCTCGTCCGCGGCCGCCTCGGTCTCGACGATCGCTCGAGTCGTTTCGTCGCCGCGAACCTCGACGTCCGCCTCGTCGTATCGTGCGACGATCTCGGGCAGGAACGCCTCGGCGACGTCCTCGTGGACCAACAGCGTCTCGACGGCGTTACAGACGGCAGGGTACTGCACCTTCGCGTCGTAGGCGATCTCCGTCGCCATCTCGAGGTCGGCCTCGCTGTCGACGTAGACGTGACAGACGCCTTCCGTGTGGCCGAGCACGGGAATGCTCGTGTTGTCCTGAATGTAGCTGACGAACCCGGAACTGCCGCGGGGCATGATGAGGTCGATCGAGTCGTCCATCCTGAGGATCGTATCGACGTCGGCCCGCGCCTCGATGAGCTGTGCCCAGCCGTCGGGCGCGTCAGCGGCCGCCTCGCGGATGATCTCGTAGAGGATTCGGTTGGACTCGCTTGCCTCGCTGCCGCCTTTCAGGATGACGGCGTTGCCGGATTTACAGCTGAGCGCGGCGATCTGGACGAGCGCGTCGGGTCGGGACTCGAAGATCGTGCTGATGACGCCGATCGGGACGGTCTGCTTGTAGAGTTCGAGGTCCTCGTCGAGCTCTCGCGCTGTCAACGTCTTTCCGAGCGGGTCTTCCTGCTCGGCGACGCTGCGGACCATGTCCGTGATGCTCTCGAGTTTCGCCGGCGAGAGCTTCAGTCGGTCGACCAGCGCCTGGCTGTACTCGCCGGCCTCAAGCAGCTCCTCGGCTTCGCGGACGTCGATCTCGTTCGCCTCGAGGATCTCGTCGTGGCGCGCGTCGATCGCGTCGGCGATCTCGTGGAGCACCGCCGAGCGCTCCTCGTCGGAGTACTTCGCGAGCTCCAGCGCGGCGGTCTGTGCCTCCTCGACTTTGGTTTCGGTTGCTTTCTCAGTCATCGGTCGCACCGTTCGTTGGGATAAATAACGTCCCGACGGCCTTGCCTGCTCCGATCTTCTCCAGCACGTCGGCCTCCGTCGATTTCGCGATGACGGCGGGGATGTCGTGTTCGCTCACCGTCCGCGCACCGGACACTTTCGTCTGAATGCCGCCGAACCGGCTCGTCGAGCTTTGATCGACGAGCTGCTGGACTTCGTCGTAGTTGCGCCCGACGGCCTCGATGCGTTCGGCGTCGGGATCCTCTTTCGGATTGCTGGTGTAGACGCCGCCGACGTCGGTGAGCGTGACGAGCAGGTCCGCGTCGACGCCGATCGCGACCGACGAGGACAGCATGTCGTTGTCGCCGATTCGGATCTCCTCGGTCGCGACGGCGTCGTTTTCGTTGATGATCGGGACGACGCCCCACTCGAGGAGAGTTTCGATGGTGTTTTTGAAGTTCGTAAATCGGTCGGGGTTATCGAGGTCCTTCTGGGTCAGGAGTAGCTGTGCGACCTTGCGGTCGTAGCGCGCGAAGCTCTCCGTGTACCGGTGCATGAGGTGGGACTGGCCGACGGTCGAGAGGGCCTGGGATTCCTCGACGGTGTCGTCGGCGTAGCCGACGCGGCCGATCCCTGCGCCGACAGCGCCCGAGGAGACGAGGATGACCTCCTTCTCCCGGGCGAGCAGATCGGCGAGGTCGTCGACGAGTTTGTCGAGTTTCTCGTCGTCTAAGTTCGACGTCTCGTCGGTCAGCGAGTTCGTCCCGGCCTTGACGACGACCCGCTCGGCGTCGGCCGCTCGGCGTCGTGCCGCGTCGACGTCGCCGGCGTTGCTCGCGTTACTCATCGGCGAACTCCGCTGCGAGTTCGGCGGAGCGTTCCTCTGCCGCGGTCACCGCGTCGGCGACGGCCTCTTCTGCGGTGCTGTCCCAGAGCACTTCCATTCCTTCGATCGTCGTTCCCTTCGGCGAGCAGACGGCGTCGATCAGGTCGTCGATCGAGCGGTCGGATCGGAGCACGGTCTCGGCAGCTCCCTTGAACGTCTGGGCGGCGAGCGCTTCGGCGTCGTCGGGGTCGAGTCCGGCGTCCTCGCCAGCCTCTTTCATCGCACCGATGAGATAGAAGACGAACGCGGGACCGCTCCCGTTGACTGCGGTCGCGATGTCCATCTGGGACTCCTCGACCTCGACGAACACGCCGACGTCGTCGAGCAGCGTCTCGACGTCCTCGGATATCTCCGAACCGGTTACGGCCGCCGCCATGTCTCCCGTTTCGGCCGCGAGATTCGGCATGATTCGGACGACCTGAGCGTCGGTCCGCGCCTCGAGGTACTCCGTGGAGACGCCGGCGGCGATCGAGACGAGTGTCTGGTCCGCAGAGAGATCGAGGTCGCTAACGACGGCGTCGACGAGGTCGGGTTTGACGGCGACGATAACGGTGTCTGGTTCGGTCGCCGTGTCGACGTCGGTCGTCGTCTGTGAGCAGTACTCCGACACCGCATCGAGCGCCTGTGGGTCGACGTCACACGCGATAATCGTGTGCTCGTCGGTCCGCGAGAGGCCCTTGATCAGGGCACTCCCCATGTTTCCACAGCCGATGACGCTGGCACGTACCATTCTAGTACAGTGGAGGGAACGAGGGGGACATAGCAACTTTGATTTCGTATCGAGTTCGCTGTCGGTGCCAGCGCTCGCACGAACCGGCAGTCGCCGGGTAATCGTGCCCAGAAAAATGGCTCCTGGAATCGGGGCTCTGTTGAAATCCTTAGTGAGTTACAGATTCAGTCGGTAGTTTGAGTAGATGCAGACCCTCCCAAAGTCTCGATTGCTCCGATTTGTCGAGGAAGCATTTCAGTTAGCGCAGCGCACCGTGGCTCGATATTCCTCGAAGTTTTCAAAACAACGCTATACGCTCCATCAACACATCGTTCTCCTGTGCCTCAAAGTTCGGAAGGACACAACGTATCGAACCCTTCTCGACGAACTCATCGAGATGCCCCGAATTCGGAGTGCGATCAACCTCACCGAACTCCCTTCCCCGTCAACGCTGTGCAAAGCGTTCGATAGGCTCGATATGGCCGTCTGGCGGGTGCTTCTCAATCTCTCTGTTTCACTCCTCCCGACCAACGGTGTTGCAGGGATCGACGCTTCGGGCTTCGACCGGAATCACGCCTCAAAACACTACACAAAACGGACAAAGCTAACGATTCAGCAACTGAAAGTCACACTTTTAGTCGATACGAGAGTAAACGCGATTCTCGACCTCCACGTTACAACGACCCGCAAGTACGATACACAGATCGCACCGTCACTCATCAATCGCAACACAGCTGAAGTCGAAGTTCTGCTCGGTGACAAGGGATACGACGATCAGCAGATTCGAGCAACGGCCCGCAAGAACGATATTCGTCCACTCATCAAACACCGTGAGTTCTCCTCACTTCAGAAAGCGTGGAACGCTCGACTGGATGCCGACCTCTACGCTCAACGGAACCAGAATGAAACGGTGAACTCTCGACTCAAGCGTAAGTACGGTGCGTTCGTCCGTTCACGACGCTGGTGGAAGCAGTTTCGGGAAATTGCCCTTGCATGTATCGTCCACAATCTCGACCGACTCCTCTAACGATCAGTACAGAGGCAGTAGGTGATGATATCCGAACAGTCTGGCGTCCGGGGACGGAAAGCCGTCCTGAGCATGTTACGATCAATCGTAGACCTTTAGAGCTGGAAGCCCACGGGACAGATAATGGCTACTGAGGCGACGTTCACAGTTCCGTCAGACCAATTTCCCTTGGGGACAGTGTTCAACCAACTGCCGAACGTGACGGTCGAGTTGGAGCGACTGATCCCCGCACAGGATGTGGTAATCCCCTACTTCTGGGTGCGGGGAACCGAAGTCACCGACATCGAGAGCGAATTTACCGCACACCCGGGCGTGACGGACATTCGGCTCGTTGACTCTGTTGAGGACGAGTACCTGTTACGCGTCGAGTGGGCGCTGGACTACGACGACGTGCTCACCGTACTGACGGAGACGGAGGTACCACTCATTACGGCCATTGGCACAAACAAGCAGTGGACGTTCGAAATCCGCGGCGACAGTCGAAGCGACATCGCAGACTTTCAACGACGGTGTCGAGAGCTGGACATCCCAATCACGTTGACGGAGTTGACCGCGCTCACACCGGTTGAGACGACGACTGAAGCTGCTCTGACCGACACCCAGCAAGAGGCACTAGAACTCGCCTACGAGCGCGGCTACTTCGAGTCCCCGCGGCAGGTGACGTTGAAAGAACTCGGCGAGGAACTCGGCATCTCACAGCAGGCCGTCGGTTCCCGACTCCGGGGTGGGATCAACCACGTCCTCGGGAGCACGCTCTCGGCTGTCGCAGTCCGATCCTGATTGGGTATAAAAATGGTTTGTGTATGAAAAAACCAGTGTAATTCCCGTCGAGCGCCTACACCACAGATAATGAAGAGGTCACCTACTTCTTTTGACTCGGTACTCGACCTGTGTCGACATCAGCATCGTCGAATCGTACTTGCAATACTCGCAGAAGAACAGCGGTCGTTGACGGTCAATGACCTCTCACAGGCTATCCTCAAGTACAATCATCAGACCCAAATTACAGAAGCGTCTGAGGACGTAATAGTAGAGATTCGTCTCTCACTCCAGCACGTTCATCTCCCAAAGTTGGCCGCAAAAGGGCTCATCACCAATTATCCAGACCGACAGATCGTGGAACCGACCGAACAGTTCGAGCAGGTACAACCGACTGTGTCTACGATCATTGATGCTGATCCCACACTCGAAGCGCCAATAGAACTATAGTGTCGATTGACTGCTTATCTTTCTCGTCTCTATCTTCATCTAGTGCCTGCTCATGTCATTGAGGGAATAAGGGCGACGAACAATACGCATGTGTAGTGAGCAGTAGTCTCATAGAATCAGATGTCTAAAGGAGAGGATTTCAACAGAGCCGGAATCGGCAAGATAGTCGGGCGTCGATCGGTGACGGCGGCCGTAGGAAGGACACACTGATGGATTCTCCAAATGGAAAAATATCTTGTCCTATAGCGAAGATATCCTTATCTGATTAGACAATCTTAATACGCGAAAGCCGCAATTGCGCATTGATGACTAAGTCAAATCAAGACTGGTGGCCAAACCGGTTGAACGTGGACATCCTCGATCAGAACGTCCCAACGTCCAACCCGATGGACGAGGACTTCGACTACGCCGAGGAGTTCCAGACACTCGATCTCGACGAAGTGAAAGCCGACATCGAGGACGTCATGACGACGTCGCAGGACTGGTGGCCGGCTGACTACGGCCATTACGGACCGCTTTTCATTCGGATGGCGTGGCACAGCGCCGGAACGTACCGAACCAGTGACGGGCGCGGCGGTGCCGCGGGCGGTCGACAGCGCTTCGCGCCGCTCAACAGCTGGCCCGACAACGCGAACCTCGACAAGGCGCGGCGGGTGCTCTGGCCGGTCAAGCAGAAGTACGGCCGCAAACTCTCGTGGGGAGACCTGATCGTTCTGGCCGGGAACGTCGCCCTCGAGTCGATGGGATTCGAGACGTTCGGCTTCGCTGGCGGACGCGAAGACAACTACAAGCCCGACGATGCCGTCGACTGGGGGCCCGAAGACGAGTGGGAAGGCTCCGACCGCTTCAACGAAGAGGGCGAACTCGAAGGATCACTCGCCGCCACCGTGATGGGTCTCATCTACGTAAATCCGGAAGGGCCCCACGGCGAGCCGGATCCGGAGGCGTCAGCGGAGAACATTCGTGAGTCGTTCGGCCTGATGGCGATGAACGACGAGGAGACGGCCGCGCTTATCGCCGGCGGACACACGTTCGGAAAGGTTCACGGTGCGGACGATCCGGACGAACACGTCGGTCCGGAGCCCGAGGCAGCCCCCATCGACCAGCAGGGACTCGGCTGGGAGAGCAAGCACGGCTCCGGAAAGGGTGCCGACACGATCACCAGCGGGATCGAAGGGCCGTGGAACACCACGCCGACCCAGTGGGACACCAGCTACCTCGACAACCTGCTCAACCACGAGTGGGAGCCCGAGAAGGGGCCCGGCGGTGCGTGGCAGTGGACCACGAAGAGCGGCGAACTCGACGAGGCCGCACCGGGCGCCGAAGATCCGTCGGACAAAGAGGACGTGATGATGCTGACGACGGACGTCGCACTCAAGCGAGATCCAGAGTACCGGGAAATCATCGAGCGCTTCCAGGAGAACCCGATGGCGTTCGGGATGGCCTTCGCGAAAGCGTGGTACAAGCTGATCCACCGCGACATGGGGCCGAAAGAGCGGCTCCTCGGTCCGGAAGTTCCCGAAGAGGAGATGCTGTGGCAGGATCCCATCCCCGACGCCGACTACGACCTGATCGGGGACGAAGCGGTCGACGAGCTCAAAGAAGAGATCCTCGCGTCGGATCTCTCGATCTCCCAACTGGTCAAGACCGCCTGGGCGTCGGCGTCGACCTACCGCGACAGCGACAAGCGCGGCGGCGCCAACGGCGCTCGCATCCGCCTCGAGCCCCAGCGCAGCTGGGAAGTCAACGAGCCCGAGGAGCTCGAGACGGTCCTTTCGACCTACGAGGAGATCCAGACGGAGTTCAACGGCTCGCGATCCGACGACGTGCGGGTCTCACTCGCCGACCTGATCGTGCTGGGCGGCAATGCAGCCGTCGAGCAGGCCGCGGCCGACGCCGGCTACGACGTCGAGGTTCCGTTCGAGCCGGGCCGCACGGACGCCACGCAGGAACAGACCGACGTCGACTCGTTCGAGGCGCTCAAACCGAAAGCCGACGGGTTCCGGAACTACTACAGTGACGAGGCCGACCAGTCCCAGGAGGAACTGCTGGTCGACAAAGCGGATCTACTGGATCTGACGGTACCCGAGATGACGGTGCTCGTCGGCGGCATGCGCACGCTGGGCGTGACCTATCAGGATTCCGACCTCGGCGTCCTCACCGACGAGCCGGAGACGCTGACCAACGACTTCTTCGTGAACCTGCTCGACATGGACTACGAGTGGGACGCGTCCAACGGCTCCCAGGACATCATGGGCTGGGAAGCGACCACCGATTCCGAGACCGACGAGGTCTTCGAACTGCGAAACCGCGAGACGGGCGACGTCGAGTGGACGGCGACCCGTGCGGACCTCATCTTCGGTTCGAACTCCCGTCTTCGTGCCTCAGCGGACGTCTACGCCGCCGCCGACGCCGAGGAGAAGTTCGTGCGCGACTTCGTCGACACCTGGAGCAAAGTGATGCAACACGACCGGTTCGACCTCGAATAATCGCGGCCGAGCGAAGCAAACAGCTCGGCACGGTTTTGATCCAACCGAAAGGGCGATCGATCGCTTTCGACCAGCCGCGGTTTGACAGTGACTAGTCGTTTTTCCGCTCGCTCTCGACGACGAGTTCGTCGTCCGTGATCTCCCGGATCTCGGTCGACTCGACCGGGTACTCGTCGTCGTCGTGTCCGCCCCAGTTCAGTCGCGCCTTGAGACGATCGGTTAGTCCCGGCTCTGGATCGATGTAGGCAGTTTCGTCTTCGACCTCCGCAACGATACCGATCTGTTGGCCCGCCGAGTCGACGACCTCTTTGCCCTGATCGTCGGTCGAAAGAGCCGGGGTTGGCGCGTCGGCTTCGGTGCCGACGGGAACGCCATCAGCATCGTCGCGGTCGACCGACGAGTCCGCACTCGCCTCGGCACTCGTTCCGGCCTCCGTTCTCGCTCGGCCCTCCGTACTCGTTCCGACTTCGTCTTCGGCCGCCATCTGTTCCGCGCGTCTGGACTCGTACTCTTCGACGTCGATGATCTCGCCGTCGAGTACGTCGCTGCCGATGATTTCGGACTCGACGAGTTCGGTGTCTTCGAGCGTGAACTGCATGCGAGTTCGTTCGCTGATCTCCTCTTCGACCGTCCGGCGCTCGATGAGTTCGCTCCGGACCATGTCGCCCTCGCCTCGCTTGCTCTCGATTACCTCCCGTTCGATCACCTCGTCGGCCGTGACGTCCGATTGGACGAGGTCGCCCTCGACGATCGAGCGCTGGACGCTCTCGAGTTCGACGTCCGTTTCGATCTCGTCGCGCTCAAGGTCTTCCTCGTGGTCGATTTCGACGTCGACCACGCGGCTCTCGACGGTGTAGCGTTCGATCTCCTCGACGGTGTCGAGTCGCGCCTCGTCGGTGACTACCTCGATGACGTCGGCAGTGACGAACTCGGTGTCGACGATCTCCCGGTTCAGCAGTTCGGAGTCGACGACGTGTCGGTCGGCGACTTCGGTGTCGACGACCTCGCTCTCGATCGTGTCCCGCTCGCGGATCTCGCGTTCGATCACCTGCGTCTCGACGATTTCGGTCGTCACCGTCTCGCCCTGCCGAAGCTTGTCCTCGAGTTCGTCCCGTCCGAGGTCGGAGCGCTCGAACGCCCGATCGCGCTCGACGAGGTCAAAGGTCCCAAGATCTTCGCTCGTCGACTCGTCCGACTCGTAGACGAAAACCAGATCCCGATTCGAGAATGTCTCGGTGAACTCATCCCAGGTGTGTTCCTCGTGGTCCTCGCCGATGTCGCCCTGGCGAACGAACGTGTGGCCGTGTCCTTCGCCGCCGTGGGTCGATACCGGCACGGCATCGCGCCGTTCGGCCCACTCGCGAATCCGCTCGGGATCAGCCGTCATCCGCCGCTGTCCCTCGTTCGACGCTTCGGTCGTCCCTCGTGGTGGTTCGTCTGCCATACCCGCGACTGCGATGGGTCCTGACTTCAGTCGTCGGGGCCGTCTCTGCGAGTCAGTCCACGATTTCCGGTGCTATCTCGCTGGGATCGCCGCACCACTATCGAGGCGATACCGTCCCGGTCACCGAACATGCCGAATAACGCAGACAGCGCTAACAGTCTGGTTCCCTCGAATCGGGAACCGGTGTAATAACTCATTAGGCAACTTCAGCGTATTGGTGCGACTGTTCGCCGCGTGCCGAACGTGCGTCAGTAGATTATTCGATATCCTCGAGATCGACGTCCGAATCGGCCTCGTATTCGGCCCAGAGATACCGCGTCGCGACGCTTCGGTAGGGTCGCCAGGCCGTTGCGACCTCGCGCATTTCGCCGCGAGTCAGCTCCTCGCCGTTGGCGTACAGCTGTTCGATTGCGCGGCGGACGGCGAGATCCCCGAGGGGCAGCACATCCGGTCGCTCGAGGACGAACAGGAGGTACATTCGAGCCGTCCACTCCCCGATGCCCGTGATCTCGGTGAGCCGGTCGATGACCTCGTCGTTCTCGACGCCGGCCAGTCCGGCTCGCGTGTAGTCGTTCGTCTGAAACGCCCGCGCCGCGTTTTGCATGTATGACACCTTGCTCTGCGAGAGGCCAGCCTCGCGGAGTCTCGTCTCGTCGGCGGCGAGAACGGTCTCCGGTGTGAGTTCGTCGTCGAGGCAGTCGAACACCCGCTCGCGGACGGCCGCCGCGCTCGCGGTCGAGAGCTGCTGGTTGATGATCGAGATACAGAGGCGTTCGTACTCCGTCCAGTCCGGTTCGACGTAAGGATCGTGTCGCTCGATCAGCCGCGCCATCACGGGGTCCGTGCGTAAGACGGATTCAGCGTCGTCTAGCATGTCCTGAAAGGTACCGAAAGGCGGGGCTCTGAAACTAAAGACATCGCGGTTCCGGCAGCGATCCGCTGCCCCACCGCCGCCGTCAGTTCATGGACGGACATTTTTCGACCTCGAGCACCTACGAGGAACCGATGCAGCCGGTTGTTCACCTCGCCGTCGGCTACCTCTGCTATGCGGCCTACAGCCGGTGGCAACGCGGCGAGCCGCCAGCAGAGGCGGCGGCGCTGGTCGCCGTCGTCGGAGCGGCGCTGCCGGACCTGCTCGATAAACCGATCTGGTACGCCGGGCTCGTCGACGTCGGCCGAACCATCGGTCACTCGCTACTATTCGCAGTCCCGCTCGTGCTCGTCGTCTGGCTGTTCGCCAGGACTCGTAACCGTCGAGCGCTCGGCGTCGCCTTCGCGGTCGGTTACTTCTCGCACGTCCTGACGGATATCCCCTGGCACATCCTGTCCGGCGACTATCACGAGCTCGGCTTTCTCCTCTGGCCGCTCACGCCGATGCCGGACTACACCGGAACCAAACCGCTCGGAATCGTCGGCGGCGTCGAGATCACGACGCTGTGGCTCGAGGCCGTGATTCTCGTCGCGGGGGTCGTCCTCTGGTGGGCCGACGGCCGACCGGGACTCGAACCAATTCGGCGCGCACTCGACAGTGGGCGGACAAAGAGATAGTGGGAGCTATGAAGAAGACAGCGCTACAGGAGGGGATCAGGTACCGATACCGTTACAGCGACGACCAGGAGCTGCGAGCCTCGCCCCAGGAGGTGATGTCCGCGATCCAGCGGGCCGCGATCATCTTCTTCAGGTTCTTCGCCGGGAAGCCGCCGAAGGTGTCGACAGGGAGCGAGATTCCAAACGCCGGTTTGACGCCGTGGGCGACGGCTTTGTCGCCGACGGAGACGACGGTCCCTTTGTCCTCGAACTCCCAGGTCTTGAGCGGGCGGTTCTCGATCGCACGCGACATGTTCTCTCCGACGACTTCCGCGGCCTGCCAGGCGGCCTGTGCCGTCGGCGGTGCGGGCTGGTCGCCCTGGTCGATGATCGCCGAGTCGCCGATCGCAAAGACGCGCTCGTCGGTGGTCTGGAAGTTCGCTTCCGCCGTAACGCGGTTGTGCTCGTTCTCCAGTTCGACGCCGTCCATGGCGTCGCGACCCGTGATACCGCCGGTCCAGACGAAGACGTCGTGTTCGAGCGGCTCGCCCTCGTCGAAGTGGATGACCTCGTCGGTGGCTTCCGTGATCGGATCGTCGGTGTGAATCTGGACATCGGCCTCCTCCAGCAGGTCGCGAAGCGCCTGCTGGACCTCCGGATCGTTACCCGGGAAGATCTCTTCGAGCGCCTCGACGAGGTGGATCTCGATTGGTGCGCGGTGGCTGTCGCGGAACTCCGCGATCTCGCCGGCGGTCTGGATGCCCGAGAGGCCGGCACCGCCGATGACGACCTGTGCGGGCTCGCCGCGCGTCGCGTCCTGGCTCGCCTCGGTGACGGCCTCGTGGATCTCGAGCGCGTCGTCGAGACTCTTCAGCGTCAACGAGTTTTCGTCGAGGCCCGGAATGCCGTAGTAGGCGGTCTGGCTGCCGAGCGCGACGAGGACGTAGTCGTAGTCGACGTTCTCGTTCTCGGCGAGTTCGACGACCTGCTCGTCGACGTCGAGGCCGGTGACCTCGTCCTGGATGAATTCGGTAGAGGGGTCGGCGATGTCGCCGACCGGGAACGTGATATCGGATCGGACGTCGGGATCGCGAATCACGCGGTGGGATTCGTGCAGTACGAGGTGGTAGTCGACGTCGGCGATCCAGGTCAGCTCGGCGTCGTCCCCAAGCTCCGATTGAAGCGAAGTAATCGCACCGGTACCGGCGTACCCGGCACCAAGTACGACGACGTTTTCAGTCATAGTGGACACTCTGAAACCCTATGATACAAAGGTGTTGGAACGTCTATTCGAATGGCAGGTGTTCACACGGTAGTTTGTCACAGCGTTAGGGGCGAGGCGCGGCCTTCTGGAGCGCCGTCTCTGCGATGTTGCCGCCGTAGTCGGCGCTTCGGGACAGCGAGTCGACGATCAGCCCGAGCGACTGGGCTTGGACGGGCTCTAACTCGCGGAGCATATCATCGATCGTCCGCGTGTGCTCGTCGATCTCGAGGACGGCCTCGCGAGCGGCGTGACCCAGGTCGTTCGCCGTTTCGGGTTCTTCGGCGAAGAGGGCGTCCATCGCCTTTTCGAGCACGTCCGTCGCGTCCTCGCGAAGTGCCGCGAGAGCGTCGGCCACCGGCTCGGGAATCTCGTCGAGTTTGAGCGCGAGGTTGCTGATCTTGGCGGCGTGGTCGGCGACGCGTTCCAGTTGGCGAGCGCTCGAGTGGTAGTCGAAACAGTCCTCGCGCGGGACGCCGAGTTCCTCCGCGGCGCGGGGCGATCGAAGCGTCGCCCGGAAGATCCGCGAGACGACGAGCCAGAGGCGGTCGACGTCGTCGTCGCGTTCGATGACGTCGCGAGCGATGTCGTCGTCGTTTTCGATGAGGGCGGTGATCGCGTCCTGTAGCATCGACGTCGCGATCAGGCGCATCCGCGAGACGGCGTTGACGATCGACAGCTCCGAGGAGTCGAGCAAGTCCTGGATAACGACGCTGTCGGTCGTCTCCTCTAAGACTTCGACCCCGACGAGGCCCTGGGTCGCGTCTCTGATCGCTCGTCGCTGGTCGGTGGTGATCCGACTCGCTTCGAGACGGATGATGTCGAAGCCGCTGACGTACATCGTCATCACGGCGCGCGTAAGTCGCTCGCCCTCGAGATCCGAGACGTCGAGGGTCCCCTCCTGTCGATCCATTTCGCTCTGTGGCGTCAACAGCAAGGCGTCGTCCTCGGGGTAGAACTCGACCGTCGTACCGGCGCTGACGCCGTTGTCGGTCGCCCAATCTTTCGGTAGTGAGACAGTATACGTAGAGCCACCCGTCACCTGCACCTTCCGCGTTTCCATACGCAGTCGTTTCGGTTCTGAGACCATAAATTTGACCGGATCTATTGATCGACGGAATATCCGCCTATTCCGGCGATTTTTCACGAATTTCGCGTTGACGTATCGGTTGTGACTATCACAGTCGCCACGGTAATGATTCCCTCATATAGCTCTATATAGGAATCATAGTAGGGTATTTAGAGCGGATATCGCCATTATTCGATAATGGCAAACGAGCCGATAGCTGATCGGGCCGACGGCGTCTCGCGTCGGCGCGTTCTACTCGGCGCTGCCGGTGGCACTCTTGCTGGATTGGCAGGCTGTCTCACTCGGGGAGAAGACAGCGGACTCGACGGTGAGATCAGGATGGACGGGAGCAACACGGTTCTCCCACACGGAGCCGTCGTCGCGGAGGAGTTCCAGTGGCGGAACAACCGCGTCCAGGTCCCGGTGCAGGGATCGGGGACGGGAGCCGGGTTTCAGCGCTTCTGTACGGGTGAAACGCACGTGCAGAACGCGAGCCGCCCGATCTTCGACGACGAGGACGACGATGACGATGACGATGAGGGTGCGCTGTGTGAGACGAACGGTGTCGAGTACGTCGAACTCGAGACGGCGCTCGACGGAATCGCCGTACTCGCTCATCCGGACAACGACTGGTGTGACTGCCTCACCGTCGAGGAACTGGCACAGATATGGGAGTCAGGGTCTGACGTCGAGACCTGGAACGACGTTCGACCGGAGTCGGAGTGGCCCGACGAGGAGATCGAACTCTACGGACGGGATCCGGCGTCGGGAACGTTCGATTACTTTACCGAAGAGATCACCGGCGAGGTCGGCGACATTCGATCGGATTACTCGGCGAGTTCGGACACGAACGTCATCGTTCGCGGCGTTCGGGGAAGCGAGTACACGCTCGGGTTCGGCGGAGCCGGCTACTACTACGAAAACGAAGACGATCTCAAACTGATCGGCGTCGACAACGGCGAGGGCTGTGTCAGACCGACGACGGAGTCGATCGAGGACGGGACGTACGAACCGCTGACGCGTCCGTTGTACACCTATTTCCGAACGGACGCGTTCGAGCGCGAGGAGATCCGTGCGTTCGCACGGTTTTACTTCGAATCGATCGACGAGGAGGCTGAAGACGCCGATATCGTCGATGCCGACGAGGAACTCGCCTGGACGCAGTGGGCCGCACGCCGGGTCGGCTTCTATGGGGTTCCCGACGAGGAACTCGACGAGCAACGCGAGGCGCTCGAAGCGGCGATCTCGGAGGTACATGGATGAGTCAAGCTGATGGGACGAACATTACGACAGGGGGAGCAGGCGGGATTAATGACCGGAAGAACAGTGCCATTCGGTACGTCTTCTTCTCGTGTGCGCTCGTTACGATCCTCACGACGCTAGGAATTATCTTCGTCCTCGTGCAGGGGTCGATCGAGTTCTTCCAGCAGGTATCGATCGTCGAGTATCTGACCGGCACCGAGTGGTCGCCGGTCATCCGACCCCACAGTTACGGCGTCTTGCCGCTGGTCTGGGGGACCCTGATAATCACGCTCGGCTCGGCGCTCATCGCGATCCCCGTCGGAACGGCGACGGCAATCTATCTCTCGGAGTACGCAGATCCGAAAGTCCGGAAGGTGATCAAGCCGACGCTCGAGATCCTCGCCGGGATCCCGACGATCGTCTACGGCTTCTTCGCGCTCTCGTTCATCACGCCACTGCTTCAGCGGTTTTTCCCTGAGACTGGGACCTTCAACGTGGCCGCGGGCGCGATCGTCGTCGGCATCATGATTATCCCGATGGTTTCGAGTCTGAGCGAGGACGCGATGTCCGCCGTTCCGGACGACCTGCGAAACGCGGCGTACGGACTCGGCGCGACGAAGTTCGAGGTCTCGACGAGCGTCGTCGTCCCCGCCTCGCTGTCGGGCGTGGTCGCCTCGTACATCCTCGCGCTCTCGCGTGCGATCGGGGAAACGATGGCCGTCACGCTCGCGGCCGGGATGCACCCCCAGATCACGATGGATCCGCTCGAGCCGATCCAAACGATGACGGCGTATATGGTCCAGATCGGTATCAGTGACGTCTCGGTCGATTCGATCGGCTACCAGAGCCTGTTCGCCGTCGGGCTTACGCTGTTCGTGATCACACTCTTGATGAACCTGATCAGTCTGTGGGTCAAATCGCGCTACAGGGAGGAGTACCAATGAGCACGACCCATCCGCTTGCCGACGGAACTGACGATATCGAGCGAAAGCGCCAGATCGGTCGCGTCTTCGTCGCGATCTGTTTCGCCTCGACGCTCGTCGGTATCGTCGCGCTCGTCGCGCTCATCGCCGACGTTCTCTATGAGTCCTGGGGCTGGGTCACCTGGGAGTTCCTGACGTATCCGCCGTCCCAGGTCGTCGAGAACTTCCTCCCCGGCGGTCGGGGTGCCGGCATCTATCCCGCGATCATCGGCTCGATCTTCCTCATCGCGCTGACCGCCGTCTTCACCATCTTCCTCGGCGTCGGTGCCGCGGTCTACCTCGAGGAGTACGCCGCAGAAAGTCGGTTGAAGTCGTTCATCGAGGCGAACATCGCTAACCTCGCAGGTGTTCCATCGATCGTCTACGGACTGCTCGGACTGGCGATCTTCGTCCGCGGTATGCAGATGGGATCGAGCCTCATCGCCGGTGCGTTGACACTGACGCTTTTGATCCTCCCGATCGTCATCGTTTCGACCCAGGAGGCGCTTCGAGCGGTCCCCGACTCCCAGCGACAGGCCGCCTACGGCGTCGGTGCAACCCAGTGGCAGGTTATCCGTGACGTCGTTCTCCCGCGGGCGCTGCCCGGCATCATGACAGGGACCATCCTCTCGCTGTCGCGCGCGATCGGCGAGACGGCTCCCATCCTGATGGTCGGCGCGGCGACCTCGCTGTTCGTCGCGCCCGACGGGCTAACGAGTCCGTTCAGCGCGATGCCGATGATGATCTTCGAGTGGGCGACACTGCCCGAGCCCGAGTTCCAGCACATCGCCGCCGCAGGGATCGTCGTCCTGCTGACGATCTTGTTGCTGATGAACGCCATCGCGATTCTCATCAGGAACAAGTACGATCCTCGAAGCTAACTCGGAACCCGCCCGGATGCAACTGTTTCGGAGCAGACACCGATACGCTGAATCCGCCACGGTTCCGAATTCGTATCAGTGAGTCTGTCTATCTCGCCGACATATGTATCGGACAGCCGAAACTATAATAATAGCATGATATGTAATGCCACTCGAGCGTTTATATGAGGGTTATCTATCGGTTCGCTCTCGTCTTTTTGCTCGTCGTTCTCGTCTCCGGTGCCGTGCTTACGATCACGTTCGACGCACACCGAACCGACGTCGCCGACAGCGCTGACGAGTCGGTTGCAGAGCGCGCTGACTTCTCGGCCGCCATACTCGACGACCGGATTAACGAGCAAAAGCGAACAATTGCTCTCGCGGCGACGGATCCAGAAATCGTCTCGCACAATACGAGCGAACAGAACGCGACACTCGAGCAATTCGTCGAAATTTCCGCGTTCGATGGCGCGACGGTCGTCGACGAGACGGGGGTCGTTCAGTCGGCTGAAACCGCCTCAGATACCGATATTGATCAGACAGGACTGGATCTCAGCCTTCGTCCCTACGTTCGAAACGCGCTCGACGGCGAGCAGTACGTGAGCGATCCGATGGCGACCGAAACGGAGATCAGCGCCGTCATAATCAGCACGCCGATCTACGAGGACGGTGAGGTCGTCGGCGCGCTCAACGGAGCGTATCACCTCGAAGATACGCGAGTGTTCGATCCACTGCCACGGGACGATCACGAGGCGGTTACCGTCCAGGCGAGCGGTCGGACGCTGTTTTCGGATGCCGATCGGTTCGACGAGACCGTCGACGAGTCCGCAGCGCTCGAAGCGGCCGACTGGACCGTTACTGTCCATCAGGAACAGACACAGATATCCGAGAGCATAAGCCAGTTGACGTGGCTCCACATGACCGCTGGACTCGCAGTCATCGGCACCATTACCGGGTTCGGTGCGTGGGTCTACCGGTCGAAGATCCGCCGAATCGAGCGGCTCCTCGAGCGAGTTCGGGCGCTCGAGCGCCGAGAATACGAGAACGGACTGTCGATCGGCGGTACCGCCGAGTGGCGCCGGATCGACAACGCGCTCGACGGGCTGACGGACTCGCTTGCACGGCGCGAGCAGATGCTCCTCGTTCTCAACCGCATCCTTCGACACAACCTTCGAAATACGCTCAACGTTGTTGCCGGCCACGCCGACGAACTCGAGTCGAGACTCGACGGGGACGAACGCGAGTCAGCGAGAGAGATCAACGCTGCCACGCGCGAGTTGCTCGTGCTGGCTGATCGCGCCAGAACGACCGAGGATCTCATCGATCCGATCGACGACCAGTTGCGACAGATCGATGTCGCAGGGGTGGTTCGTGACCGTGTCGCTGCGTTCAAACGGACACATGAGGCAAGTGATGGCGAGGGTCTCGAGACTGTGACCGTAACAGGGCCGGATCGGGCTGTCGCGGCGTGTGGGGGCGAGCTGTCGGTTGCGATCGACGAACTGCTGGCAAACGCCATCGACCACGCCGGCTCGAACCCGACGGTGACGATCGATATGGATGCAACCGCCGATACCGTTTTCGTTCGAATGCACGATGATGGACCTGGAATCCCACCTGAGGACGCTGCGGTTCTCACTGGCGAGCGCGAGATCTCTCAGGTCACACACACCGGCGGGATCGGACTGTGGCTGGTCGATTGGATCGTCAGCCGGTACGGTGGCACGTTACGGATTCCACAGTCTGGGATGGCGTCCAAGTCGGAGTCTAACCGAGACGAGCCGGATTCGCCCGACGCCGGTGCGACCGTCGTTCTCGAGATTCCACGTCCGGATGATTTGGCGGCGGAATCATCCCGATGACGTGAATATATAGCCGTACATAGTCGGCCGTTTCAAAACATAGCACTCATAGCACCATATTTACCCGAATGGAAACGTACGATATCGTAACGAATGGTCCGATCCGTTACAGTCAACGGCGGCGCTGGGATGGCCGGCCGACGATCGAATCCGGAACAGGTAACTGGCTCAGCCCGAACAGTGAACTACTGTCTATGACCGCGAACGGAGGAGGACCACGAACGGTATCGAAGGGGGAGACCGACGATTCCTGGTCCGAGTCGACGGGAGCCGACGAGACGCGACGTGGCTCTTCTCACGACGCGGAAACGGTTATCGAATCACGTAATCTCGACGTCTACTACGGCGACGATCAAGCCCTACAGGGGATCGACATGGAGATTCCCGAACGGAAAGTGACCGCCCTTATCGGTCCGTCGGGCTGTGGGAAGTCGACGTTCTTGCGTTCGATCAACCGCATGAACGACCTCATCGACATCGCGCGAGTCGAGGGGGGACTCGAGTTCCACGGGAAAAACGTCTACGACGAGGACGTCGACCCCGTCGCCCTCCGTCGGAAGATCGGGATGGTCTTTCAGAAGCCAAACCCCTTCCCGAAGAGCATCTTCGACAACGTCGCCTACGGGCTTCGCGTCCAGGGCAAAGACGACGGTGACGTCGAGGAACAAGTCCGGACCGCCCTCGAGCGGGCTGCTCTGATAGACGAGGTCGAAGACCAGCTCGATTCGAGCGGGCTCGATCTCTCGGGTGGCCAACAACAGCGCCTCTGTATCGCTCGAGCGATCGCGCCCGATCCGGAAGTAATCTTGATGGACGAACCCGCGAGCGCGCTCGACCCGGTCGCGACCTCGAAAATCGAGGATCTGGTCGAGGAACTCGCCGAGGAGTACACGGTCGTCATCGTCACGCACAACATGCAACAGGCGGCCCGTATCTCCGATAAGACCGCCGTCTTCCTCACCGGCGGCCATCTGGTCGAGTTCGACGACACGAACAAGATCTTCGAAAACCCCGAAAGCGAGCGCGTCGAGGACTACATCACCGGGAAGTTCGGGTAGCTGTTTTCGTTTCTGCGAGTCGACGGCTCACAGCGAGAGCGCGACCAGCAACAGGACGTATCCAACCGCGACGAGAAGCGCCCAGCGAACGCCACGATGGTTGCAGAGGAACCGAATCGGCGTGTCGTCGACGAGTCGCTCCCGAAGCGTTCGCGGCTTGCGCCGGATCGCGACCGGCTTCGAGGCGAACACGCTCGGCCGGACGGCCGCGTCTCGCTGTCGGTTCGATAGCTCGTGGACCTGGAAGCGATGGTTGCTCGTCAGCGTTTCGCGAGTGACCGCGGGAACTCGCTCGAGGAGGTGCCCGGCACACGGCTTACAGAGCGTGACGTGCTCGTCAGCTGATGGGACGGCGGTCCAGGCGACGAGTTCGGTCGTGTCCGCGTATTCCGTTTCACAGCGACTACACCACTGATCGTCGGGGTCGCGCATTCGGGCAACCGCCGCCGGTGCGTCTCGGCGCGGAAAGAGCGACGCCTCGTCGCGGACGTCATTAAAGGCCCGATTGTGCTGGTGGATCACGCCGTGACAGGGACGACACAGCGTCAGCAGGTTGTCGAGTTCGTCCGGGCCGCCGGCCGAGCGAGGGATCACGTGGTGGGCCTGCAGCGTCCGCTCGTCGGCACCGCAGCGCGTGCAGGCGTATCCGTCGCGCTGGAGGGTCCGGCGCCGAAGCTCGTCCCAGCCTTCGCCGTAGTCCGGTCGCTCGGTGCCGTCTGTCGCCACGTCCTCAGAGTACGTCTACCGGGACAAACAAGCCATCGATTCAGCGTCTCAACGTGCCGGTGGATGGGATGAGAGAGCAATCACAGCGTCGATTCTCGGCGGGCCTGGTACATCAGCTCCCAGAGCGCGTCCTCGACTGACTCCTCGTTTTGTTCCTCGAGCTTGGCGTACAGTCGATCGGGGATCGTTACTTCGGGCATCACCTGTTCGTATGTTGGGCACCCATGTAAAAGTACCCTAATACAAAATCGAGTTAATTGTTCCGCAACCGGTCCGCTTGCGGATGGAGAACGCGATCAGATTGCAAGCACGGCCGTCGTTGTCGAGGTCTACATTGCAAATTCGTGACGAACGCTTATGGAACGTCGAGTGGAGTGGTAAAATATGGCATACGAGCTTCGCTGTGACAGCTGTGATCTCGACCGCGAGTGTTCGGACTGGGTCGACGCCAACAAACACGCGAGCGATCACGAGGCGGAGCACACCACTCACTGGGTGAGCATTCGTAGCCGGCGAGACGCGAGCCCGTCGGCGCGGTAGTTCCCGCCTTTCTCCACCGACGGACGCGTTCGCCGCTCTGACGTCTTAGGCCGTCTCGGAGAGACGCGCATCCAGGATCGCAGTGTGAACCGTCCGCGTATCCGTCTCCTGAATTGTCGCGGCCGCCTGAAACCGCTCGCGAGCGCTCGCGATCGTCGTGGGATCGGCGGCTAGATGCGTCAGAACGAACGAATCGGTGTCGACCGCCTTCGCGGCGTCGAAGTCGGCCGTGTCGTAGAGCGTGGCGAACTCGGTGACGACGGACGATATGAACTCGTCAGTTGCGTCGGCACCGGGATCGCCGGTCGGAACAGTCGATACCGTCGGATCGAAGTACTCGTCGAACTCGATGACGCCGGCCGTCTCGTAGAAATGGTCGGCGAGCGCATCCCGAACCGGCTGTGAGACGTAGACGCCGAAGAGTTTGTATCCGCCGTGTCCAGACATCGGCTCGTCGTACGTTGTCGACCCCCCTCAAACGTGTGGTTCGTCGGGGGGCACGACGTGTTCAGCGATGACGACGGTTCGAACCGGTCGTGCGCTCGGGAACGGTCGTTTCAAGTGGATCAACCGATTACAGGTCGACAACGAATGAGCGAGGATTTCTACGACATTCTCGGCGTGAGTTCCGACGCCTCACCCGAGGAGATCAAACAGGCGTATCGGGAGAAGGCGACGGAGTACCATCCGGACGTCAGCGACGACCCGAACGCAGAGGAGCAGTTCAAGAAGATACAGAAGGCAAAGCAAGTCCTCACCGACGAGGAGAAACGCCAGGCCTACGACCGAATGGGACACGATCGGTACGAGCAGGCTGAAAAGCACGGCTACGACGCCAGCGGAGGCGGTCCCGGTGGAATGGGCGGCGACCCGTTCGGTGGCATGGGCGGCGGAATGGGTGGCGGCCTCGGCGACATCTTCGAACAGGTCTTCGGCGGCGGGGGCGGCGGCCGCGGCCGTCGTCGGCCGCGAAAGGGCCGAGACCTCCGAACCGAACTCGACATCGATCTCGAGGAGGCGTTTACCGGTGCAGAAAAGCAGTTCACCGTCGATCGGCCCGAGGCCTGTGAGGAGTGCGACGGCGAGGGACACCCACCGGATGCCGATTCCCGGACCTGCCCGGAGTGTCAGGGACGTGGACAGGTGACGCAGGTCCAACAAACGCCGCTCGGGCGCGTCCAGCAGACGACAGCGTGTCCCCAATGTAATGGCGAGGGGACGATGTACTCTGAGACGTGCAGTTCCTGTCGCGGCGAAGGGTACGTCCGCGAGACGGCGACGCTCACCGTCGAGGTCCCGGCGGGGATTCAGGATGGACAGACCCTCCGAATGGAAGGCGAAGGAGCACCGAGTCCGGAAGGCGGTCGGCGCGGCGACCTGCTGATCGACGTCTCGATCCGCGAGCACGCCGAGTTCGAACGCGAGGGCGACGACCTCCGATACCGCCTCCCGATCTCGTTCCCGCAGGCGACGTTCGGCGACACGATCGAGGTGCCCACGCTCGACGGCGCGGCCGAGTTCGACGTCCCGGCGGGAACTCAAAGCGGCGAAACCTTCCGGCTCGGAGGGAAAGGAATGCCGCGCCTGCGCGGTCGGGGAACCGGAGACCTCTACGTGCAGGTGGAGGTCGTCACGCCGAAGTCGCTCAACGACGAGCAGCGCGAGGCTCTCGAAGCCTTCGCCGAAGCCGGCGGCGACGAGATCGAGGTCAACGAAGGCTTCTTCGAGAAGATCAAACGAGCGTTCTGAGGCGAGGACAACTCATCAACTCGGTAGCCGTCCCGTTCGCTCGAGGACAACGAGGGCGACGATTAAACCGCCGAGGAGGGCCGCGGCGCTGGCGAACAGCGTATCGTACGCGTATCCGCGCTCGAGGAGGACGCCCAGCGCGACGGAGCCGAGCGATTGGGTGAGCATCCAGACCGAGCTAAAGACGGCATAGGCGCTCGCTCGCGTCGAATCGGGGAGCGTATCGAGCAGATACGTATCGACGGCCGGAAACAACGCGTGGATAACGAACCCCATGAGTCCGGATATGACGATCAGCGCGATCAGCCCGTCGACCAGCGTCAACGCGTAGAGCGTCGCGGAGAAGGCACCGACGGTTCCGAGCAGGTACGGGACGTGCGGGAGCCTGTCAGCGAGATCACCGCCAGTATAAAAGGCCGGAACGCCGGCCACGAAAACGATCGTCAGCATCGCTCCCGACGTCCGCGCGTCGAGCCCCTTCGACTGCATGTACAGTTCGTAGAAGTTGAAGACGCCCTGCCAGACGAACACCGGCGCACCGACGAGCACGAGTGCCGTCAGGATGAGTCGCCACTCCGATAGCGCGCCGGCGACGAACTCGCGGTCGGAACGGCCCGCTTGCGGCATCTTGGTCGTTCTCGCCGTCATCCAGATGTACGCCGTTACGACCGCCGAACCGACGGCGATCGCCCACAGCGAGAGCCGCCAGTCGACGAAGAGCGCGAGCATGACGAACGGAGCGGCGATCACCGCGGCGAGTTGGCTTGCGGCTCCGTGAACGCCGATGACACGCCCGATTCGCTCCGGATACAGCTCGCTCAAAAGCGGGTTCGCCGAGACGAAGTACACGCCGGAGGCAATCCCCATAAAAAAGGCACCAGCCATCAGGTGTGAAATCGTCGCCGCAGTCGCAGCGAATCCGGACGAAACCGCGAGAATGACGCCCGAACCGATGACGACGTGATGTCTCGGTACTTTCGTGAGGAGCCATCCGGTCGG
Organism: Natrialbaceae archaeon A-arb3/5; assembly: GCA_046614585.1. GTDB lineage: Archaea > Halobacteriota > Halobacteria > Halobacteriales > Natrialbaceae > JBKKHI01. The sequence continues at coordinate 3,746 of JBKKHI010000010.1, read as the reverse complement.
CAGCCGAAGGGAGGCGCTTCCGATCCATGCGAGCGTCACGACGAGTCCGGCGGTGGCCTCCCCGATCTCGAACTCGGCGATAAACACGTTGAGAAGCGGCGCAAAGATAATCCTGGCAAGATTGAGAAAGAAGACGAGTCCGCACAGCGACGCGAAGAGACGGGCGCGGGTCACAGTCGTCGTTCTCGACAAGAACTCTCAAACGTTCCGAAAGGAGATGCCGCCCCGGACGGATACTCGATGATCACGAGTCCGCTCCAACCTCTCGGAATCATCCGCGCCTGTCACTGTTTACGGGGAGATTCATGATGCGTGCCGGACTACTGAAACTATGGCCGAGCGAATCCTCGTCGGATACGACGGCTCTGAACTCGCGGCGAGCGCCCTCGCGTTTGCGTTCGAAACCGCTCCCGACGCCGAGGTAACGGCGCTACACGTCATTCAGGTCCCCGACGGGCTTCTCCCCGCCTTCGAGGGGCCAGAGATACAGCTACCGGTGACCGAGAAAGCACACGAACACGCCGAGTCGATACTCGACGAAGCGCGCGATATCGCGTCGGAGCACGGCCGGGAACTCGAGACGGCAATTGCGACGGGAAAACCAGACCAACGGATCGTCGAGCGGGCGGCGGACGGCGACTACGACATGGTCGTCGTCGGCAGCCACGGCCGATCCGGGCTCTCGCGGGTGCTGCTCGGGAGCGTCGCCGAAACCGTCGTTCGACGGGCACCCGTTTCCGTCGCCGTCGTTCGATAATGACCGCCCTCGGGTCTTCGACAGTCACGTGATGACCACTGACAGCGACGAGTGACTCGAAACCGTCATCCAGCGCTCGTCTGGTAATTCCACGACACGAACCGTTAAGCGGTATCGACCAGTACGCCTGATACGAACCCGAATGACGTCAGACCAGTCGGCCATCCCGCCGCGCTCGATTCTCGTTCCGACAGACGGAAGCGACGCCGCCGAGGCCGCGCTCGATCGCGCGCTGACGATCGCAGAACCGACGGACGCAATCGTCCACGTGCTCACCGTCGTCGACACCGACGGCGCACCCCTGCGCTTCGACGTCGAAACCGTTCACGAACTCGAAGAGAGTAAAAATCGACTCGTCGACGAGATCACGGCGGCGCTCGACGGCCACGGCGTCGACGTGACTGGTGCTGTCCGTCGCGGTCGTCCCGCACGCGAGATTGTCCGTTACGCCGAGGAACACGACATCGACCTGCTCGTTATCGGACGAACGGGGCAACAACGCGTCGCGGCGGCACTTCTCGGTAGCACGACCGATCGCGTCGTTCGAACTGCGTCGATTCCGGTGATCGTCGTTCCCGAAACCGACGAACGCACGGACGGCTGAGACGGAGTACAGTACCCATCGAGTGTCAGTGTACTCCCGACCGTACGACAGGACCGGTCGGAACGAACGGAGGGTATAATCGGTGTGTAAACAGTTTCAGTTGTTACTATAGTGACCGAGTAGCGCCGAGTGATATCGGCGACAGCCGCCGGTATGCGACGCGCCTATCGGACGACCGTTACCGGAACCGGCGCCCGTCGAACGACGGCTTCGGCGACGCTTCCGAGTAAGACGCGTGATGCGCCCGCTCGACCGTGGCTGCCGGTGACGATGTGGTCGATTCCCGAGTCGTCCGCGAACGCGACGATTTCGCGCGCGGGCTGTCCGACGACCGTTTCGGTCTCGACCGTACAGCCGCGGGCCGTCGCGATTTCTGTGGCCTCGTCGAACAGCTCCTGGGCGGCCTCGCGTCTCGTATCGATGATATCGTCGTAGGCGTACGAGGCTCCTTCCCCGTACGCACTCATGTTCGGTGAGATGACGTGTAGCAGGACCACGTCGTCCCCAGCGAACGCATCCGCTGCGTGTTCAACCGCATCCATCGCCGGCTCCGAGTCGTCGATCGGAACGAGAACGCTCATACGATCAGTTGGGAGACTGGGCTCAAAAAGATGCATTTCTCGCAGTCTACTCTCGCTACGTGATTTCGAGGGCGTCCGTCGCCCGCTGTGCCGTATCCCGTAGCAACTCCACGTCGTCGGTGAACACTTCGAGTGCAACGGTGCCGTCGAAGCCAGCGAGGTGCGCCGTGACGAGACTGTAGTCGATCTCGCCGGCACCGATCGGAATATGCGTATCGCCGCGGCTGCGGGCATCGTGGACGTGGAGATGCGAAACGAGGTTGCCGTAGTCCGAGAGGAACCGATCGACGCCGTCGTTTCCGTCCTCCATATAGGCGTGTCCGACGTCGAAACAGACGGCGGTCCCCGTCTCGCGAGCGAGGTCACCGAGGACGCTCAACTGAAGCCCCTCCTTTTGATGCCCGACGTTTTCGACGACGAGTTCGACGCCGACGTCCGCCGCAACCGCGTCGATCGCGGCCAGTTGGTCGGCAAAGAGCGGCCGGAGGTCCGTATCGTACGGATTTCGTGCCGTTCCGTGGAGGACGGCTTTCTCCGCACCGATGGAGCCAGCCCACTCGAGTAGCCGCGTCTGATACGCGCGGATCGCGTCGTTGATCTCCGGGACCGGCGTAACGACGACCTGTTTGAACGGAAGATGGACGCACAGTTCCGCTTCGGCGTCCGTCAGGATCGTCCCGAGGCGATCAGTATCGATCTCGTCTGGCTCGGTTCCCTCGCCGATCGACAACTCCGCGAAGTCGAACCCCTCGATCGTCCGCTCCGCTCGGTCGAGCGAGTCACCAACGGTGATTCCAACGTCCATACGAGTCGAGAGACAGCGCGACACATAATAGCGGCGCTCGTTCCAACGCACCAACACGCAAACTGACTATCGACGAGTCACTGCTGCGGCCGGAACGGCCACCAACTGGAATCTACTCGCGCGAGACATGGCCCGGAACGGGACTAGCCGAGCAGGTATCGAAGCCACGGATTCGATTGGACGACGCTCGTTTCCTCGAGCGCACCGTCGATGCCGGCAAGCCTGCCAGCGCCCCAGGCGGCGAGTCCGAACAGCAACAGCATGTAGACGAACGAACTATCGATGAAAAAACCGTTTTCGACCGGGAAGCCGGCGAGGAGACCGTCCTGCCAGGCAGCGGTCCAGAAGAACAGCATCTGCGTCGCACCCGCCAGTGCGGCAAACCGGAAGAAGACGCCGAACAGGAGCGCCAGTCCAATGAGTATCTGCCCGAAGACGACGAGCGGATCGATGATCACGGCGTACTCTCCGAACCAGAAAAATAGTCCAGACAGCGGATTCGCGTCGGCAATCGCGTTGTTCAGAAAGCCGGCTGACGACCACGCCAGCGGATCGCCCCAGCCACCTTCGGCCCACTTTTCGAGTCCCGCCTGGAGGAAGACCCAGGCCATCACGAGCCGAAGGCCGAATATCGAGTACGCGACCCACGTTTCGGAGTAATTAAAGGAGACGTTTTTGCCGAGCAGGTTCGATTCAACTGTTCGTTCTGCAGGTTGACGTTTTGTTGCCATCTGTGTTGCCTCTACTCGTCAGTTAACCGCATGGTAGTTAACAGAACATAGAATTCCAAAACCATGATAATTACCGAAAACCGAGAAAAACGGCCATATAGTAACAACTGGAACTGTTTACACACCGATCGCATAGCTGTCCTGCGATCGGGTGTGCACTGACTTCCAGTGGCTACTATAGTAGCCACTACAGAGCGTGTCATAGAATCCAACTCATAGCTTGAGCATCTCACGTCCCGGATCGTGTCCTCGCTCGTAGTTGGTGATT
>JBKKHI010000024.1:0-12516 GCA_046614585.1 Natrialbaceae archaeon A-arb3/5 | reverse complement strand
CGACCATACGCGGGGCGTATGAGTTGGTCGGTCAGTATCTTTATGGGCTATGGGGTCATAGGTCATAGTAGGTAGAAGGATGGCGACGAACCACCCGCTCGAGTTGAACCGTGCCGTTCCCGGCGGCCGGGTCGAAATGTTCGCGATCCCCAACGACGACTATCCCGGCGGGTGGTTCTACCGCTTTCAGTACTACCACCCCGAGGACGGACCGATCCTACGCTACGACAACGCCCATGACGACGCCGATCTCGGGTGGCACCACCGACACATCCGATTCGGCGACGACACCGAAATCGAGTTTCACGGAATCGTCCCGCACGTCACGCGGTTCCTGAACGAAATAGCCGAACTCACCACCGAGGGAGCAACCCATGAATGAATCAAACCACGACGGCTGGCCCGACGAGTACCGCGACCCACGCGATCGCCCCCACCCCGACGTCCTTCGCGTAACCGTCGAGACGTTCGACGAAATGCGCGAGGGGGCGCTCGAGGACGCCGAAGCGATCGCCGAAGGTGAATCCCGAGCGGCCGTCGTCTCGTTTGCGACCGTCGGCGAGCTACGTAAGATCCTCACCGACCGCCGTATCGAACTGCTCCAGGCGCTCATGAACACAGACGGCGCGGCCGAGAGTATTTCCGCCCTTGCCGACGCCCTTGAGCGCGACTATCGGACGGTCCATGACGACGTCGCCCTGCTCGAGAACTACGGCCTGCTATTCGTCGTCGACGAAGGCCAATCGAAGCGGCCGTATGTTCCCTACCAGCGTATCCACCTTGACGTCGAACTCGTCGCGGGGGAGTCGGGCGAAGAACCCGCCCCCGCGTAACCGACCATGGAGGACACAGACGGGACGGACGGCGAGCGAATGGCCACGGTCGACGTCCGCGTTCCCGAGGATCTTCTCGACGCGATCGACGACGAATACGAACGACGGGGCTACACGTCCCGATCGGAAGCGATTCGCGACGCCCTTCGAGCGTGGGTCGACCCGCCGGTGAGACTCTCCGACGAGATTCTCGAGGACCTCGCTGTGAGCCGTGAGCAACGCGAGCGGGGAGAGACGCGGTCGCTCGAGGACGTTCGCGAACGGCTTGGTCTCAACGTCGACGAATGACGACGTCCGTTAAGACAATCACGCCGAGTTGGGGTACAATGTACCACCACTACTACCACCTGAATGGTACTTTGGTATGGTACCAGAGAATGCCATCGTGGCACGTTGCTATGTTGGTATTATAGCAATACAACATTCCGCCACCAACCGTTTTGCCACTTTTCAGACACCACTAATCACAGGCGTCGAATATGCGATAGGATATGTATATCGTAAACGGTTTACGTGAAACCGGGCGCGAGAACGTCGTTATCGTGGTTGCACAGCCATGTGGGTTATAAACCCACATCTCAGAACTGAGACAGACATACGATCTAAATACGATCTAAGTCTTATCCTATCAGACATCCGAGTATGATTTTTACACTGTTTCGCTGTTACACTGTTATACTATTATGCAGGGGGTACACCCCCCACACCCCCGAGATTTGCATTACTGTAATGCACGTGTTTCACGTCATACTGTCTGACTCCCGATAACGTTTTACCATAGGCGCGAGAAAGACCTGATACAGAATGTCGAAAGCAACGGAATCTCGTATTCCCCTAAGCGTCGAACGACGCCGCGAGTTGGCCACGATCAAGGCCAAGCGGGGTCACCCGAACTACGATACAACGCTCGGGGAACTCATCGAGAACTTCGACCCTGACGAGGGTGAGTAATTCCTCTCATGGGTCGTAGAATCGGCAGAAACGACGCCGGCCTGATGGTCTTGGCGGGCCTTGGCCGACGTCGTTTGACGAGCACGGGCGCGAACCACGCGACGAACCGTCGGCGGCGAAGCGACGGCGCGCCGTGTGGTATTCTGACGCGCGACGACAGCGACGACGACGGTTCGGTGGGGTGGTACCCGTGATACTGCCTTTGACGGCAGTCGGTAAAATCCTAACGGCATTCGGCAGCCGTTGCCACCCTGACGCCGTTTCGCGCCCGTTAATGGCCACCGCAGGGCCTCACCTGTTCATTCCGCTAAATGGCTACAAAACAGACGGACGCGAGACGAATCACCCGTAACCACGAACACACCCACGCCGCGACTCGGGGCGGTCCCGACCTCTCGAGCGGCTGGCGCGAAGTGTATGCCGCCCTCGAAGTTGACTCGTCGATCGAACCCGACGACGCCGACCCGGACGCGATCGCGGCCGCGACGCGCACCGATCGCCCCGCCCGCTACCGCCGGAAACACGCCCTGGAGGTGACGACATGACCTCGAGGACGTCCTCGAGCGACGAGACCGCGCGTAACGGGTGGCTTTTTATGCCCTCCGTTCGCACCGCTACGGAAAGAAGCGCGCCCGGAGAAACCGCGTGTTGGACACTCTCGGTTTCTTCTGGCTCTGGCAAAAGCCTTGCCCTATCAGAGAGCGGCGGCACCGGCCAGAGCGACGTCTCGGGGAACGTCGACGCACAGAACCCCGGAGAGAGCATGATAGGACGTCTACGCCGATCTACGACGCCGCTGTATCGACGCCGAGTACCGACCGGTCGACCGACCACCTCGAGCGGGGTGGTTGCATGAGCCGAGCAGAGACGCCCGCCGGGTCCCGTCTCGACCTGGAGGGTCTCGCGAGCGGCCCCCGTGGGACGGTGCCGTGTGGGGTGTGCAACGCCCCGACGCGAAGCCACACACTCGTCGATACGGGCGAGCAGTGGTGTGAACTCGAGGGCGCGGCCGTCCTCGAGGACGTCGACACCGGGGCGGTCGTCACGTTCGCCGTCGTCTGTCACCGCTGTTTCGAGACGCTCCCGCTCCCTGCTCAGGGGGAGCAACACGAACGGCTCACCGGGGCCGTCGACGGTGACGGCGTTTTCGAGGGGGTGGTCGGATGAACGACCGCGACGAAATGGAGGTGAGTGTTGGGCTGTTCCTTTCCCCTGACGAGAACGAGGACCTCCAGGCGGCCTTTGATCGGGGTACGTCGATGGAAGTCGTCATCCAGCGGGAAGGGGGGCGAGAAGAAATCGCGACCGGGAGAGTGGTTTCGTTATCTGAAGGGGTTTCATACACTGAATCCGGCACGGAGGGTGATCGGGATGAGTGACCGGGGGACCGACGGGCCGTCGATCGCGTGGCGCGAGATTCTCGAGGACGCCCGTGGCTACCTGTTCCTCGAGCCGGGTGAGCCGGTCCCCGTCGACGAGTTACTCGAGCAGGCGAAAGCGAACGGATGGAACGAACGTGAGAGTCGCCGGGCGCTTCGCGAAACGGACGTCGTCGTATCGGCCGGTGATGGTCCCGAAGCCGGCGTTATCCTCGCCGACGAACGCGAAGACACCGGTCCCAAGGACGAAAACCCCACCCTCGAGACGGAAGAACAGGATTCGCCGACGTCCTCGGGCGCTGGAGGGGACGATACGCGGGAGAACGCCCTCGAAGCGTTCGCCGACGCCGTCGAGTTCTTTCACCGGAAACTCGACGTCCCGATCGCCGACCACACCGAGGACGGCGAGCACCCCGATCGCCCGACGACCGCCCGCGAATACTTCGAGGACGTCCGTGGGTGGGACCCCGAGACCATCGACGAGAAACGTCTCGGTTGGGCACCCGCGAGCGACCACGCCCTACTCGACTACCTCATGCGACAGGGGTACGACCGCGACGCGATCCTCGGAACCGGCCTGTTCTACGAGGACCTCACGCCCCACTTTCAGGGGCGGTACGTCTTTCCGTACTTCGACACCGACGGCCGGCCCGTGTACGCGATCTCCCGGTCGGTCGACGCCGCGACCGGCGGCCACCCGGCCGACCCGAAGGGTGAGCAGAAATACACCAAGGCGGTCAAGACGAAAGACTACTCGGCCGTCGACGAACCGACATACGGTCTCGAGACGCTCGAGGACGGCCACCCGGTGCTCATCACCGAGGGGATGCCCGACGCGATTACGGCCCATGAAGCCGGCTACCCGTGCATTTCGCCGGTCACCACGCAATTCAAACACACCGACCGCGATCGCGTTCGCGACGTCCTCGAGGACCGCGACGTCTCTCGAGTGTACATCGTCAACGACGCCGAACCGGCGACGTCCGACATCGACGACGAGGGGCGGCTCACCGTCGAGCAGTTTGGGACGGGCGAGAAGGGGGCCGTCGCGACCGCCGGCTACCTCACCGAGCACGGTCTCGACGCGCTGGTTGCTGAACTCCCCCGGCCCGGTCTCGAGAAGGTCGACCTGGACGACTACCTGATTCGGTGGGGCGGTGACCTCTCACCGGTGCTCGCGGGAGCGAAGCCGGCCGACCATCACCCGGCCTATGATCCACAAGAGACGGCGATCGACGCCGCCCTCGAGAGTCGATCGCCCGACGCCCCGACGTCCTCGAGCAACGGGACGCGGTCGGCGCTGTTCGACCTGGATATTCGAGACGTCACCGGGTGGAAATGGGGCGAGCGCGGCAACAACCCGCTTGGTCACCACGGCGACAGTGAGGGCTATTTCAAGCTCCTCGAGCGGTACGGCGTCGGGTTCGACCACAAGCACAAGGTGGCCTACAACGCGCTCACCTACCTGTTGTGTGACGCCAACGAACGACGACCATCGTCGCCGAACGGTTCCCTCGAGGACCGCGAAGTGCTCGCGGCCTGGAGGCACGCGAAACAAGAGGGGGTGATTCCCGACGACGACCCGATACCTCACCGGGCGCTCCAACACGTCGCCCTCGAGAACGGGTTTTGCGATGCCGACGACGTCACCGACGGGTGGAAACTCCCGACCGACGCCTACAACGCCGCCCTCGAGCACGTCGACGACGTCCTCGGTGTGAACCCCGGACGCGGCCGGGTCGGCGAGCACGCTGGAGAGGACGCCGAGCGCGTCGCCCTGCTTTCGTCGACGCCCCGTCAACAGGCGATCGCGAACGGGTGGGATTGGACCACCGACGGGGCCGAACGCACCGACGGGCTGACGATCGACGACGCCCGCGACCGGTGTCTCGACGTCCTCGAGAAGGCCATGAAGTACGGCAACCGCGTACTCGTCGACGCGCTCCCGTCGCTCGGAAAGTCCTACGGGTCGATCGCGGCGGCCGCGACGACCGACACCCCGCTTACGTTCCTCACTCGGCGCGGCCACAAGGAGCAGTACGAACAGATTCGAGAGTGGTGTGACGAGCACGGCCTCACCCACTACACGCTCCCGTCGTTCACCCACGACTGTCCGACCGCGAACGGCGAGCACGGGGAGGACTGGAAACGAACCGTTCGCGACTGGTACCACCGGGGCGCGACGCCGAAGGACATCCACAAACACGCCGAGAACGAACTCGGGCGACCGCTCCCGTGCCAAGCCAACGGTGGGTGTCACTACGCCGCCCTCTGGAACTTCGACCCGAGTGAGTACGACGTCTTGATCGGTCACTACGTGCACGGCTACAAGAAGAAGGTCACCGCCGGGCGCGTGGTCGCGATCGACGAGTTCGTAGAAGGGAGCTACGAGACCGACCTCTCAGACGCTACGGTCGGGCCGGTCACACTCGCGAGCGCGGTGTCGACCTACCTCGAGGGGACCCCGGCGCTCCCCTTCGACGACTACACCGACCTGCTCGAGCACCGCGACGACGCCGGGAAGCGGGCCGACGCCCTGAACTGGTTGCTCGAGAACGACGTCGCGACCGACGGCCTCCAGGCGTTCGACGCCGACGCCGGCCACGCGGCCGCCCCGCTCGCGGTGTTCACTATCCTGGCCGGCGACGACCTCGGTAACGGGTGGGAACGCGCGGAGTTCCCCGACGACGACTCTCGAATCGGCCTGTTCAACCGACGAGAGAACCGTGTGGTCGTCCTCTCCCCGCCCGACCTCGGGGCCGCTCGCGGGGTGCTCGCGCTTGACGGAACGCCGACGCGCGAAATGTGGGAGCTGGCCCTCGGGGAGCGATTGAACCACCGGCAGGTGCTCACCGAGGACGAACGCCGCGAATACATCCGTGACGCGCTCGGTCTCGAGGTGATACAGACGACCGACGCCGTCAAGCCCTACAATAGTCCCGACCACGTCAACGTCGAGCAGGACGCCGCCCTTCTCGAGGGGATCGCCGATGAGCACGGGCGGCCGGCGTCTGTGATTACGACGTCGACCGGCGAGCAGGCTTACGAGGACGCCGAGTTACTCGAGCGCGACGAGAACGGCGACCTCACCGGCGACGGGGAGCGCGTCGCGGATACCAAGCACTACGGCAACGTCCTCGGGTCAAACGAGTTCAAAGAGACCCGTCTCGGGGCCGTAATCGGGTCGAACCACTACGGCGACACGTACATCAAGAAGTGGGGTGCCTACGCCGGTCTCGTCGTCACCGATAACCGCGACCACGAAACCGGCGACGGGAAAGGAGCCGACCTCTCATACGGGACGTTCGGCGACAAGGTCCTCGAGCACATGAGGGAGAGTGAGACGGTACAGGCGACCATGCGCTTCGGACGTGACGGCAACGGCGCGGTCACCTACGTTCACACCAATACGCTCCCCGAGTGGTTCCCGATCGCCGGGGAGGGCCGGGTCGTCAACGTCTGGAGCGACGGGATGAAACAGGTCCTCGAAGCGACCCGCGACCTTGGGACCTGGAGGACGCGAGACGTCGTCGAGCACCCCGCCGTCGACGTCGGCGAGCGGCAAGTGTTCAACCACCTCGAGCGGCTTCGCGAACGCGGATACCTCACCCGCGAGCAGAACCCCGACGACGGACGCGGCTACGTGTGGCGAGACGACGGCCTTCGCCGTGTGAACGACCACGGCGACGTCGATCTCGAGCCGGTTGACCTCGAGGACGTCGACGATGAAGCGGTTGCGGAACTCTCGCGTACTACTACCTATACGTGGGACTTCCGCAACCCCGCCCTCGAGGACGGTGACGAGGGGGCCACGTCCCCCGACGTCCCGAGTTCGACCCCTGCTCGAGGGGCGGCCGGGGCCGATCGGGACGGACCACCGCCCGGATAACCCCGTTCGCGGCCCCGACCGACGCCGGTCGACGAGTGACGTCTCCAGTCGTCGGTTTCTCCCTCTCGAGGACGTGATATGTCGCCCGACGCCGCCCGTCGCGATCGCTCGAGAGGGGTATTTGAATTATATAAAGTATGGTCGGGGTTTACGACGTCGACGTGGGGTATCACCGCCGGATTTGCGACCTCTCCAGAACGCGAGACGTCCGTCGGTATCGTGGCGCTCGAGGGAGTAGCGTACCTTTCCGCCTCTATCGGGACCGTTCGACGAACTCCCTCGGGCGGAAAATCGCAAGGCGGAACGCCGACCGACGCCGTCTCGAGCGAAAGACACCCTTCGGTTTCCCAAACGATTTATGAAAAATCGGGGCCAAAACATCGTATGGCAACCGCTGATTCTGCCGGCGACGCCCGGCCGCCCGTCGACGACGCTCGCGACGAACTCCAGGCGGCCGTTCCGAAGGCGGCCGAGACGCTCGCCGAGTTACTCGACGCCGAGGACGAAAAGGTACGAATCCGGGCGGCCGAGGCGATCCTCGATCGCGCTGGAGTGACGAAAGCGAAACAGACGACGACTCGAGCGGCCGCCCGCGACGTCGGGGGAGAAGATTCGTCCCTCGGTGGTCCGTCCGGGTTGTTCTGACATGGGTGGTCTTGGCTCCGGTCGTTACGGCTACGCGGATACGCCGACCGTCGGCGCGTGCCACACGCTCGAGGTGAACGCGCTCACCAACCTCACCGAGCACCCCGGCGCGGCGGCTCCCTATCGGTGGCGAGACGAGTACGGCCACGGTGACGACGTCGCGTCGATCTTGGTCCGTTCCCTCGAGAACGGGACCCCGACGCTCGCCGGTGGGACCGACCCCGATCGGGAGGACGTCGTCGACGCGCTCGAAGGCCGGGCGACACACTTCGCGCTTGAGTACACGGTGACGCCGCCGAACGGTGAGCCACGCGACTACAAGGAACGGATACCGCTCGAGTACACGGCGGTTCACTTTGGCGGGGTCCGTCCGTGGTTCCGGTGTCCGGGGTGTCGCGATCGCGTCGGCAAGCTCCACCGCCCTCCAGGTGAGGACGTCTTTCGGTGCCGGGAGTGTTTCGACCTCGGGTATCAGTCCTCGAGGACCTCGGGCGACGCGATCAAACAGGCCGAACTCAGGTATCGGCGAGCGTTCGCGAAGGCCGACGCGAAGGACCGCCGACCTCACCCGAACGGTGAGCCGTGGTATCCAGAGCGACCGAAGGGGATGCACCGCGAGACGTTCGACGCCCTGCTCGCCGACCTCGAGCAGGCGCGAGACAAATGGGACCAAGCGTTTCACAGTCGGCTACGGGAGTTGACCGGCCGTCTCGTCGATTAAAACAACTACCTCATGGGACCGTCCTCGAGGACGTCGTCGGTCTCACGAAACACCCCATGGAGGAACGGTACCCCATGGACGGACCTTCGCACCGTCGCCCTCGAGGACGAACCCCCATGCGACTCCAGTCGGGGAAACAAACACACCCCATGGAGGAACCCGCTGCTTTGGTGAAACAATCAACCCCATGGACGTCCCTCGAGGTGTCGTCGCGCCGGTGACCCCATGGACCCCTCGTACCTCATGGTAACCCCATGGGCCGGCCTCTTTCGCCGGAACCTCATGAGCCGTCGTTTCGGGAAACAACTCAACCTCATGGGACCGGCGGCGATCGACGTGTCACTTCTCGAGCGATCACCCCATGGGCCGCCTATTTTCAGAAACACCCCATGGACCGATCTCCCCTCTCGAGAAAACAAACACAACCTCATGGGAGCAGTCGCTCGGCGATCGCGACGCCGGCCCGGTCCGCTCTCACGAAACGAAGCCCATGAACCTCGGTCCTCGGGGCGCTCCATGGACGTCGATTCTCAGGGACCGCTCCATGAACGTCGCGACCGTTTCGCCCGCCGATCGCCTTTCTCACGAAACAAAGCCCATGGACGTCCTCGGGAGTGCGTACCCGGAACCGGTTTTTTACCGCTTGCGCGGACGCGCGTGGCCTGCTCGAGACGCCGTTACGAAACAACCCCATGGAGCACCGGATTCGTAGGCGACCCCATGGCGCTCGAAGCCCCGGCTGAACATTTTCGCGACGGCTACGCGCGCGCGACGGCGCGGGAAAACTCCCGGCTATCGCGGTATCAGGTGGCTGTATATTTGGTCCGTCGTCTGTCGGTTCTTGTGCCGTAACCGAAGTTGGACGTCCTCGAGCCGGCCGCCGTCGACCTGGATAACCCGATACGCGACCGAGTGCCGGAGTGTGTGGGGCGTCACGTCGGACGGGACGCCGGTCCCGCCGTCGACAAGGTGGGGTTCGACGTCGGCCGCGATCGCGAGCTTCTCGACGAGGCGCTGGAGCGACCGAGTGGTGAGCCGATCGCTCGAGCGGGATGGAAAGAGCGCGTCGGTGTCTTTCCACCGGTCGCGAAGGTACCGCCGGAGCAACCGGACGGTCCCGCGCTCGAGGGCAAGCGTCGCGGGCGGGGCGTCGCCTTTCTGAATCGCGCTCGGGAGAAAGACGGTCCCGGCCTCAAGGTCGACGTGGTCGACGTCAAGCGCACAGAGTTCCCCGGCGCGAAGGCCGGCGTCATAGGCGAGCGCGATTATCGTCTCGTCGCGATCCTGAAGGTACGTCGGGACGGTCTCGGTGAGACAGACGTCCCGTAACTGTTCGACCTGCTCGGGTTTCAACCAGGTACGCGCCCGGCCGTCCCGATCGATTCCCTGAACGTCGTAATTCGTTGCGTGGGTCGGTGTGGTTGACATTGGTATATAACTCGTCGTCGTCACCCGCTCGCCGAACGTCGCAGTTTCTCACAAACTCAGACGTTCGCCTGAACGGTTCACATAGCGCGTCGAAGTATTGGTAAAAGAAGGTCCGTCAGACGAGTGCGTGACGTGGCGCTACTCGTCGCGATCGCCGTCGCCGTCCTCACACGCTCCCGGCGCGACGTCCTCGGGGCCGACAGTCTCGCCGTCGACGACGATATTCGGGACCGTCTCGACGTGTTCGTTCACGTTATCCCAAAACGCCGTCTCGGGGTCTCTCCCCGACCGCTGGATGGAATACGCGGCGTCTAACCGAAGCCGTTCCCACTGCTCGCGCTCGAGTTCAACGTCGACCTGAGCCGTGTGGGTGTCTCGTCCCTCGAGCGTCTCCAGGCTGGAGAGACCGACGTAGATCAACCGCTCGAGGTACTCGGTCACCGGGACGTCGTCGGGCTTCTCGAGGACCGCCCGCGCCCAAAGGGCCGACGGGAGCGCGAGCTTCTCATGAACGACGTCGTCGGGACGGTGCCGGAGCATTTCGAGAACCTGCTCGCGGTCGCGGCCATCGTCACTCATCGGTCTCACCTTCGCCGTCCTCCAGGTGCTCGGCGATCGCGGTGCACCGCTCGCGAAGGTCGTCTTTCGAAAGGGGTGTGTCGAACCTGAGTGTGACCTTGACGACGTCCTCACCGCGATCGCCTGCCCGAGGACCACCGACCGGGCTTCGCCGCTCGCCCGTCATTGGCCGGTCCCCCCGTCGACAGTTTCCTCGAGGTGCTCCCAGTGCCACCACAGGACCGGGTCGCGGGCGAGCAGTAGGCCGACGTCGGTCATAGGTTTTGGACCCCCGTGGTCTCGCCCCCACCAAAATCGGCGGGTTCGTGGCGGGTTGGACTCTCCCGGCCGTTCTCCCCGAATCGGCACCCGTCGCGGTGAGAAACGTGGTCCCGGTCGATCGATTCGTGAACCTCCCGGCCACAGTCGCGGCACCGGAAGTACTTCGCGCCGGTCGGTTCCCCGTACTTGTCGTACTCGAGGTGCGGGCCGCTCCAGGCGTCGGTGGTTTTCGTAACTTCGCAACCGTCTTGGGTCGCAGTGTCGTATGTCGACATGGGTTTGTTCTCCAAGACAACCCGGCCCGAGTGTTACAGCACTCGGGCGTTTCCTCGAAAGGTCACGCCCCGAGGGGCCGGTTTGTCTCTGTTATTTCCTTCGAGGGCAATAACCATAAAGGTGTCGGTGGGGCTTGTATGCCAATATTCTGTGGGTTGCTACCTTCGTGGGAAACTCTTTTGCCCTTGTGGGTAATATCTTCCCTCAACGGAAATGGCTGGCCGAATTTCAAACGTCGACGGTCTCATACCTGACGGCGGGCGCATACCACGGGTCACACCCGAGGACGCCCTCGAGGTACTCACCGATCGCGAAGACCGGGCCGAACCGCTCACCGCTCCAGAACTGGCCGAGATACTCAACTGTTCGCGACGGACGGCGCTCAACAAGCTCCAGGCGCTCGAGGAACAGGACGCCGTCGCGAGCAAGAAGGTCGGCGCTCGGTCGCGTGTGTGGTGGGTGCCTCTCCCCCCTTCCACCTCTCCCGACCCGATAGACGGCCACGAACGGCGCGAGACGCCGCCCGAGCGAATGGACGACCAATCACCCGCCCCACCCGTCGATCGCGACGACGGCGCGAATACGGCGGCGCTCGAGGACACCGACGATGACCTTCGCGAGCAGGTTCGGGCGGTCCTTCCGGGGAGCGGTGAGACGCTGGATGCACGAACCGACGCGGTGCTCGAAATGTACGACCTTATCCGCGATCGCGGCGGGGACGTCGTCACTACAGGGGAGCTGAAAGACGTCGTCAACCCGGACGCCGTCGGGTACTCGAGTATCGGGTCGTTTTGGAACAACGCCGTCAAGAAGAACGCCGCTCAGGACCGCCCGAACGCGCTTACGACGCTCCCCGACGTCGTCGAACTCGGTAACGGGCGGTACCGCTACGCGCCCGGCGGGGAGTGAGAAATGCCCGAGTGTGCCGAGTGTGGCGGGCACGTCACACGCGACTACGTCCGGGTATTCGGTCTCGAGGGAGAGGTGAACGGGTGTCCTCACTGCATGAGCTACCGCGAGATACAGGCCGGCGACGCGGTCCCGCAACTGGAGGGTGACCGGTGACTGCCGATCGCGACGGCGACGACGGCCCGGTGAGAATCCCCGACCCGGCGATCGCCGAACTCGTCGTAAATGGCCAACTCATTTATCGACTTGAGCAACGCCGGGAGAGTGACCTTCGGGACGTCGAAGCGGCCGCTCTCGTCGTCTCCCTTCGCTCGCTCGCCGACAGTATCGAATCCACGAACCTCGAGCAACCCGCCGAGACCATCCTCGAGGAAACGGACCACTCTTTCGACCTCGAGGACCTCGACGACCCGAGTAACCTGGAGTGACGGCCGCTCACCCCTGCCGTCGTTAACCCACGTTTTCAGACGTCGGTCTCACCGTGGGGTGACTCGAGACGCCGGGACCCGAGCGGTGTCAACCACGCCCCGACTGTCGACGTTCGATCGGGACGCCCCGCCCGACCAACCAGTATTCACTCGGGCGTTTTCCGCGCCAACACGGTGGTCATTCGTCCGATACCCTCGAGTAATCGACGTCGGCCGA
>JBKKHI010000013.1:0-90030 GCA_046614585.1 Natrialbaceae archaeon A-arb3/5 | reverse complement strand
CACAACGGCTTTCTCGTCGTCAAAACCCTCTCCATCATGTTCATGCTCAACAGCACCTGAGACACTCACCATCTCGAGTCGATCGCTCACTTGCTGTGTCGATTCTTCACCGGTGGCTTCTGCCTGGGTCTGCAGCATGCCAGCCGTGTTGATCAGTACGCCTGCGGCAATCGCAGCGACCAGCACCATCGCGATGAACACGATGAGCGTGCCGATTCCCACCTGACCGCGCTCGTCTGCTGTTTTCGTAGTAAACATTGTCGGTTAGTTAGAGTTGCACTGCTTCACCGGGTTCAGTGAAGAGGTCCGGTGCACGAAGTTCGACCTGCGTGGTTGCACCCGATGGCGAAACGATATCGAGGGTTGCCTCATCCCCCTCTCCAAAGATATTAACATCATCAAGTGTGGCAGTGCCATCAAGATCTTCGTCTAGCTCACTGTCCTCAAGCTCACCAAATGGTTCTACTTTCGGATTAATGACAATAGCATATTCACCATTATCTTCATTGAGGACTGCCTCGTCAGCATCGATAAACTCACCTTCATCGACATCCTCCACGGCAAAGTAGCCTGTTTCTATCTCGTGGGCGCCAGCATCATGCTGCTCTTCATCAGCGGTATCATCTTGGAAGTTATCTTCATCTGCTGGGTCTGCTAATACGAGATTCTCTTGGCCCTCTGGACCGACGGCCTGGATAATCGTCTCGTTGAGATCAATATCATCAGCACCTGCCGCTCCTGTCACGCCAATACGGATTTCCTCGAGTTGACCTCGGTCGTCACCCTCGCCCTCGTTATCGCCTGAACTTTCGGAGACGATACCAACCTCACTCGTCACATCAATCCGCTCGGAGACGAGGTCAGTACTCTCTTCACCGGTTGCTTCGGCCTGGGTCTGGAGCATCCCGGCCGTATTGATCAGGACGCCAGCGGCAATCGCAGCGACCAGCACCATCGCGATGAACACGATGAGCGTGCCGATTCCCACCTGACCGCGCTCTGTTGAATTAGTCTCGAACATGGTTACAACCTCACCGATTCGTCGTCGTCAGTGATCGTTGTTGGAACGCGGATTTCCGTCTGCGTCGTTGAACCCGCATCCGTCGTGAACGATACCGTTAGGCGCTCTCCTTCCTCGAGTGCCTCATATACTTGATCAGGATCACCGGAATCGGAGATTGCATCGCCATCTAAATCAAAGCTGACTTCAGCTCGATCACTTGCATCAGTTAGCACTGGCCCATCCTCGGTGGTGACCTCTCCGTCAGGATCTTCACCACCGACGCCTTGGATGTTCGTGATCGCAGCAGTTGGCTCGTTGTCATCATCATCATTGGTGGGTGTAATAGAGACAGTTTCCTCACCAGATTCACCGATGAACTGCACCGTCGTCTCGTTGAGGTCGATCGGATCCGAACCAGGAGCCATCGCCATCACGAAATCGAGTTGTACAATGGCTTTCTCCTCGTCAAAATCGCCTTCATCATATTCATGATCAACTTCACCTGAAACACTCACGACCTCGAGTCGGTCGCTCACTTGCTGTGTCGATTCCTCACCGGTGGCTTCTGCCTGCGTTTGCAGCATGCCTGCCGTATTAATCAGTACGCCCGCGGCAATCGCAGCGACCAGCACCATCGCGATGAACACGATGAGCGTGCCGATCCCCACCTGACCGCGCTCGTTGTTTTCGCTTTCGAACATTGTTAGGGGTTAACACCCGATTTGAACGGGCTCACCTCATACTCTAAACTAGCCGGTATTAAACGTGAGCCAGTATTTTCAAGAGTGGGAACGGAATATACGCAGTTCCTACTGGAATACAATCGTCTGGTATAGACCCTATACTTATTGTTTGTGGCCAGTGGCGTTTTCGGCGTGTCGAGCGCGAGGCACGTTCCTATCATTTATAGATACTGGCCGAACGACCATTCTATACATTTCCTTTCATATTTGAAAATAGGATCGAGCCAGCGAACTCAACCCAACAAGCCGTGTCGTGAAGTTCAACTCGCGCACGCGTGGATCACTACGCACCACCAAACAACACCGTACTACTTTCGGATACCACGAGCGACAGCGGTCACGACCACCGAGCACCGCGGACACCACCTTTCCGGTGAAATCCTGGGATGCGAGCACACACCCAGCAGCGGTGCTCGTCACTCGCCGTGTTCAGCCTCCGGCTCAAGGGGATGGCGCTCGATCTCGAGCTGGTCATACGCCTGCTCGCTACCGAGGACCGGGGTTCTCCACGTGTCGACCATCCCTGCGTGCAGCGAATCGAAATTCGTCATCCCGTACTCCTCCTGGTACTGCACCGCCTTCAAAATCGCCTGCTCGTGACGTTCGGGTTGGACCGGCACGAGACTAAGGAGGTTCGACACCGCGCGAACTCGATCGATCTCATAATCCTCGACGAGATACAGCAACTCCGCATATGCGAGGATCGACGTGGAAATATCGTCGTGTTCCTCGAGCGCCGCTTCCGCCTCGGCTTTCAGCCACTCAGAATCTTTTGCAAGCGCAAGCAGAAAGTCAGTCTCGACGTACATCCGCTTTGGCCTTCTCCTTGACCTTTTGCCTCGCTTCGGCTCGTAGCTCATCCACCGACGTGTCTTCGAACGCGTCACCGACTGCCTCTCGAAGCCCGTCGAGTGGGTCCTCATCGATCGGAATGAGCTCGATGTGATCGCTGTATTCGACGACGTGGAATTTCTCACCGTATCGTTTGCGGACGTCTTTCGACAGGTACAGACGTCCACGGTCGTCTGTCTCGACAGTCATTGGTACACGAACCACTACTGGCGGGACGATATTGAGTTCTTTCCACGGAAATCCTATATGGGGAAGAAACCGTACGAGATTTGTATCACAAGAGTAGTTGGAATCGTGGTGGTGAAAGATCGACCAGAGTTCCGGTGGTATCTCAGACACAGTTTATTGTAGGTAGAGACCTATTCGAGGACGTTTACTCCGGAAATGGTGGTGTGTTCACCGCTGCTGTCGAGTCATATAACACATGTTATATTAATAAAGAAGAGTCGCATATGTCCGTTTTATTTTGACTTAATGAAAAATTATATAAGCCTGGATTAGGGTGTATGAAATATGGCGGAGATCCGTCGC
This sequence comes from Natrialbaceae archaeon A-arb3/5, assembly GCA_046614585.1. Lineage (GTDB taxonomy): Archaea > Halobacteriota > Halobacteria > Halobacteriales > Natrialbaceae > JBKKHI01. The sequence goes on along the minus strand of JBKKHI010000013.1, from coordinate 86,901 downwards.
ACCGTCGTCGTCAAACTTGCCGTAGACGACAGCGACGCTGATCTCCTCCACGAAACTGTTGAGGAGTACCTGTGGGCTGCTAACTACGTCGTCAACGAGGCATGGAAAGACGACTATAAGACCACGTCGAAAACAAAACTCCACGACCGGACGTACTCGGCCGTACGCAGCGAAACGAGACTCCAAGCGAACCTCGTTCAGTCCGCTCGGAACAAGGCTGCCGAAGCCATCAAGAGCGTCGTTGCCCGGTGGAAAAACGGCAAGAAGGCGTCACGACCGCACTTCACGATGCCATCAGTTCGCTACGACAAGCGAAGTGCTACATTCCACGACGACCACGTTTCACTTTCGACTGTGAGCGGACGAATCGAAGCCGAGTATGCCCTCCCACCGGAAGGAGAGAATCCGCAGACGGAGTACCTCCGCAACGACGACTACGACCTGACGGGGGCGACACTCCAGTACCGCGATGAGACGGACACCTTTTATCTCCACATCGGAACGAAGGCCGACGTGGAGTCGGAGATACCGGACAACGGCGACACCGAGCACAGGACAGTTCTCGGCGTCGACCTCGGTATCGAACAGATTGCCGTCACATCAACCGGAATGTTCTGGAGCGGTGGCTACCTGAACCATCGTCGCCGGGAGTTCGAACGGATTCGGGGCAACTTGCAACAGACCGGTACCGAATCGGCCCATCGAACCATCGAACAGATGGGCGACCGCGAAACGCGGTGGGTCGATGATTACCTACATCGTATATCGAAAGCGATCGTTCAAGAGGGTGTCGCGCACAACTGCGATACGATCGCGTTTGAGGAGTTGACGAACATCCGCGACCGGATGCCAAGAGCAAAGAAGTTTCACACGTGGGCATTCCGACGTCTGTACGACTACGTCGCCTACAAGGCGGAAGCCAAGGGGATCAAAGCGACGCAAATCGATCCGTCCTACACGAGCCAGCGATGCTCGAAATGTGGAACAACGCTCCGGGAGAACCGTTCGTCGCAAGCGGAGTTCTGTTGCCAGAAGTGCGGGTACGAAGCAAACGCAGACTACAATGCAGCCAAGAATATCGGATTCCAGACACTCCGTGCAGGGCAAAAGTCTCCGCACGGAGGGGCGACACGTCACCTCGCCCTAAAGTCGGGGACGTTGAACGTGAACGGCGAGTATTCGCCTGCCGAATAGTATCGGCCAGAACGGGAGTCCACCGACAAGCTCCACCCGTAGGATGGAGAAGGTGACCTCGCACACGGGTGGAAGTCTCATTTCATCGAATTACCGTTCAAACGGTGAACGAGAGCGTTCCTAACTATTTGCTATAGTTTTCTCGAAAAAGCTTAGGAAACGGTGGTGTCCCCTCACCATGGGTCCAAACTGCCCACCCATCCCGCAACGAGACAGAACTCCCCACGCTACCCTCGGAAAAGCACATCCCGATAAAACAGCCCTTTCAGACGATAAGGCACGGATTTTCTCGGGAAACGTGGTGTGTTGCGACGAGGAGATCAGGACAGCCACCACTCCGAGCCAACAATAGCTCCGGAAACGGTGGTGTGTCCTCACCGCTCCAACGCCATCTCGTCGGGAACCAACGAGAATCCGAGCGTCCGGAAATCGTTATCGAACGCGAAGACGTGCTCGATGTCACGCTCGTCGGCGAGGACAGCGGTCGTCTGATTGACGACCGAAATCTCCTGATCGTCGTACGTCTCGAACTGTGCAGCGGCTGCGTTGAACGTGGTATGGAGAGTGTTTCGAGTGACGAAATTCCAAATCCGAAGTCTGTCATTCGGACAGTACGGTTTAGTGACTCCGGTTACATCCCTCTCGTATGGACCCATCCGAGGTACTGGGGAGCCTGGGGCAGAAATACAGTCCCGACATCCTGCGCTCGGCTCACGAGCCGAAGTCGGCCCAGGAGTTGAGCGAGGAACTCGACATCCCCGTCACGACCAGCTATCGCCGAGTCGAGGCCCTCAACGAGCTCGGGCTCCTGGAGGATAACGAGGAGGACAGGGACTTCGGCGAGACAGGCCAGAGCAAGACGCTCTACCGGCGCAACGTCGAGGAAATCGTCATTCGATTCGAAGGCGACGAGCTCACGATCTCGTCGACGGAACGAAGCGCTCCCAGCCAGCGGCTCAGTAGCGTGTGGGACGACCTCAGTCGCGGAATGGGCGGTGACGACTGAGATGCAGCCGATCGAAATCCTCTATATCATCTTCAGCGGCACCGTGATCGCGACCGGGCTCGTCATGGCCGGGATGGCCGTCCAGGCGTACGCGGAGACGGAGCGTCGAGCGATGATATTTTTGTCGATCGGATTTACGCTGATCGTCGCGGCGGCGACGGCGACCACGATCAGCGCCTTCGTCAGCGATTTCCAGAACCCACGGACGCTGCTGACGGTCAACTACTTCGTGACGACGCTCGGATTCGCTGCCGTGATTTTGAGTCTGTACGCCGAGTGACCGACCGACACAACCACCCCAATACCCACCTTTAGTCTGTTACTGATTTGCCGACAAACAACCGACCACCAATGGCCACACCAACCCGTCACCGCAGCCCGTCGACCGAACCGCCATCGGGTGGGACTGAAAGGGGCGACTCGCTGGGCGCTGGCAGCCGACGCAAGCACCGCAGCCGCCGGCGGCGGCGAGGCGCGCAGCGAGGCTCCCGAGTCCAGCGAGTCGGGGCTTTCCCCGTTGTTCCTACACGAACACTGTCAGCGGTAGATGAACGCGATCGAAACGTCCCAACCTACAACCCACCTCACGAGCGAGGAAAACACTGCGAGCCGGAACACGCTACGCCCTCGACGAGCTTCGGCCGAGACACTTATTTCCTCACTCCCGTGATCCAACTGCATGAACATCGTTGACGGCGACAAGATCGAGTGTAGCCGGTGTGACGAACTCGTCTCTCTCGACGACGCAAATATTCTCGGAAAGACCAACAATCACACGTACGCGAAACCGCTCTGTGGCGAGTGTCTCCAGAAGGTTGGCGTACCACGGGGTTACGAACTCGAACGCGACGTGAGCTACCTCAAAACGACCGACAGAGACTGACGAGCCGCAAGGTGACTGATCAAAACTGATGAGCCACAAGACGACTGATCGAAGCTGACGACTTACTTGCTGTTCATCGCTTCGCTCGCGATGTTTCGACCGCGTGGCTTCAACGCGACTTCCCGGCGAATGCGGACTTCCTCTAAAACGTCGAGTTCGATCAGCCGTTCGTAGATTTCCTCGACCTCGTCGGTATCGATATCCAGGAATTCGGGGACTTCGAACGGCGAAACACCCGAATAAATCGCCATCAGAACCTCCTCTTCTTTCCCGGAGAGATCGATCTGCGAGGCGTTTTTCTCCGCACCGCGATCAAGCACCGACTTCAAAATCGCACAGTTCTGGGACGAGCCAGAGAGGTACGTCTGAACGCTCGATCCCTCTTCGGTGTGTTCGGCTTCGACCACCGGCCGTTCCTGGGAGCGCACCGTTCGCTCGTCGCTCTCGACGGTGCCGACGTCGTCAACCTCGATCTGGACGAGTTTCCCGTCCTCGACTGCGAAATTCGCGACGCCCTTATTGATCTTGACACGAGCCTTGCTCCAGGAGGCGTCTTGCACCACGCCGCCTTTTACTGCGGGGTGTTTGATCAGGACGATCTCGCCGTCCAGAATCGACTTCTGGAGTTCGAGTTCGAACGTGTCGACCTCCTCCATCGACACCAAATAGACGTTCTGACCGTAGTTGACGCTGATGTAGTTCGAGACCTTCGCGATGGTCTGGTTGACGTCGTAGCGGCCGCGGATCGACTGGATCTTCGAGAGCGGAATCGTCTCCTTGCCGTCGTTGCTCACGATCACCATCCGCTTGTTCGAGAGGACGATCCGGCCGTTCGACCAGTTCGTATCCGACAGTTTGCGCCCCTCGCGGACGACCTGCGTGAACTTGCCGGTGACATCGGCGAGTTTCTGTTCGGACTTGCTCATGCGAGGTCACCCCCCGCCATCTCGACACCACCGACTTTCGATAGCGCAGAAAAGCCCCGCTTTCGCAGGCGGTCGCTCTGGGTCCGATCGACGAACCGAGAGAGCGTCTTCCGGGATTGATCGCCGCCGATTTTCCCCAGGACGAACAGCGCCTTCACGCGCATCTCCTCGTCACGATTGCTCTGGACCAGATCCAGTAACCGCTTCTCTAACCCGTCGCTGTCGAGCAGCGCCAGACTCGTCGCGGCGAACTTCGAGGTCATCTCGTCGTCGTCAGCAAGCGTCTCGATCAGCGCATCCTGTGCGTCTTGGACGTCATCCTCGGCGTCCGCGATTCGACCGAGTAACCACGCCGCGTTCCGTCGCTGGGCCGTCTCCGTACTCCGATCCAGAATCTCGATCAGCGGCTGGACCGCCTCGCGCTCGTTTGCCTCCTCGAGTTCGTCGACGATCTTCTCGCGAACGCGGTGACTCGCGTCGGCGGGAGCCTGCGAGAGCAACTGCACGAGCGAGAACATCGCCGTCCGACGCACCACGTCCGACTCGTCGCTCAACGCTTCGGCGAGGATCTCGACTGCCTCGACGCTGCCGAGTCGACCCAGCGCATCGATCGCGATCCGGCGCAACACCTCGTCGTCGGCGTCGGCGATGTCGACGAGTTCGCGCAGGGCGTTGTCCGTCCCGATATCAGCGAGGGCGTAGGCGATCTCGATGCGAACGTCGTACTGGTCCTCGTGGAGTTTTCGCGAGAGTGCCGGCACGCACTCCGGAGATTCGATTCGGGCGAGTGCGCGTGCGGCGCGAACGCGGACGCGAGGATCGGGGTCGTCCAGCCGCTTGACCAGCGGCTTCAACACGTTGTCCTCGCCGATTCGACCCAGTCCGGTCGCTGCCGCCATCCGCAGTTCGGGCTGGTCGGCACTCAGCCCCCGTGCGAGGATCTTCGCCTTTTTCCACTCGGCGACGTCGTCGATGTCCTCGCCGGTGAGCTCGCCGATGTACTGCTCTAAGGCGTCCTGACCGTACTGATCCAGTGCGTCGATCGCTGCAGCTCTGACTTCCTGGTTGTCGTCGTCCTGTGCGACCGTGGTGAGTGCGCTGACAGGATCCTCGTCCGGATGTGGGTCGTCGTCCGCTTCCGTCGCCAGGCTTCCGAGAATTTCGGCTGCCCGACGCCGAATGTTGGCGTTCGAACTCCGCTCGAGATAGCTGATGAGTTGCTCGAAATCAGCGTTCCGTTCAAGTTTGAAGAGCGTCATTCGTCCTGGATCACCTGCCCGGAGAGCGCTGCCACGCCGTCGATTTCATGCATATCTGTCTCGCCCGTGAATATTCAAGGTTGGCTTTCATATCCCACTCGTTCAGTACCGCATCCTACGACGATCGCGGTTCGACCGTCGAGCTGTTGGCTCATTCGTTCGAACCAGCTTCGGTTCGGTTCGCCGATTGGTTCCCGGAGGCGTCGGTCGGTGTCTGGTTCGATGACTCAGTTCCGTCTGAATCGATCTCCAGTTGGGTCGACGATTCGTTTCCGTTCGGCTCAATTTCGATCGGCTCCTGGGTCCCGTCCTCGTCACCGATGGTGACAGTGTCGTCTGTTCCGAAGCCATCCTCCGGTGGCTCGACTCCGTCTGGATACTGTTTGGTCGTCTCGATTTTCTCGAGGACGTCAGAGATATGTGCATTACCCGACAGCTCCTGGTCGGCCCATTGTGAGTTTGCACCCCATCCCTCGACCTGTCCCTCGAAACCGCCGACAACATCCGTATACAGGTGGTTAACCTCGGCTCCGCGGTCGATCATCCCATCGCGGAAGACCTCGTAGACGAGCCGAATCTCGTCGTCGGACTCCTCGTGCGTCTCGGCCTCGGTTTCGTAGAACAGGATGAGGTCGCCGGTGTCGGTATCGTGGTACAACTCGTCGACGGTGATCCCGTCTTCCTCGAGCAGATAGTAGAACTGGCCGGGCGTCTCCTCCGAGTTTTGTCCAGGGGCCTCGGGTTCGACTTCGACGCGACTTCCGTCGAGACTTAAAACCGAGTCGAGACAGCCAGCCGTCAGTCCGAGCGAGGCGGTCCCGAGCGCGGCGAGCGCTCGTCGACGGGTTGGTCGGCTCTCCAACTGACGCCTCGCTCCCGGGCCGTCCCGACGCTCGGAATCGCGAGTCCCACCCTCGCAATCTGTCGAATTCTCAGGACAGTGTGGCATCTTTATGAAAGCGTCGTACCAGTAGGTGAAAAGCGCGTCGGCCGTCTTGGAGAGACAGCTGTGTCTCAGTACGGCTATCTGAGGGGGTTGTGAAGGGTTTTTCCAGCAGTCAATCATCCCACCGCCGTTCCGGTACTGACCGAACCCAATCTCTAAAAACACAAATTCGGTAGCCACATCAGCCACGGGAGAGTAGACCCAGCGAGGCGCTACTATTCATGAAATTGATTTGATGTTCTCCCGCCGGAATGGATAGCGAACGCCGGTCGTTGGGCCGGCAATATCATATAAGTGGATTACTTACTGGGAGATAACACGTATATATCGATGACCGTTCGAGGATCATGAAAGGACACGCATGTCAGTGCAGCACGCCATTATTGGAGCGAAATCGATGCTAGGTTCGCCGTCTACCGCGTCGACGAGTCGGGCCGTCGAGTCGACGAGAGAGCGGGGACAGTCCGGAACCGCAACCGACAGAACCGGTATCGGGAGGCATCGAGTCGTTTTATTCTGTGTTGCACTCCTGGTCTGCTGTACGTTTTTGCTCGTCGCCCCGGCAGAGATCGCGACAGCTGATGAGGACGAACACGAAGACGAATACGTCGTCGTCAGACTCGCGGACGAACACGTCGTCACCGAATCTGCCGCTGACGAGTTACCGAGAGGATCGAGTCCGCATGTCACCGTCGGCGACAGCACGGAACGGCTCGTCGTCGAGGACGGTCGAGTGGTAACGGATCAAAGCGGGAACGAGGTCCGCGTCGGAGACCACACGGTTCGGACCGTCTCGGCCGACCCAAACCTCGTCGTGACCGACGACGACGTTCTGAACGACACGATACGGGTGAACCCGTCGTCCGGCGTCGTCGAGACCGTCGAAGGGAACTCGACGGTTACTGCAGGCGGTGTCGAGATCGAATACACCGACTACGACGAATCGTATTTCGTCCCGGAAATCGAGAGTAGCGACGTTAACCGACCCGGTGAAGGGGAAAACCTCACCGCGACCGTCGACGTGAAAAACTGGGGCTACGCGAACGGCACCAAAGACGTGACGCTCGAGTTGTTTGACGGGAACAACGATCTCCTCGGTGAGGTCACGGAGGAGATCGAACTCGACAGGGGCGAATCGACGACACAGACGTTCGAGTACGAAACGGTACGGGGCGATCACGAGGCGGACGAAGTCATCGTCAGCGCCGACGGCGCGTCGTCGGCGACTATCGACATCGACGAGGCCGAGACGGTCGTCACGATCCTCGAGACGAACCAGCCAGCAGCGGGCGACGAACTCGAAGTAACCGCCGACATCCAGCGTCTGGGGAACTACCCGCCCGGCGAGCAGGAGTTCCTGATCGAATTGCGGGTCGACGACTCACACGTCGAGACGAAGCCAGTCGGATTGAATCCCGGACAGAACACAACGGAGACGTTTACCTACGAGACCGACGAGGACGACCAGCCGTGGGTCGACATCGAGTTGATAAGCGGCACCGATGACGACTCGACGACCGTCGACGTGCTCGGCGAGGCGAGTTACAATCGAAGCGTCATGGCCACGATCGTCGACCGGAACTTCCCCGACGAGGGAGAGAACCTGACGATCACCGGTCACGTCGAGTACGCTGGCGTCGTCCCGGACGGGCCACAGGAGTATCCCATCAAGATGTACGTCGATGGCGAACTCGAAGACGAGCAGATAGTCGAACTCGATGGCGACGAGATCGTCGAGACCGACTTCACGTATCAGACTGAAAGCGGGGACGCACCACGTGTCGACGTCGATCTGGTGAGTCCTGGTGAAGATGATTCTGCGCGCCCGCGCGTAAACGGGAGTGGATTCGACGTGGCGATCCAGGAAGTAAACAGTCCGGTGAACGCGACTGAAGAGTTGATCGCGACGGCACTAATCGAAAATACGGGTGACATCTTCGGCGAACAGGAGATACGAATGCGGATCGATCGAGCGATCGACAATCCGGAGAGTACGGACCGATACATTCGGGACACAGAAACCGTCGCGTTGAACGTCAACGAGCGGTCGGTCGAACGGTTCTCCTTCCGGACGAGAGACGCGGACGTTTCGAAGGTAGAGGTTGCCATTATCAGCGAAGACGACGAAGACACCGTCAACGCGACCGTTCGCGGCCAGGAACCACACTTCGACGTTCAGGATCTGGCGGCAGAGCACACGAACGATCCGGAATCAGAACTGACGCTTACGGCGGACATTAACAACACGGGCGTCGAATCCGGCGAGCAGTACGTTGAACTGCTGCTCGACGGCGACGCCGTCCACATCGAGCGGCTCTCGCTGGACCCCTGGGAAGAACGGACCATCGAAACGACGATCGACGCCCCCGACGGCGGCGGCACGTATGACTTCACGGCCATCACGGAGAACGCATCCGACGAAACGACAGCCGCGGTAACGGTCACTCCTGCGGGTGGCGAGGGACAAGCGGACGACGAGTCCCCGTCCGAATCGACCGAGGCATCCGAGACAAACGAGTCGGCCGATGAATCCTCGACGGCCGGCCCGAGCGAGGACGACGGGCTTCCGTGGCACCTGATCGGACTCGGCATTCTCGGTGTCGCCCTCGCCGCGCTCGTCCTCGCGGCGTATCGAAACGATCCCGACAATTTCCCGCCGGACGCGGCGACGATAAAAGCGCGGGCGCACAGTGCCATAACAGGGGCGAAAGCACGAGCGACCGCCTTGGCAATAGCAGTTCGAAACGGCGATACAGGCGCTATCCTGTCGATTCTCAAAGGAATGGTCGGACTCGGGGCCGGGACGCTGATCGTCCAGAACGAACTCCCTCGCGAGGCGACAGTCCGCGTGCGCTGTCAGACCGCAGAGGATACGGTGTTACTCGAGGACCTCCAGATCGGCCCCGACGAGCAACACACCCTCGGTTCGTTACCCGACGCCAGTCAGTTCAAAGTGGGAGCGGGCGTCGAAGACATTACGGCCCACGAGGAGGTGTTCCAGGGAATTTCCGGCGACGTCGGCGTCGTCCTCCGAGCCGACGGGATTTTGATCGCGAACCTCGGTTGACAGCGTCCCACGCCTGAAGACGCAGGAATCCCGAGTGTTGAGATTATACTCACGGAGTCGTGAATTTTGGCGCTAAGCGCGAGAACGGAGGTACCGATCCCGACGGAGATACCGATCCCGATATGGATTCGACGGTGGCAATCAATCGTGGTTTCAGTCGCTATTTGCGTGATTAAAACACGGAATTTATTTATTCCGGACAGACCTGGTTGTCACCAATGCGAATCACAACGGGCGTACCAGGTTTCGACGAGCTAGTCGACGGGGGAATCCTCAAGAACCGCCTGTACGTCATTAGTGGGCCGCCCGGAAGCGGAAAGACGACGTTCTGCTCGCAGTTCGTCACGAAAGGCGCGATCGAGGGCGAGACGACGCTGTTTCTGACGCTCCACGAAACCGAAGAAGAAATCGTCTCCGACATGGGTAACTACGAGTTCGGCTTCGATCAGGCCGTCAACGCCGGCCACGTGAAGGTGCTCAACGCCTTCGACAGCGAGGCCAAACGGTTGCTCTCGTCGTCCTCGCGAAGCGGCGGCGAGTTCCCGGCGAGCGTCGACAACCTCGCGACCCAACTCGTGAACTTCGTCGAATCGCGCGGCGTCGATCGGCTGGTGATCGACTCGACGATGTTGCTCGAGTACTACTTCTCGGACGACCTGAACGCCCTCGTCAAGTTCCTCTCGAAGTTAAAACGGGCCGACGCGACGGTGCTTTTGATCTCCGAGATGACGGATCCGACTTCCTACTCCGACGGCCACTACCTGGCACACGGGGTCATCTTCATGCACAACTACCTGGAGGGCGGCGGAATGACCAGAGGCATCCAGATCATCAAAATGCGAGGGACGCAGATCGACTGTGACATCCGCAAAGTCGCGTTCAGTGATCACGGGCTACGAGTCCTTCCGGACGAGAAGGTCCAGGGTTGAGATGTACGACCGAACGTTCGGCACCGACTGGGAATCGATCGACGACCGAGAGGAAGTGATTCGTCGCGCGTTCGCACTCGGCGTCGCAGTGAGACTCGGCGAAAGCCACCCGGACGAGCTCGATCGGCTCAACGGACAGATCGAAACGACCTACGGACAGAGCTTCGTCAACATCGCGTACCAGAAGGGACGGAGCGAAGCGGACGAGATACAGAAAACGACTGACGAGGACGAGGAGGTCTGGGACTCGTTGATCGACGGAAAAACCGTCCTCAAGCCGCCGGACCGGTCGTCGGACGACGAAGACGACGAGCACGGCGACGTCGACGAGGAGCTAAACACGGTTCCGGGTGCGCTTCGACGGGTCGACATCGACTCGCGACCCGACGACAGCACCGACCGCGTGAAACAGCCCTCGTTTCTCGACGGTGCCACAACCAGTAACGCAAACGCCGGACCGAGACCAGGCGGCGAGCGGACGGTGTTCGGCCGGCGGGTCGATCGAGTCGATCGCGGACGCGACGAGTCGAACGACACCGGCTCCGACACGTCTTCCGAGGACGAGTCGGGTGCAAAAGACGAGTCCAGTTCGAACGGCGACGGAACAGACTCGTCCGAATCTGCAGACGGCAACGGTTCTGATGGACGCTCCACCGATTCCGGCACGAAGGGGGAGCGACCGCAATCCGACGGCGACGGGACACGGGGCGACGAATCTCGACAGACGAACGGTGGCGGAGACGACGGTACCGAGCGCTGATTTTCCGCGGCCGAGGCGAACACGACAGTGTGTGACCCCGAGGCAGTTCACAGCCGCCGCTCGACGCCGTCCGCACAGGTGATCGTCAGCGTCCCGCTCTCCGGATCGAACTCGATCGAACGACCACGGTTCCCGCCGAAATCAGTACCGGCGATCGAGACGCCGTACGCGTCGAGTTCGCGCCGGACGGCGGCGACGTTTCGCTCGCCGATCGATTCCGCGCCCTGCTCGAACTCGACCATCGTCGCGCCGCCGGCGACCTTGGCCCACGAGCGAGCGGCGTTTCCACCGAGCGCTTCGAACTCCGAGAGCATCGCCGTCAGGCCCGTATCGGCGAACTTCGCAGCGGGGCGTCCGTCGCCGGCCACCTCGGCAGCGCCGGGCAACATGAAGTGTAACAGCCCGCTGACTCCTGCGAACTCGTCGTGAACTGCAACACCGATACAGGAGCCGAGGCCGCTGGTTTTCAACGAATCGTCGGCCGTCGTCAGCGCGTAGTCGGCGATGCCGACGAGGATGGGGTCGCCGGCAGTTGAATCGTGATCGGTCGAGACGGTCACGTTCGATTCGTCCCCGTCGCTCTGTGCTCTATCAGTGCGATGGCGTTCGAGCGGAGTTCGCTCGTCGTTTGTTCTGTTCATCGAAGACATCCGAGCCAGATCGACTCCCCCACGAGTCGACAGTCGGTTTCGCATACCGATATCCCACACCCCTCGATTACTCGCCTACAGCGTGTCCATATCGAGGATCATCACGACCTCGCCCTCGCCGAGGACCGACGCCCCGCTGATCCCGGGTGCACCGCTCAGAACGCCCTCGAACGGCTTGATGACGACCTCTTCCTGGCCGACGACGTCGGAACAGCGAACGCAGACCTGTCGGACCGTGTCCTTGATTCGGACGACCATGTCGTCGTCGGACGGGTCGACGTCCGGAACGTCGAGTCGATCGCCGAGCGAGAGCAGCGGATAGACGCGCTCGTCGTGGGTAATCGTCTCTCGTCCCTCGACCGATTCGACCGTCACGTCCTCGAGTTCGGATATCTCGTCGATGTTCTTGATCGGAACGCCGTAGGTCTCATCGCCGACTGTCACGAACAGGACGCGGACGATAGCGACGCTGACCGGCAACATCAGGGTGATACTCGTCCCGGCACCGGGCTCGCTCTCGACGTTGATCGAGCCGTCGACACCCCGGACGACCTGATTGACGACGTCCATTCCGACGCCGCGGCCGCTGACCTCGGTGACCTCCTCGGTGGTCGAGAACCCGGGGTGGAAGATGAGATCGTACACCTCCGAGTCGTCCAGCAATCGCCCTTCCTCTTCGGTGATGACGCCCTGATCGACCGCCTTCTGTCGGATCTCCTCGACCTCGAGCCCGCGGCCGTCGTCCTGCACGGTCACGGAGACGCGGTCGCGTTCGCGCTCGCCGATGAGCTTGATCGTTCCCTCCCGCGGTTTGCCCTTTTGCTCTCGTTCCTCGGGCGATTCGATCCCGTGGTCGACCGCGTTTCGGATGAGGTGCATCAGCGGATCGCCGAGTTCGTTCAGGATCGAGCGATCCATCTCGATATCGACGCCTTCCATCTGGAAGTCGATCTCCTTCTCCTGTTTTCGGGAGAGGTCGCGGACGACCCGCGGGAAGTTGCCGACGATTTTCTTCAACGGCACCAGTCGGATCTCGAGGACGGTGTCCTGCAGGCTCGCCGTGATCTTGCCGTGTTCCTCGAGTTCGTCCTCGGCCTCGACCAGTTGATTTTCCTCGATGATCTTTCGGAGTTTGATCCGACTGGTCACCATCTCCTCGACCTGGTTGTACAGCTGGTCGATCTGTTCGACGTCGACCCGGATCGATTCGACCTCCTGACTGCCGTGGGAAAAGCCCGACTCGGAGTCCGAATCGGACTCGTCGGATTCGTCTGTATCCTCCTCCTCGTCCGCTTGTTCGGCGAGAATTTCGTCGGTGATACGCGTCGCCGAGGCGGCCTCGACGTATCGGTTATCGTCGTAAAAGGCCGCGACGTCCTCGGCGCTAGTGTCAGATCCGGCCGTCACGTACGCGTCGAACGAGGCGTCGAAATCGCCGTCCTCGATCGTCTCGCTGTCGGGAACGAGCGTCACCGAGTCGAACTCGTCGTTGGTCGCGTCGATGACGAACATCGCATCGACGTGTGCCGAGCCGGTTTCCTCGAACTCGACGACGGCGCGGAAGGCGTCTGTCTCTCCCTCGAGATCCGCTTCGATCTCGTCGGCGAGCGTCTCGATCGGCATCTCGCGGGTGCTCGTCACGCCGTCGTCCCCGTCGGCATCGGCCCCATCATCGGCATCGGATCCGGAACTGCCGTCAGCGCCGCCGGACTCGCCGGCCTCGATCGAGGCCCGAATCTCCTCGATCGTCGCTTCGGGGTCCGTCTGCGTCTCGCCCTCGTCGGAGATCTCCTGGACCATCTGGTCGAGGTGATCGACACCACTGAAGATGAGGTCCATCCGCTCGCCGGTGACCGAGAGCTCGCCGTCCCTGATACAGTCGAGGAGATCCTCGACGGCGTGGGCCATGTTGCTCGCATCCGTATAGCCCATGACGCCGAAGTTGCCCTTCAGGTTGTGTGCGACCCGGAACACCGTCTCGATGGCGTCTGAGTTCTCCGGATCGTCGGCGTCCTCTAGATCGAGCAGGGCGTTGTTGAGCTTCTGGATGTCCTCCTGGCTCTCCTGGACGAACGTGTTGGTCACGTCGCTCACGCGGACCACCCCTGAAAGGCGTTCGTGATGCCCTCGGCGATCCGATCTTTCGGCAGAACCATATCGACGTCGACCCGGTCTGCAGCCTCTTTGGGCATACCGTAGACGCGAGAGGTCGCTTCGTCCTGAACGAGCGCCTTTCCGCCGGCCGCCTTGATCGACTCGAGTCCCGCGGCCCCGTCGGCCCCCATGCCGGTCATAATGACACCGGCGAGGTTCCCGGTTACCGTCTCCGCAGCGGTTTCCATCGTCACGTCGATCGCCGGCCTGACGTTGTGTCGTTTCGGCCCGTCGTCGGTGACGACGGTCAGCCGGCCGTTGGTGAAGTCACTGACAGCCAGATGGGACCCGCCTTTCGCGAGGATACCCTCGCCAGGCCCAACCGTGTCGCTGCCCGTGGCTTCTCTGATCTGATACTCGGTTCGTTCGTCGAGACGCTTTGCGAAGCGTTTCGTGTAATGGTCAGCCATGTGTTGTACTACCAGAATTCGTAATCCTGCTCGTTTGGGAAGTTCGGACAGCACCCGCTCTACGACTCGCGGGCCGCCGGTCGATGCGCCGATGATTAGCGTCGGATTCCGTGGGAACTCGTCAGTCGCGTCTATCGTCGGGGAGTGGGTCCTGTCAGTCCGCTCGGCGTCGCGGTCCATTCCCGACACATCGGCCTCCGCGACGGCTCGAACACGATTCACGATCGTCTCCTGCTGGGACCAGATATCGACCGAGTTATCGCCCGACGGCTTCGCGATGAAATCGACCGCACCGGCCTCTAAGGCCTCGAAGGTAGCGTCGGCATTTTTCGTCGTCTGAGAACTGATGACCAGCATCGGCGTCGGGTTCTCAGCCATGACGCGTTCGATCACCTCGTGACCGGTCAGTTTCGGCATCTGGATGTCGATCGTCGCGACGTCGGGTTCGAGACGGTCGATCATCTCGACCGCTTCGAGCCCGTTTTTCGCCCGGCCGACGACGTCGATACCGCCGTCTTCGAGTATCTTCCCGAGCGTCTCGCGCATAACGGCAGAATCGTCTGCGATGACGGCTCGAACCATTAGGTGATAACGTCGTATACTGCGTCTTGAATCGTGCTGTTCTCGAACGGCTTTTTGATGTACCCGTCGGCACCGGCCTCGATTGCGGGTTTCATCCGTTCTTGTTGGGTCACGCTCGTACAGAAGATTACCTTGACATCCGGATGCATCTCTTTTATCGTGGCAGTCGCTTCGATCCCGTCGACCCCCGGCATCACGATATCCATGATAATGACATCTAGCTCGTGGGTTTCGGCGACCTCGATGGCTTCAGCGCCGTCTTCCGCCTCCGAAACGACGTGAAACTCCTCGGAAATCGCCTTCCGAAGCACGCTACGCATCACTTCGGAGTTGTCGACGATCAATACGTTCACTGCCATGGGACTGGATTGTGATGTGCTCCGCATAAAGAATTCGGCCATTCGCGCGGCCGCTCGGCTAAACGTGTCAGATGAACCGCTGCCAGTCAGTTCTTGAACGGACCGGCATCAACCAGTTCACGAACGGACCGGCGTCACTCAGTTCCCGAACGGACCGGCATCACTCGATTCCAGAGTACTGTGATCGCCCCGTGGTTTTCGGTAACCAGCTATAGCGGTCCGTATCAGTCCGGATCCAAGCCCTGCGGACCGAAAAACAGACTCACCGGCAGTAGACAGTTGGCCGTGTGAGTTATGTAGGCAGAGTTGAAATGACCCAAGCGAATGGCGGGAACCGCTCGGCTGTGTGTGACAAATCAAAAGGGAGGCGTCGGAAAGACGACCGTAGCCATCAACCTGGCCGGTGCGTTGAACGAACTCGGGCGCGACGTGTTGTTCGTCGATCTCGATCCACAGGGGAACGCAACGGAAGGGCTCGGCCTGCTCGACGCCTACGACGCCGAGCCGCCGACGCTGCTCGATGCACTCGCCGATCCGGCGGACGTTCCACTCGAGGAGATCATCTACTCCCACGAGGAGATGGACGTCGTCGCGAGCAACATCGACATGAACGCAGCCGAGTCCGCACTGCTTCAACAGCCGGATACCGAAACGCGGCTGGACGAACTGCTCAACCGGGTCGAGGACGAGTACGATTTCGTCGTCGTCGACTGTCCACCTCACCTTGGGCTGCTCACCGATAACGCCCTGTACGCGACCGAGAACCTGGTGATCCCGGCGCTCGCCGAGCCAACCAGCAAACGCTCGCTCGAACTCCTGTTCGATTACGTGGGCTCGCTCGAGATGGACCACGACATCACGGTCGAATCGCGTGCGCTCGTCGCCAACCGCATCGAGAACACGCGAGAAGCCACCGAGATGCTCGAGTGGTTCGAGGAGGCGCTGCCGGACGTTCCCATCTACCAGATCCGAAAGCGCGTCGCGCTCCAGCGTGCGTTCTCCGCAGGGAACTCGGTGTACGCGGTCGACGAGCAGACCGACATGCGGTCGGTGTTTACGTCGATGGCCGAAGCACTCGACGAGCAGTTCAGTACCCAGGAGGTCCCAGCATGACCGACGACAGAGCGAAGCGACTCCGAGATCTCCGGAACCGAACGTCGGGCGGCGACTCCGACGCGGCGGACGGGTCGAACGAATCGGACGAGTCGACGACGAACGCGGCCGAGTCGGACGAGCCGACAGGGTCGGCCGAAAGCGCCGGCGAAGCGACCAACACGAACGACTCCGAGTCGGAGCCGAACGGGGCGAACGAGGAGACGGACACCGCGACGGCAGATGACTCGGTCGAGGAATCCACATCCGAATCGCCGACGTCCGAGACCAGCCAGAGCGAACCACAGCCGGAACCAGGATCGAACGACGATCGTGAAACAGCGGGATCGGAACCCGTTCCTGAGACGGAATCTGCCTCGGAGACGGTCTCGTTCGACGAGGACGAGGCGATAGCGAACAGCGCCGCGTCGGACAGCGCGGAACGATCGGGCCAGACCGACGAGTCCGAACCACAGCAAGAAGAGACGATCGAATCGAAACTCGGCGGAGCG
Organism: Natrialbaceae archaeon A-arb3/5; assembly: GCA_046614585.1. Lineage (GTDB taxonomy): Archaea > Halobacteriota > Halobacteria > Halobacteriales > Natrialbaceae > JBKKHI01. The sequence goes on along the minus strand of JBKKHI010000013.1, from coordinate 70,172 downwards.
ATCGCCGACACGTCGATGCTGGCGATGGAAACGGGCGGCATGAACGGCGAGGCGACCGTCGACTCCTCGGCTATCGGGGACGAGTCGACGGAGTACGGCCAGTCGGGCGTCGGACGCGATACGGCGGTGCTCGAGCAAGACAGCACGCTGCTCCACTCGGCACACGACGACCAGAACACGGTCCAGATGCTCGAGTTCTACCTCAACGAGAACCGGTATGCCATCGAGATCGATCGAATCAGCGCGATCGTCGAGATGAAAGGTATCACCCGGTTCCCGCGCGGGCCCGAGGCGATCGATGGCGTCACCGACCTTCGCGGCGAGATCACGGGCGTTCTGGACCCGACGACGATGCTCGACGTCGAGCGAAACGAGCTGTCGTCAGATCAGTACATCGTCGTTCTCAAGCGCGACGACGACAAACAGAAACTCGGCATTCGAGTGACCGACGTCCTACAGGCGGTGACGTATCGAGAGTCACAGATCGACGAGACTGGAACCGTCATGGACACGACGGGCGAGCACCAACACGAGTTCATCACGGGGATCATCAAGAAGAACAGAGACGGCGAGACCTCGCTCGTGACGTGGCTGGATATCGACAAGATCATCGAAAACACGGGCTGACGACCGAAGAAAACAGAGTGTGATCTATGGCAACAACGAACCAATCGACCGACGTAACGAGCGCGCACGTTCTCGAGTTTACCCTCGGCGAGACCCGGTACTGCGTCGACATCGGCTACGTCGCAGAGATCGTCAACACGGACGAGTTGACCGACATTCCGAACACGCCGCCCCACATCGAGGGCGTGATGGATCTCCGCGGCGAGACGACGAAGATCGTCAACCTGCGAACGATCTTCAAAGACAAAAGCGGCGACGAGCTCGGCGAGCGGATCATCGTGTTCAAACGAAAGCGCGGCTCCGACGAGCGGATCGGCTGGCTCGCCGACGAGGTCCATCAGGTCCAGAAGCTTCGAACGGACGTCGTGGACACGTCGGTTTCCGGCGAGGGAATCGCCGGGGTCGTGCGTCGGGAGGACGACTTCGTCCTCTGGATCGATCCAACTGACGTCCGCATCTGACTCTCATTACGCGAGCGAGCTGACGTTCGAACAGGAGCCGAAATGGGAATTCTCCAGCAGACATATTTGAATGTTACCCCGCGCACGATGGCGCGGGGAATCCTGCTCTCACGAGGGCAGGCTTCCTGTTTCGATGACGTGACTTGCAGACACCTCTCGAAAGTTATCAGCGTCCGTAGCGGTCACAGTCTCCACAGGCGTGGATTTGGGCCATCCCAGCCCTAAGTCAGCAAAGCCGCGCTTTAGGACGTTCATCGCCGCGTTCGCGTCCCTGTCTGTCTCGAATCCGCACGACGGACAGGAGTGTTCCCGTACCCAGATGGGCTTCACTGTCTCCACACCGCACGATGCACATTCTTTGGTGGTGCCTCGCGCTTCGACCTCTACGACGTGCGTGCTGTACAGGTCGGCCTTGTAGTCGAGGAGTGTGATGAACTGTCGCCACGCTGCATCTTGCTTGTTTCGAGCATTCCTCTCGCCTTGAAGCATTCCCGATACATCGAGGTCTTCCACGAAGACGGCATCATACGTTTTGACGAGCCACGTCGTCAGCTTGTGCTGGTAGTCCAGCACTTTCCGCTTGATGTGACGCTTGACCTTCGCCACTTCTCGGCGTTGCTTCTCGTAGTTGTTTGACCCCTTCTCCTTGCGAGACAACTTGCGTTGTTCGCGGCGCAATCGCTCGTACTCGTCTTCGAGATTGAGCCAATCCACGGTCTTGCCATCGCTGGTGTGGATGTAGTTCTGGATGCCGAGGTCAATTCCGACGCTGTTACTCGCGTCCAGCGAGTCAACGTCGAGTTTTCCGGGGAAGTCAGCATCGTCGGTTTCCAACCCGAAAGAGACGAACCACTCACCGGTAGTCTCCTTTTTGAACGTGACTTCTTTGATGGTGGCGTGGTCGGGAATCGAACGGGAATACCGGATTTTCACCCACCCAATTTTGCTGAAGCGGACGTATGCGTACTTGTCGTGGCCCCTCTTTTCATCGAGGTCGAAGCCAGACTGGTTGTACGTCACGCTTCGGTACTCGCTGGGTGCTTGCCGCTTGAGCCGACCGACGTTGTACCCTTTCTTTTTGAGTTCGCTTAGGACAGTGAGGTTGTGGTGGAAACGAGCGACGGTGGCTTGTGCGGCTTTCGAGTGAAGTTCCGCGAATACCGTCCATTTGCGTTTCCACTGAGGGAGTTTGTTGTTCTGATCGTACTCGCTCGGCTTGTCGTCTTCGGGACTGTTTGTGTAGCCCCAGTGGACGTGGTTGTAGAGTTGGCGATGAACGTCGAGATGGTGTTCCAGTCGCTCCGCTACCTTACTTGTCGGGTAGGCGCGGTAGCGGTGACTGTATTCCATTGCCATCTGCTGGTTAGGGATATGTTCACTTAATGGTTTGTTCCACGAGTTGTTGGCTTCATCCCCGACCACGGTGGGTCGGGGTATTCGCTATGTTTACCAGTATAGAACCGACTAAATACGGGATATGGCGAACACCTCAGAAAACAAGGTCGACGAGCGAATCAGACGGAGCGTCGATGGAAGCGAACTGACCGACGAGATCGGAATCGACCGACGAGAGATCCAATGGCGAAAGTCGTTCACCGGCTTCGACGACGAGGACGCAGACCGACTGGCGGAGATGGAGCCGCTGTTCGAGCAGATTGTCGATGACCTCGTCGACGAATTTTACGATCATCTGCAGTCGGACGCGAAGTCGGCAGGAATTCTCAGTTCTTCTTCGAAAGGGATCGACGAGCTCAAACGCTCACAGCGCCAGTATCTGGCCGAGCTCGGGAGCGGGAGCTACGGGCAGCAGTACTTCGACCGGCGAGCACGAATCGGGAAGCTCCACGAGTTGCTCGGCATGGAACCGAAGTTCTACCTCGGCAGTTCGACGATCTACTACGAGGGGATTCTCACCGCACTCGCCGAGGACGGAAAGTCACGATTGAACGGCGGCGCAACCGAACCACGGTCGACCCAGGGCGGGGGTAAGCGGCGGTCGGGCCAGGACAGCGACGAGCCGGGGATCGACGTCACGGACGAGCGGCTCGTGCCCGTTTCCGACGCCCACGAGGTCATCGACGAGGTCGTCGAGCGGGCGCTCTCGACGCTCAAACTGATGACGCTCGACCAGCAGGTCGTAATGGACACGTACATCGACGCCTACTCGGACGTCGAGGCAGAGCTCGAACGCCGCAAAGCCGTCTCGGGGAGCGTTCAAGAGTCGGTTACGGAACTGCGGGACAACACCGACGAGGTTGCAGCGCGCTCCGAGGATATCGACAGCCTCGCGTCGGAACAGTCCGATTCGATGGGCGAGATCGCCGGCGAGATTTCGAGCCTGTCGGCGACCGTCGAAGAGATCGCCTCTAACGCCGAGGAGGTAAGCGCCACGAGCGAACAGGCCGAATCGATCGCCGCGGATACCGAAGACACTGCAGAAGAAGCCATCGACAAGATGGAACGCGTCGAGGACGCGGCCGAAGACGTCACCGACGACGTCGAGGAGCTTCGCGAGGGCGTCGATCGAATCGACGAGATCGTCAAGGTCATCAACGATATCGCCGACCAGACCAACCTGCTCGCGTTGAACGCCTCGATTGAGGCGGCGACGGCCGGCGAGGCGGGCGACGGCTTTGCGGTCGTCGCAGACGAGGTCAAGTCACTCGCCGAGGAGTCCCAGGAGGAAGCGACCACCATCGAGCAGATGGTCGAACAGATTCAGGCAGATACCGAAGAGACGGTCGAGAGCCTCGAAGAGGCGAACGAAGAGATCGAAGACGGCGTCGAGTTGGTCGAGGAGACCGTCGAGAATCTGACGCGGATCAGGGAGGCGGTGTCGGAGGCGAGCACCGGAATCCGCGAGGTCGCGGGCGCGACGGACGATCAAGCCGCGAGCACGGAGGAGGTCGCGAGCATGACCGACACGGCGATGGACCAATCCGAGGAGATCGCCACGGCGATCGACGAGATCGTCGCAATCATGGCGGAGCTTGAGGCGGCCGTCGACGAGATCGATGACGATATTCGGCGGCTTTCAGCAGAGAGCGAGGGTCTGACGTAGAATATCGTTCGTTTCGGTCGGTCGGAGGGCGAGACGCGTATCCCTAAAGGGCTAAGAGATTTCACTCAATAGAAAGGAACATGACCGAAGATATCGTCGCCGATTTCACCGGCCGGTTCTTTCTCAATAACGACGGTGACGGCGGCGGCATGCCCTCGAGCGGCAGAATCATCATGACCAAAAAGCGGTTGGTCCTCGCGACGAACGACGAGAAGACGACGGTGCCCCTCTCGGACGTGATCGACGTCAACGTCAGTAGCGTGCCGAACCACGTCAAACAGTTTTTCGACGACACGGTGACGGTCGGTTACGAAACCGACGAGGGCGTCCGAAGCGCAGTCATCGAGAGCAACAGCGAGACGGTGACGAAGTTCGTCGCGATCCTCTTTCGCTGCCTTCTGAACGGCCGCACGGTCGCGGTGAAACACCCGGCACGGGTCGGCGGCCGCGTGAAAGACACGAACGTCGTCCGGGGAACGCTCCGGATCAAGCGCCGTGAGATCACGATTACAACCGAATCAGACCGGTTCAGCATCGGTATCGAGAACGTGATGAACATCCAGCGTGCCAACAAGATCGGTAACAGCACCGATCGGGTGACGCTAGTCGTCAAGCACATCGACGACGACGGTCTGACGAAGACCTCACTGATCTCGCCGTCGAAAGGACAGTACGTGAACCTCCTCGCGAGATATCTCCGCATTGAGTTCGACGAACTGCGCGAAGAGGTCGACGAGATCGATCTGACGAACCCCGAAAAGCGCGTGCTCGTCAGCGTCCACGCGACTGACGGCGATATCGACTTTACGAACATGCTCGACGGCGATCCGGCCTACGTGACGAACGTGTTGAACTCGGTGCGAAACAAGGATCTGATCGTCGATCGGGGCGACAAGATCTCGTTGACCCCGAAGGGACGGATCATCGTGAGCCAGCGGATCGAAGACGTCAACGCCTAGACCGATATCCACCGCACAAGGCCGATATCCGCCGCACTACGTACCGGTGGCGAACGACGTGTCGGTTCCAGCCAGTATATAATGAGAATTAATTGGATAGGTTGGTAGAACTAACGAGGATTCGGCCACAGTTTGAGGCGACGGCGGCCGAGGCGGATGTCACACGGCTGGTCAACATAATTAAGTTATCCGGGTGTATTGGACCGCTTATGGATGTGCTGATTACGGACGATTCTGGGTTCATGAGGGATCTCCTGCGTGAAATCCTCGAACAAGACCACACTATCGTCGGCGAAGCCGAAAACGGCGTCGAGGCCGTCGAACTCTACCGTGAAGAACAGCCGGATATCGTCTTTATGGACATCGTGATGCCGATCAAGGACGGAATCGAAGCGACCGGCGAGATTACCGACATGGATCCGAACGCGAAGGTCGTTATGTGTACGAGCGTCGAGCAAGCCGAACAGATGAAAGACTCGATCAAAGCGGGTGCGGAGGGGTACATCACGAAACCGTTCCAGAAAGAAAGCGTGCTCGAGGAACTCAACAGCATCGCCGCTGAGTAACTCTTCCCATGGAAATCGATATCCGAGAGCTCGAAACCTACCAGGAACTCGCTCACGACGGCGCACAATCCGCTGCAGAATCGCTCTCCCAACTGACGGGGATCAGTACGCGAGTCCAGGTGACCGACGTCTCGCTTATGTCCTCGTCGGACCTGAAATACGAGTTTATCGGCGACGAGTTCGCTGGCGTCAACATCGATCTCAACGGCGAGATCGACGGCGAGGTCGTCCTCGCGTTCGACGAGCAAGGGCGCAAAGCGATCACGGAGCGGCTCGTACCGGCCGACGACCCCGAGAAGAAAAAGAGCAGCATCAAGGAAGTCGGCAATATCATGACCAGCGGGTTCGTCGACGGCTGGGCCAACTACCTGAGTGCGAAGATCAAGAGCTCGCCGCCGACCTACATTCAGGGAACGGGGACGGACGTGCTTCCGACCTCGGCGACGGAAGACGACCGACACCTGTTCGTCTTCCGGAGTCGCGTCGAGGCGTCCCAGGACTCGGTCAACGAGCCCATCGACTTTCGGATCCTGCTCGTGCCCGACTCCGAATCGCTCGAGCGGTCGCTCGAACCCCAGACCGACAAAATCGTCTCGCTCGAGAAGCTCGAAGTGTTCAACGATATGACCAAGGAAGGGGCCGAAAAGGCCGCGGCGAACATCACTTCGATGACGGGGATCGAGACGACCGTCAACATCAGCCGACTGAGTCTGGTGCCGATCGAGGACATCCCGACGGAGGTCGGGAACAAGCGGTACGTCGGAACGGTGATGCAGTTCAGAGGGAAGATCAGCGGCTACCTGGTCATCATCTTCGATCAGCCCTCGGGTCGGGCCGTCGTCGACTCGCTCGTGCCGATGGAAACGGACGAGCAGTGGGGCGACATCGAGCAGGGAGCGCTGAAAGAGCTCGGGAACATCATGACCAGCGGGTTCATCGACGGCTGGGCGAACGTGTTGGACGCCGAGATCAAACACTCGCCGCCGAACTTCGTTGCCGACACCGGGTCCGGGATTCTCTCACCCGTTACCAGTGAGATCGCAGAAACCGACGACCACGCGTTCATGCTCGATTCGAGCATCCAGACGAACACCGACCAGGTGTTTACCTGCCAGATGCTCGCGCTTCCACGACGCGCAGAACTCGAGGATGCACTCGACGATCTGCTCATCGAGAACTCGGACAACACGCGGATCGATCCCGACGATCTGTTCTGAGGACACCGCGTTTCCGGTGGAAGTCGGATTGTTACAGCGAACGTCCAGTATATTTACGCCCATACTGGTGTAAATATATAGGATTGATAGAGTGATTTGGATGGGTGAAACTCATCGAACGGTATCAGTCGACAAGCTTCGGTGAAGTAGAACGCTAATGTCTGAACAGGGCGATATCGTCCGGTCGGTGAACGAGACAAAACGGGACACCATCGTTTTCTGGAAAACTGTACGTCTCCGTTTGGATTACCAGCAGTCGATCGAACGGATCGGAACAGACCGGACACGTCAAACCGTCTCGATTGTCGAGTAGTATCGTCTCACCTCGGTCACGAAGAAGTTTCAACTGATGACGATGGTCGTGAATGTCGAAGTTAGTTTCCATGACGAAAACGCGTTCTGCAGCGTGTATGTAGCTGTCGGCTACGATTAAGAGACTGGTCGCTCACTCTCGAGGACGAACAAATCAGAAGAACGGTTGTACCGAAGATCGGAAGGGAGTCGACAACAGTCGACCAGCATGTACGTCCGTACTTGACTAGACTCGTTGATAGATTCGGTGGCGGTTGTCGACGGCATCGAACGTCGATTTGAGAGCCGGCGGAATCGTCTCGCTCTTGCCGATGACGAGATAGCCGTCTTCGCGGAGCGAGCGAGCGATCGTCTCGAGCATCGACTGTTTGTACTTCGTATCGATGTAGATGAAGAGGTTGCGACAGGTAACGAGGTCGAAACCGGATTTCGGATCGCCGCTGATCAGGTCGTGACGTTCGAACGAGACGGGCTGTTTGATAGTTTCGGCGACCTGGTACGTCGACGCGTCCGGATCGTGTTCGACGTACTGGTCGTACTCCGAGAGGTAGCCGAGTTCCCCGCCGAGATCAGTCGTGCGGGAGCCGTGGTAGACACCACTTCGTGCGACGTCGAGTGCGTTGTGGCTGATATCGGTCGCGAGGATCCGAACGTTGGACTCGTCGATCTGTGGGTCGTCGTGGACGAGCATCGACAGCGAGTACGGTTCCCGACCGTCGGCACACGCCGCACTCCAGATTTTGATTCGCCGTTCACTTTCCGAGAGTGTGCGAAGGACATCCCTGATCCCGTCCCATACGTCCGGATTCCGAAAAAAGCCCGTGACATTGATACTCAGCGAATCGAGCAGCGCATCCTGCTCATCGACATTATCTGTCACAAGGTCGTAATATTCTACGTAGTCGTCGCATCCGGTTCGACGCATGCGTGCCGTAATCCGCCGGTCGAGGTAGCTATCGTTATAATGACTTGTCGAAAACCCCAACTCGGACTCCATGTATTCGAGAAGGGTATCGAACGAGTCGTCAGCAGTCACAATATCAAAGGGAAGGGATTGTAAACGATAAGTGTGCTGATCCACGTCGACAACAAATACCATTTTTATTATTATTTTATCGCAATGGGTGATGGTACCAATCAGGAGTATTGGGGTCTCTTGTACTGGCTCGTGCGTCACAGTCCTATCGAAATATCGACTAGATAGTTCAGGTGACTTATAGTGAGGGAAAACGAACCGTATAGACGATCATGTCGATACTCCACACGGAATCCGTCGACCAACTGCTCTCGCTCACGGCGCTCGAGCGAGACGAGGTCCTCGAAGAGATGGAAGCGTACGCCGACCGAAACGGGTTTCCAACGATCGGCCACGAGGTCGGCGGGTTCCTCCGACTCTGCGCTCGACTCGGAGAGATGGATACCGTCTTCGAGTGCGGGTCCGGGTTCGGCTACTCCGCCTACTGGGTCGCCCCCGTGCTCGGTCCCGACGGCCAGATCGTGCTCACCGACGGCGACGAGGAGCTGCTTTCGCGGGCGGAAACGTACTTCGAAAACGGTGGCTACGCCGATCGTGCGGCCTTCGAGCAGGGAGACGCCCTCGAGATATTTGACCGGTACGATGGCCCCTTCGACATGGTGCTTCTCGACCACGAGAACGACCGATACGTCGAAGGGTTCGAAACCGTTCGCGACCGCGTCGAGCCCGGCGGAATGATCGTCGCGGACAACGTCTTGCACACGAACCCGCCGGACGAGCGAATGACGCCGGCGGATCTCGCAGCGGCGCTCGAGGACGGCGTGCCCGAGGACGCCGGCTACTCGCTCACGGAGTTCGTCGACTACTACGAGCACGTCCGCGCCGACCCCGACTTCGAGACGACCGTCGTCCCCGTCGGCGAGGGGCTGTTCGTCTCGATTCGCACTCAGTGACTCGGCTCGGATCGGGGGTCGTACCGGTAGCCGATCCGTCCGCCACAGCCGCGCAGTCGAAGCTGTCGGGCGATCTCCGTGACGTCGTCCGGACCGGAAAACGCGAACAGGCCGTCGACGTAGGGCATCGAGACCGCCATCCCCCGACAGGACGGCTCGTACTCGGGCGACGAGGCCAACGGGTTCAACCACAGAACCGCGTTCGACCTGCTCGCGAGCCACGCCATGCCCCGCTCGAGACGGTCGGTTTCGCCGACTTCGAGGCCGTCGCTGATCACGAAGGTCGTCGTCGTCCGATCGACGGCGTGTGGATCGTCCCGACGGATGGAGTCGACGGCGTAGCCGATGCGGGTTCCTCCGCCCCACTCGGCTTCCGCTCGTCCGAGCGCCCGAACGGCGGCGGCCGTCGACGGGGCCTCGAACTGGCTCGTGACCTCGCGAACGCTGGTATCGAAGAAGAAGATCCGAACGCTGCGCCAGGACTCGACCGCCGAACGCAGGAAGCGGACGAGAAAGCCGCGATCGATCGTATCCAGCACGGACTGGCTGACGTCGACCAACAACAGACACTGCACGTCGGACGTCTGGCGAGTGCGGCGAGGAACGTCCGGGATCGACCCGCCGGTGGCGAAACTCCGTCGAAGTGCCCGCCGCGTATCGAGGTGGTCGCCGGTCGACGAGTCGGTCCAGCGCCGGCCGCGAAGCGTTGCGATCGCGTCCGTAAGCTCCTGCATCGCCCCCTCGAGACCGGTGACGTCGCTCACGTCTGGAATGGTGATCGGCTCCGGACTCCCAGCCTGGCTATAGACCGACGCCTCGATCGCGTCGTCGTCGTCCTCGCCGTCATCGCTGATGCCGAGCCGTTCGGTCGACGAGTCGGACGAGCGACTCGCCTCGTCGTCTCCCTCGGCGTCGTCGCCCTCGGACATCCCTGCCGGCTCCTCGCCGGCCGCCTCGGGGTCGGATTGGTCCGACTGATCCTCGCCGGATGCCTCGTTTCCGAACTCCTCCTCACGTCGATCCGAAGCGTCCTGCTGCGTCGGAGAGTCGTCGTCCTCCCCCTCGGGGACGGGTCGGTCGAACTCGTCCGAGTCGGTCGGATCGGGCTCGGGCGGGTAGGCACCGAACTCGTCGTCGTCGAGCGTGTCGGTCAGGTCGTCCCAGAACTGTGGAAACAGCGTCTCGAACAGGTCGAGATCCTCTTTGCGGGAGATCAGCGTCGCTCGGAGCGCGGCACGGGCGCGCTGTCGGTCGCGAAAGCCAACTGTCGCGAGCGCTCGGGTTCCGTCGATTCCCGCGTTCGCCGACACGGTGGCCCCCGACCGACGGAGGTCACGGGCGAACGTCGTGACGCGCTCGACGACCTGGTCGCCGATCGCGTCGATCTCCGGCGGGACGGCGTTCGACGCGCCGTCACGACGGTCGTTTCCCACGTTACCCACCCGCGTTTCTGGCGTCCTCCCCCGCCGCCAGCAGCGAGTCGACGAGGTCGTCGTCGACGCGGTTCGTGTCTTCGACCTCCTTGAGCAGGAAGCCAAGCGTGTGCTCGAGTTCAGCCCGGGACAGTTTCTCGTTGCCGTTCTCGCTGAGTTCGCCGACGGCGCGCGCCCAGTCTAAGGTTTCGGCGACGCCAGGCTGTTTGAGAAGCGTCTCCTCGCGCAGGCGCTGAGCGACGCCGACGAGTTCGTCGATGAGGGCGTCGTCGAGTCCCGGCACCTTGCGTCGGACGATCGCACGCTCCTTCTCGAAGGAGGGCGTCTCGACGTGATAGAAGAGACACCGTCGCTTCAGCGCGTCGCTGAGCCCGCGGGTCCGATTCGAGGTGATGATCACGACCGGCGGCGTTGCCGCGCGAACCGTCCCGTACTCGGGAATCGACACCTGAAAGTCCGAGAGGATCTCGAGCAAGAGAGCTTCGAACTCCTCGTCGGCCCGATCGATCTCGTCGATGAGCAACACCGGTGGCGTCTCGCCCTCCTGGGAAAGCGCACGGAGTAGCGGCCGTTCCAGCAGGTACTCCTCGTCGAAAACCGTCTCGCCCTCGGTCACGCCGCGTTCGTCGGCCTGCACCGACAGCAACTGCTTGGTGTAGTTCCACTCGAACAGCGCGTTCTCGGGAGCCAGCCCCTCGTAACACTGCAGGCGGATCAGTTCCGTGTCGAAGCCCTCGGCGAGCACCTTCCCCAGTTCCGTCTTCCCGCTGCCGGGTTCGCCCTCGACCAGCAGTGGTTTTCCCAGTCGCAAGGAGAGCAACACCGTCGTGACGATGTCGTCCTCGGCGATGTAGTCCGTCGAATCCAGCACGTCCCGAAGTTCATCTTCCGTCAGATCGGTGAACGCAGACGACTGGTCGTAAGTTCCCATTTCGTCGTAATTCTGGTCCAGACGGTAAAAACGATGCGGGTTGTTGTCTAACAAGTGGGGAAGATTATCACGAAACCGAGAAAATTATTCGATCGAGGACAGTCGAGCGTGGATCGGACCCTCCCGCGACTTGAGTCGGTCGCCGTCGCGACCGTTGTGGACGGCAAGTGCCTCGGAGACGATGCTGAGTGCGATCTGAGTCGGCTCTCCGCCGCCGAGGTCGAGGCCGACCGGCGTGGCGATCCGGGCGAGTTCCTCGTCGGTCAGCGTTCGATCTTCCTCCGTCTCGAGGTCCTCCCTGATCTCCTCGAACCGTTCGCGCGGCCCCATGAGGCCGATGTAGGGCACGTCGGTGTCGGCCAGTGACGCCAGCGCGAGCCGGTCGTCGATGGCGTTGTGGGACATGATGACGGCGTACGTCCGAGAGGGGTCTTCCACGACGTCCCCGACGTCCATGGCTCGCGTTCGCTTAACCGCGTGCGCGTTCGGGAACTGCTCGAGGTCGGATCGTGCGCCCTTCGTCGAGGCGATCACGACCCGGAAGCCGGCCTCGCGGCCGATCCGCGCGACGGGATGGACGTCGTTTTGGGTCCCGAACAACAGCAGATCGGGGGCGGGCGTCAGCCAGTCGACGAAGACGTCGACCGAGCCGTACTCGGTGTCGACGCCGACGGTCGCCGCACCCTTTTTCTGCCGGAGTTCGTCACACGTACGTTCGACCGCCGCGAGGACGTCGTCCGGAAGCCCGTTGCGACGACCGCTCGAGAGCGAGTCGCCGTGTTGATCGAGGGAAATACGATCGCCGACAGCGACGCGCTCGTCGTCAGCGTCGACGACCGTGACGGTGCCAACTGGTCGGTGATCGGCGAGTTCGGAAAGCGGGGCGTCCCAGCTCGCGTCGAGCGGTTCCATGAGGATATCGATGATCCCGTTACAGCCGAGGCCGAGCCCCCAGCCCTCGTCGTCCATGAGATCGAAGGTGTGGACGGACGGCTCGCCTGACTCGAGGACGTCCGCTGCCAGGTCAGTGACCGGACCTTCCAGACAGCCAGCCGTGATCGCACCGAGGCTCTCCCGGTCGGGATCGATGAGCATCTTCGCGCCGGGGCGTCTGTAGGCCGAGCCCTCGACGTCGACGACGGTCGCGACGACCGCGCCGGCCCCGTCCGTCCGATACTCCCGCATGGCGTCGAAGAGGTCCTGTTTGGTGATGCTCCAGGGGTCCTCGCGATCAGTCGACTCCGTTCTGGTGTCCGTCATCGGTCGCTCACCGCCGTATGCACATGACAGTCAGATGTCGTGTAGTCGTTCGTGTTCCGTCCCGACAGGTGTACGGCGTCGCTCATACGAACTAGTGGGGACGCAGCCTTCTTAGTGCTACGGACGCCGAGCGCGTAACTGTCTGCAAACCAACGCTAGAGCGTCTCGACGTTCCACTCCTCGTTGGGAATAACCGCATCCGCGTCGATCTCGATCATCGACTGGTCGTCGACCAGGTCTTCGACCTCGACCAGCGTGCTGGCCGGATAGTGGTCCTTCACGAAGAACTCGCGGCGGGTGGCGTGGACGACCTCCAGCGTCTCCTCGTCCATATTGGGCCGAGTGATATAGACGCGAACGCGGACGATGTCGGTCATGTCACCGCCGTACTCCGTCACCGTCTCCTCGATCTGGGTCAGCACGTCTCGCGTCTGTGCTTCGATCCCGTCTTCGTCCGAGATGACGCCCGAGATGAAAATTCGCGTATGCGTCGGCGTTTCGATCGCGACGCCGTCGGAGTACGCGACCTCGTGTTCGGCCCACTCGCCTGTTTCGGGGTTGATGATTTTCTTCTTCATGAAAGATATGGGAGTGAATGAGTACCACACATACATATACTTTGGCTCGACAGGAGCATCGAGTGGCGATAGCTCGTCGACGACGGCGTCAAAAATGATGCCGAAAGCGTAGAACGGCTCAGGAGTCAAGAACCGCGAAGAACCGCGCGGGCGAACCCTCACCACCCTCGATCTTGACCGAGGGTGCGTAGAACTCCACTCGCTCGCCGGCAGGCAGTTCCGAGAGGTTCGTGAGGTGTTGCATCAAGATCGCGTCGTTCTCCAGAATGATCTTGTGGATCTGGAAGTCCTCAGGCTCGAAGTCGGGGAGTCGAGCCGGATACTCGCTGAAGCAGTCGTATCCGATGGCCTTCGCGCCGTTGTCGACGAGCCACTGGGCCGCCTCGGGCGCACAGTAGGGCGAATCCTCGTAGTAGGTCGGATAGTTGCCCCACTGCTCGTCCGTCCAGTCGGTCCGGATCAGGACGATATCCCCCTCACGGAGGTCGTCCGCCTGCTCTTTGACGTCTTCGACCGTGATCTCGTAGCTCGGACCGGCGTGGCTCAGGTCGATGACGAAGGCGTCGCCACAGACCCGATCCAGCGAAACGTCGGCGGCCGTCTCGCCGCCCTCCACCGTGTGGAGTTCGAAATCGACGTGCGAGCCGGTGTGGAGCAGCATCTCGATCTCGCTGCTTTGCCAGTAGCTCTCGCCGTCCATCGTGTGGGTTCGCAGCTCGAGGCTCTTATCGACCGAGGGCGGACTCAACGTCTCCTCTCCGATCGTCACCGAGAGATCGACGATTCGGGACATCTCAGGCTTCCTGTTTCTCCGCGCTACCGGCGTCTTCTTTCTCCTCTAAGGCCCTGAGTACGACCTCTGGCGTGACCGGGATCTCCGTGATCTGTACCCCGATCGCGTCCTTGATCGCGTTGACGATGGCCGGAATCGGCGGCGTCGCCGACATCTCGCCGACCCCTTTCGTTCCGAACGGTCCGGTCTGAGACGGCATCTCGAGCACGTCGTACTCGACATCGGGCATCTCCGAGGGGCCCGGCAGGCTGTAATCGCCGAAGCTTCGCGGTTTGTTCTCGGGCGTCGGATAGTAGGGGTTCGTCGTCTCGTAGAGCGCGTGGGCCATACCCATCCACGCTCCGCCGATGATCTGCCCGTCGACCAGCGCAGGGTTGACGATCTGGCCGATCTCGTAGGCGGCTTTCATGCTGAGGACGTCGACCTCACCCGTTTCGGTGTCGACCTCGACCTCCGCGACGACCGTCGCGTGTGCCTCCGTCGAGTCCGGGTCCATCTCGCCGGTCTCCGGAACCGGGTCGCTCTTTTCCTTGAATCCGATGCCGCGACCGGAAATGGTTCGACCCTGATCGAAGTGCGCAGCCATAGCCGCGTCCATGACCGCAATCGAGCGGTCCGGTGCACCCTCGACGTGGACGTTCCCTTCGCCGTCGGTCTCTAAGTCCTCAGGTGCTGCTTCGAGTTCTTCCGCGGCGACCTCGAGCAAGACCTCTCGGGCCTCCTCCGCCGCGTCGATGATCGCGTTCCCGGCCCGGTGGGTACCGCGGCTGGCGAACGTCCCCATACAGTGGGGTCCAGTGTCCGTGTCGCCCGTATCGATGATCACGTTCTCGACCGGCACGCCGAGCGCGTCGGCAGCGATCTGGGCCATCGCCGTCTTCAGCCCCTGTCCGAGGTCCGTACTCGAGAGCGTGACGACGAAGTTGCCGGTCGTACTACTGTGGATGAGCGCCTGCGTCGGGTCGCCCCCCAGGTTCATCCCGGTCGGATAGTTGACCGCTGCGATTCCGGTTCCGCGCTTCTTAGACATGGCTTTCCTCCTCCTCTTGTAGTGAACTCATTTCTTTGAACTCTTCGGGTAGGTCGTGGCCCGCCATCTCGGCGGCCGACTGCATCGTTTCGATCAGACTCGCGTCTTCGACTTCCTTTCTGTGCGGCGTGATGTCGCCGTTCTGGTAGGCGTTCTTGAACCGGACCTCCCACCGATCGAGCCCGAGCTCCTCGGCGATTTTGTCCATCTGGCCTTCGATCGCGAACGAACACGGCGTGACACCGAACCCGCGCATCGCGCTGCTCGGCGTCTTGTTCGTGTAGACACAGTAACAATCGAACTTGGCGTTCGGAATCTTGTAGGGTCCTCCGACGTTCGCCGCGTGCTTCGTCGTGGCGTACGGCGAGTGACGGTTGTACGCACCGGAGTCGGCGTAGCTTGTCACCTGGCGGGCAACGATTTTGCCGTCGTCGGTAACGCCGTCCTTGTAGTACATTCGCCACGCCCCACGCGGGGACGAGACCTGCATCTCTTCTTCGCGCGTGAACTTGTACTGGACCGGGAAGCCGGTCTTTTTCGCCGCCAGCGTCGCCATCGGTTCGACGATCACGTCGACCTTGCCACCGAATCCGCCACCGACCGTGCCGCCGATGAACTGGAGGTCGCTGAAGTCGACGTCGACGATCATCGCCGTGTTGTCGAGCGAGAAGTACAACGCCTGTGTGTTGGTAAAGACCTTGTACCGGCCGTTCGACTCGGGCTTTGCCAGCGCCGCCGTCGTCTCGGTCGGCGCCTGCTCGATCGGTTTCGTCTGATAGCTTCCCTCGATGATGTGGTCCGCCTCCTCGAATCCGTCCTCGATATCGCCGTAGCGAACCCGGCGACACTCGTGTCCCTCGAACTGGAACGTGTTTGTTCCCCAGTCTTTCAGGATCGGTGCGTCGTCCTCGAGAGCTTCTTCGACGTCGAAGACTGGTTCCAGTTCCTCCAGATCGAGTTCGACCTTCGAGGCGGCCTCCATCGCGGCATTTTTCGAATCCGCGATGATCGCCGCGATAGGCTCACCTTCGTACCGAACCTTGTCCTCGGCGAGCAGCGGCTCCTCGTTCGGGCCGACACCGATCAGCCGAAGGATCGTATAGATGTTGTTCGGAACGTCCTCGTGCGTGAGCGCGTCGACGTACCCGGGTACCTCCTCCGCTTCGGAGAAGTCGATGCCGTTGATCTCGGCGTGTGGAACCGGGCTTCGAACGACATGAAGGTGTTTCAGGTCCGGAAACGTCCGGTCGTCGACGAACTCGGTCTGTCCTTTGACGTGTCCGTCGCCATCGCGTCGCTGGATGGTGCTTCCGACGGATCGTAGTTCTTTCATCTCAGTCACCTCCTTGCTGATGTCCGTTCATTGCTTGCGATGCCTCCCGTACAGCGTCCACGATCGGATCGTAGCCGGTACATCGACAGACGTTACCCGAAATCGCGTCTTCGATCTCCTCTCGCGATGGATCCGGGTTCCGGTCGAGCAGCGCCTTGGCCACCATGATCATCCCCGGCGTACAGTAGCCACACTGCATTGCGAAGTTCTCCTGAAACGCCTCCTGTATCGGATGGAGCCCTTCTGCCGGCGTCAGTCCTTCGAGCGTCGTGATTTCTTTATCCTCTACTTCCTCGACTGGCAGCAGACAGGAAACGACCGGCTCGCCGTCGACGAGGATCGTACAGCTACCACAGCCACCCTGTTTGCAGCCAGTCTTGGTCGACGTGTTTCCGAGTCTGTCCCTGAGTACGGACTGCAGCGGCTCCATCGGCTCGACGATCTTCTCGACTGTCTGTCCGTTTACCGTTAACTCGACTATCTTTGAACTCATTGGGTATCCTCCTCGCTCGCGATCTGAGAGAGCGCGTTCACGAGCTGTTGGCGAACCATCTTCTGCCGATACCACTCGCTCGCGACGGCATCCTCGGGCGGGTTTGCCGCCTCGGCCGCCGCCTCGGCCGCCGCCTCGATCGTCTCCTCGTCGAGTTCAGCACCCTCGAGGGCCGCCTCGGCGTCTTCCATTCGCATCGGGTGCGGACCGGCACCGTTCATCGCGATGCGCGCCGTTTCGACGGTCCCGTTCTCCCGTTCGAGATTTGCCGCAACCGTTACGACGGGTGGAGCGGGTTCTTGCTGTTGGGTCTGTTTGAGATACACCGTCTCACCGTGTTCCTCGGGGAAACGAATCTCTGTAATTAGCTCTTCGGGCTCGAGGACATTCTGTCCAGGCCCGGTGTAGAACGACGAGAGCGAAATCCACCGATCGTCGTCCTGACTCTGGATCTTGATCTCGGCGTCGCGAGCCAACAGTGCAACCGCGAAATCCCCAAGCGGCGGTGGAGTAAAGAGATTACCGCCGACAGTCGCCATGTTTCGGACGGCCCAACTCGCCGTGTGACGGGCCGCATCCTGCAAGAACGGATCGTCGAGTTCTTCGATCGTCTGGGTCAGCGTCAGGGTTGCACCGAGCGTGATCTCTCCGTTTTCGGACTCGACGTAATCGAGTCCCACGCTTCGAAGATCCATCACCTTCTCCGGGAACTTGTACCCGTCGTTCATCGCGGGCATACTGACGGTTCCCCCAGAAATGACTTCGAGATCTGATTCGTGTTCTGCGGACAGGTCAAGTGCCTCCTCAAGTGAGTCTGGTCGATGATACGCTTCTACCGGCATCTCAGCACCTCCGTGTGGATGGAACTACCACGGTAATTGCAATCATTGCCAATTAATGAGCTAACCCCGATCTAATTAAAGCTTGTTCTTGGTTCACGTGGTTTCCAAGCTGATACATTATTCCGAGTAAAAAAACGACTGTCTGAACGACAATAAGCGGGATTATTATGAAGTACATATATTAAAACAAACATATATCATTGTTGTCCTGTTTAACACAGCAATCTTTATTGCCGCCGGTTTGAAACGGAGGACGTACGCCATGTCATACCAGCCGAGAGTAGTCGTTAGTCGAGTAATTCCAGGATCGGTCGACGACGTCTGGGAAGAAATTCGCGATTTCGGAAGCTTCGACGAGTGGCACCCCGCTATCGAAAACTGTACCATCGACGACGGGAAAGCAGGCGATCAGACCGGCGCGGTCCGGGATTTCGATGCACCCGGTAAAACCGTTCGAGAAGAGCTCGTCGCTCACTCGGACACCGAGCACTCCTACCAGTACACGATTCTGGCGGGTGCCGGCAACAAAACCAACTATCTGAGCGAGCTACGACTCGTCCCGATCACCGAAAGCGACCAGACGCTTGCAGTCTGGGAAGGATACTTCGACGTCGACGACGGCGACCTCGAAGGTGCAAAGGAGAACCTGACCAAGGTGTTCTCCGGCGGACTCGACGGTCTTCACGAACAGTTCTCCTAATTCCCCGCGATCGGGGGTGAGAAGGAGTTTCCAGACGCACTACCAATCGCTGCAGAACCACGACGACTTTTTTGGCAAACAGTCAGGATCGGCTCGTTTCAGTACCAAGAGTGTCGCTTGCCCCCTCCTGCCGAAAGCAATGAGAACGACAAATCTCCGTCATCACGAACAGTGAGAGCGACGAATTTCCTCCTATCGAAAGCCGCGATGAACGCCCCGTGTGAGGTCTCATGTGCGCGAGCAAGCAAATGCAGAATCGAGATTGAGGAAGAGAGTTGCTGTGCGAAAGATAACGCAGAAATCGATTCTGCTGCGGTTAGTCGTCTATGCTTCCTTCCCACTGGATAACGTGGTCGACATCGTCGCCGACGTGGTCGAGATCGGCTGGATCATGATGGGTCAGCGTCCCCTCATCACCGTCGCCTTCTCCTTCGACGACGTCGAACATCAGCATCATCTTGTGGTCCTCGTGCTCGAGCGCGTGACAGTGGAACGGGTACTGGCCGGTGAAGTCACCGAACTCAGCGGCGATACGCACCGTCTCGTCGGGTTCGACGCGAACGGTATCTTTCCCACCGAGTTCGTTCGGATCGGGGTCCGCTTCTCCGTCGGGACCGCGCCCGATCACCCTGAAGTCGACGAGGTGGAGGTGCATCGGATGTGCGTGACTCGTCGTATTCTCGAACTCCCATATCTCGGTTGTGCCGAGTTCTGGCTGCGGAACCGGGGCACCTTCGTCGCCCATTCCATATCCGTTTAGGAGGTGAGTGATCGGTGGGCCGTCTCCGTCGGTAACCTCCATATCCAGCGTGAAGTGGCGCGTCTCGACCGCGTCATCTTCATCGATTTCAGTCGGAGCGGGGAGATCGAGTGTCGTTGGATCAGCACTGGGATCTTCCGGTTCCTCCGACGGATCCGTAACCCGGATTTGGAGGATTTCCGGGAAGTCCTCGCCGTCGTTACCGCCCATATACGGGAACTCGGCATCGTTGGTCAGCGTAAACGTCTCACCAGCGTACTCCGAGAAGTCGACGACGACCTCACCGCGCTCGAACGGCGTGAGTAAAAGCGACTCCATGTCACCGCCGTCTTCGATGGCAACGACATCCTCCAAGAACCCGTGGCCGGACGAGTACTGATACATGGTCGGAACCGCCGATCCCGACTCGTTAGAGAGGTTCATGTTGAACGTCCTGTGGTTCGAGCCGTTCACGATTCGGAATCGGTATTTACGAGGCTCAACCTCGAGATACGGCCAAATGGCACCGTTCACGACGGCCGTATCGTGGGAAGGTTCCGCGACGAAACTATCAGGGTAATCCAACGAACCGTCGTCAGTAAACGATCGAGCCTGTATGACGAGTGGAATGTCGTACTCGCCGTCCGGCAGATCGAGTTGCTCCTCTTGCTCGCTACGGATATAGTACAGTCCAGCGAGGCCCGCATACGCATTGAGTCGCGTAATACCAAGCGTGTGTGCGTGATACGTTCCGGTCAGCCGGGACTGTGCGTTCGGCACGTCCTGGACATCCTTGGTCCGTCGAGGCCCCTCGACGCCGTCCGGCGACACCCACATCGTGGACTGGCCGTCGCTTTCGGACTCAATGTTGAGTCCGTGGAAGTGGATCGAATTTCGAACCTCAGGCACGGGCCCGTCGTGGTGCATGTGGTTTTCGGTCGTCGTTCCGTGAACGCGCTCGTCGACCTCCAGCAGATGCTCGTCGGGCAGATCGCTGTTATCGAACTCGACCTTGATCGGTTCGTCTTTCTGTGCTTCGATGATCGGACCGGGGAACGATCCGTCGAAGCCCCACACCGTCGTATCCGGAAGATCCGGATGCAAACTCTGATCGAACTCAGTGATCGGAATATTGTAGTAATCGACACCGTCTCGCTGTTCGTCCGGTTCGAGAACGCCAGGAATCGGAAGTTCCTGGACGTACTTCTCGAGATCGGGCGTCGATTGTGCCACTTCCGTTCCCAGGGTATGGGAGGCGAGACCGGTAACACCGAGCGCTGCACTGGTTTGAAGCAATCGTCGTCTGGAGAGCTTACTCATTGGAGACATCACCTGTTACAGTCGGTAATACAGTATTACCGTCTGGGAAAAATATTGTTGTCCTATCTACTCGTGTCATTCGTCGGCTCTTCGCAATCATTTCGGCTGAGAAGATAAGTCTTTTTCTATGCAGACTCCGCACGACAAACACATAGGTAACAGAATATTAACTGAAGGAACAGATGGGGCTGGCTCGTAATACTTGATTAGGATCAGATCTAGACTCTAATTGGTGTTGGATATTTAGCGGGGAACACGAGAGACACCTCGTTTCCGGTAAACCAATCTTCGATGGAAGACACCGAATTTCCAGTGAAACGACGGGACAGTTCAGTCAACCGTATCTGCAAGGACGTCCTTGACGACTTCCGGATCCTCGAGCAACGTGTGTTCGGTGTAACTCCCTTCTGCACTCCCACCACTGTGTCGAGACTGCTCGATAACGTCGAGAAACGCGTGCTCTTTCAACAAATCTCGGACTCGTCGAAGTGACAAGGCCTCAGTTCCCTCTTGTCGACAGATCTGCTCGTACACGTCGTAGACACGAGTCGTTCGAAACCCATCGTTTTCGTCGGATGACTCATCTGACTGATACTCGAGCGAAAGCACAGTCAGCGCCTGCAACGCGTATCGAGAGTGAGGCGTCGACCCACGAATGAGTTCGCGGAATCGATCGACCTCAGCGCGTTCGCGCGCCTGTACCACGAACTCCTCCCGAACGATATCGGCTCCCTTTGCCTGTGCGATTTCACCCGCATAACGGAGAATGTCTATCGCTTTTCGTGCATCACCGTGCTCGCGAGCCGCGAGTGCCGCTGCCCGCGGAATAACGCCATCTGCGAGGACGCCATCACGAAACGCATCGTTCCGTGCTGCCATGATCTCGTTTAACTGGCTCGCATTGTAGGGGGGAAAAACGAACTCCCGCTCGCAGAGACTCGATTTCACCCGCTCGTCCATCCGGTCTTTATATTTGATTTTGTTACTGATTCCCATGACACCGATCTTGCAATCGGTTACCTTTCCCGCCTCTCCAGCGCGAGACAGTTGCATCAGAATGGCATCGTCCTCGAGTTTGTCGATCTCGTCGAGGATTATCAACGACACATCGTATTTCTGGTCGAGGATACGCCAAAGGCGTTTGTAATAGGTTGCCGTGCTGATACCCTTGTCAGGGATATAGATGTCCGTTTCGTCAACATTGACGGAGCTCGCGATCGTTTGAGCCGCTTGTGTCTCGGTCGTATCCTGTGCACAATCGACGTACGCAAAAACTGCGTTGATCCCTTCTTCCCGTGCCGTACTCACGAGTCGTCTAGAAACGTACTTTGCACAGAGTGACTTTCCAGTTCCTGTTTTCCCATAGATGAGTACGTTACTAGGACTCTGTCCGAAGATCGCAGGGTTGACTGCATTGGCCAACTGCCCGATCTCCTCGTCTCGACCGACGATTCGCCCCTCGTCTGGAAGGTGACTGATCTCCAAGAGCTCTTTGTTGACAAAGATCGGATCCTCGCGGATAAATAGATCGTCGGATTCGGACATCTGCTTGGACACCGTGTTTCCGGTGAACTATCTTGAGGGTTTCGACGCGGTGCACACACACACCGGGTTTCCGGTGAAATGGTGAAATTGGGTGAGTGGGGTTCCAGATGAAATGGGGGTTCGGGTAAAGGTGGAGATAGAAACCCGAAGATAGGGAACGGCTCCAAAGAGACAAAACGAGACAACTAGCCGCTTGGATTCCGGCATTAAGCCGTCTAACGAACGTGGATCCCAGCACGTGGATCTAGTATTAAACCGTCTAACGAAGGGAAATGGCGCGGATGCATTCAGAAGATCGGTTCCTACTGAAGCAATATAATTTGTTAACAACAGGATAGCAGCCTCTAGTAGAATATAATTATAAACCGCCATATACTAGAGAGCTGTAGCTATACTAACATACTAGTTAGTACTAGCTAGACAACTATACTAGCTAGATTGGTTCTAGAATTAATATACTGATTAAGCTTTTGCCTAAAGGGGAATCTATCCGGAAAGCTCAAACTCATTACTATCGAAAATACCTCTTCTACCGATATCTAATCCAAAGTTGGCCCAAGGAGTCAGCTAAGAACTAAAACAGACTTGATAATGTTGTATCTACTCCTGCATGTCCTCAGCCTCACATTGCTGGAAAGGTTGAACCTTGATTATATTTACCGACCAGTAGAATAACTCTCGCTTCAATCGATTTCGCCCCCTTCCTCTGGGCGGTGTTTCACCGGAAATCCGGTGTGTGTGTGCAACGCCGTTCACAGACTTTCCGTCATTCAGGGTCAACGTCGGTCAGGACCAGATCAAACTTCCGAAGGATGAATCTCCGCTTTGACACGGGCTGGTATACGTTATCCTGGCGTAGTCACAGACGATTGTGGTTGTACGGACATCAGTATAGCAATCCGTATAAATCAGGTAGCTCCCGACCATAGCACCACCTCTCCGTATAGCTCCCAATCACAGCACTAACTCTCCGTAGTCTACTGTCGATCCCAGCTAATGATTTTCACCTGTTCACCGGAAATTCGGTGTGTTTCTCCTGTAGCAATCGAATGAAGATACTCCGAACTCGAGAAGAACCAGCCGACGCGCAGTCTGTGAACGACTACCTAAAAATCGAAATCGAGGAATCGAGCCGTCTCTAGTTGCCGACTTCCTGTGCGCGCTCGACGACGTCTTCGCTGTACATCTCCTCGAGTTCCTCGTGCTGGTCCGGACGGTGCTCGTAAACGTCCTGGAACAGCGAGATCGGGGTCATCGCAGCCTGATACGTCGCCTCGTCCCACATGCGGTCTTTACTGATGTCGACCTCGACGCCGTCGATGACGAGCGTCGTCGCCTGAGTCATCGCGATGGCGCCCTTACCGCCTTCCTTGGCCGCCTCGAACTCCTCCATGGAGTCGACGATGTCGTTCATGCTCGGGATGTAGGCGGTCAGGTCGAGGAGTTCCTCCTGCAGTTCGTCCTCGTCGAGCTCTTTCTCGTCGCCGCCAACGGTAAGTACGTAGCCGTCACCGGTTTCCTCGAGCGAGACGGCGTCGCCGTCGTACACCTGCGTGTCGCCCTCGGATTCGAGTTCGATCTGTTCGTCACCCACTTCGAGGAGCCACGAGCCGTTCTCCGGTGGGAGCGGCGACGTGTTCGCCTCGACGACCTGACCGGGGGTCAGCGACCAGATACCGGTCATACCGAGTGCACGGTTTGCGATCATGCGCTCGCGGTAGCCTTCGACGTCGCGGATGTCGTCCCACGGACCGTCGACGGCGATGAGTCCAGCGGCGCTTGCGCCGCGGGAGGTGTTGTGACGGAGTTCGTGCCAGTCTGGCAGGCCACCGGTTGGCGTCATCGCGCGCATGTCCTTGGTGTAGTCGACCTGTCCGTCGACGAGCAGGAACATCCGTTCTAGGTTGTTCGACGGCTTGCCGGCTTCCTCGCGGAGGTGACGCAGAGCGAGTTCGGCTTCGCCGCTCTCGACGATCACCGACATGGAGATACTCCCTTCTTCGAGCCCGTGCTCGTGCTCGATGATGGTGATGAACTCGTCGGCTTTCTTCCAGTCGTCGATGTCTCCGACTTCAGGGATGACGAACCCGTCGATGTGCTCGATGGCACCGTTGTCGGGGTCGGCGATTTCCAGCATCTGCTGGAAGCCCTGATACCGCGTCGATGGATCCTCGCGGAACCAGACGACGCGCGGGTGAATCTCACCGGGGAAGTCAGCGCCGTGTTCGCTGACGACCTCGATGATGTTCTCGACACCCTCGTCGCGCATGGACGGAGCCGTCGCGTCCTCGTTGTCCGGGACCCAGACGTCGGGTGCCTGCATGCCGCGCAGTTGTGCAGCGCTTCGGATCATCTTCGCGGAGTCGTCTTCACCTTCGACAGCCGTTGGCGAGGTGAAAAACGTCCGAACGAATTCTCTATCGTAGTGGCGTTCGACGCTCATATGCATGCTAGAAGGGTTCGCTGAGTACTATTAATGTACCGTTCTGTTCGAGCGAATACCATCCAAAATCGCTTGGTATTCACCCTCACTGTGTATAAACAAGCCGACTATCGTTCTCGCTAGCATACTACCTGTTGTGATATCTCCACGAAACCCCACGTGGGGTCCGGAGAGCGGTTACACAGCGAGGTATCGCTGGCGAATCTCGTCGTCTGCTTTCAGCTCGTCCGCACTTCCCTGGTAGGTCATCGATCCCTCATCGAGGATGTAACACCGCTCTGCAACCTGGAGCGCGGCGCTCGAATTCTGCTCGACGAGCAGGATCGTTTTATCCTGATCTGCGATCTTTTCGATCGCGTCGAGGACGTTCTGAACGATCTGTGGTGCAAGTCCCTCTGTCGGTTCGTCCATCAGAAGGAGGTCGACACCGGGCAGTTTCAGCGTTCGAGCGATCGAAAGCATCTGCTGTTCGCCCCCAGAGAGCGTCCCTGCCTTCTGGTTTTGCCGTTCGTCGAGTCGAGGGAAGAGATCGTAGATCTCCTGGGTGCTCATTCCCGTATCGGAGCCGACCGAGATGTCACGCATCGCCAGATTCCATCGTTCAAGTGCGATGTCTGCCATCTGTAGGTTCTCTTCGACACTGAAGTCGCTGAAGACCCGTCGCTCTTCGGGGACGATCGCCATACCACCCATGACGATGTCTTCTGGATCGTTGTTGGTGATATCCTCTCCCTTGAACGTGATCGTTCCGTCTCGCACTTCCGGCGGTTGTGCGCCGACGATACTGCGCAACGTCGTCGTCTTTCCGGCGCCGTTTCGTCCGAGAAGCCCGACGACTTCTCCTTTCTCGACAGTCATCGAGACCCCACGGAGGATGTGACTCGCTCCGTAGTAGGAGTGAACATCATCGAGGTCGAGAAGCGTCATTGTTCCACCCCGCCCAGGTACGCTTTCTGGACCTCTGGATGCTCTTGAATCGTTTCTGGTGGGCCATCTGCGATGACCGAGCCTCTGTTCAGCACGATAATTCGGTCTGCGAGCTCGAAGACCAGGTCCATGTCGTGTTCGATCATGACGACACTCATATTTCGCTCTTCCTGAATCGACTTGATCAGGTCGGTCGTCATCTTCGTCTCGTCGGGTGACATCCCCGCCGTCGGCTCGTCCATGAAGATCAGGCTCGGATCGTTAGTCATCCCGACAGCCATCTCCAGGCGCCGTTTGTCACCGTACGAGAGTGCACTCGTTTCTGCATCCCGGTCTTCGTAGAGTTCGAACTGCTTGAGCAGTGTGTCGGTCCGCTCATCGACCGCCGGATAGTTGTCGAGCCGGCGGAGGAAGTTCAGCTGGAACGAGCCGTGTTCAGTCGCGATTGCGGCGACCTTTATGTTTTCTTCAACCGTTAGGCCTGGGAACAACGACGCCGTCTGGAACGAACGACTGATCCCAGACTGGGTAATCTCGTGCGGGTCCTTTCCAGTCACGTCGTCCTCCTCGAACGTTACCGTCCCGGAGGTCGGCGTGAGCAGTCCGGTGACGAGGTTTACGAACGTCGTCTTTCCGGCACCGTTCGGGCCGATGATACAGACGAATTCTCCCCTGTCGACGGAGACAGTCACGTCATCGACCGCAGTCAGTCCACTGAACGATTTCGTCAAGCCGTCTGTTTCGAAAATCGACATATTAGTTCGACCTCCGTGTTGCTGCCCGAAGCATTTCTCCGATCTTTCCGACGATTCCCCAGAGTCCGCTCGGGAATATCCACACGATGGTGGTGAACACGAGCACGGTTATGAGGAACCAGTAATTGCCGACGTACGCCCACGTCTGCACGATGTTACTCATGAACAGGTACAGGATCGCTCCGAGAATCGGACCAAAGACCGATCCGAGTCCACCGAGCACAGCCATAATGACGACGTCACCGCTGATGAGCCAGTGGAGCTGTTCGACCGAGACGAACTCTCGGTGGAGCGTGAACAGGCTACCTGCGATGCCTGCGAACACTGCTGATAGCACGAACGACATGAATCGGTAGCGCCAGACGTCGATACCAACGAACTTTGCTCGCTGCTCGTTCTCTCGAAGCGACTGGAACACGAGCCCGTACGGCGACTTCACGATTCGCGTCGCGAAGACGACCGCGAGGACGAAAAACGCTGCGACGAAGAGGTAGAACTGCGAACTCCACAGCGTTCCGAGCACTCCTGGGAGGAGCTGACCGAGTTCGAGGACGCCGAAGATCGGTTCGATCTGAACGTCAGTGAACCCGTTGTACCCTCCCGTCCAGGGTTGGAGGGGAGAGACGGCCATGAAGTAGATGAACTGCCCGATTGCCAGCGTCAAGACTGCGAAGAAGACTTCGTAGCGCCGGAGCGCGACGAGTCCGATAATGATCGCGAGGATCACTGCTGTCAGAACACCGACAAGAATCATCAGAATTGGATCGCCGTACACGTAGGAGCTGAACAGCGCCGACGCGTACATGCTTCCGCCCCAGAACGCCGCGTGTCCGAACGAGAGCAGTCCGGTCTGGCCGAGTAGCAGATCGTATCCCATCGCGAAGATCGCCCAGATGAGAATGGTGACCGCGAGCGTCTGATACCCGTTGATGAGATCGCTCACGACCGGGGCACGGGCGAACAGCCACGCCCACGAGAGTGCAAACACCGTTGCTGCGAGGAAGATGAACCCTTCGGTTCCTTTTATCTCGTCCCAGTACTCCCAGCTCAGCGTCGGCTTACCCGCACTTACTCCGGTTATATCACGCAAGCTCATATTTCCACCCCCTTCGATCCGAACAGTCCCTCTGGTCGAAGTAGGATAATCAGTATCGCCATCATGTAGATGCTAGCGTCCGTTGCCGGAGAGTAGAACTGATGGGCGGTTGCCCACGCGAGTCCGAACAGCGTTCCGGCGAGGATCGTTCCTTTGATACTGCCCATTCCGCCGGCGACGACGACGAGGAGCGCTGGAATGAGGATTTCAATACCAATCTGGTAATTTATCGAAAATATCGATCCTCCCAACATCCCCGCCATTCCGGCGTAGGCGGCACCGATTCCGAAGATAAGCGCCTTCGGTCGCTGGACTTTGATACCAAGCAACTGGACCATCTGGGAATCCTCTGTTGCCCCTCGGACGACCAGTCCGAAGTCCGTCTTCTTGTAGAACAGCAACAACGCAGCCATCAGTATCCCCGTGATGATGATGACGTAGAACCGCCATCGTGGGACAGATCCGACGAGTGGGAGATTCATGGCTCCGCTTGCCCAGCCAGGTCTGGAAATCGTGTGTCCAGACCGCCCGACGAGGTTTCCTGTGAACTCCTGGGCGATGAACAGCAGTCCGAAGGTTATCAGGATCTGTTCGGTCACGTCACGCTCGTATAATCGACGGACGACGTACTTTTCGAACAGGATCCCGATCGCTGCGACGATGAGCGGGGTTAGTACGAGTGCTGCGATGAGTCCCCATCCAACCCCAAACGTTTCAAGCCCAAGGGCTCCGAGCCATCCCCCCGCGCCGGGCTGTTGTAGTATTGCTAGACCGATGTACGCTCCGAAGAGGTACAGCGCGGCGTGTGTCATGTTCGCAAAATCGAGCGTCCCCATCGTAATTGACAGCCCCGTCGCTACGAGCACATACACTGCAGCGACGCTGAACATCCGAAATAGGAACGTAAATACTCCTTCTATCATATATTTGCTAACTTTATCGATTATTTATAGGCGATAGTGAGGGAGAAGGCCCTATTCGTCGCCGTATTCGCCCATATCGGCGTCCGCCGCAGGACCTTCGTCACAGCCGTACGTGGTGTCTTCTCGTGGCGCTTCGTCAACTAGCTCGACGAACTGCCCGGTCTCTTCTTGGTCTTCTTCCGAGAGACCGCGAACGACTGGAACCATGCGGTGTGCCTGGTGGTCGCACTCGCGCAGTTCAGCGTCGCCGACGCCAGTGTGGTCGTACTCGTAGTCTTCGAGCTCGCGGACGACGTCCGGTGGGAAGAACGTTCCGGCACGCTCGACTGCTTCTGCGTACAGCATGACGTTCTCGTAGACCAGTTTCGGTGCGAATCCTGGCGTCTCGCCGAATTCGGATTCGTACTCTTCGACGAAGATGTCGGAGTACTCGTCGCCACGGTCTGCGGTCCAGTCTGTTGTTCCGTAGACGTCCTCGATGTTCTCGCTTGCCGGTTCGAGCGAGAAGTTACTCATCGTCGTGACGATGATATCCATCTCGTCGGTGATACCGGCGTCTGCAGCCTGTTCAAGTGCGTTCGTCAGTGCGTCACCGAACGTCGAGAGGATGACGACGTCAGCACCCGAATCCTGTGCGTCTGCGAGGTGGGCACTGTAGTCCATTTCTCCTTCCGGAATCGACTGCTCACCGACTTCCGTCCAGCCGACGTCTTCGAATCCTTCCAGCATCGATTCTCGACCGGTGATACCGAACGAGTAATCGAGGTAAATCTGGTAGAAGTCGAGATCGTCACCGAGCTCGTCGGGAAGAACGGATGCACACGCAAGTCCTAGCATGTAGGTTGGTGCAGCCGTTCGGAAGCTGTACCGAGTAACGTGCTCCCCAGTGATGAGGTTCGACGTGGAGAGGTTGACCATGTACGGGACGTTCTCCCGCTGTGCAACCGGCTGGAGTGCCTCGGCGACACCACTGGAGACACCGCCAGTCCACATCTGGATGTTGTCCTGTTCGATCATCCGCTCGATGTTCTCGACGGACTGGTCGCCGTCACCACCACTGTCGGCGTCCACCCCTTCGACCTCGTAATCGAGCACACCGTCTCCGGA
Organism: Natrialbaceae archaeon A-arb3/5; assembly: GCA_046614585.1. Taxonomy (GTDB): domain Archaea; phylum Halobacteriota; class Halobacteria; order Halobacteriales; family Natrialbaceae; genus JBKKHI01. Next base: position 40,792 of record JBKKHI010000013.1, on the reverse strand, counting down.
GAGCTCGTCCCACTCGTCAACCCAGCCGCCACCGTTGTTGAGATGGTCGATCGCCATCTCGAACGCGTCGAACTGCGGAATCCCGTCCGGTGCGAGAAGTCCACTCTGTGGCGCGTTCAGTCCGAACGTAACGCTATCCCCTTCTGGCGGGTAGTTCCCGATCTGTTCTTCCCCATCCCCGTTTCCGAGACAGCCAGCGAGGCCAGCAAGACCCGCTGCACCAACTGCACCTGTTGTCTTTAGAACGGCTCGTCGGCTTGAATAGTCATAAGCCATAGTCACGTTGTGGAATTCAAGGAATATAATTGTAACGGTATTATGGCAGTTTTGTACTATATATTATTGACAGGAAACTAACACATCATCGAATTCGTCGTCCGGCTGGAATACACAATCTACAGTGGCTAATCCACTCTTTTGTGCTGATTAATCCTTGGTCGCATCCCTACTGCACTCGTCTCATCTCTCTATTATGAGATAAAAATAAATCGTGGCTATTTATTCTTTTACCAGTTTGTCACCCTCTGACGTCGATCGTTGCCGTCTAATCACCAACACATCAATATCGGTTTCGTTCGTCAAAAAACACTGATTCGACGGACGAACCGTTTACGACTGTGGCAGCGCGTCGTTTACCTTCTCGATCGGATGCGGCGGGTTCTCGTTTTGATCCTCGAACTCGCCGATCTGGCTCCGACAGGATGCTCCGGGTGCGACGGGCGTTCCGCCGCTCGCGTTGAGTTTATCGTTGAGTCGGTCGCCGATGGATTTCGAGAGATCGTAGTGTTCGGCCTCGTATCCGAACGAGCCGGACATTCCACAGCAGGTGGACTCGACGGGATCGACTGCGTAGCCGGCGCGGCGGAGAACGCCGACAGCGTGGTGATCCTTGCCGGTCGCCTTCTGATGGCAGTGACCGTGGTACGACAGCGTCTCGTTTGTCTCTTCGACTGGAAGTTCTTCGACGAGGCGGTGTTTGTCCAGATACTCGCTAATACCGTAGGCGTGGGCGGCGACCGTCTCCGCTTCCGACGTGGTGACCAGATCGAGGTACTCGTCTTGGAAGACGACGGCGTCGGAGGGTTCGATAGCGACGATCTCGTATCCGTCCTCGATGTACTGGCTGAACTGTGCGATGTTCTCTCGGGCGCGTTCCTCTGCTTCGTCGAGCATCCCCTTCGAGAACGCTGCTCGTCCACTTGGTGCGAGATCAGAGGGGATCTCCACGTAGACGCCCGCAGATTCGAGGACGCGGACAGCGGCCTTGCCGGGCGTCGGATACATGTAGTTCGTGTAGGTGTCTGGGAAGAGGACGACCTTCCGGTCGGCCTCTGCCTCGCTGATCTGCGGACCGCGTTTTGCGTACCAGTCCTGAAGCGATTCCCGCTGGAAGCTTGGCAGTTCGCGCTCGGGCGCGATACCGGCGACCTTTTCCATCACGAGGCGGCTTCCGGGGAGTTTCTTCCCGATGTTCGCAAGCGGTGCGAACGTGCTACCGAGCTTCGCGAGCGTATCGATGTTCCCGAAGATTCGCGATCGAAGGCTGACGCCCTCTCGCTCGTAGTACTGGTACTTGCTCTCGGCTTTGAGCTTCGCCAGGTCGACGCCGGTTGGACAGTCGCTCTTACAGCCCTTACAGCCAACACAGAGATCGAGCACTTCCTCCTGGAAGCGTTTGGAGTACATCTCCTCCTCGTCGATCTCGCCGGAGATTGCCGCACGAAGCATGTTCGCGCGCCCGCGCGTAGTCGAGATTTCGTCTTTCATCCCGCGGTAGGTGGGACACATCACGTCGTCGGTCTGTCGACAGGTCCCACAGCCGTTACAGAGTTCGACCAGTTGCGAGAAGCCGCCTTCGTCGGAGAAGTCGAGTTTCGTCTGCGGTTCGATCGAGGAGTACCCCTCACCGTACCGCAGGTTGTCGCGCATGTCGGTCGGGTTCTCGTCGGTGTAGACGACCTTTCCAGGGTTCATCCGCCAGTCGGGGTCGAAGGCGGACTTGATGTCCTGGAACGCTCCCCAGATGTTCTCGCCGTACATCTTCGGGTTGAACGCCGTCCGTGCAAGTCCGTCACCGTGCTCGCCGGAGAACGACCCGTTGTGTTCGAGGACGAGGTCGGTCACATCGTCGGTGATCGACTGCATCGTCTGGATGCCGTTGTCGTCTTTCAGGTTGAGGATAGGCCGGATGTGAAGCGTCCCGCTTCCTGCGTGTGCGAAGTACGCTGCAGTCGTGCCGTGCTCGTCGAGGATGTCCATGAACTTCTGGACGTACTCGGCGAGTTCCTCCGGCGGCACCGTCGCGTCCTCGATGAACGGGTACGGTTTCGGGTCGCCCTCGAGGCTCATGAGCAGCGGAATCGCTGCCTTTCGGAGCTTCCAGAGGTCGGCCTGGTCCTCTTCGGTGTACGCTTCGAGGACATCGAACGCGTCTCCGTTGTCGACGAAATGTTCGTTCGTTCGCTTGATCGGCTCTTCGAGATCGTCGTGGAGTTCACAGTCGAACTCCAGCATGAGCGCCGCTTCGGCGCCTTCCGGGATCGGCTTTTCGTACTTGGCGAACTGCTCGGACTCCCGTGCGAGCCGGAACACCTCGTCGTCCATCAACTCGACTGCGCTCGTATCGAACTCGAGCGCCTCTGGAACGGCCTCCATCGCGTCGATCAGGTCCTCGAAACAGTAGAGTGCGAGTGCCGTCTCTTCGGGGAGGGTAACGAGGCTGATCTCGGCCTCGACGATCACGCCGAGGGTCGATTCGGCACCGACGAGCAGCTTCGAGAGGTTGATGACTTCCTCGCCGTCGTCGTTCTCGTAAATTACTCTGTTGAGGTTGTATCCGGAGACGTTGCGCTTGAGGTCGGGATACTTCTCTTCGATTTCTTCTTCGTGTTCCTCGACGAGTCCGCGAACGGTCTCGTAGATTTCGGCCTCACGGTCGTCTTTCGCGACGATTTCGTCCCACTCGTCGGAGTCGAGGACGACCTCACGGGTGTGGATCAACGAACCGTCGGCGAGAACGACCTGCAACTCTTCCGTGTAGGCGTCGGTAATGCCGTATCTGACCGAGTGTGCCCCCGTCGAGTTGTTACCGATTCCGCCGCCGATCGTCGCGCGGTTCGACGAGGCGGGGTCGGGTGCGAACTTCAGTCCGTACTCTGCGGACTGCTCTTCGAAGTGGTCCTGAACGACGCCGGGCTGGACCCGTGCCCGCTTTTCATCGGGGTCAATCTCGATGATGTCGTCCATGTAAACGGTCATGTCGAGGACGATACAGCCGGTTCCGACGGCCTGCCCGCCGAGAGAGGAGCCGGATCCGCGGGCTAGAATAGGAGTGTCGTATTCGGCTGCGATCTCGACGACGTTCTGTACGTCTTCGGTGTCTTTCGGAAGCACTGCACCTGCCGGACGGGCCTGATAGATACTTCCGTCCGTCGCGTACAGCACCTGTGCGTACTCGTCGAACCGAACTTCCCCCTTGACGACTGATCGGAGATCAGATGCGAGGTCGGCGTACTCCTCGACGTCACTATAGTCGTGACCGAGGTCGTTACGAAACTCTTCGTAGTTACTTAGATCGCCTTGCGGCTTTTCAACGGCCATTATCCCACCTTCTGGATTCAGATGTGATAAATCCTGTGCTTGGCTTCCTCATTCACGTGTATTCCCCTATATTGTTCAGATCGGACCGAGAATATCGGTGGGATATCTACCGAGGAATGTTAACTATGAACAACTACACTCGACACTTCCCGAGACGATCGCTTTCCAAGCGGCATACGTCTGTTCCAGCATTTGTTCTGTATTTATACGCCCTCTTTCGTTGACGGTTGTGAACTGTGACCTTCTCGCTGTAACCGGAGAATCGCCGATCCCTCAGGCAGTCGGACGTCGTTCTCGTACACTCTACTAGAAATCGACGGTTTCTGCGGACGGGGCACACCATCGTTACTCCTCTCCCGGCTGGGTCTCGGAGTTATTTTGCTGACCGAGACACCACAGCGGTTCGGGTAATAATTTGTTGACATTACTGACACAGGTGTGAGTTTGGTGGCCCACACGGAGGTGCGTAGTTGCGTTGTAATACCGTCCGGTATACTGCTCACAAGGTTGATTTTCGATCATCGATATACTAACATATCCTGTTTTGTGTATCTCGATAGATAAATTTGCTATACTGTGACTAACAAGCAGACTGTCGTGAGCGAACGTCACTGATGCGCTCTCCAGTTCACTCTCGTCTGGCGAGAATCCACAGGCTTAATAGATTGGTCATCAGGGCCAACAATATGGAACTCATCCATATCAATATCAACGTCGCCGACGCCGATGAGACCATCGAGTTCTACGAACAGTTCGGATTCGAAGAAACCTGGGAGTTCGAAACCCCCGACGGTGAGACACAGAACCGATACATCGCCGACGAAACCGGCATCGAGCTCCAGCTTTCGGATACCGATGGCGAATCGGAGTTCGATCACGGCTCGTCGTGGGACCACCTCGCGATCCTCGTCGACGACGTCGATGCGGTCTTCGAGGAGATCGACCACTACGGTGTCGAGAAAGAACCCGCTGATCAGCCTGCAGCCGGCGCTCGGACGGCGTTCGTTCTGGACCCCGACGGCCGGAAGGTCGAACTCGTCGAGTCACTGGACTAACGCGGCTTCGGTCGTTTTTCGGGCTGTGTTGAGTAACCGGACAGAACTGTTTGTCGACCGATCGCTCAGCTGCGGCCGTCCCGTTGATAACTACCGCAAATTTCCGAGGGGTTCTCCATACTCACACGTTCCGAATCGGTCGTACCAGTCGCTGCCCCTCCCAAAACACCGACGTCACCGACGACGTTCGTCACGACTCACCAGTCGATTCCGGCAACAAAATTATACGTGTGCACGATATCATCCCCATTTGTGAGTACTAGTCGACCCACCACTGTCCTCGCCGACTGTTTCGCCGCTATGTACGGCCTCTCACCTGGACGTGGTGGCGATATCTCTGTTTCCACTCTTCCTCTTGTTCTCTATTTCAGAACTAGCTCTCTCGAACCTCTTTCTCTCTCCCACAAATTACAAACGTATGGTTGTATATTTCCCATTACAACTGTACGGATGTAAAGTTATGCGAGGTTAGGATATGTTCGAATCAACTATGTATGATCTATTGTAACTACTACTCGAAATAATTTTGTTCTCTATTTTCATTCCCCGGAATTTCAGCGACAAAGGGGCTCGTGTACGCTATTAACTATGTGAATCGTTCCTATTACTGCATCTATTGTCCTATATAATAATCTATCACTGCTCGGAATGAGGTTGTTCTGGGTGTATTCGAATCCATACTCGCATCGTGTGCTAGACCTTGCCTGTGATATTGTACTGCCTCCGCTATCTAGCTCTCGTTCAAGCGGTCTTGACCGGTGATAACTCTGTTGTTCTCTATTATAGAACAAGCTTTAATGGCTCTCAGTGAGAGTCGCTACTATGGGACAACACGCCAAACACCCGGTGCGGACGACCGAAAAGTCGCTCAGACTTATATCGGAGTTAAATCGCCGGGGCGGCGCACGAGTGACCGAGTTAGCCAACGACCTCGACATGGGCAAAAGCGCCGTTCACAACCATTTGAGCACGCTCGAGGAGCACGGATACGTCGTCGAAGAAGCCAAAACATATCGGCTCAGTCTCAAATTTCTCGATATCGGCGGACAGATCCGAAACGAGATGGGCGTCTACAAGGTCGCCGAGCCAAAAGTTCGCGAACTAGCCGAAGAGTCGGGTGAGTTGGTCCATCTCGCTGTCGAGGAGGACGGCCAGGGAGTGTATCTCTGTCGCTCCAAGGGTGACCGTGCTGTCGAACTCGATACATACATCGGCTGCCGACACCACATGCACAGCGCCGCCTTTGGAAAAGCGATCCTGGCACATCTCCCCACTGAGCGCGTCAACGAGATTATCGATCGTCACGGACTGCCGGCGGTCACGTCCAAAACGATAACGTCTCGAGACGAACTGTTCGAGGAGTTAGACCTGACGCGAGAGCGTGGTTTCGCCGTCGACGACGAGGAACGCCTCGAGGGGCTTCGCTGTATCGCCGCGCCGATCCGGTTCGATTCGGGCGTGATCGGTGCGATCAGCATCTCCGCACCGACGGCGCGTATCGACGACGAGTGGGCGTCAAACGAGTTCGTCGAGCAACTGTGCCGGACGGCGAACGTGATCGAACTCAACAAATACAACGTCTAAGAGGCGTTTGGTCGATCGGTCTTACTGCGCTTTCTGGACGAACTGGTCGAGTTTTTTCGCCATCGCGAGCGCGAACTCGTCGTCGTTGATGTCCGTCTCGCGTTCGACGAGTTCGACGTTTTCGCCCGCGTGTTCACGAAGCGCGTCGAATAGCTCTTCGTCCGCCTCCGGATCGTAGAAATCCTCGCCCTCGACGTCGATCATCGAGACGCCCTCGAGTGGAAGATAGAGGGCCGTTGGTCCGGTTGCGTTCGAAAGCTTATCGCCGATAATCTCGCCCAGTTCGGCGTTTTCTTCCGCCGTCGTCCGCATCAGCGTCACCTGCGGATTGTGAATGTGGAACTGTCTGTCGTCGAACTCGTCGGGAACCGAATCCCGCGGCCCGAAGTTGACCATATCGAGTGCGCCGGTCGAGACGACTTGCGGTGTGCCGGTCTCAGCTGCGGCGTCGAGTCGTTCTGGTCCGGCGTTGAGGTTTCCGCCAACGAGCTCGTCGGCCCATTCGGTGGTTGTGATATCGAGAACGCCGTCGATGATACCCTGTCGGACGAGGTCTTCCATCGCCTTTCCGCCGGTTCCGGTCGCGTGGAAGACGATCGTTTCGTACCCCTGCTCTTCGAGATACTCCCTGGCTGTCTGTGCACAGGGCGTCGTGACGCCGAACATCGTGATCCCGATCGTCGGTTTGTCGTCGATCTCGATGTCGGGCTCGTTGGCTACCATGCCGACCATCGCGAGGGCGGCGTTGGAGATAATTCGCTGAGAGAGTTGGTTGATGCCCTCGATATCGGCGACGGAGTACATCATCGTCACGTCCTTGGCACCAACGTACGGTTCGACGTCGCCCGAGGCCATCGTCGACACCATCAACTTCGGAACGCCAACGGGAAGCGCTCGCATGGCTGTCGTCGCGATCGACGTGTTGCCGGATCCGCCGAGTCCGAGGACGCCGCTGAGTTCTCCGTCGTCGTGAAGCCGTTTGGCGATGGTTGCGGCACCCTCGCCCATCGCTTCCATCGCCTCTCCACGCTCGGCGTCGTCTTGGAGATGTTCGAGCGTCGTCTCGGCGGCTTCCGCGACGGCGGCGGCCGAGGTGTCCGGTTCGACCGCGGAGTCGCCCATGACGCCGACGTCGATGATGTGGGTATCGACGCCCTGTGATTCGATGACGCTCCGGGCGAAGTCGATCTCTTCGCCTTTCGTATCCAGTGTACCGACGATGACCACCGTCATATTAGAATTCGATCGATTTGAAGTCGCGCGTCTGTTCTTCGATGGCCTCCTCCGTCGCGAGGCGCTCGATACTCGAGGCACCGAAGAAGCCGACGACGCCCTCGGTGTTGTTCAGGACGTACTCGGCGTCGTCCGGCCAGGCGATCGGACCGCCGTGGCAGATGACGATGACGTCGTCGTTGACGTCTTTCGCCACGTCGTGGTGGGCCTGGACGCGCTCTGCGGCCTCGTCGAGGTTGAGCGCCGTCTCGGCACCGATGTCTCCGGAGGTGGTCAGTCCCATGTGCGAGACGATGACGTCGGCTCCCGCCTCTGCCATCTCCTGGGCTTGATCCTCGGTGAAGACGTACGGACACGTCAGCATGTCCTGCTCGGAGGCTTCCTGGATCATGTCGACTTCCTTATCGTAGCCCATGTTCGTCTCCTCGATGTTCTTGCGGAAGAGCGTATCTTCCTCGAAGAGACCAACCGTCGGGAAGTTCTGCACGCCGGAGAAGCCGCGGCGCTTGAGATCCTCGATAAAGACGTCCATCTGACGGAACGGGTCCGTTCCGTTGACGCCGGCGAGCACGGGCGTGTCCTCGACGACCGGGATGACCTCGTGGCCCATCTCCTGGACGATTTCGTTGGCGTCGCCGTACGGAAGGAGTCCGGCGAGCGAGCCGCGACCGTTCATTCGATACCGTCCAGAGTTATAGATGATGAGAAGGTCGACACCGCCGCGTTCGGCGAACTTCGCCGAGATACCGGTTCCGGCGCCGGCACCGATGATTGGCTCTCCGTTATCTACAACATTACGCAATCGTGATAGGGATTCGTTTCGGGTAAAATTCATAACCCATCCTTACGGACTTGGGTGTCTATATTCAATGTTACGGTTGGGTTACGCGTCGGCTTTAGGGAGAAATGAGCTGATCAAATCCATTAACGTTAGTGATTATCCGATATCTTTTTCGCGAGTGACGATCGAACTCGGCGTCGTCGTCTTCAGCAATTTCGAGGCGGAGCCCCCGGCCTCAAGGAGCGAGGGCTTCCGACTGGTCGGAAGCGCGAAGCGAGTAGGCCGGAGAGGAAGCCGACACACTGTGACACAAATGATAGCATTGTAGCTCTTTGACTCCCGGATTATTAAGTACCGTCGAGAGAACATCTGAAATATGGAGGTTAGGCGTACCGCGCCGGTCAAGCTCGTCGTTCCCGACGAGTATCATGATGACCTCCACGAAACTGCCAACCAATTCCTCTATTGTGCGAACGAGGCGAGTGACTACTGCTGGGATAACACCGACTACGAAGACTGCGTCACTTCGAACGTGAAAGCCAGAAATGCGTTGTACGACCGACTCCGCCAGGAAACAGACCTGACGGCAAACCTTGTCCAAGAAGCCATTCGGCGTGCTGTTCACGCCGTCAATAGTGGCGTTGACCGCTGGAAAAAGGGCAAACGGACGAACAAACCGGAGTTCACTTCTTGGAGTCTGGTCTACGACAAGCGGAGTGCTACCTTTTACCGGAACAAAATCTCGCTCTCCACCGTGAACGGACGCATTGAATGTGACTTTGAGTTGCCAGCAGACAGTCCAACACCATACGAGGAGTACGTCCTCTCGGAAGACTACGAGTTTCGGACGAGTTCGCTCCAGTACGATAAAGCAACCGACGAGTTCTACTTCCACGTCAAAACACGGAAGATATATGCAGACGGTGAGGCTGTTGAAATCGAGGCTTCAGACGATACCGAGCACCAAACCGTCCTCGGGATTGACCTCGGCGTGAACAGTCTCGTTGTCGCCAGCACTGGCACGTTCTGGAGTGGTGACGAGTACGACCACTGGATACAGGAGTTCGAGAAACGCCGAGCCGAGATGCAACAGCGAGGCACACAAGCGGCTCACAACGCCTTGCTGCGGCTTGGAAAGCGAGAGCAAGCATGGCGCAAACAGTACATTCACACGATTGCGAACGAGATTGTTGACGAAGTGGTTGCCCACGACTGTAACGTGATCGTGTTCGAGGATTTGACGGATATTCGAGAGCGACTACCTCACGCAGACTGGCATCACGTCTGGGCGTTCCGTCGCCTGTACGAATACGTTGAGTACAAGGCACCAGAACAGGGTGTGGCGGTTGAGCAGGTCGAACCAGAGTATACGAGCCAGCGGTGTTCGCACACCGATTGTGGCTTCACCCACGAGGACAACCGCGACGGCGAGCAATTCCGGTGTCTGAAGTGTGGATACGAAATCAATGCAGACTACAACGGCGCGAAAAACGTCGGACTACGGTATATGCGAAAGCGACAGCACAGACTGCGTTCCTCGCCCACGTCGGGGAGCGCAGACGCACTAGTAGACGTGCGTATAACTGGTGGGACGTTGAACGGCGACGGCTATCGGCCAACTGTCGAGAGTTGATCGCCGGGAGTCCACATCAAAGCCCCTCCCTCAAGGACCGAGGCGCGTATGCGCTGAGGGAGTAGGGAGGGGTAGTTTACTCGCCGGCGTCGGCGGTGTCGGATGGTCGCGTCGTCACTGTTGCCGGCCCGGTCAGTACCCGGACCGAGATTGCCGCTCCGATCAGTGCGATCAGTGCGAGCGAACCGAAGAATATCGCCAGGCCGAACTGCTCGCGGACGAAGCCGCCGATGGAGATGCTCACTGCACCGAGTCCGAACATTCCCAGGTAAGTGTAGCCGTAAGAGAGTCCACGGGTGTCGGCCGGCGTGTAGACGGCCACGGCCTCCTGGTAGAACGGTTCGATCGCGAACAGCGAGAACCCGAGGACGACACAGTACAGAAGGATCGGCATGAGTCCCATCGACGAGACGGGGATAAAGGCGACCGCAAGCAGCGCGAGGAGCGTAAAGACGACGACGAGCCCGCGTGCGACGGGAACGCGGCTGGTCAACTTCCCCGAGACGTACTGACCAGCCATTCCGGCGACGAGGAGCAGGACGTAGAAGTAATCACCGAGCGAGAGCTCTTCGAGCTGTCCCGGTGGTTCGATCCCCGCCATTGCCGGCAGACCGTGCAGAATCTCGGGGAGATACGTGAGGACGCCCCGGTAGTAGAGTCCAACGAACGTCACGATGGCGAACACGAGCACGAACGTGCTCGCAAAGAGCGTTCGCGAGTTCGAGACGAACTCGGATCCGGACAGCGAACCGGTCGAACTCGCATCGTCCTCAAGTGCAGCGGTCGGATCGAACTGGGTTCGGAGTCCGTATATCGCGGCGAGAATCCCCGGAACGGCGAGGACGAGTGCGACGAGCCGCCACTCGAGAAAGAGAAGCAACGTTGCGGTTGCGAACGGTCCAAGCGCGATTCCGACGTTTCCGGCGATTCCGTGCCAGGCGAACACCGTTCCGCGCTCTTCGACACCCGTGCTGATGAGCGCGAGCCCAGCCGGGTGGTAGACGCTCGCCGTGATCCCCCAGAGGATCAGACAGACTGCGATCGCGTAGATCGATGTCGAAAGTGCGAGGAGACCGAACGAGAGACTCATTCCGGCGAGACAGAGCAAGATGAGCCGTCGCGGTCCGTACCGGTCGACGAGCAACCCGGCGGGTAACGAGCCGATCCCAAACGGTGCGTATCCGAGCGCAACGATGGTCCCGAGCAGTGCGACCGAGACGTCGAACTCACCGATCCAGACGACGAGAAAGATCGGGATCGCGAGCTCGAACCAGTGGACGATCCCGTGAGAGAGCATCGTAAAGGCGGCAATCGATTTATCGTTCGCTTCGAGTGTCGTACCTGTTGCGCCCATCAATAGATTTATCCACTCGTTCTGTCTACTTAGCAACTTGGAAATGAACTGCCTTCGAATGAATGCACTATTCTGTTGTATTAGGGCCTCTATGGGCTATTATGCGGCTATTCATCCACCCTTCATTTTAGATCATACGCAACATTATTTCACCACAGTTATTTGTGTTCAAACATGTTAATGAACGATCCTCGTAGTATGCCAAGTATGTGTCAGGTGATGCCACGGTAGCCGCTTCGAACCCATAGTCTGTCCACGACTGTCACGCGATCACGCTTCGCGTGGGATTCGGTGTCGTCGGTGGTAGCCAGAAGAATGTCGTCGCTACGACGGCGGATGGTGTCCGGTAGTCGGCGTCCTGCTCAAGGATGTGTCTCTCGACGAGCGATAGACTCGCGTCTCGATGGCAATCGAACCGACTGTTTCGGAGTTGTGCCCGAGCGATTCAGGCGGTTAGTTCGAACTGGTAGTCAGTACCGGTTGCTTGGCGTTGAGAATGACCTGCTGTGCGGTGCTTCCGAACAGCGCTTTTCCCGTCGGTGAGCGGTGACAGCCGCCGACACAGATCACGTCGACGTCGTATTCGGTTGCGGCGTCGAGAATCTCCTGGCCCGGGTCACCGCTCTCGCTCAGCGTTTCGTGTTCGATACCCGCCTCCTCGAAGGACTCCGTTGCAGCCCGGACGCCCGAGACTCGATCAACCGACGCACCGTCCGGGTTATCTTCGAAGACGTGCAACAGCAGTACGCGGACGTCTTCGGGTGCTCCGGGAAGCTCTGCGATCGCTTCGGCCTGCGATTCAGCCCGGTCTTCTTCTCGATCTAGCGCAACGAGTATTTCGTACATGGACTGCACTTTGGATCATTTCACTATAATGGTTGTGTCTGTCCTCATTTTTGACGTTCGACGATTATCGGTCGAAAATACGCCTTGTCAAGCCCAATTCGACGATCGGGGACGATCGTTGGTGTAATTGTACCACTCACATAATTCTCATTTGAATCCCTCTCTTTTCTTATATTCTAGGTGTAACGCCATGAGTTGTATTGGAATCCCACTCAGAAGAAGGCAGCAGTTGATGTACGTACCAATGGCAGCATTTGACGTTCGCTACTAATGGTTGTACACGTGCGAAGAAACTTTTTTAACTACCTGAGATAGAACTCCGGCCATGAAGACAGGAGTGTGGCTGGTGGGTGCACGGGGCAACGTCGCGAGCGTCTCGATAGTCGGAGCGCGAGCGATTGCACGCGGCGTCACCGATATGACCGGGATGGTGACCGCTCGCGAGCCGATGGCCTCGCTTGATCTCCCCGCTGTCGACCAGTTCGTTTTCGGTGGACACGATATCCGGACACAGAGCCTCGAGCAGACGGCAGAGCAGGCCTGCGAGAACGGCGGCGTTCCGAACCCACAGACGCTCGATGCGGTTCGTGAGGACCTCCAAGAAATCGACGAGCGAGTCCAGATCGGCACGGCACGACGCTGTGGGCAAGTCGTAGAGGACCTCTCGGACGACCCCTCCTCCGTCGATGGAACGGTCGCAGACATCGTTGCCGAGATTCGAGACGATTATGCGACGTTTGTCGAGGCACACGATCTGGATCGGTTGGTCGTCGTCAACGTCGCTTCGACCGAACCGCCGCTTTCGGACTCGGACCGATACGAGACGCTCTCCGAGTTCGAAACAGCGATCGAAGAGGATGATCGTGATCTCCCGGCCAGCACCCTCTATGCGTACTCGGCGCTGGTCGATGAACACCCGTTCATCAACTTCACCCCCAGTACGGGATCGATGGTCGGCGGATTGGAGGAACTCGCCGAACAGAACAACGTTCCGCATATGGGCCGAGACGGCAAGACCGGCGAGACGCTCGTCAAGTCCGCACTGGCACCGATGTTCGCCGGGCGGAACCTGGAGGTGCTTTCCTGGGAGGGACACAACATCCTCGGAAACAGGGACGGGCTGGTTCTCGAGGATGACGAGAACAAATCCGGCAAAATCGCGAGCAAGGGAACGCTCCTTGAGGAGATTCTCGGCTACGAGACCCACAACGCGGTCCGAATCGACTACACGCCCTCGCTCGGCGACTGGAAGACCGCCTGGGACCACATTCACTTCCAAGGCTTTCTCGACACCAAGATGAAGATGCAGTTCACGTGGGAAGGCTCCGATTCGGCGCTTGCGGCCCCGCTCGTGCTCGATCTTGTCCGGCTCGTCGCGTTCGCCGACGAGCACGGTGAGGGTGGCACTCAGACGCAGCTTGCATCCTTCTTCAAATCGCCGCAGGGCGTCGACGAACACGACCTCTCACAGCAGCTTCAGAGACTCTACGATTACGCCAACGAGCACGACGCGTAACTCACTGCTCTCACTTCGCTCGTCGCTGTTTTGGATACTGTGTCGTCCCAATTGGGGGAGCTTTATTCGCTAGTTGATTGAACCCTACGTGTATGCTCACGCTGGCTTGGTTGGCAGCGCTCATCGGCATTTCGACGGCGCTCGTCTGGCAGGGAAGCCTTTATCTCGAGGGTGCTGCGGATCGGCTGGCGCTGTACTACGGCCTGCCAGCGATCGTGCAGGGTGCGCTCATCGCAGCTGCCGGTTCGAGCTTTCCGGAACTGGCGAGCGTCGTAATCGCGACACTTCGGTACGGCGAGTTCGAACTCGGTGTCGCTGCGATCGTCGGTTCTGCAGTTTTCAATGTTCTCGTCATTCCGGCGTTGTCCGCGCTCGCCCATCAGGATACGCTCGAGTCGAGCCGGGCGCTCGTCTACCGCGAGGCGCAGTTTTACATTATCTCCGTGACGGTGCTCCTGTTAACTTTCTCTCTCGCCGTCATCTACTATCCGACCGGCGGCGAGGGACTGTTTGGCCAGATAACGCGCCCACTCGCGCTGTTCCCGCTCGCCCTGTACGGTCTCTACCTATTCATTCAATATCAGGAGTCTGCCGATTACACACCCGATACCGACCTCCCGCAACTGAACGTCTTTCGACAGTGGGGCGTGTTGGCTGCTGGTCTGGTACTGATCCTTCTCGGTGTCGAAGTGCTCGTTCACGCGGCCGTCGAACTCGGCGACTACTTCGGAACCCCATCGTTTCTCTGGGGACTCACCGTGATTGCGGCAGGGACCAGCCTTCCCGATACGATCATCAGCGTTCGCGCCGCTCGCAGCGGCTCGTCGACGGTGAGTCTGGCGAACGTCTTCGGTAGCAACATCTTCGATCTGCTCGTTGCCGTCCCCGTCGGCGTGTTGCTCGCCGGGACGACGACCATCGATTTCGGCGTTGCCGCACCGTTGATGGCCTTTCTCGTCGTTGCAACTATCCTCGTCTTCACCGCCGCGAGAACGGATTTCGAGGTTCGATCGAACGAGGGATGGATGCTGCTTGCGGTGTACGCACTGTTCGTCGGCTGGATGTTGCTCGAGAGCACGGGGGTGACGAGTATCGTGCTGTAATATGTATACTATATATCGACATACCAAATGCCACTGGTCACAGACCAATGAATTTGTTTCACTGGTCGCACTCGGCGGCCAGTAGCGCCGTGATACCCACTCCCCTCAGCGAGAACCTGTCTGAAAACTGCCGGTATGTCGAACCCAACGTCTTTCACACCGGAGACAGAGTTTGGACTAATGGGCTCAGACTCCGATGATCGGGTCTACTACGTGATAAGCGACCTCCACATCGGCGGTGACGAACAACTCGAGGAAGTCGAATACCTCGACGAGTTACTCGCCTTTCTCGAACGACTCGAGACGACCGACGAAAACGCTGAACTGATAATCAACGGTGACGCGTTCGGTCTCTGGGAGTTTACGACGGTCGACGGAATCGAGAAATTCGACGTCCTCGAGGAAACGTATCCGATGCTGTTCGAGCAGTTTCGGGCGACTGGCGAGAACGTTCGGATCACGCTGTTGCCGGGGAACCACGATCACGAACTCGCCGCCTACGACGAGTACGTCGAACGCTTTGATGCGTACAACGTCGACCTCGTTCAGGACGAGTCGATCACCCGGTCGATCGGCCAACAGGCGATCCACTTCGAACACGGCCACCAGCAAGACCCCAACAATCGCATCGAAGATTGGGGCAATCCACACTCGACGCCGCTTGGCTACTACTACAACACGCTCGTCACGAGCCGCGCCGGCCAACTGTCCAATCGCGGTCGGTACAACTGGCTGAAGGACGTGCAAGCGGTTACCCCAACCGAACGAATGCCGATCTGGCTCTTCTCGAAGTACTTCTATCGGGAGATGAACCCGCTGTTGCGGTACTCGCTCGTCCCGTTTTTGTTGCTGTTCAACATCAGCGCTCTCCTCGCGGTGCTCGCCGGACTGCATCTGACCGGTATCTGGTCGATGCCGGTCGAACAGACCGAAACGTTTCTGGCGTCGTTCGGAACAGCCGGTACGGTTGCCTGGTTCTTACTCATGGTAAACGTCGCCGTCGCGGGCATCTTGTTGCTCGTCGGTATCCCGTTACACTTTATCCGTGAAGACATCAAGAAGACCGTCGATCGATTTGGGGTCTTCGAGACCGATCTCACGGTCGATCCCGAGACACCCTACGAGGAGGCGGCCGCCGAGGTGTTCGCCGAACAGTCGGCGACGACGATCTTCTGTTACGGACACACCCACCGACCGACGCTCCGGGAGATCGACGGCGGGATCCTGGTCAACACCGGAACGTGGTTGAAGCGGCTCCACCGCCGAGACGGTATCATCGGTCTTCTCCCGCCGGTGTTCTACCCGTCCTATCAACTGGCTGCCGTTCGTATCGCCGCCGAGCCGGCAGGCGTCGCCGTCGAGTACGAACGAATCACGAAACCCAGCCCCGCAACGGACGAACTCACACGCACCGAGCGGTTTTTCACCGTCGGACGAGAGCCCGAACCCGACCTGCCGGACGACTACGTCGTCGAAACCGAGGCAAGCGCTCCGTCTCAAAAACAGCGCAACGACCGACCCGCTGATCCCCAGTGAACCGCTCGGGGGAAGCCCCGAAGCACTCGGCCTCTTCCGCCTGTCGATCGAAGTTGGATGTCGCCGTCAGTACGGTGGTAACCGGAACTCGATGGCTGTCTTCAGCCGATCCATCTGGTTCGAATCGAGTTCGACCTCGCTCGCCCCCAGGTTCTCCTCCAGTTGATCGACGGTTCGGGCACCGATAATCGGTGCCGTCACGTCCTCGTGGTGGAGTTGCCACGCGAGGGCGACCTGTGCAGGTGTCGCGTCCGCCTCGTCAGCGACCGTCTCGAGTACCTCGAGCGCGTCGAAGTTCTCGTCCGTGAGATACCACTTCGCGAATCGGTCGTCCTCGGCGGCCGCCGACCCCTCGTGCCCCGGGTCGCCGCGCTCGTACTTGCCGGTCAGAAAGCCCCAGGCGAGTGGGCTCCAGGGGACAACACCGAGGTCGTACTCGCGACACATGGGGAGGTAGTTGGGTTCGATTTCTCGATCGACGAGGTTGTACCGCGGCTGGGTGACGGTGAACGGTTCGTACCCTTCTCGTCGGGCGATCTCGTTTGCCTTTACGATCTTCCAGGCGTCGGGTTTTCCCGAGGAAATTCCGAGATAGTGGACTTTTTCGTCCTCGACCAGTCCGTTGAGCGTTCGCATGAACTCCTCGGCCGGCGTCCGATCGTCCCATCGGTGACAGTAGAGGAGATCCACATAGTCGGTCCCGAGTCGATCCAGACAGACGTCGATCTGGTGACGGAGATGCTTTCGGTTGAGCCCCCGCGAGTTTGGGTCCTCGCGCCGAGGCCGGTAGATCTTCGTCGCGATGACGTAGTCCTCGCGGTTCCGGTCGTCGAGCCAGTTTCCGATCCACTCCTCCGATCGTCCATCGCCGTACTTGTCCGCCGTATCGATGAAGTTCCCGCCTGCGTCCGCGTACGTATCCAGCAGATCGTACGCCTGTGATTCGTCTACTTCGACGGTACCGTCCTCGTCGTAGCGTTCTTCCCCGTCGACGAGTCGCCGTCCGAACCGCCAGGTCCCGAAGGAGAGTTCGCTGACTTCGAGGCCGGTTCGCCCGAGCGACACAGTATCCAGCGACATGTCGGTTGGTGTGTCTCGGTAGCAGTGGTTAAACCTACCGTCATTTTGCTCTCGTTCCGCGTAGATCCCTCGGAACAGGGACTCCCTGTCCTCTGAACCGCTGCTCCCGTACGCGATACCGATTCTCGATATCGATCCGTATTCTGGGAACAGGATCGGAATATGAATTCGAACTCAACACCTGTATACAGTATTCGAATATTGTATTCGGATACACAATTCGAATACGAGATTTGAATGTAAAATCTGAATATGTTCTCTGGATACACACACTGTGTACTGTAGTAGGTTCCGGTAAAACTCCGACTGGCAGCCGTTAGAACAGTTCTCGCTTGTCGTCTTCGTACCGGTCGAGCCCCTCCTTGCCGGCTTCGATCAGGGCGGGATCGACTTCGTTCAGGCCGATTCGGACCAGGAATCGAAGCACGCCTGCTCGCGTCTCGATAGCCGTCTCGTCGCGGTCGAGTACCTCGGCGGCGTCCTGGCCGACGGTAGCCAACTGGTCCGATGCTTCGAGTCCCGCAAACAGCGCCGCCAGGTTCTCATCACGAATCGTGAGATTTTCTCGAAGATCGCCGTCGTCGAGCTCGTGATAGGCTGTCCGAATCGACTCCTCGAGTGGCGGCGTTTCGGCGGGACGGGTCGATTCCTCCGATGGTTCGGTGTCCTTTCGCGTCTGCGATTTCGACTGTTGCAGTAGTTCCTCGGCTTTCGCTTGATCGTCGGTCATTCGTCGTCACCTCCCAACCGCTCGAGCAGGTCCGCTGTCAGTGTCCGGTACGACTTTCGAGCGCGCATGCCCGTGTTATACAGTTCGTCCTCCTCGAACGCAAAGAGCGTCCGTCCGTCTGCCTGTCCGTTGCCGATGTTCGCGGTGTTTGCGACTGACGGACCGGATATTTCGGGATACTCCGATTCGAGATCTGACGCGAACTCCGTCGACAGGTTCGTCGTCTGGTCGATCATCGTCGCGAAAACGAGCCGAAGCGACGGGGTTGCATCGTGGTCGTCGTCCTCGCGGATCGCTTCGAGCTCGGCTTCCAGACTTTCGAGTTGACTGCGCTCGAACTCGCCGGGTTTCAACGGTGCGACAACGTTCTCTGCGGCGAACAACCCGTTGATCGTGATGTTGTCGTCCTTTCCGGGAAGATCGAGCAGTACGAGATCGTATCGTGGCTCGATTTCGCTCGCGATGAACGCCTCGAGCTTGGTGTATCGCTCCTCGCGCGGAACGTTTGCAAGGTTGTTATCCGCACCGCCGAGCCCCGAATCCGCCGGTATCAGATCCGGCCCTTCGTTGGTTTCGAACACCATCCGATCGACGATGTCGTCGATATTGTTTCGGATGAACTCCCAGTTCTCGCCGAACACGGCCGAAATCGGCGCGTCGGGGTCGTTGATTTGATCGTCGATACCGAACTGCGTCGCGAGATCGTTTTGCGTTCCCGCGAGATCGATCAACAACACGTCCAGATCGTGCTCGCTTGCGGCAGCAGCGCCGATGTGACCGGTGCTCGTCGTTTTTCCGATCCCTCCTTTTGGGGTGTAGAAGGCGGCTCGTCGCAGCTCACTGTTTCCCATATACAAATACAGTATACAGAAACCAGATACATATAGGTTAGTCAGACACTGCTGTTGGAAAATATATTTATTTTCATTTATTTACTATCCAGAACCTCCGAATATTGCTCTTAAATCGACGTACAGGGCATATCTGCCAGTAAAGTTATCTGTCGATAGCGAGATAATGGTGTATGCAACGACGACGCGTGATTGGGGGAGTAGCGGCGATCGCGGTTGGTATCGCAGGCTGCGTGGACGACGTCATGGAGGGTGAACTGGATGGAGCCACTGGCGATGGGACAGACGATGACCGTGACTCCTCGACCGACGAATCCAATGGGGAAAGTGACGAGTCCACAGGTGGCGATCCCGAAGCAGCGGTCGAAGCCTTTGTGGCGGCGGTTTCCGAGGCAGATCTCGAGCAGCAAGCGGCGCTTGTTCACGAGGACGCAAAGGGGATAGACACGGCTGACGAGCCGATGGATATCTCGACAGACACCGTCGAACGCGGCGATCGGGACGACGTAGACCGGTATAGCGAAGAGCCAGAAAGCCGAGAGGAGGTCGCACTCATGGAGGCTGGCGACGAGCACGCGTTCGTATACGCCGAACTCGTGGCTGACGAGGCGGACGTCACTGGAAGCGGTAGTCGCGAGATAGTCGAACCGAACTGGTTCGTGCTCGTCCGTGACGGTGACGGTGGCGATTGGTCGATCTTCCGCGTCTTCACGACCGACGGTGATACGCCTGCTGGCGAAGACAGCACCGCTACTGGGGAGGAAACGTCTGAACAGGTCGCAACTCGAATCGATGTCGTCTCGATGACCGGGACGGTCGGTGAGGACGATACCATCACGACCGTTCGTCTGGTCACGATGCTTTCGGCTGGATCGGATTCAGTCGATCTATCGGAAGCGACAGTCGAAGTGACAAGTGGATCGAGCACCCGGTCACTGACACACGGCGAGGCGAGTGACGAACAGATCGACGACGACGCGCTCGATGCCGATGAGTTCGGGACCGCTCTGATCGCCGGTGACGACGCCACCACGCTGTCGGAATCGGACGAGCGACTGGAACTCGCGTTCGATGGCGATGGCCTCGCCGCCGGTGACACCGCAACGCTGACTATTACCCTCGCGTCCGGCGCAGCGACTGAGGTTGCGCTGCAGGTTCCATCGACCTTGCACGAACCAGGATCACTCGTCCAGCTGTGAGGAGCGATCGAGCTACGATGAATCTTCGTCCCGCTCTTCTAGCCGTTCACGCCCGCGTTCCGTGATTTTCGCGGTCAAGAAGCTCGTATTTTGGGTCGAAACCGTCTCTATTTCGCCGGTTTCCAGAAAGAACTGGACCGTTCGATCGAGCGCTATGGCGTCGAGGCTCGTCGCCTGTTTTAGCGCAGTCCGTGTCATCGTCGGGTCCGCTGGACTCTCGCGTTTCGTTTCGTCCAGCGTTTGCAGTACCGTCATCATCCCTCCGTCGAGCGTGACCGTCTCTCCGGTCAATGACTCGAACGTGGAGACGCCTTCGGGACGAACGTACACCGCTCTTTCGTCCGCCGTTTCAGCGATATGGCCCGTGTTCGACAGGCTACTTATCTGGTACTTAACACTTCCTTGTTTGAGATTCGGGTCTTCCGTTACATGCCCAACGAGTAGCTGTTTTCTTACTTCTTTGGGGTATCCCTCGTCACAAAGTGGCTTACATAACCGCCTGAGAACGTATTTACGAGCCTCCTTTGACATAGACTGCTGTAGTTATTCATCAAATATAAACCATGGCCTGTCGGACGAAACGCACACTGCACAACTGCTGTCGGCGCGGTGTCTGTCTACGGCCATTCATGTTTCATCCGCTGCTCTACCGCAGTCTTTTCAAGCATTGGGTGTGAACGGGAGCCACATGAGTACCGTTAAACGACCACGGAACACCGTCCTGGAACTCGTCGAAGATGAGACGCTAACCCTGGAACAGGCAAAAGCGATCCTCCCCGATGATAGTAAGCCATCCGTCGAACGACTACTAGACGATCCCACCGGCAGCTGTAACCGGATCAAGGCCGTCGCGCTGGAACGTAGCGTCGTCCTCGATCTCGTTGAGGACGATTCGCTCTCCGAAGCACAAGCGTCGGAGATTCTCGACGTCGACGAGGCTGCGATAGCACAAACGCTCGACTAAGCATCCGTTTCACGATCGCTGTACTGAACTGAGACGCGCACGTTCGGTACTCTCGAACGTGGCCTCCGGATGTGAGACGGTTCCTTGGCGACACAACTAAGATATCGTACCCAGTACGTGGATCTGTAGATGTCTGATAAAAACTTCGTTCGCAGTGAAGACGTTTCGACACAGATGCTCGACTGGGGGACGTTGAAATGGATGTCGGCACCCGATGGAGTCACCGATGCCGATCGATTCAGTGCCGGCGTCGTCTTGCTCGAACCGGGCAAAGGCCACGACCTCCACACCCATCCGGATAGCGAGGAAGTCCTCTACGTCATTAGCGGCAAAGGTGAACAAACCGTCGACGGCGAGACTCAGGAGGTCGGCCAGGGTGACATGATTCATATTCCCGCCGGTGTCGAACATGGAACCAAAAACATCGGCTGGGAACCCCTGAAGTTCCTCGCGATCTATTCACCACCCGGTCCCGAGGAGGTCGTCGCGGAGACGCCGGGCTGTGAAATCATCCCCGCAGGCGAGTTGCCGGTACGAGACGACTAGTCCGTTCGACACGTCCCTCATCTCTGTTCGTTTTTCACTTTTTCGCCTCCGTGGGGTGATTGAAACGCGTGAGAAGTTGATATTTTGTCTACAGCCTGCCTAATCATAGGATATTTGATCTCTATTGGTCCCTATTATTGCGAGCAATGATCCCATTATTATTACTCTACACTCGTTTGTGAGTTCTTCACAAGACAGAAAGATAATTATGGTGTGGACTGCCAGTATCTCGTATGTCGATTCCGATCATCGATCCTCACATGCATATGGTCTCTCGGTCGACGAGCGACTATCAACGCGCGCGTCTGGCTGGCGTCGAATGTTGCATCGAACCGGCGTTCTGGAGCGGGACGGACAAACAACACGCCGAATCGTTCTTCGATTACTTCGAGCAGATCATCGACTTCGAAACCAAACGGGCCGATCGCGCGGCAGGGATCGACCACTACGTGACGGTGGGTCTCGAACCGAAGGAAGCGAACTACCCTGAGATGGCCGAGCGAGTGATGGACCGGTTGCCGGAGTATCTCGACCGCGAGAACGTCGTTGGACTCGGCGAAATCGGCTTCGATCAGGCAACTGAGGAGGAAGAACACGCCTTCAGACGCCAGCTTCAGATGGCCGAAGAGCGGGAACTCCCAGTCATTATCCACACGCCACACACGAACAAGCCGGAGGGAACCGAGCGACTCGTCGAGATTATCGAAGATGAAGGTGTCACTCAAGAACGGATCGTCATCGATCACAACACGGAGAACACGGTTGAGATCTCGGCACAGACCGACTGTTGGATCGGTTTCACTATTTATCCTGGCAAGATCGACGACGAGACCGCGATCGACATCCTGGAAGAACGCGGCACGGACAAAATGCTGTTTAACAGTGCTGCTGACTGGGATCCGTCCGATCCGCTTGCGGTCCCGAAAGCGCGTGATAAGATGCTCGACCGTGGCTGGGATCGCGAGGAGGTCCGAAAGGTCGTCTTCGACAATCCGTACGAGTTTTTCAACCAATCGCCGAACTTCGAGTACGAGGTCTACTGATGCAGTTTGGCTTCTCGATGAACGCGTTTCGCCAGCACGAGTTACGAGACGGCATCACGACGCTCGCCGACATCGGCTACGACGGCGTCGAAATCCTGCTCGACGAACCACATTTGTTCCCGGCTACCGCGACCGAAGACGATATCGAGCAGGTTCGTGGTTGGCTCGCTGACAACGATATCGCCGTCTGCAACTGCAATGCGTTCATGCTGAGTGCGATCGAACCGACCGAGGAAAGCAAGGCTGCTGAGTTCAGCCGCGAGACCGAACGGTTCCACCATCCGTCGTTCGTCGAACTCGCAGAAGAAGACCGCACGGAGCGAATCGAACACACGAAAAACGCGCTCAAAACGGCCGATAAACTCGGTGCCGATCACATTTCGATTACACCGGGCGGACCAGTGCCCAAACAGATGTCCGAGTCGGAGGCGATGGACTACTTCGTCGAGGGTGTCCGCGAGGTAACGGATACTGCCGAGGAGGTGGGCGTCAATATTCTCGTCGAACCTGAACCCGAACTGTTGATCGAAACGTCCGACGATTTCCTCGAGTTCGTCGACCGGATCGACTCGCCACGTGTCGGCTGTAACTTCGACGCCGGTCACTTCTACTGCGTCGACGAGGACCCGGTCGAACTGATCGATAAGCTGGCTCCGTACTCCCATCACTATCACCTCGAAGATATTCCGGCAGATGGAACGCACGAACACACCCAGCTCGGCGAGGGTGGGATGGATATCAACGGTTTCCTCGAGGCGATCGACGCGAGCGATTACGATGGCTTCGTCACCGTCGAACTCTACCCGTACGAAGAGACGGTCGAGGAAACGGCAGCGGGCGCGATGGAGTATCTGGAAGCGAACGGCTGGGTCTGACTCCGATTCGAGTTACCTAGCCAGTTTCCGAAGACGTACTATCGACTGCATAGCGACAGCGTCACAAGCGTATCGGTCTGCAGCGTCGCAAGCGCTACCGGTCTGTGGCGAATTTCGATGGCGAAAGCGAATTACCATCGCACAAAAGCGAAAAGTGGGTTATGATTCGACCGTTTCCATCGGTCGGATGTTAGTGGGCTGTCTGTTCCGTGATTCGATCACGGAACGAACCACTGTTGCCTACGTTTCGTAATTAATTTTTCGGCGCTTTTCGTTATTCCGAGCAAACCCGACGCGAGAGACGAGAGACAATCGGAGGCTCCGTTCTCAGTACAGCTCGCGGTGATTCTCGACGTCGAGCTTTTCGATCTGTTCGAACCCTTCGTCAGCGGAGACGACGGGAACATCCAGCGACCGGGCAATTCCCCCGATCATCATATCGGGGTGCTGGATTCGCGTGCCGTTTTCGTCTAACTCCTGGCGGATTCGGGCACTTTCGAGGGCGTGCGATCGATTGTACTCTATACGCTCCACCCACGGTAGGTCATCGTCAACGAGGACCGGATCACGGCCTTCTTTCACTGCACCGTGATACAGTTCGTAGTAGCCAACGGATGTGAGTATCAAACTCTCGTCTTGGTTGTCGAGTCGGTACTCTTTCGCCGACTCTCGCCCGCGGAGGAAATCGGCGCAGAAACTACTATCGAGGACCTTCATGGCCCAACTTCGAACTCTTCGTCCATCTCTTCCTTAACTTCACGCACGGATTCATCAATCGTCGTCTCACTCCACGCGCCGAATCCGGCGAGCGGATCGTCGTCTTCCAGTTCACGCTCGATTACGGCCTCGAAGCTCTCATCGCCGCGTTTCCGCGCTCGGAGTTTCCGCCAGGTCTTCTCGGACACCCGAATGGTCTTATCGCCCATTACACATTGATGTATACAGCCAAATGACTTCGGTGTTTCGACGGTAGCAGGTAGCGGTCAGGAAGAGAGTCACAGAGTGCAACTGAATAATTTTGTATAGCGCTATCCAATACATGGAATCGGGGATCGGGGTATGATGTCTCAGGAGCCACGATTTCGGAAAATAACTCTCATCTCAATACACGCTTGATTAGTTCAATAATCAAGTGTGAATCCCGCCGTCACTACTCCGTTTGCGAGTCGAACCTGATGGAATCTACGCGGACGGGGTTCTTTTGGTCGCAAACGAGTCCGTCGAACAGATATATGGGTGTTCCGCGACTACGTCCCTCTATGCCAGAGCACTGTCCGCATTGTGGTGAGCAGGTCCAGGCAGAGCGACGAAAGTCAGACGATGGGAGGTTCCAAGAGGTGTGGCAGTGTACGGACTGCGACGAAGAATGGAACCACCCCGATGAGACCGTTCTCAACAAGGACCTCGATTTCAGCAAGAACAAGAACCAGATCTCTCGTCGCGACGCGGATACTGATCTACAGTGGTAGGCCCCCTCTCGCCCGTTACTCCCTGCAGTGATCTTCTTTCATACGACGGATGAGATAGTCTTCCGATTACCAGTCTTATAAAAAATGAAGGAAAGAATCAAGGCCACCTGTTGACATACGTCTCATATGCGTATTGGACGCTTCAAAATCGATGATGAGCCGCATATCGGTGTCTTTCAGGGAGATACCGTTCGAGATGTAACCGCCGAGTTCGACTCGTTCCAGGATGCGCTTTCCCGACCGTCGGACGCTGCCGACGTCGACGGCGAGACGTTCGACGTCTCGGAGATCTCGTATCTGCCGCCGACGACAGATACGAACACCGTCTTCTGTGCGGCCTTGAACTACGAGGCCCACGCAGAGGAGTCGGACATCGAAGTTCCCGAGTGGCCGCTGGTGTTCATGAAGCTCCCGCGAACGCTCGTCGGTCATCAGGAACCGATCGAGTATCACACCCGCGTCACCGACGAAATCGACTACGAGGCCGAACTGGCGGCCGTAATCGGCGAACCCGCCCGTCACGTTTCAGAGGACGAGGCGCTCGACTACGTCGCCGGATACACGCTTTTGAACGACACGTCGGCGCGAGACCTCCAGCTCGGGCTTCAGGTCGGCGACGACGAGATGCTCGATTGGTTCTCGGGTAAAGCGATGCAGGATACGACGCCGGTCGGTCCGTACGTCGCCGTCGATGAAGTCGACGATCCACAGGACCTCGAAGTAAGCTCGCGAGTCAACGGCGAGACGATGCAAAACGAGAGTACGGAGATGATGATCCGATCGGTTGCGGACCTCGTCTCGTTCGTTTCCTCGCGCGTGCAGCTCGAACCCGGCGACATCATCGCGACGGGGACGCCGGAGGGCGTCGGCACGTTCCAGGACATTCAGCTCTACCCCGACGATACCGTCGAGGTCGAGGTCGAAGGAATCGGCACGCTCGTTAATACTGTCGAGGAAGCAGACAACTGAGGCTCACAGCGCTAACAGCGCGGAAGATACCCGCTTTAGCGTTCCCAGAACGTGTAGTCTGGTGAACGACGTTGAGGAGTAGTGAGATACTGGCCATTGCAACGGCCAAAAACCAAGCACGGGATTGAAACAACAAACCCCGCCCACTCCGCATCGCGATCTCGTTGTCAAGTTACGGCCGTGCCACCCACTCACCAGCGCGGTACAACGTGCCCAGTCGGGCGATCATCGACGAATCGAACATGTTCTTCTACGGCGAGACGAACCTCAGCGGTGTCCTTGACCTCGTCTCGCGGTCGAACGAGCCAACTCAGGAACTCGCGTGGACGTCAATAGGGAACGTGCTGACCGCGATCCAGATTTGTGAAGCCCACGATGCGGGGTCCCCATCTCATAGAGCATCTGGCGGCATGAGTTCTACAAGCCGATGACGATGATATCCGCGCAGAACTGGAGATTGTTGTAGATGTCGCGCGTGTCCGCGTAACCGAGCGGTTCCTGTTCTTCGAGCTACACGATCCATCCGAACACGCTGCTATCGACGCAATATTCTATGAACGAGATCGTGCGAGCCGCTACTACTGCCACCGGACGAATTACCGCGTACAGATGCTCAAAGCCACAAGGTTTTATCGGGAAGATCATCGAGTTCGTCGAGGACCGTGTACTAACTCACACTAAACGGCATATCAAGTGACCTGTACCACACACACACCCCGGGTGTCGAGTGTAAATCGGTGATACAGTGGATGCGAGTCGTCTTTCAATAATACATCAGGGACAGCTATACGCCGCTTTTCTTGCAGAAGAGTTCTCTAAATATCGTTTTGCGATTATTTCCTACTACTATCTACAACTATATTATATATTTTATTGTATAGGCAATAGATGAAGTGAGACCACAGGCAGTTGGCTGTGTAAATACGATGTCGATATACTATACAATTCATTTATAAGTACAGTAGGGAAAAGATCGTGATTTCTCCTTAATTCATCAGCTAAAACATGCCTGCTACAGAGTCATCGTTCTTCCCGCCTATACCCTGTCATTCGATATAACTGTGTTTCTATATATTCTAACTAAGACAGAACGGGTCTCAACCGACTAATATGGATGATTTACACTCGACACCCGGGGTGTGTGTCTTCAAGGGTGCGACACATCAGATAGGGGTTCGGCCTACAGACATCGAACATATACTGCTGTTACACTCGACACCCGGGGAACCGCTCTATATTACTATTCTATGATAGCCACTATTCTATTCCCTGTTCCTAGGCTTTTCTGGCGGTGTATATTCCCAGTTACACTCGACAGGTGGTGTCTAAAGAAGACATAGTTTTATATACTACACCGACTGTCGTGTGTAATATGAGGCGGGTACTTCGAGGTCGATCGCCAAATGAGTGATGACAATCAGAGCTCCCTCGACTCAATCTGGAAAAGCGAGGACTCAATTTTTGCGGATAAAGAACTCCTCGATATTGAACACATTCCGGATGAAGAACGGATCATTGGTCGTGGAGAGGAAATATCTAACCTCGCCAACAGTATCCATCCCGCTATCCAGGGTGGGAAGCCAAGGAATACGTTGATCTACGGAAAGACGGGGACAGGAAAAAGTCTCGTTGCTAAACACGTCACTCTAAGTGCTGAAAACTTTGCCCGGGACCAAGGAACAAGACTTGATCGCGCATATATCGATTGTACTCAGGCGACAACAGAAACACAAGTAGTTATCAAACTCGGACGAACGTTCAATCAACCAGACGAAACGGACATCTCTGTACCACTTTCTGGGCTCTCGACAAATGCATACTACGATCGACTATGGCAGATTCTCGATACCCTACATGATGTCGTCATCATCATCCTTGATGAGGTTGACAAACTTCAGGAGAACAACGTGCTAATGCAACTTTCCCGAGCCGGAGAGGCTGGCAAGCTTGATTCGTGTAAGGTGGGTATTCTCGCGATCAGCAACAAAATCTCGTTTAAAGATTCGCTGGACGAACGAGTTCTAAGCAGTCTCCAAGAACGTGAGTTTATCTTCCCTCCCTACGATGCAAATCAACTCCGTGAAATCATGCGCCATCGTAAAGATGCGTTTCATGAAAGCGTCCTCACCGATGACGTGATCCCTCTCGCGGCTGCGTTCGCCGCACAGGAACATGGCGACGCTCGAAAGGCACTGGATATTCTTCGCAACGCCGGTGAACTCGCGAAGGACGATCATAGTGATATCGTCCGCGAAGAACACGTTCGAGATGCGCGAGAAAAAGCAGATATCGATCGGTTTTCTAAGCTCCTACAAGACCAGCCAACACAATCGAAAGCAGCAGTGTATGCGCTCTCATTAATCGCAGACGGGAGCAAACAGGAAGAATTCCCTACCCGCAGGATCTATGAACGATACGAGCAGCTCACTGAATCACTCGATATAGATCCACTCTCACAAAGACGGATGGCCGATCGACTGAATGAACAGGCGTTTCTTGACATTCTTGGAGTCACAGATCGGGTTGGTCGTGGTCGTGGGAAGGGTATGACTAACTTCTACTACCTACTCGAAGAGCCGGAAGTTGTCCAAAGTGCTATTGAATCTGATCAACGATTTTCTCCCAAAGAGTAATTCACGGTTTTACACTTGACGGCCGGGGTGTCCCACTGGGGTTCTCGGAGCTTCAGCTCTGTGTATAGCAAAAACACCGTCTAACTGGGATATTACCCGTTTTCACGCCCATTTACACTCGACACCCGGGGTGGTCCACAACCTCTATTCTTAGTTCTGATTGATCTACATAGGTCTCACTCATCTGGGTTGACTCGACCCTTATACTGAGAGCAGATGTTCTCTCCTTCCCGCCACTGCCAGTAGTAGTAGCGATTATCGTTGATCGCTTTGGTCGTGATTGTCGCCTTCGTGGGGGTATCGTCCGGGAGGCGATTAGGTCACTCCTCAATGTCGACCTCGTCTGATTTCTCCTCAAGACGAGTTTTGCGCTCTTTGTGTTCGGCCAATTCCTCGGCGTAGCGGGCAATGTCCCGAAGGCAGTACGGAACGGACTTATTGATAGTGTCAACGATCTCCGTAGAGAGGCCAGCTGGTGGGGTTGGTGGTTTGGAGGACATCAGCGAATCTCGTGTCGCTCTTATGTAGAGCTGCGGAACACCCCATAGTTACACTGTGGTGGCTGATCTCAAGAGAATATGTCTCAGCCAGCATTCGGGGAGATGCTGCAACAGCTCGTCGATCTTGGAGTGATTAACGCTCTTATGGAGAACTGCGGAAGGCCCCGATAACGAGGTGATTGATTGTTTGAGTAATATATTCGCCAGCTAGATTAAGGTTACAGTCGGACCCTTGTGGGGGTCGAAGCATCCTATTGCCTCGACCGAGACGAGGGACGTCTTTGGGTGGAACAATATTCTAAGGCGAGGCACTTGTGCCAAAGCCGATGCGCTGCTGGAGAGGCGAGAAATCTCCAACCGTCCTACGACCCACGCTATTAGAATCTCTTAATCGTGGTACCCTAGGTGGTGGACCATTCACACTGTGGGGTACCGGGAAACCGATTCCATTCACACTCTGGGGGGTATCGGCTGCTATGTTTCTAATAGGAGAATGTCAGTTCGTTTGCTGAAACAGTACGTCTCATATCCATTCGCGGTGACGTGGTAATTAGTCTGGGCGAGTCGCGTGGAACGGCAGTCCTTCGACGCCGTCGCGCTGGAAGGCGTCGATCGTTTCGTTTACCTCGTGATACTCGAGAATGTTTTCCTGGATCATCCGCTCGATGATGTCGGCGCGGAACTGGAGGTCGTCGTAGATATCTCGTGTGTCCGCGTACCCGAGCAGGGTCGCGATCTGCTCTTCTAAGACGTAGGAGTTGTTCATCCCCTGGAAAACGATCTCGTCCTCGACTGGGTCCCAGTAGAACACCTGTCGGGTGACGACGCCGTCCATCTGTTCGGAGTAGCCTTCAATCTCCTGAACGCTCGTGACACGACGGAGGACGTTGTCGCCCTGTTTGACCCGGTTCTGGAACAGCGCCACGTCGGCGTTGTCCATGAACGTCTCGGGGACGTTGATCGGGTCACCGGTAAATCGCTGGATCATCGAGACGATGTCGCTCGCGTGGAAGGTCAGCATCACTGGGTGGCCGGTCTGGGCCGCCTGGAACGCCATTCGACCCTCTTCACCACGGACCTCACCCACGACGATGTATTCTGGACGGGAACGCAGCGCCGCCTCGACCAGGTTGAACATGTCGACGTCGGCACTGTCCTCGCTGCGACTCTCGCGAGTCAACAGCTGCTGCCAGGTGTCGTGGGGCGGCAACACCTCAGCCGTGTCCTCAGCGGTGTAGATCTTCGAGTCCCGTGGAATGAACGACATGATCGAGTTCAGCGTCGTCGTCTTCCCCGACGCCGTCTCGCCGACGACGAAGACGGTTCGCTCGTTCTCGAGACAGAGCCAGAGGTACGCTGCCAACTGGGGTGACAAGGTTCCCCAGTTCGTAATTTGGGTCACAGAGAGCGGCACCTCGTCTCCCTGACGGATGGTGAGGCTCGGCCCTTTCACACTCACGTCTTCGCTGTAAATGACGTTCAGACGCGAGCCGTCCGGTAGCGTCGAGTCGACGATCGGCTCCGCGTCGGTCATTGGGTTTCCGATCCGTTCGCCCATATTGCTAAGCCAGCTGTCGAACTCCTCTTGGGTGCCGAAGTCGACGGTCGTCTCGACCATGCCGTAGGTTCCGTGGTCAACGAAACACCCGTTTGGTCCGATCACGTGAATGTCCTCGTTCGCCGGGTCGCGCATAACTGGCTCGAGCGGGCCGAGACCGACGATATCACGATTCAGACGGTATCGAATGTTTTCGTACGTTTCGCGGGGAACTTCCTGGATTCCTGGGTGGAACTTGACTTTGATCCGCTCTATCAGATTGTCGATCTCTTCGCCTTTGATGTGCGTTGTCTCGCCGAGTAACTCCTCGATCCGATCCCCGTACTCCGCTTCCTGTTCCGGTGCTTTCTTGCTCGCACTCCGACGAAGAAGCGAGTCTTTGACCTTTCCGAACACGTCCTGTTCTTCCTCGGACAGCGTCGGTTCGACCGCGAAGTACTGCATTTTGGTTCCGACGTCGCCGTAGATGTGGCTGTAGATCGGTCCGCCGACGGGGTACAGCACGTTCGGATGATCGGATTCGTACTCGGCCGTCGGCTCGTCGATCAACACCGGAAACTCGCCGGTAATTTGTCTAAATTTCTTTAAATGTTCCCGAAGATGTGGCCGACGAGCCGCAAGCTCCTGAAGCTCGTCCGACGGTTTCGGCCGTCCCATTTCGGTCATGCAACAGACACCGTATTAGGCGACACTCCGGTTTTCGATCACGATACCGACGCCCGATCGAACCGAGTATCCGACTCGATCACCGACCTGTTCACCCATTCCGGCGAATCGTTTTATAAATAACTGCCGTCGAATGTCGTTTCCGACCTCGATCATTTCCAGTTCGATGAAGACGTCGGCGATCGATCGGAACGGGCCGATCGCCTCCTCGCCAACCGTCGAGGGGTCGACTGTGAGGATGACGACTTTCCCCTGTGAAATTACGTTCCGTAGAAAGGAGATGATTTCTAAGGCTGCTTGGCGTTCCTCGTTTTGCCTGACGAGCGCCTCGAACTTCGGATCGTTTCGCAAGATTGCGTCGAAGGTGTCGATGATAATGACGTCCGCGGACCAGAGCGTATCCTCGTCCATCAGATCCGTAAGCAGGTCCTGGCGGTTGTCCTCGTCTTCGTCCGTCGACGAGAGGACGCCACCACTATCCAGGTCACCGTGAAGGAAAAGCAGATCTTCGAACAGGAGATGCTCTTCGACGTTGTAGTTCAGCGAGTCCATCTGGTCGACGAACCCCTTTACCTCGAGCTCCGTCGAGAGGAAGGTGACTGATTTTCCCGTTTGGCACAGGCCGTAGGTGAATCGCTGAGAAATCGCGCTTTTTCCGGCACCGTAATCGCCTTCCATCAGCACGATACTTCCGGTCGGAATGCCGCCACCGAGTTCTTTGTTGAGCCTGTCACGATCGTCCAGTCCGATAGAGAAGATGTTCTTTAAGTTGCTCATGGTTTCACCTCAGCGTGCCTGTGCTCCGTCTTCGTCCGATGCAAACAGGGATCGAATGAGTTCGACTTGCCAGCGTTCGAGTTCGGTGTCATCGTCCGGCGCGACGAGCGGTTTTACGTGTTCTCGTTGCCACCCCTCTAGATCAGTCGTTTCCTCGAGTTCAGCGGACTGGAGCAACGACGTGACGTATTCGACTCGCTCGTCGCGTTCGTAGCTCGGCCGTGACTGACGGACTTCGACTCCCGAGTCGGATAACACGACGTCCGAATCAACCCAGATCATCCGTTCACCGTCGCCGCCACCGCTCGGTTGTGCTATCGCGGGTTGTCCATCGAAGTCAGCGTCATCGACGTCGTCGACATTGGTTGTGTTCGACTCTGTTTCATCGATGCGGATCTTTTGAGCGCTCCCGTTGTCCAGTTCAGCCTCGCTCTCAGTGGACGACTGGCCCTCGTCGTGATCGGGCGAGGCTGCTGACGGGTCAGACACCGAATCGTCGTTTTCGGTATGCATCTCCGACGCAGTGTCGGTGTCATCAACCGATGGATCAGTGTAGCTGACCTCGTTGGGCGCTTCCGCCGACGTTTTGTCCTGATCCGGGATGGACGACGAGGGACCAGTCACGTTCAAACGTTGTGGTGCCGAAACCCGTTCGGTTTCCAGCCATTCCTCGAATTCGAGACGTTTTTTCGCCGGTGTCGCGATCTGGTTGATCCACCACAGGCTTCGCTTGTGATCGACACCGAGCGAGGAACGTGGGTCGGGGTCGTCGATATCGGGTCCGCCATCGAATCCGTTCAGCGTCGTCTGAAGGTACTCTTCGACGGATGGGCTTACCCAGCAGACCGACCCGTAGAACCGCACCGTTCGTGCTGCACCCTCGAGCCCGGCTTCCTCTACCAGATAATCCAACCAGTCCATCACGACGAACTCGGTATTGTATTCCGAGGGGACGGATTCCAGATACGGACGATCGCCGTCGTCCCAGGCTGCACTCGGTTGCTCGGCTGTCACCGGCTCGGGTTCGTCATCAACCGGCGATTTGTCGGTCGCTTCGGTCGTCTCGGCAAGTGGCTCTGTCTCGTCACGCTCGTCGTCGAACAACGCGTCGTCCGTCGTATCCTCCTCGAATACGTCGTCTTCGTTCGCAGTATCGTCTGCCAGTTCTGAATCGTCGTCCGACTCGAACGGATCGTCGTCTGCCGATTCTGACTCGCCTTCACCCCATTCCGCATCGCCTGAGTCATACTCCGATTTCAGATCGTCGAACGAGAGGTCGCCATCGTCGCCGTCGGCCGAGCCGAAGTCATCTTGATCCTCACCCTCGTCCGAAAACTCATCGTCGAGCCCATCGTCGTCGAACTCGTCGTCGAACCCATCATCCTCGCCGTCGATCATACTCTCGTCGAGGAACTCTTCGGCCTCTGCGTCGGCAATATCGTCGTCGACTTCGTCGCTTTCCTCGGGGGTATCGTCGTCACCATCGAAGAGACTGTTCCCGCCGAAGTTTCCTGAGCCGGGTGCACCGCCTCCGAAGGAGTCGTTCAAGGAATCGTCCTCGACGAACGGGTTGACCCCCTGAGTGACCATCTCGTACACCTCGAGGAGCTTTCGGATGTTTTCTTCGATCTCCTCGAGCGAGTCGCTTATGTTCTCGTTTTCGCTTTGGACGGTGTTTACTGTCGATGCGAGCGAGCCGACTTCGTTCTCCATGTCGTTGACTCGGGATTCGATCTGGCTTGAAACGCCGCTGTCACCGTCGTCGATATCCTCGATCGACATGTTTCCGCCACCGCCGTCCATGCCGTCGTCGAGCAGGTCGTCGTCACCATCGCCGCCGTCACCGAAGGGATCACCGCCGCCATCCATTCCGAACTCGTCATCACCACCCATTTCGAGGTCATCGCCATCGCCCATCCCGAGATCGTTACCACCGTCCATTCCAAGGTCATCGCTTCCGCCGCCGGAGCTCGAGCCGGGCATCAGCTCTTCTTTGCTCATTCCGCCTGCGAGCTCGCCGTCCATCAACTCGTCATTGGCGCTCCCGGACGAACTAGAATCGTTCTCATCCTCGTTTCCAAGTATGTTTCCGATTATGGATAATAACATGGTGACTACATCACGTGGACTGCACTCTCACCCGTAGCCGATCGAGAGCATCGCAGACACTTGGGGGTCACAGTGTCGTACTCTCGTTTCGAACGGCTACAGGTAGACATCTGTGACTACTATGAGAATCAATGTATTAAGTGATTGTGGCCGTCCCCGTTGATATTACACTGTGACGTGTTCCATCGACATCTTCGATTACGCCATAATTCAGATCCGATCAATTCAGAATTATAACAATATATCTCTAAACAAAGGTTTCTTTTTGATTCACACCGAACGCTAGGTATCCGACTGGCCATGACGGACAATAACAAGGGAGACCCAAAGGAAAGCGCCGACGTGCCACCCGTACTTCCGGGCGAACAGCCGTCGGGCTCCGACGGCAGTGGTGTTCTGTCACCCGACGAACTCGATATTAGCGACAGTCCATACGTCGCCGAAGTAGCGGACGGTCGGTACGTCGTCTCTGCTGATCACAGTCCACCGAACGTTCCACAGCGTCGCGAGTCGACACAACCTGAGCGAAATCAAGAGCAGCGCCACACATCGCCACCGGACAACGAGTCGGAACCCACACAGTCGAACGCGACCGGTGGCCAGTCACCGATTCGAAGTCCCGAACGAGCGCGGTCGATACTCGCTGACGAACTCGAACGGACAGACTCCAGATATGCAATCGATATCGTCTCGTCGTTCGATACGAGAGCCGTTCGTCACCGGACGACTTCAGACGACGTCGTGAGTACGTTCGATAATCTTGTCCTCTGGTACTCTCAACACGTTGCGACCGACACTCCAACACAGCGTACTGCAGAGTTGTTGTTGGCTAAATCGGAGTTCACCCCGCCGCTTTCCTCGGAACAGATTCGTCGAACCGCAAACGAACACGGTCTCACCAGATCCAGCACGCTCGAGGACCTCCTCAACGCAATCGAGTGAGTACGGCCGAACTGCTGTTGGTCAGGCACCGTTGACGAGGATCACGGCGCCCATGAAAATCGACAGCAGGATTGTAAATCCAAACAGAAGTAGTCCGCTCTGTACTGACTCGATTCCGCGAGACGGAAGATCGTATTGCGGACGCTCAGTGCTCATGATACGATCGTTGTGACTGCACTGGCATTTGTGTTGTGGCCGGGTAGCCTCTTAGAGATCGACGGTAATGATCAGGCTTACCAACCACTCCGTGATCGTCCCAGTGACCGCACCGATCCACAGCAGGGCCGTAAAGTGAACGTACGAGTTGCCAAAGTGCCCGCCGTCGGCCACGCGGAGCACGAGCGACGAGATAAACGCGTTGAAGATCAACACGAGGACGATCAGGAATCGGAGGGCTGGCACGTTGTACTGGTCGGTATGGATCAGCGAGCCACCGATGATTTCGCCTTGCATATCGATGTCGAAACTCGAGAGCAACACGGCTAACTCGAGTCCGATAAAGAACGCGAACGCCGATGCTGCGGTGATACCGTATATTACACCGACTAGCGTCGTCGCTTTCTGACGACGTTCGTCGCGCAGGTTGGTAATCTCGCTCATGTTCTCACTGATGAGTTCACCGAGCCGTTTTGGACCACCACCCATATCTCGTCCGACGAGATACATCTCGCTGAACTTCTGGATCAGAAACGAGTGCGTATCGCCAGTGAAGTACCGCCAGGATTTCTCGGTGTTGAGTCGCATGTTCAGCCGTCGATACAGCCTGTCGACGTTCTCAGTCAGCGGTCCGAAGTCCTTCGTTCGAAGCGTCGAGAGCACCTCAGAGGTCGTACTCTGTTTTGCGCTCTCGCTCGTCCCGAGCGCGCGAATGAAGTTTGGAAACGCTCGGTCGCGCTCGACGACCTGCTTCTCCTCGTACCAGAAGACGAGTCCCGGTATCAAAAGCGGCAACGTCGCGATCGGCATGTAAAGGAGACGGGGAATAGCGCTCTGTATGAACCCAAAGTCCGGGGTCAGTCCGTAAAACGCCAGAACCATCCACAGGATGATGAACGTACTCAGGCCAAGACCGAGAATCGTCGAGCCCAGGAGTCGCTTTTTCGTCATCGTTCGGTACCCGTCCTCGAGATACCAGATCGGATCGTCGGGAACGATCGCCCGAATGAGGAAGAAAAAGCCGATTTGGACGAAGATAAACAGAACGATGACGATGCTCGCAGTGATCGTCGGATCGTTCCCCGTCAGCAGCGGCAACACGATCGCAAACACGAGTGCGAACGTCATCGAAATAATCAGCGAGAGGTAGAGGTCCTTAATAACGTCCAGATTGCCAAGTGACTGGCGATAGACGGTCGAGTACTTCTCGATCAGTACGTCTTGCTCCTGAAAGAGGAACTCGTCGAGTTCTTGACCAGCCCCAAGCGTGTACGCCATTCGTTCGAGGAGGTCCTCAACGGATTCGCTCGGAACACCCTGTGCTCGTCTGCGACACGCATCGCCGAGACTGAGGTGCCAGACGTCGACCAGATCGACGACACGTTGCACTTCGTCCGCCAGCTCGCCGTACTCTTCTTCGGCTGCAAGACGTCGAAGCACCTCCATCCGGTCGATGTTCGTCGTCGACAGAATAGTCATGTGGATAACGAAGAGGTGGAATCGATTTTCCATCTCGATCCGTCGCTGGTCGACGGCCAACCGCGGATAGCCGATCGCAGAAACCAGAATCAACAGTCCGAACACCGGAAGGAGAAGCCGAACGAGAAGGAAGCCATCGAACACCACGGCCGCAGCGATCGTCGCGATGAAAATTAGAAACGAAGGGAAAACGATCCCGGGTACGTAGATCTTCGCCGGAAGATCCATCTCGTCGTACGCCCGAATAATGGACTTACTGAGATCGTTCACTGCGACTGCGTTTCCAACGATTCCCATAGTTTTCGTGGGGCCTGTCTCGTCTTCGTTGCTACCCGTGGCTCGAGACGGCTTCGTCTACGGATTACGTCTCGATGCGCGGCATACAAACCTTCCGGCCCCCCGCCAACCCCATCTGTTACTCTGTCGTCGAGGCGCTCAACTGCCCATCAAATAGGCTGATCGTCTGTTCGGGCGTCGCGATCCACGCGATATATTGCAGGCTCAGCTTGTGTTCTCCCGTACTGAGTACCGACCGCGGCTCGGGGTCATCTGCCGGTGCCGACGAGTCGTCACCGAACCCATTCAGCAGCGACAGCAGGTACGTCTCAACCGGTTGTGAGATCCAGCCGATCGTTTCGTAGTAGGCAATCGTCTGAGCTGCCCCCTCGAGACCTGCCGAGTCGACGAGGAAATTGACCCACTCGATAGTCGCAAGCTCCGACGCGTTCTGGGAGGGGTGACGAACGAGATACGGCGGCTCGCCGATCTCGCCGTTTGCCGCGTCTTCCAGTCCGACCATCGGCTCGTCGGTGT
This sequence comes from Natrialbaceae archaeon A-arb3/5, assembly GCA_046614585.1. Lineage (GTDB taxonomy): Archaea > Halobacteriota > Halobacteria > Halobacteriales > Natrialbaceae > JBKKHI01. The sequence goes on along the minus strand of JBKKHI010000013.1, from coordinate 3,192 downwards.
CGTCGTCTTCGAACTCGTTTGGATCCGCTTCGAGTTCCTCGTCGATGTCCGGTTCACCTTTGACCTCGTCGAGATCGGATTCGGGTTCGCCGACACCCCCCTCGTCTTCGTCGAATGGGTCGTCTTCTGCTTCCGCATCGTCATCTGACTCCTCTTCATCGTCGAGCGAGTCTTCAAAGGGATCATCGTCCATCGCTGGCTCATCCTCGTCGAACGTGTCGTCTTCGTCAAAGGTTTCCTCGTCATCGAACGTGTCGTTCTCCTCGAACAACGGTTCGTCGTCTTCTTCGTCGATATCGTCGTCGAGGAAGTCCTCCGCACTGGCCCCCGAGATTTCTTCATCGATCTCGTCAGCAGGGTCGTCGCTCGCGCCGAAGCCACCCTGCTCGGCAGCCGTTTCGAACGCGTTACCGATCTCCTGATCGCCAACAAAGGGGTTGACGCCGTGAGTAACGAGCTCGTAGAGGTCGACGAGCTTGTCGACGTTCTGTTCGACCGTCGAGATGGAGTCGCTGATCTGTTCGTTCTCGCCGCGGACGGTCTCGACCTTGTTGCCGAGCGAATCGATTTCCTTTTCGACCTCGTCTAGGCGGTAGGTGAGTTCGGTCTCGTCGTTGCCGTCGTCGCCGTCGTCGAACCCCATCTCCTCGCCGATCAGGTCGTCGTCGCCACCGAGCAGGTCGTCTTCACCGCCCTCGTCGGGGTCGTCGTCCGATTCGTCGTCGCCGCCGAGTTCGCTGAATAGTATCAGTGTCATGATTCAGTATCACCGTTGTCGCCATCCCCTACGTGGAAATTGATCGTATCCTCGTTGCCGCTGACGATGATCGTTACTTCGGAATCTCCGTCCAGCTCCCGATTCGGTATCGTAATCTCCGCAACGCCGCCCGTCCGCCAGGTGGTGTCGTCGGCGTCGACGCGTTCGACGGCCGTCACCGTGGCGTAGGAGCCGTCGACGAGCGCGTCGACAGTCTGTGGATCCGCAACGAGATCCTCGTTTCCGATGTTCTTGACGAGAACTGTGACATTGTACACATCACTCTCCCCACTGCTTTCGTCCTCGTTCAGTTCGAGCATCGCATCAGGTTGCGTCTCGTCGCTAATGATCGCCACTTCCGTCTCGATCTCTTGGGCAACGTTCGACCCGCGAGTTTCGATCGAGTCACTCACCTGCCCAACCTCCATGATGACCGTCCCGGCGACGGCTGAGGCGAGGACGAGGCTGCCGATGAACATGATCAGATGGGTGGCTGAGACGCTCGCCATCTACTCCTCGCCTCCGTCGTCGGTCGTTTCCTCCTCGTCAGATTCGGGTTCGGTAATCGTAGCACCGGCGGCGATCCCACGCTCGGTCGTGATTCGGACGCGGTCGTCCTCGCCGGTGATCTCGGTCTCGAGATCGGTGTCGTCGATTTCGATTTCGAGGTGGGTTCCCGGCGACCAGATGTCGCTGTTCGAGCGCTCGTCATCCGGTCCGGCGACAATGGTCGTCGTCTCGTCGGTGCCGTTTACCGGATAGTACTCGCCGTTGACCACGAGGTCCGTCCCGGCGACGGACAGGGAGTTTGCGCCCTCGTTGGTGACGTTCAACACCGCAGTGTGATCTTCCTCCTCGTTGGTCTCGTTCTTGAACGACTCGATAGTGATGTCAGTATTTTGCTGGTCTCGTAACTGGTCGGTTTGAGCGCCGAAGGCCTCGCCGGTCGTCGCGCCGACCTCAAAGATCGTGGGGACGATGACGCTGACGGCGACCAGAAAGCCGATAAGTATAATGACGACAGCGCCGCTCGTGCTGAACCCCATTCTCTGCGTTGTGTGTTATCTCAATATCTTAAAAGCGCTCTGGCCACGTCGAGTTCCACGTCAGCACGTATCACAGACTGTGGCGAGACGACCGTGTATCGAGACAGAACCCTGCGGCTGCCAGTGAATCAGGACAGCAGTCCGTCAGTCACACGCTAAAAAATAATCGTCGTTCAATGTGCTCAGCTTAGAGGTGAACGGCTTCACCGGACTCGGTGAAGAGATCAGGTGCGCGCAGTTCGACCTGTGTGGTTGCACCCGATGGCGAGACGATATCGAGAGTCGCTTCGTCGCCCTCGCCGAAGACATCATTCTCATCAAGAGCACTGGGGTCTGAATCAGTATCACCATCACCTGGATCTTCTAGGTCATCATCTCCAAGTTCACCGAAAGGCTCAACCTTCGGGTTAATCACAATAGTGTAATCGCCGTTATCTTCGTTCAGAACGGCTTCATCGGCATCTACGAAGTCGCCATCATCTACATCTTCAACGGCGAAGTAACCTGTTTGGATCTCGTGGGCCGGAGCGCTATGGTCATCACCGTCACCATCAAAACCGTCACCTTCGTCTGGGTCTGCTAGTACGAGATTCTCTTGACCTTCTGGCCCGACAGCCTGGATGATTGTCTCGTTGAGATCAATATCATCAGCGCCAGCCGCACCTGTCACACCGAGCTGTATTTTTTTGAGTTCACCTCGATCATCACCCTCTTCATCGTCGGGATCAGCTTGCGTATCAGAGACGATACCCACTTCGTTCGTCACATCGATGCGCTCGGAGACGAGGTCAGTACTTTCTTCACCGGTTGCTTCGGCCTGCGTTTGCAGCATTCCAGCCGTGTTGATCAGGACGCCCGCGGCGATCGCGGCGACCAGCACCATCGCGATGAACACGATGAGCGTACCGATTCCCACTTGACCGCGTTCAGTTGTGTTGTTTCCAAACATTGTTACAGACTCACGTATTCATCGTCGTCGGTGATCGTCGTTGGAACGCGGACTTCCGTCTGCGTCGTCGCACCCGAATCCGTCGTGAACGATACCGTTAGGCGTTCTCCTTCCTCAAGTGCATCATACAGTTCGTTGGCATCTCCCATGCCATCAATCGCATCCGCGTCGTCGTCAGCTAGATAAAAGGAGACTTCAGCGCGGTCACTGGTATCTGTGAGCACTGGGCCATCATTTATGTCCACTTCGTCACCACTATCGCCGTCACCAACACCCTGAATGTTGGTTATTGTAGCGGTTTCGTCATCGGGATGGTCTCCACCCGTATCTGGTGTAATGGAAACCGTTTCCTCACCGGATTCACCGATGAACTGCACCGTCGTCTCGTTGAGGTCGATCGGATCCGAACCAGGAGCCATCGCCATCACGAAATCGAGTTG